>NZ_SBFD01000009.1:0-156323 GCF_014156615.1 Pantoea pleuroti | reverse complement strand
TGTCAGTGGAGGCGCATTATAGGGAACGGCTCAGATAGCGCAAGTGCAAATTGAGACTTTTTTACTGACCGTTCATTTCGCACTCAAAAGGAGTATTAAATAAGCAAAAACCCCTCAAAAGGGCAAAAAAAACGGGCCAGAGGCCCGTTTTTCATTCCACACCTTACTGATGTGCAGTAATGATGTTGTTCTCCACATCCATTTCGATGGTTTTGCCTGGCACCAGCGAACCGGCAAGGATCTGCTGAGCCAGCGGGTTCTCGATCTGCTGCTGTATCGCACGTTTCAGCGGACGTGCACCGTAGACCGGATCATACCCGTTCTCCGCCAGCAGTTTGATCGCATCATCAGAGATGTGCAGCTGATAACCCCGTTCATCCAGACGTTTGTACAGCCGCTGCAGCTGAATCTGCGCAATGGACGCAATATGTTTCTCAGCCAGCGGATGGAACACCACCACCTCATCAATACGGTTGACGAACTCAGGACGGAAATGCTGTCCGACCACACCCATCACGATATCTTTCATTTCCGGGTAACTGAGATTGCCGAACCGCTCCTGGATTAAATCTGATCCCAGGTTGGAGGTCATAATCACCACGCTGTTACGGAAATCGACCGTCCGGCCCTGCCCATCCGTCAGACGCCCATCATCCAGCACCTGCAGCAGAATGTTAAAGACATCAGGATGCGCTTTCTCTACTTCATCCAGCAGGATGACCGAATAAGGCCGACGGCGCACAGCTTCGGTCAGATAACCGCCCTCTTCATAGCCGACGTAGCCCGGAGGTGCACCCACCAGCCGTGATACTGAGTGTTTTTCCATAAATTCAGACATGTCGATACGAACCATCGCATCGTCACTGTCGAACAGGAAATTAGCCAGCGCTTTACACAGTTCGGTCTTACCGACCCCGGTTGGCCCCAGGAACAGGAAGGAACCGATAGGCCGGTTTGGATCAGAAAGGCCTGCGCGACTACGGCGAATAGCATTTGATACCGCCTCAACCGCTTCATCCTGTCCGATGACCCGGCCATGTAAGTCCTGCTCCATGCGCAGTAACTTATCGCGCTCACCTTCCATCATTCGTGCGACCGGAATACCGGTCCAGCGTGCCAGCACATCGGCAATCTCCACATCGGTTACCCGGTTACGCAGTAACTTCATGGTCTTGCCTTCCGCCTGAGTCGCTGCGGCTAACTGTTTTTCCAGTGCCGGAATTTTACCGTACTGCAGCTCTGACATCTGAGCGAGGTCACCCTGGCGACGTGCCTGCTCTAAATTCAGACGCGCCTGCTCAAGTTCCGCTTTAATGTTCTGCGTGCCGGACAGCGAGGCTTTCTCTGTCTTCCACTCATCTTCCAGCTCGGCGTATTCGCGCTCTTTCTGGTTGAGCTCGGTTTCCAGCATTTCAAGACGCTTGATGCTGGCATCGTCCGCCTCTTTCTTCAGCGCCTGCTGCTCCAGCTTCAGCTGAATGATACGGCGCTCCAGGCGATCCAGTGACTCCGGCTTCGAGTCCATCTGCATACGAATGCTGGAAGCTGCCTCATCGATCAGGTCAATCGCTTTATCCGGCAGCTGCCGGTCAGCAATATAACGATGAGACAGGGTCGCCGCCGCGACAATCGCCGGGTCAGTGATTTGCACATGGTGATGCAGTTCATAACGCTCTTTCAGACCACGCAGAATGGCGATGGTATCTTCCACACTTGGCTCAGCCACAAAGACTTTCTGGAAACGACGCTCCAGCGCGGCATCTTTTTCAATGTACTGGCGATACTCATCAAGCGTAGTGGCACCCACACAGTGCAGTTCACCACGCGCCAGCGCAGGTTTAAGCATATTGCCGGCGTCCATCGCACCGTCCGCTTTACCGGCTCCCACCATGGTGTGCAGCTCGTCGATAAACAGAATGACGTTGCCTTCCTGTTTCGACAGGTCACTCAGTACGCCTTTCAGACGCTCTTCGAATTCACCGCGATATTTCGCCCCGGCCACCAGCGCACCCATATCCAGCGCCAGTACCCGACGTCCTTTCAGACCCTCAGGCACTTCACCATTGATGATGCGCTGCGCCAGCCCTTCGACAATCGCGGTTTTACCTACGCCAGGTTCACCAATCAGTACCGGGTTGTTTTTGGTACGGCGCTGCAGAACCTGGATGGTGCGGCGAATCTCTTCATCACGACCGATGACCGGATCGAGTTTGCCCTTCTCTGCCCGCTCGGTCAGGTCGATAGTGTATTTTTTTAAAGCCTGGCGCTGATCTTCAGCCCCCTGATCGTTCACGTTGTCTCCTCCCCGCATCTGTTCAATCGCACTGGTGATTTTTTCACGCGTTGCGCCCGCTGCTTTGAGCAGATCGGCCAGTGAGCCCCGTGATTCCAGCGCGGCCAGAACAAATAATTCGGATGAAATAAAGTTATCGTTGCGCTTCTGCGCCAGCTTGTCGCACAGGTTTAATACCCGGACGAGGTCAGATGAGGGTTGTACATCGCCTTCGCTGCCCTCAACTTGTGGCAGGCGATCAATAGCCTGCTCAACCTGAGCGCGAAATGGCGTAACGTCGACACCGGCCGAAGTCAGTAAAGGTGAAACCGATCCGCCTTCCTGTTTGAGCAATGCGCTCATCAGATGCAGAGGTTCAATGAATTGATTGTCGTGTCCCAGAGCGAGGGACTGCGCGTCGGCGAGAGCCAGTTGAAATTTGTTAGTAAGACGATCCAGACGCATAATTCCTCCCATTACAGGTCAAAATGCTACTGGAGATTAAATGAGGTCATCCCTCAAAATTTCAAGGTTAATGACCTGAGATTTGAGTAAAAAATACGCTAACTGGACCGTCTTATGGCGTAAGGTTATAACAGCCAGATCAAAGTTGCCATACGCCCGGTGATCCCATCGCGGCGGAAAGAGAAGAAATCGTCGCGCTGCGTAAAGGTACAACGGCTGCTGGCGCTGACTGAATTCACGCCCGCTGCCTGCAATCGCATCCGCGCCAGCAGGCCGATGTCGGCGTAAAAGCGGTCACCTGATGGACGGAAAGCCTGCACAGCCCGAGGATCCTGAGCCATAAAGGCCTGACGCACTTCGGCACCGACCTCAAACGCATCAGGTCCGATTGCCGGTCCAAGCCAGGCATGAATCTGATCAGGTGGCGAACGAAACTGCGCCAGCGTATTTTCCAGTACTCCCGCACAAAGTCCGCGCCAGCCTGCATGTGCCGCCGCCACTTCCGTGCCATCCTGCGAACAGAACAGGACCGGAAGACAGTCAGCGGTCATGATGGCACAGACGACACCGGGCTGATCGGTAATACAGGCATCAGCACGTAATGGCGTACTTTCCCCTGCAGTCAGACGCACAACCTCAGTGCCATGAACCTGATCCAGCCACTGCGGCATGGCAGGTAAACCTGCCTCTTCCAACAGCAACTGCCGGTTACGCGCCACAGCATCCGGATTATCCCCCACATGCCCGCCGAGATTCAGTGCATCCCAGGGCGATGTGCTGATGCCGCCCTGTCGCTGCGTCGAGCAGGCCCGAACGCGTGACGGAGCGGGCCATTGAGGAGTAATCAGATTCATCACCAATTCAACTGGTCTTTAAATTCTTCAGTGTCTGCTTTTAACGCCGCGATTAGATCAACCATGTCCTGCGGAAGCGCAGCATGGAATTCCATTTCAATACCGCTGATAGGGTGATAGAGGCGCAACATCGTGGCGTGCAGTGCCTGACGATCGAAACCGCGCAGCGTAGTAATAAATGCCTCTGACGCGCCTTTTGGCGGACGCGGACGGCCACCGTAAAGCGGATCGCCCACCAGCGGATGGCTGATGTGAGACATATGCACACGGATCTGGTGAGTACGACCGGTTTCCAGACGCAGGCGCAGACGGGTATGGGCCCGGAAGTGCTCCATGATGCGGTAATGAGTGACCGCCGGTTTACCCATTGGGTGTACCGCCATGTGGGTGCGTTTAGTTGAGTGACGGCTGATAGGCTGCTCAACGGTGCCGCCCGCAGTCATATTGCCAATCGCAACCGCTTCATATTCACGGGTGATTTCGCGACGCTGCAGCGAGTCCACCAGATGCGTCTGAGCCGGAACGGTTTTCGCGACCACCATTAAACCGGTGGTGTCTTTATCCAGGCGGTGTACGATGCCCGCGCGCGGCACATCCATAATCGCCGGATAGTGATGAAGTAAAGCGTTTAATACCGTGCCATCCGGATTACCGGCGCCAGGGTGAACCACGAAGTCGCGTGGTTTGTTGATGACAATAATGTCTTCATCTTCATAAACGATGTCGAGTGGCAGATTCTGCGGTTCCCAGCGCTGCGCCTCCTCGATCTCAGCGTCAATCGCGACCAGCTCGCCGCCCAGCACTTTTTCTTTGGGTGTATCGACCATGACGCCGTTTACAGTAACGCGACGATCGAGGATCCACTCTTTTATGCGAGAACGTGAATAATCAGGGAACAATTCCGCCAAAGTCTGATCTAAGCGTTGTCCGAGTTGTGATTCGGATACCGTTGCGGTGAGTTGAACTTGTTGTGCCATATACAGCTTCTTCGTTAACGTTGGGTTTTCACGGCGATGCCGTTTAATATAATGTGCTATCGTACCTGGTCATTACCGGGAGCTATACGGACAGCTTCCGCCATAACATTTGAGGATAATCACTTCGTCATGACGCGTATGAAACATCTGGTGGCTGCTGCCACACTGAGCCTGGCACTTGTTGGTTGTTCCGGCTCAAATGACGCGGTACCGGACAGCCCGCCTTCTGAAATCTATGCTACAGCGCAGCAAAAGCTGCAGGACGGTAACTTTAAAGCTGCGATTAAGCAACTGGAAGCGCTGGATAATCGTTATCCGTTCGGTCCTTATTCGCAGCAGGTGCAGCTGGATTTAATCTACGCGTACTATAAAAATGCCGATCTGCCCCTGGCGCAGGCTGCCATTGCTCGCTTTATGCGTCTGAACCCCACGCATCCGAACATTGACTATGTCATCTATATGAAAGGTCTGACGGACATGGCGCTGGATGACTCCGCGCTGCAGGGCTTCTTTGGTATTGATCGTTCTGACCGCGATCCGACGCACGCTCGTGATGCTTTCCGCGACTTCTCTCAGCTGCTGCGGAGTTACCCGAACAGCCAGTATGCGGCTGATGCTCAGAAACGCCTGGTCTATCTGAAAGACCGTCTGGCTAAATATGAGCTGTCAGTGGCGCAATTCTATACTAAGCGTGAGGCTTATGTCGCGGTTGTTAACCGTGTCGAAGGTATGATGCGCGATTATCCGGATACGCAGGCAACACACGATGCTCTGCCGCTGATGGAGAATGCTTACCGCAATCTGCAGTTGAACGCTGAAGCCGATAAAGTGGCGAAAATCATTGCAGCTAACAAAAGCTGATAGTCAGACAGATTTCCAGCCATAAAAAAAGCAGCCTCTCAGGGCTGCTTTTTTTTGCTCACAGAACAGTCAGATTTGGATCTGATCTCAGCGAGCTATCTCATCAAGCATGCCGTGTTAATCGTTTCGCTTCAAGCCATTTCGGCCAGTTTCTCTGCCTTTCTCACAGAATGTTGTGACTGACAAAAAGTGACATTTTTTCGTGATCGAAATCCCACATTGAACGCTTTTTCGCGCTATGCTGAGAAGACCAAGACGGAAATGACAGAGAGGTAAGAACGATGATTCTGAACATTACCAGTAAACAAATGGACATCACTCCGGCAATCCGAAGCCATGTCGAAGACCGTCTCGCCAAGCTCGAAAAATGGCAAACCGACCTGATTAATCCGCATATTGTCCTTTCTAAAGAGCCCAAAGAATTCGTGGCTGACGCCACTATTAACACACCTAACGGGACTCTGGTGGCCAGCGCCAAGCACGATGATATGTATACCGCTATCAACGATTTGATTGCCAAGCTCGAGCGTCAGCTGAATAAAGTTCAGCACAAGTCTGAAGCACGCCGCGCCAGTGCCAGCGTGAAAGACATCATTCCCGCCGACGAAGAGTCCTGATTTTCTTAACGCTGTTTCTTAACGCGCCTGCGGGCGCGTTTTTTATTGACAGCTTTTAAGCAGTACGGTTACTCTCAGGTCACTCTCTTTTCGGACATTACAATGAAATCTGATCTGTTTTTCTTCGCTTTCTTTTTTACCTTCCCCTGAACGGGAGGCCATTCGTCGTGTGAAAATGAAAGCGAAGACGAACACCGAAGCCTCCCAACCGGGAGGCTTTTTTTTTGGATAGCATACAGGTGAGCCCTATGAATCCCGATAATCCATTGCTGGCGCTACGCGATAAAATCAGCGCCGTGGATAAAAAACTTCTGACGCTGCTGGCCGAGCGTCGTTTGCTGGCAGTGGAAGTTGCACAAGCGAAACTGGCGACGCATCGCCCGATTCGGGATGTGGAGCGCGAACGCGCGCTACTGGAAAATCTTATCGTACTGGGTAAGGCACACAACCTGGATGCGCACTACATCACCCGTCTGTTCCAGCTGGTAATTGAAGATTCCGTGCTGACTCAGCAAGCGCTGCTGCAAAAAAACCTCAACCATCCCCATGCGCATGCCGCCCGTATCGCCTTCCTGGGCCCGAAAGGCTCTTATTCGCATCTTGCAGCACGTAACTACGCGTCGCGCCATTTCGATAGCATGGTGGAGTGTGGCTGCCTGAAGTTTCACGACATCATCAAACAGGTCGAAAATGGCGTAGCTGATTACGCCGTGATGCCGATTGAGAATACCAGTTCAGGCTCTATCAACGATGTCTACGATCTGCTGCAACAGACAAGCCTCTCAATCGTGGGCGAGCTGACATTGCCTATCGACCACTGCGTGCTGGTGAATGGCCCCACCGATCTTCAGCAGATTGAGACGGTTTACAGCCATCCTCAACCGTTCCAGCAGTGCAGCCAGTTTATTAATCGTTTCCCGCACTGGAAAATCGAATATACCGAGAGTACCGCGGCAGCGATGGAGAAAGTGGCTGCGCTCAACTCACCTAAGGTGGCGGCGCTGGGCAGTGAAGCCGGTGGCGAACTCTATCAGTTGCAGGTGCTGGAACGTAATCTGGCCAATCAGCAGCAGAACCACACCCGCTTTATCGTGCTGGCCCGCAAAGCAATCGAGGTTTCTGACCAGGTGCCAGCGAAAACCACGCTGATTATGGCAACCGGCCAGCAGGCGGGTGCGCTGGTCGACGCGCTGCTGGTACTGCGTCAGCACAACCTGATTATGAGCAAGCTGGAGTCCCGCCCGATTAATGGTAATCCGTGGGAAGAGATGTTTTACATTGATGTGCAGGGCAACCTGCAATCGGAGCGGATGCAGCAGGCGCTGCAGGAATTACAGACCATGACCCGCTCTCTGAAGGTACTGGGCTGTTACCCCAGCGAAAATGTGGTGCCCGCTGAACCTGGCGAATAAAAGAAGAAAAAAAGGCATCCAACTGGATGCCTTTTTCATTAATGGATGGCTGTCATTTATGGGCGGCTGTCATTGGCCGATCGCAGCAGGCTTCGGCTTTCGACCAGGAAACGTTTTGCGTGATCGCCAAACCACTGTTCAACCCGGTTAAAGCTGGCGATAAACGCCTGCTTATCGCCCTGCTCCAGCAGTGCAATCGCTTCACCAAACCGCTGGTAATAGCGTTTTATCAGCGCCAGATTACTCTCTGAAGACATGATGATATCCGCATAGAGCTGCGGATCCTGAGCGAACAACCGCCCCACCATCGCCAGTTCCAGCCGGTAAATTGGCGACGAGAGCGCCAGCAGCTGATCCAGATTGACGTTCTCTTCGGCTAAATGCAGACCATAAGCGAAGGTAGCAAAGTGACGCAGCGCCTGAATGAATGCCATATTCTGGTCATGCTCAACAGCGCTGATACGATGCAGACGCGCACCCCAGACCTGAATCTGCTCCAGGAACCACTGATACGCTTCCGGTTGTCGTCCATCACACCAGACCACCACCTGTTTTGCCAGGCTGCCGCTGTCCGGGCCAAACATCGGATGCAGACCCAGCACAGGCCCGTTATGGGCAGCCAGCATCGCCTGCAGAGGCCGGTTTTTGACCGACGCCAGATCGACCAGAATACAATCTTCCGGCATTGGTGGCAGTTGTGCAATCACCTGCTCGGTCAGGTGAATCGGCACGCTAATGATCACCATTCCGGCATCGCTGAGCAGACTTTCAGCCTGAGGCCAGTCATCTTTATCCAGCGTTTTAACCGTATAGCCAGATAGCCCGAGCATTTTTTCAAACAGCCGGCCCATCTGGCCCTTACCACCGACAATGACCACCGGGCGCAGTTCAGGACAGAGGGTTTTAAAACCTTTGTCATTCTCGCTGGTATAGGATTCCCGCATCACGCGACGCAGCACATCCTCAATCAGATCCGGTGGTACGCCGAGCGCTTCGGCCTCTTTGCGACGTGAAGCCAGCATTGACGCTTCACGCTCAGGCACATAGATAGGTAGGCCGTAACGGCTCTTCACCTCACCTACCTCGGCCACCAGTTCCAGTCGCTTAGCCAGCAGGTCAAGCAGCGCTTTATCAACACTGTCAATTTGATCGCGTAACGCGGTCAGTTCAGCCACCATTGCTCTTACACCTCTTGTGACAGACGCGCCGACAGCACTCCCTGCAGATCCTGATGCATTTCACGCAGCAACGTTTCGGTCACTTCCCAGTTGATGCATGCATCGGTTACGGAAACGCCATACTTCATTTCGCTGCGTGGCTGCTCAGAAGACTGGTTACCTTCATTGATATGGCTTTCCAGCATCAAACCAATGATTGAACGGTTCCCGTCTTTGATCTGCGCAATAGCGGATTCCGCTACGCCAGGCTGACGGCTGTAGTCTTTGTTCGAATTACCATGGCTGCAATCTATCATTAAGGCTGGACGCAGTCCCGCCTTGAGCATCTCTTTTTCACACTGCGCGACATCTTCAGGACCGTAGTTCGGCGCTTTGCCGCCACGCAGGATCACGTGACCATCCGGATTGCCCTGAGTCTGCAGCAGGCAGACCTGACCGGCCTGATTAATCCCGACAAAACGGTGTGGCATTGCGGCTGCACGCATGGCGTTGATTGCCGTTCCCAGACTGCCATCGGTGCCATTTTTAAAGCCTACCGGCATCGACAGGCCCGAGGCCATTTCACGGTGCGTCTGCGATTCAGTGGTACGGGCGCCAATGGCAGACCAGCTGAACAGGTCGCCCAGATATTGCGGGCTATTAGGATCCAGCGCTTCAGTGGCCAGAGGCAAACCCATTTCAACCAGGTTCACCAGCAGCTGGCGCGCAATGTGCAGACCCGCTTCCATATCAAACGAGTTATCCATGAAAGGATCGTTGATCAGCCCTTTCCAGCCGACGGTGGTACGAGGTTTTTCAAAATAGACGCGCATCACGATAAACAGCTGATCATTCAGCTGTTCGGAAAGGGTTTGCAGACGACGAGCATATTCCAGTGCCACTTCGGTATCGTGAATTGAGCAGGGTCCGCACACTACCAGCAGACGCGGATCGCGGCCGGCAATAATGTCAGAGATGGTCTGGCGCGACGCCGCGACCTGCTCCTGCTGTTCAGTGGTCAGTGGAAACTTCGCTTTCAGCTCTTCAGGCGTGATTAATACCTGTTCACCGGCGATATGCACATTGTTCAGCGCGTCTTTTTGCATGATGGCGATCCTTTGGCTCGTATTGGCAGTCGTGGACTCCTCACTGAGGAATGCAAATACTGTATCACAGACAATACATAGCGCAATATTATATGTACACATTTATTACCACGGATCAAGCAAGGCGAGAAATACACTTAAAATATCCAATAAAATCATATAAATAACTCAAGCCTTGTCCAAAAAAAACCAAACTCATATGTAAAAATAAGTTTACAGTCAAGGTTATTGCTTTTCTGCTACCCCCATGCAGAATAAAAAAATCATTCTGTTCGCGCTGAGAGAGTTATGCGCCCATCACCACAAAATATTTATCTGCGACCTTTTGAGCTCAGCGACGTATCTGCGTTTACCACTGCGGTTAATGCCTCTCTGGACAGCCTTATCCCGTGGATGGTCTGGGCGCATCACGATTATCAGCCGCATGAAGCAGAAAGCTGGATCCGCTTTACCCACTGGCAACGGATGAAGGAGGAAGCGGAAGAGTTTGCCATCGTTGATCAGCATGACCAGCTGCTGGGGGGCGCAGGAATACGCTTTGCCCGTCATCCGGGTGACACCAGCGCAATTGGCTACTGGGTTCGCAGTGATGCCCAGCGTCAGGGAATCGCCAGCCGCGCGGTAGCCGCGTTGCTGCCGCTGGGGTTTTCACGCCCAGAGACCCGGGTGATTGAGATTCTGGCAGCAGAGGATAACCTGGCCAGTCGGGGCGTGGCTGAGAAGTGCGGTGGTCAGTTCATTGGCTGTCGCTATGGCCTGATCGTATTAGAGGAGGGGCCGGTTAATACCGCGATTTATCATTTTCAGCGGCCGGACGCCTGTTAACTGTAGGCAGCAAGGTTGGCAGTGACATAAAAAAAGGGGCTGGCAGATGCCAACCCCTTGTTTGCTATTAACTTTTAGATGTCGCGTTAGCGATACCTTAGTTAAGACGCTCTTTAATACGAGCAGACTTACCAGTACGCTCACGCAGGTAGTACAGTTTGGCTTTACGCACAGCGCCACGACGTTTAACAGCGATGCTGTCAATTACAGGTGAATGAGTCTGGAATACACGCTCAACGCCTTCGCCGTTAGAAATTTTGCGAACAGTGAATGCAGAGTGCAGACCGCGGTTACGGATAGCGATAACCACGCCCTCGAATGCCTGCAGACGTTTTTTAGAACCTTCAACGACCCATACTTTCACTTCCACGGAATCACCCGGGCGGAAGGAAGGTACGTCCTGTTTCATCTGCTCTTGTTCAATTTGCTTGATAATGTTGCTCATAATTAAATCTCATATCCTGGGTAAACTGATAGTCGGGGAAGAGCTTACTCTTCCACATCATCGTTTTGTTGCTGCTGAGATTCCCGCTGGAACTCATTCAGCAACCTTGCTTGCTCTTCAGTCAGAGCCAGGTTTTCCAGAAGTTCAGGTCTTCTCAGCCAGGTACGGCCTAGCGACTGCTTCAGACGCCAGCGGCGAATATCAGCATGGTTGCCTGACAGTAATACTGCCGGGACCTCCACGCCATCTAACACTTCAGGTCGGGTATAGTGCGGACAATCCAGCAAACCTTCCGAGAACGAATCCTCATCGGCTGACGCCTGCTTGCCGAGCACGCCAGGAATAAACCGGGCGACTGCGTCAATCATCGTCATCGCTGGCAGTTCCCCGCCGCTGAGAACGTAATCACCGATTGACCATTCTTCATCAATTTCGGTCTGGATTACGCGCTCATCAATCCCTTCATAACGGCCACAGACCAGAATTAACTTGTCCCGTGCCGCCAGTTCGCAAACGCCCTGTTGGTCCAGTTTGCGACCCTGAGGTGAAAGATATATCACCCTGGCCCCATCACCTGCCGCTGCTTTCGCTGCGGAGATGGCATCCCGTAAGGGTTGTACCATCATCAGCATTCCCGGTCCGCCGCCGTAAGGACGATCATCCACGGTACGGTGCCGGTCGTGCGTGAAGTCACGAGGACTCCAGCTCTGAATGCTGAGCAGACCGTTTTTTACAGCCCGGCCAGTTACCCCGTAATCGGTAATAGCGCGAAACATTTCTGGAAACAGGCTAATAACACCAATCCACATTGTATTCGCCGTTACGTTACCGTTCGATTCGGAGATCAAAAACCAGGATCCCAATCTACCTCAATGATGCCAGTAGAGAGATCGACTTTCCTGATAACCTGTTCATCAAGAAACGGAATTAACCGCTCCTGAGCACCGAATGCATCCTTCAGGTTTGCCTTAACGACGAGAACGTCGTTCGAGCCGGTTTCCATCATATCGATGACTTTACCCATCTCGTAGCCTTCGAGGTTAACCACCTGGCAGCCCATAAGGTCTTTCCAGTAGTAGTCGCCCTCTTCCAGCGATGGCAACTGCGTCGAGTCAACCTGAATTTCGCAATTGGTTAACTGAGCCGCCGCATCCCGATCTTCAATGCCTTTGACTTTGATGATCAGGTCCTGATTGTGGTGCTTCCAACCGTCCAGTTCGACCTGCTGCCATTTACCGGCGCGCTGGATGAACCAGGGTTGGTAGTTGAAGATGCTTTCAGCGTCTTCAGTGGAGGAAAACACTTTGAGCCAGCCGCGAATACCGTAGGCGGCTCCCATCTTACCCAATACAATCGGGTTAACAGGAGGCTGTGCGGCAATTTGTCTGCTCATGCTCACCACCGTGACAGATTAAGCTGCTTTCTTAGCTTCTTTGACCAGCGCGTTAACGCGATCAGAAAGCGTTGCGCCCTGGCCAACCCAGTGCTCGATACGATCCAGATCAAGACGCAGACCTTCAGCCTGACCAGATGCGATCGGGTTGAAGAAACCAACGCGCTCGATAAAACGACCGTTGCGTGCATTGCGGCTGTCAGTGACGACGACCTGATAGAACGGACGCTTTTTAGCGCCGTGACGTGCCAAACGAATTGTTACCATAACATCCTCTTCAGTTAATAAAACACCCGGCCCCCATCGAGGAACGGGGTCCGGGTGCTATATAAAAAGCCCGAAAATTTTACTCATTTTGGCGAAAAAAGCAACCTAAACCGTGCCATTTCGGGCTTTTTTGTGGAACGCTTTAGCGGCCAGGAAAACCTGGCGGCATCATACCCTTCATGCCGCGCATCATTTTCGCCATACCGCCCTTCTTCATTTTCTTCATCATACGCTGCATGTCGTCAAACTGCTTCAATAAGCGGTTAACGTCCTGCACCTGCATACCGGAGCCGGTCGCAATGCGACGCTTGCGTGAGCCTTTGATGATCTCTGGTTTCTCACGCTCTTTGCGTGTCATCGAGTTGATGATCGCTTCCATGCGCACCAGCACTTTGTCATCCATCTGTGACTTCACATTGTCAGGCAACTGTCCCATACCGGGCAGTTTGCCCATCAGGCTGGCCATGCCGCCCATGTTGCGCATCTGCTTCAGCTGCTCAAGGAAGTCGTTGAGATCAAAACCGTCGCCGGTTTTCAGCTTCTTAGCCAGTTTCTCAGCCTGATCGCGGTCAACCTTGCTTTCGATATCTTCGATCAGTGACAGCACGTCACCCATGCCGAGGATACGCGAAGCAATACGCTCCGGATAGAACGGCTCAAGTGCATCGGTTTTTTCACCGACACCCATAAATTTAATCGGCTTACCGGTGATATGACGAATCGACAGCGCCGCACCGCCTCGTGCATCACCATCGACTTTGGTCAGGATAACACCGGTCAGCGGTAGCGCTTCATTAAAAGCTTTAGCCGTGTTTGCCGCATCCTGACCGGTCATGGCATCGACCACAAACAGCGTTTCTACCGGATTGATGGCGGCATGAACCTGTTTGATTTCGTCCATCATCGCTTCGTCAACGTGCAGACGACCGGCGGTATCCACCAGCAGTACATCGTAAAACTTCAGGCGAGCTTCACGCAGCGCATTGTTAACGATATCAACCGGCTTCTGACTGAGATCGGACGGGCAGAAATCCACACCCACCTGCTGTGCCAGCGTTTCCAGCTGTTTGATTGCCGCTGGACGATAGACGTCGGCAGAAACCACTAAGACTTTCTTTTTGTGCTTCTCGCGCAGGAATTTACCCAGCTTAGCGACGCTGGTTGTTTTACCGGCACCCTGCAGACCCGCCATCAGCACCACGGCTGGCGGCTGAGCAGCCAGGTCGAGAGCATTGTTCTCTGCACCCATCGCCGTAACCAGCTCGTTACGAACGATTTTGATAAATTCCTGACCTGGAGTCAGACTTTTATTCACATCATGGCCGACCGCGCTCTCTTTCACACGGTTGATGAAGTCACGCACCACCGGCAGCGCAACGTCAGCCTCAAGCAGTGCCATGCGCACTTCACGCAGGGTCTCTTTGATGTTCTCTTCAGTCAGCCTTCCGCGGCCGCTGATGTTTCGCAGGGTTTGCGACAAACGATCGGTTAAATTATCAAACATGGTCTCTCACTAAAAAAAAGATCGCGAGGCGCCTGATCGGCAGAATGCGGCGGATTATAACACGAAGCCTCAGCGATCTCTGCAATTGCCCCTCAGATCGTTTGGAGCCTGCTTCGGCTGGCGCTATACTGCCTTTTTCCTTATCTGACTGAACCTGAAAGGATCTATGTTCGTTTTCGCGATAGTGGCGCTATTCGCCTACTCCTTAAGTCTTGCCCTGATCATTCCCAGCCTGTTGAAACGTAACGGCGGCTGGCGGCGAATGGCGATGCTCTCTGCCTGCGTGGCGCTGGTGACACACGCGGTGGCCTTGCAGCAACGCATATTTGCTGTTGATAGCGGACAGAATTTAAGCCTGCTCAACATAGGCTCGCTGGTCAGCCTGTTGATTTGCGCCATCATGACCATTGTGGCGTCACGCAACCGTGGCTGGCTGCTGCTGCCGATTGTTTACAGCTTCGCGCTGATCAATCTGGCCTTCGCCACTTTTGTGCCCAATGCGTTCATCACCCATCTGGAAACCACGCCAGGCATGATGATCCATATCGGTCTGTCGCTGTTCGCTTATGCGACGCTGATTATTGCCGCACTCTATGCACTGCAACTGGCGTGGATCGATTATCAGTTAAAAAACAAGCGTCTGGCGTTCACACAGGATATGCCGCCGCTGCTGACCATCGAACGTAAGATGTTTCACATCACCCAGGTGGGCGTCGTGCTGTTGACGCTGGTGCTCTGCACCGGGCTGTTTTATATGCAGGATCTCTTCAGCGAAGAAAACGTCGATAAAGCGGTACTCTCTATCATCGCGTGGTTTGTTTATATCGTTTTGCTCTGGGGGCACTATCATGAAGGCTGGCGTGGTCGCCGCGTCGTCTGGTTTAACTGCAGCGGTGCGGTGCTGTTAACCATGGCTTACTTCGGCAGTCGCATCCTGCAGCATCTGCTTGTCCCCACCTCTCGTTAAAAAGGAAGTTCTGCGTTGGAGAATGTTTCAACCACCACGCTGATTATTACGCTGATCATCATGGTGCTGGTTTCGGCTTATTTTTCTGGCTCCGAAACCGGCATGATGACCCTCAATCGCTATAAGTTGCGCCATCAGGCTAAAAATGGTCACCGTGCTGCCCGTCGCGTCGAAAAATTGCTGCGTCGCCCTGACCGGTTGATTAGTCTGGTGCTGATCGGTAATAACCTGGTCAACATTCTTGCCTCTGCCCTCAGCACCATCGTCGGGATGCGCCTCTACGGCGATGCCGGCGTCGCAATAGCCACCGGTGTACTGACCTTCGTGGTGCTGGTGTTTGCCGAAGTATTACCGAAAACCATAGCGGCGCTCTATCCGGAAAAGGTCGCCTATCCCAGTAGTTTTCTGCTGGGTCCGTTGCAGTATGTCATGCTCCCCCTGGTCTGGTTACTGAATACCATTACCCGGCTGCTGATGCGGCTGGCAGGCATTCGCACCGATGGCTCGGTTAACTCCGCGCTGAGTAAAGAAGAGCTGCGCACCATCGTTTATGAATCGCGTAATCTGATATCACGTCGTAATCAGGACATGCTTTTATCGGTACTCGACCTGGAGAAAGTCAGTGTTGACGACATCATGGTTCCGCGTAATGAGATCGTCGGTATTAACATCAACGATGACTGGAAGTCAGTCGTTCGCCAGTTAAGCCACTCGCCACACGGCCGCATTGTGCTGTTCCGGGACTCGCTGGATGACTGCGTCGGCATGCTGCGGGTGCGCGAAGCCTGGCGTATGATGACGGAGAAAAAAGAGTTCACCAAAGAGATGCTGCTGCGCGCCGCCGATGAGATCTACTACATTCCGGAAGGAACGCCGCTGAACACCCAACTGGTGAAGTTCCAGCGCAACAAAGAGAAAGCGGGCGTGGTGGTGGATGAGTATGGCGATATCAAAGGGCTGGTAACGATAGAGGACATTCTGGAGGAGATTGTCGGTGACTTCACCACCTCCATGTCACCGTCACTGGCAGAAGAAGTGATGCCGCAGAATGATGGATCCGTACTAATTGAAGGCAGCGCCAGTGTGCGTGAAATTAACAAGGCGTTTAACTGGCAGCTGCCAGAGCAGGAAGCGCGCACCATCAACGGCATGTTGCTGGAAGCGCTGGAAGAGATCCCTGCCATCGCCACACGTGTTCAGATCGGTCACTACAACATCGATATTCTGGATGTGCAGGACAATATGATTAAACAGGTGCGTATCACGCCAAAGACGCCACTGAAAAAATCGGTAGGGTCCTGAAGCGATAAAAAAACGCCGCAATCGACATGATGCGGCGTTTTTTTTAGCAGCAAAGCCCTGACTAGATGTGCAGTTCTTTCAGCTTTTCAGCAGGCAGTTTCAGATCTTCGTTGCGGTTAACGCCGATATCATGCGCCAGCACATTGCGGGCGATCTGCTGCGCTTCATCCAGTGAGTGCAGCTTGTAGCTACCACACTGGTATTCATTCAGCTCAGGGATCTGGTTCTGATCTTTCACTTTCAGAACATCTTCCATCGCCCCTTTCCACGCTTTGGCAACGCGCTGCTCGTCTGGTGTACCAATCAGGCTCATGTAGAAGCCGGTGCGGCAACCCATTGGCGAGATATCGACGATTTCCACACCATCACCATTCAGGTGATCACGCATGAATCCGGCAAAGAGATGCTCCAGCGTATGAATGCCACGCTCAGTGAGAATATCAATGTTCGGGCGGCAAAAACGCAGGTCAAAAACGGTAATCGTATCGCCATGCGGAGTCTTCATGGTTTTCGCCACGCGAACTGCCGGTGCGCCCATGATGGTGTGATCAACGGTAAAACTGTCCAGTAGTGGCATACGTCACCTCCTGTTCTGAGAATTTTTTTTAAAACGATGAAACTTTTCTGTTCGCCCAACGTCTGAATATATGAAAGACGCGCATTTGTTATCATCATCCCTGACAACAGAGATGTTAATTTGGCCACATTGATGTGGCCTTTTTCTTTTCTACCCTTCCCGGCTCGCCAGATACGCTTCAAAATCCAGCTTATCATTCGCTTCCAGCTGCTGCTGTGCAGCAACAGACGCCTGCGCCTGACGCGTGAAATCTTCTTCTGTCAGCACTTCCAGCGGCTCTTCGCAGAGCAGATGGCGATACTGTTCAGCCAGCGCCACGCCGGTTCCGGTTACACCATTGTCCTTCATTGCCTGAAGGATGCGCGCCGAGTAGGTTAGCTCAGGATCGTCGAACGATGCTACCAGTTGATCGCAAACCTGCTGATATTCCGTGCTGTCCTGATTATGACTGTCTAACACTTCAGCAACCCGACGCAGATCGGCAAACAGGGTTTTGCCCACTTCAACCAGCGAATGTTCCGCTTCTCCGCAGCCTACGGCAATTTTCTGGTCCGGTTTACGCCCTTCCAGCACAACCCGATTCCAGTTTATACGGGTGCATTGCAACTCATCTGCACTCATTTCCGGCGCATCGGCCAGGGTACACCAGATCAGGAACAGGTCGAGGAAGCGAACCTGATTCTCATCTACGCCGATTGCAGAGAACGGATTGATATCCAGCGAGCGCACTTCAATGTACTCAATACCACCACGCAGCAGCGCATCAGAAGGCGCTTCACCCGAGCGTGTCACACGCTTAGGCCGGATTGGCGCATAGAGCTCGTTTTCAATCTGCAGCACGTTGGTGTTGAGCTGCAGCCAGTTACCGTCGGCATCTTTAGTGCCCATCGCTGCATACTCTTCTGACGGCGTCTTGATCGCTTTCTTCAGCGCAGTGACATAGCCTTCCAGCGAGTTAAACGTGATGCCCAGAGAGCTCTGCGATTTATTGGTGTAGCCTAAATCGCTCAGACGCAGCGAGGTAGCGTACGGCAGCCACATCGTGTCTTTGTCGTTGGTTTCGAACGGCAGCGCGCTTTCACGGCCCTGCAGGAAGCTGGAGCTGATAGCAGGCGATGCGCCAAACAGATAGGGGATCACCCAGCCGAAGCGATAATAGTTGCGGATCAGCCGCAGATAGCCCGCCGAGATCGTCTCTTTTCCGCTTTCCTTATCTTTCACGTCAGCCCACTCCTGCCAGAATGAGAGTGGCAGTGAGAAGTTATAGTGAATGCCGGAGATGGTCTGCATCAACGCGCCGTAGCGGTTTTTCAGCCCTTCGCGGTAGAGCGTCTTCATCCGACCGATATTGGACGTGCCATATTGCGCCAGCTCAATATTGTCCGCATCGTCAATCACGCACGGCATACTAAATGGCCACATGCGTTCATCACCCAGTTCACGGGCAACGTGACGATGAATATCGCGCAGGAATGCCAGCATATGATCAATGCTGTGATCCACTGGCGTAATAAATTCCAGCAACGTTTCGGCAAAGTCAGTGGTGATCCAGTCATGTTTCAGCGCCGACCCCAGAGATTCCGGGTGGCCGCTTTTTGCCAGCTCGCCATTTGCCTGTACACGCAGCGTTTCACGCTCGATGCCACGGCCAATACCTTTAAGGGCATTGGGATGCGCTTCCAGCCAGGAGAGCGCTTTAGATACGTCCGGGATCACATTACCCCCCCGCTGTGATAATAATTTATTTTTGTTCAGCATAATGTTAACCGTAGCCTCGAATCTGTGCGAATCAATGCCACCATTGCATACCCTGTAATGTGGCAGTCGCGATAACGATATAACGCAGTGTTTTGCCGACAGCGAGAAACAGCATCGCAGGTAGCCAGGCGAAACGTAACCAGCCTGCCAGAACGCAGAGCAGATCACCTATCACTGGCAGCCAGCTGAATAACAGTGCTGCTGGTCCCAGTCGGTGCAACCACGTCATTGCTGTGTCATGCCATCGCCCCTGACGTTTTAACGGCAGCAAGCGACCAATAAGAATGTTGGTTAAGCCGCCCAAGGTGTTTCCCAGTGATGCGGCCAAAAGCAACCCGTAAACTGATGTCTTTTTTGCTATCAATAGTGCTATCAGCAGTGCTTCAGAACTTCCCGGCAGGAGCGTTGCACTTAAAAAGCTGCTGCCGAACATCGAGGCATAGGTAAGAACGTCACTCACAGTAAGCGGACATCCACCACAGCCATACCTGCTGCCTTCGCTGCCTGAATACCAAAGTCCGCATCCTCAAACACCACACAATGTGCCGGCGTTACACCCATCAGCTCAGCGCAGCGTAAGAAGGTTTCAGGCTCAGGTTTATGACGCTGTACGTCGTCAGCACCGACGACGGCCGAAAAGAGCTCACGTACGCCCAGCTGCGTCAGTAACGCCTCTGCCATGCTGTGTTCGCTTCCGGTACCGACCGCCATCGGACGCCGCCCGTGATAAGCTTTCACCACCTCCATTAAAGGCAGTGGCTTCACGTTTTCCAGCAGCATCGCTTTCACGGCAGCGGTTTTTTCTGCGGCAAGAAGATAAGGGTCGAGTGACGACTGATTGGATTCAATGATGAACTGCGACAGCCGCCAGGTTGGTGCGCCATTGAAGTCGATAATACGTGCTTCATCCAGCGTTAATCCATAACGCGTCAGTACCTGGCGCCACGCTTTTCGATGTGTCGGCTCAGTATCAAGAATCGTGCCGTCCATATCGAAAATCAGGGCGTCATATTGATCGTACATTGTCACTCCGGACATTCATCAAATGAGACATTACTTTAGCCTAATGTGGACAGGTTGTCGCCAGGGGGGATGAACAGCAAATGCTTTGAAAGCATTAACAATTTTTGTTTTCAGATAAAGGTGATCGTGCACGACCAGCGATAAACGTACGAAATTCCAGCGTTTTTTTAACATTCTTCTGGCAGACAAGCGGCAGCGGACAGGCATGGGCAGCAAAACAGAAGGCGTTGATGCGGGAAACAGGCGTTTCGGATCGCTTAAGTCAGGATGATGAATCAATGGGGCAGATTAAACAGGAAAAGAGTGCGTGTGAAGCCAGAGGGAAACTGCAGAGGTTTTTCAGGATACTCACTCAGCGTTTGCTGTACGGACGGTTACGGAAGTAACGCTATCGTGTTTAGTGAGGTCTTAGCGATCATCGCGCCATGATACTTTGAGGGATTTTGAGGCTAAAGAAGAAGATGGTGCATCCAGGAGGATGACTCAGCTTGCGCTTCGCCCTGTGGGCCGTTGCTGATGCAACGTTATCCCCCTTCGTGCGGCCGGAACGCTTATTGCGTCATGTCACACTGAGGAACTGCCAACATTCGAGAAGATGGTGCATCCAGGAGGATTCGAACCTCCGACCGCTCGGTTCGTAGCCGAGTACTCTATCCAGCTGAGCTATGGATGCATTGGGATCTATCTTTTGGGGGTCACACTTTTTTATGGACTTTCAGAAACCAACCTGAGGATGTTACGAAGAATGGTGCATCCAGGAGGATTCGAACCTCCGACCGCTCGGTTCGTAGCCGAGTACTCTATCCAGCTGAGCTATGGATGCATAAATCAAATTCTTGTACAACGCAGGGTGCTAACTACTCACCATGAAAGGAATTGCTAATTCGCTTTGTTTCTTTTTTTCGATGGTGCATCCAGGAGGATTACTCAGCTTGCGCTTCGCCCTGCGGGCCGTTGCTGATGCAACGTTATCCTCCTTAGTGCGGCCTGTACGCTAATGCGTCATGTCACACCGAGGCACTTCTCCATATTCGAAAATATGGTGCATCCAGGAGGATTCGAACCTCCGACCGCTCGGTTCGTAGCCGAGTACTCTATCCAGCTGAGCTATGGATGCATCGAAAATGGCGGTGAGGGAGGGATTCGAACCCTCGATACAGCTTTTGACCGTATACTCCCTTAGCAGGGGAGCGCCTTCAGCCTCTCGGCCACCTCACCTTACGCTTTCTTTCGAACTGCGCGCCTGAACGTTGTTTCTGCTCATCGGCACTGCGTGGCGCACATATTACTTTCCCGGACTTTTAAGTCAAACAATTTTTCCGAAACTTTGTTTGATTGAGCAAATCACACACAATTGGGACAAAATGGCGACAAAAAGAGTGAATTATCAACAATGAAAGATGATGGCGTTAACAAAACAGAGGAGGAACAGGTAGAAAGAAAAGGCAGGATTTTTACAGAAAGCGGTAGCGCCTCGCACGAGTGCGAGACGCTGAATCCGTTAAACGCTGGTTTGTTGCGTTTTTTCAGCCTGGATGCGTTGATAGATCTCTTCGCGATGCACAGACACTTCTTTCGGCGCGTTAACACCGATACGAACCTGGTTACCCTTAACACCCAGCACCGTTACAGTTACCTCATCACCGATCATGAGGGTTTCACCAACTCGACGAGTTAGAATAAGCATTCTTTGCTCCTTGAAAGATTAAAAGAGTCGGGCTTGTACAGGCTCCCGGCATTATCCATCATTTAACGCTGCACAATGTGTATGAGAAATACACCAATGCACATCGATGCGCCAATACATTCTGCTGATAGTTAGTTTAGCCGAAATACACTACATCAACCTGACTTTGTCATTTGCTGCTTTAGCATCGTATTAAAAAGCGCCGGAACAACCGTTCTGACGCTTTTTACGATGCCTTGTTTTAATTCACTTACAGACGGCTGCTGACCCAGTCCTCAACCCCTGCTAATGCGCCTTTCAGAGCACCCGCATCGTTACCACCAGCTTGTGCCATATCAGGACGGCCACCGCCCTTCCCGCCAACCTGCTGAGCCAGACCGGCAATCAACTCACCCGCTTTAACACGGTCAGTCAGATCTTTGGTCACACCCGCAATCAGCGACACCTTACCTTCAGTAACCGTTGCCAGCACAATAATCGCCGACCCCAGCTGATTCTTAAGATCATCAACCATGGTACGCAACATTTTAGGTTCAACATTGTTGAGCTCACTGACCAGCAGTTTCACTCCCTTAATGTCGATAGCATTGCTGCTCAATGAAGCGCTCTCCTGCGCGGCTTGCTGATCGCGCAGTTGCTGCAACTCTTTCTCCAGAGCCCGTACATGATCGACCAGACCACGCACTTTCTCATTCAGGTTGCTGCTGTTCGCTTTGACCAGCTGCGCAAGATCCTGCAGCTGGCTGCTCTGCGCATTGACCTGCGCCAGCGCGCCTTCACCCGTAATCGCTTCGATACGACGAATACCGGCTGCGGTACCTGACTCCGCCTGAATACGGAACAGCCCGATGTCACCCGTGCGCGCAGCATGGGTGCCACCACACAGCTCAACAGAGAAATCACCCATGGTCAGAACGCGCACGCGCTGATCATATTTCTCGCCAAACAGTGCCATTGCCCCTTTAGACTTCGCCGCATCCAGATCCATCACTTCGGTTTCAACCGGCAGGTTGCGACGAATTTGCGCATTGACGATATCTTCGACCTGACGAATCTCCTGAGGTTTCATCGCTTCGAAATGCGAGAAATCGAAACGCAGGTACTTGTCGTTAACCAGCGAGCCTTTCTGCGCCACATGCTCACCTAAAACCTGACGCAAGGCGGCATGCAGTAAGTGGGTAGCAGAGTGGTTAAGACGGATGCGCGCACGGCGTGCTGCATCAACCTGCGCCTCAAGGCGATCACCGATACGCAACTGCCCTGCGGTCAGCTTACCGACATGACCGATTGCCTGACCATATTTTTGTGTATCCTGGACGCTAAATTCAGCATTCTTCCCTTTCAGCAGACCGGTATCGCCTACCTGACCACCCGATTCGCCATAGAATGGCGTTTCATCCAGCACGACCACGGCATCCTGACCCGCGGTCACTTCATCAACCGCCTCGCCTGCAACATAGAGTGCTTTCACCGTGGCAGCTAAATCGAGCTGGTCGTAGCCTTTGAAGGATGAGGCGGCATCAATACGAATAACGTTGCTGTAGTCAGCACCGAAGCCACTCGCTTCACGTGCGCGCTGACGCTGCTGCTCCATCGCCCGCTCAAAGCCGGCTTCGTCGATCTTCAGATTGCGTTCGCGACAGACGTCAGCCGTTAAATCAGCCGGGAAACCAAAGGTATCGTAGAGACGGAAGACGATTTCGCCATCCAGCGTGTCGCCCTGCAGTTTTTCCAGTTCTTCGTCCAGCAGCGCCAGTCCGCGCTCCAGGGTTCTGGCAAACTGATCTTCTTCGCTTTTCAGCACCTGCTCAACCTGAGCCTGCTGGCGCTGTAACTCTTCGCCTGCGGCACCCATGACCTCAACCAGTGGCGCAACCAGCTTATAGAAGAAGGCCTCTTTGGCGCCCAGCATGTTGCCATGACGCACGGCACGACGAATGATACGACGCAGCACGTAGCCACGGTTCTCATTAGACGGGATGACGCCATCGGCAATCAGGAAAGCACAGGAGCGAATGTGGTCGGCAATGACACGCAGCGATTTGTTACTAAGGTCAGTGGCACCGGTAACCTGTGCCACGGCCTCAATCAGTTTCTGGAACAGGTCGATTTCATAGTTGGAGTTGACGTGTTGCAGAACGGCAGAAATACGCTCAAGGCCCATTCCGGTATCAACCGACGGTTTTGGCAGTGGCAGCATGGTGCCATCAGCCTGACGGTTGAACTGCATAAAGACGATGTTCCAGATCTCAATGTAACGGTCACCATCTTCTTCCGGGCTGCCCGGCGGACCACCCCAGATGTGATCGCCGTGATCGTAGAAAATCTCGCTGCACGGACCACAAGGACCGGTATCGCCCATCTGCCAGAAGTTATCTGACGCATACGCGCTGCCCTTGTTGTCGCCGATGCGAATAATGCGTTCACGTGGCACACCGATTTCATTCGCCCAGATATCAAAGGCCTCATCGTCGGTTTCATAGATCGTCACCCACAGACGCTCTTTTGGCAGGCTGAACCACTGCTCGCTCGTCAGCAGTTCCCAGGCAAAACCAATCGCCTCTCTCTTGAAATAGTCACCAAAGCTGAAGTTACCCAGCATTTCAAAGAAGGTGTGGTGACGTGCGGTGTAACCGACGTTTTCAAGATCGTTGTGTTTGCCGCCTGCGCGTACGCAGCGCTGTGACGTGGTCGCACGTGTGTAGTCACGTTTGTCCTGACCGAGGAACACATCTTTAAACTGGTTCATCCCGGCGTTAGTAAACAACAACGTTGGATCGTTATTCGGTACGAGGGAGCTGCTGGTTACAACCTCATGTCCCTTGCTATGAAAAAAGTCGAGAAACGCTTGACGGATCTCAGCAGTGCTCTTGCTCATATATATCCTGGAATCACGCTAACGAACGTTCCCTCTGATCGGCGCGACCACATTCTGGTGGTGCCTGATTAGCGGAACAAAAAGTGGGAATAAGATAAATTTTCTTCAGTGGGAAGTAAAATTACATCGGCTTTTAGTCATCAAAATTTCTGAAAATGGACTGGATATCTTCGCTCATAAAACCCTTTGACTGCAGATAGCGTAGTACTTTCGCTTTCTCTTTCCACTCTGTGGGCAGCGGGTGTCCGAATTTCCGTTCAGCCATCTGAGCCGCACACGCCGCCCAGTCTACCTCTGTCTCTTCCATTGCAAGATCAATGGCTTCACGGTCGATGCCTTTCTGGGCCAGTTCAAGGCGCACGCGCTGCGATCCAAAGCCCTTACGGCTCCGGCTCTGAATAAATCGTTCTGTGAAACGCTCGTCGTTTAACCAGCCGCTTTCCTGACACCAGTTAAGAACCTGTTCCAGCAACGCTTCAGTAACAATTTCGGGCTCTTTTTTCTGCGCCCACGCAGCACGCTGCGCTGATTGTTGCAGTTTACGCGCTAACTCTGCACGGCTGTGATCGCGCTGACCCAGAATACGCATCGCACGGTCAAGCAGACGGGAGTAAGAGACGACATTAGGTTGGGGCTGAGAGGGTTCAGTCATACTGCGCACCTTGTACAAACAGAGGGAGATTATGGCGACAGAACAGGACAGAGGGAAGGCAAGAAAGGCAATAGAGGGGGATAAAACTACGGGAGAGGCTTTCGCCCCTCCCGCATCAGAGATTAGAAGTCTTCGTTCGCTTCGGCCGCGTCTTCTTTCTCAGCAGCCTTGTCGGCTGCTGCGAGTTTTTCATCCGCGCCGTTGAGCAACATCTCACGTAACTTCAGATCAATCTCGTTTGCCACAGCAGCATTCTCTTTCAGGAAGTTGCCGGCATTCGATTTACCCTGACCAATCTTGTCGCCATTGTAGCTGTACCATGCACCCGCTTTTTCAATCAGCTTGTGCTTCACGCCCAGGTCGACCAGCTCACCAAAGGTATTGATACCTTCGCCGTACATGATCTGGAACTCAGCCTGTTTGAATGGCGCGGCGATTTTGTTTTTCACCACTTTAACGCGGGTCTCACTGCCGACCACGTTATCGCCCTCTTTGATTGCACCGATACGGCGGATATCAAGACGGACAGAGGCGTAGAACTTCAGCGCGTTACCACCAGTGGTGGTTTCCGGGTTACCAAACATCACACCAATTTTCATTCGAATCTGGTTGATGAAAATCAGCAGGGTATTGGACTGCTTCAGGTTACCGGCCAGTTTACGCATCGCCTGGCTCATCATACGTGCCGCGAGGCCCATGTGTGAGTCACCGATTTCACCTTCGATTTCCGCTTTAGGCGTCAGCGCCGCGACGGAGTCGACGATGATCACGTCAACGGCACCAGAGCGCGCCAGCGCATCACAGATTTCCAGCGCCTGCTCACCAGTGTCTGGCTGAGAGCAGAGCAGGTTATCAATGTCTACGCCGAGTTTCTTGGCGTAAACCGGATCAAGCGCATGCTCGGCATCGATAAAGGCACAGGTTTTACCTTTACGCTGTGCAGATGCGATAACCTGCAGAGTCAGCGTGGTTTTACCTGAAGACTCAGGTCCGTAGATCTCAACGATACGGCCCATTGGCAGACCGCCTGCGCCTAATGCGATATCCAGCGACAGCGAGCCGGTAGAGATAGTTTCCACATCCATTGAGCGGTCTTCACCCAAGCGCATGATGGAGCCTTTACCAAATTGCTTCTCAATCTGGCCAAGCGCGGCAGCTAAAGCCTTCTGTTTGTTTTCATCAATCGCCATTTCAACTCCTAATCAAGCCGGGTAAACACGCACTCAGGGTGCCTGTACTCTTTCTGTTGCCGACAATTATACTGTATAGTCATACAGTATCAAGTTTAATTTGTCAGAAATTCGCCATACAGTTTCTGCAGGGCCCATGCCACCGACTGGCGGCGTACGGCATCACGATCGCCGCTAAAATGCTGCTGAAAAGTCAATACGTTATCCTGCGGCCCGGCAAAGCCAAACCACACCGTGCCCACTGGTTTTTCTTCACTGCCGCCATCCGGACCGGCAATACCGCTGACGGAGATCGCGTAGTCAGCATGGGCCGCCCTGCGGGCACCCAGCGCCATCTCCCGCACCACCACATCACTTACCGCACCATACTGCAACAGCGAAGCAGCCTGAACACTGACCATCTGCTGTTTGGCCTGATTACTGTAGGTCACAAAACCCCGCTCGAACCAGGCGGAGCTGCCGCTGATATCGGTAAAGACTTTGGCAATCCATCCCCCCGTGCAGGATTCCGCACAGGTTACAGTGGCATTGCGCTGCTTCAGCTTCTCACCTATCTGCGCACTAAGCGCCTGCAATTGCTGATCATCCATTGCGATTCTCCCTTTGGCTGTGGGTTGAAGGTGGTGCAGAAAAACCGCTTTTTCAAGGTCACTCACCATTATTACGCTGTTTTTGGGGCCAGCATTCCACTGCGCTTACCGATTTTTCACCGCAACCATAAAAAGACGCGGGAAGGCGAGCAACACCTGACCATCGGCCTGAGCCGGATAAGCCGCGAGCAAACGCTTGTGATAATCGGTCAGAAACGCCGTCTGTTCGGTCTCATCCAGCGTTGCCAGGAAAGGCCGTAAACCAGTCGCCTGCAGCCAGCTGATAATCGCCTGTGCATCGGCCATCACGTGATAATAGGTGGTACGCCAGATATCCACCTCACAGCCTGCCTGCGTCAGCAAATCGTAATACTCGCCCGTGGAAAGCAGCTGTGTACGTTCAGCGGCACCGGCATTGATGCGTGAGCGCCAGCGATCCGTTGCCGCCACCTCGCGCATCAGCCGGTGCGACGGCTCATTAAGGTTATCAGGCATCTGGATCGCCAGCACGCCACCGGGCGCCAGCTGGCTGACCAGATGGGGAAACAGCGTTGCGTGATTAGCCAGCCATTGCAGAGAGGCGTTGGCGTAGACCACCTGCTGCGGCACATCCGCCTGCCAGTTGCGGATGTCCGCCTGGATAAAACGACAGTGCGGCAGGCGTTCAGCGGCCTGAGTTAACATCGTGGCGGAACTGTCCAGCCCGGTAATCTGCGCCAGTGGCCAGGCATCGGCGAGCAGCTCGGTGCTGTTACCGGGCCCGCATCCCAGATCGGTCACCTGCTCAACCTGTTCCAGGCTGAGGCGCGCCAGAAGTTCGCGGGCTGGACGGGTTCGTTCCGCTTCAAACTTACGGTACAGCACAGGATCCCACTCTTTCATCATGACCTCTCGCTCAGTTATCAGATGCATCCGCTTACTGAGACGGATGAAAGAGGAAAAAGTGCGACCCGTTGCTCATTTTTGAATCATGCGCTGGCAGAGACCGGCCGGAGTCATTAAGTTAAAACACTGTTTCATTTTTTTAACATCCGTTTCAGGAGTCATTTATGAGTGAAGAATCGCCCTTTGCCGGTGTCTGGTGCCCTTCAGTCACCCCGTTCAATGCGCAGGGTGCGGTCGATATTGATGCGCTCGGACGACATTTCTCCCGCCTCAATGACTCCGGTATTGATACCTTACTGGTGATGGGCAGCATTGGCGAGTTCGCCTCACTGACGCAGCAGGAACGCTTACAACTGATTCAGGAAGCCAGACCCTTGTCATCGCTGAAGATGGTGGCGAACGTCTCGGCAACCTGCATTCCTGACATGCTGGAGCTGGCTGAAGCCGCCTGGAAAAATGACTTTGACGCGATGATGGTGCTGCCGCCCTACTATTACGGTCAGACGCAAAACCAGCTGATGCACTACTTCGAAGCACTGGACGCGCAGCTGGGTGGTAAATGGTTTGCCTACAACTTTCCGGCACGCACCGGCTGCGATCTGACGCCCGCGCTGATTGCCACCCTGGCTGCAAAGCTGCCCAACTTCGCCGGCATTAAAGATACGGTGGATTGCCTGTCGCATAACCGGATGATGATTGAAGAGACCCGCAAGGTGCGTAGCGATTTTGCCGTACTGTCGGGGTATGACGAGTACCTGCTCCCGAACCTGCTGGCGGGCGGAGCCGGCGTAATTTCAGGACTGAATAATATTGTGCCGGAGTACTTTGCGCAGATGATGAAGGCGTGGCGAAGTGGCAATCTGCCGGAGCTGACGCGCCTGCAGCAACAGATCGGTCGTTTGATGGCGATTTACAGTATCGGAGATGATTTCGTGACGACGATTAAAACGGCCGTGGCACGGCGCTATGACTCGATGAGCAGCGGCTCACGAAACTACGGTGGCACGCTGAATGCGGAACAGTGTGCCGCAATTGATAAGTTGTTCAGCTAAGCAGGAAAGCGGGCGCATCTCTGCGCCCCCGATCTCAGTTCTTTTTCACAAACTCAGATTTTAATTTCATCGGGCCAAAACCGTCGATTTTACAATCGATATTGTGGTCCCCTTCAACCAGACGAATGCTTTTCACTTTAGTGCCGATCTTCAGCGATGAAGAACTGCCCTTCACCTTGAGATCTTTGATCACCGTGACGCTGTCGCCATCTGCCAGCAGATTGCCGTTGGCATCACGCACTTCCAGTGTTGCGTTGCTGCTGTCACCTTCTCCCTCGGTCCAGATGTGACCGCAGGAGGGGCAGTTAAGGTTATCGCCATCTTGCCAGGTGTAATCGGCATGACAAGCCGGGCAGGCAGGTAAAGACATAATGACTCCAGAAATATCAGTGGCTGTGTGGCCTGAAAAAGGGCGCCATCATATAACCTTACAGTTAACAAGGACAGCCTTTATAACAGGCCGCCCTGACGTGCCTTGCTCACCGCCTCACCCAACTGCCACACCGCCATCGCATAATGGGTACTGTGGTTGTAGCGGGTAATAACATAGAAATTGGGTAAGCCGTACCAGTACTGGTAGCTGGTGCCCAAATCCAGGCGTAGCAGGCTGACCTGATCGTTACCGTCCAGCGAGCCCTGTGGTGACAATCCTGACGCCGCCAGCATGCTCACGCTGTAACGGGTTTTGAAGCCATCTTCCAGCATCGGTGCCTGACCGCTGGCCGGTACCGCCACGTTTTCGCCGCTGCGCCAGCCATGCTTCTGAAAATAGTGCGCCACGCTGCCGATAGCATCCTCCGGATCCCACAGGTTTGCATGACCGTCGCCGTTGAAATCAACCGCATAATCATTGTAAGAGGAGGGCATAAACTGACCATAGCCCATCGCCCCGGCAAAAGAGCCTTTCAGCGCCAGCGGGTCATCCTGCTCTTTGCGCGACATTAACAGAAAGGTTTCCAGCTCGCTGCTGAAGTACTCTGCGCGGCGCGGATAATTAAAGGATAAGGTCGCAAGCGCATCCAGAATCCGCGTTTTCCCCATCACGCGACCCCAGCGGGTTTCCACGCCAATGATGCCCACAATAATTTCTGGCGGCACGCCATAAACCTGCTGTGCGCGTTGCAGGGCATCCTGATACTGATTCCAGAACGCCACCCCATTTTGCACGTTATCGGGCGTAATGAACTTGTTGCGATAGCGGATCCAGGCGCCATTAGGGCCTGGCGCTGGCGTATAGCTTGGTGCCTGACGGTCCATCAGTCGCAGCACATAATCCAGTCGTTTGGCCTGACCGATGATGTTGTGCAGTTGCTGACGGTCAAAGTCATGCTTCTCCACCATCTTATCGATAAATTGCTCTGCTGCCGGGTTACCGGCAAAGTCGCCAAACATCGCCTGTCCGCTGTGCGACGGCTGCAGTAAAAAACCGCCCTGTGGCGCAGCCAGCATCTTCTGCTGGGACGGGACTTCAGGTTTGCTGCTGCAGGAGGCCAGAAGCGGGATGAACGCAAGGAAGGCTAACTTGAGGCGCATCGGTTATCCATAAACGAGGGGTAATTTCAGATGCGGTAATAGTAGACGTTCAGCGCAATGACATACAGGGCAAAATCTTAAAAAAACGTCAAGGCAACCGTGGGCTAAAATGGCTGCGGGTCTCTCTCTGTCCCGCAGCCATCATGCGCTTAGCGGCGGTTTCTCACCAGCTGATAGCGACGGGTCAGATACTCAACCGGCGCGCTCCAGATATGCACCAGGCGGCAGAACGGGAACAGCAGGAACAGTGTCATTCCCAGCACCATGTGCACGCGATAGATAAACGCCACGCCGTCGAGATGCTGCGAAGCGCCACCGTGGAAGGTCACCACCGCCTGCGCCCAGCCCACCAGCTTCATCATTTCACTGCCGTCCATGTGCTGGGCGGAGAAGGGAATGGTCAGCAGGCCCAGCGTCGCCTGCGCCACCAGCAGGGTCATGATCAGAATATCACCGACGCTACTGGTCGCCCGCACCCGTGGATTGGTCAGGCGGCGCTTCAGCAGCAGTCCACCGCCCAGCAGGGTCATCGCCCCGAACAGGCCACCAGCGATCATCGCCAGTTTCTGCTTCACGTCGATCGGCAGGAAGGATTCATACATCCAGTGCGGCGTCAGCATTCCGACGATGTGACCGAAGAAAATACCGATGATGCCGATGTGGAACAGGTTGGAAGCGAGACGCATCCCTTTTTTGTCCAGCATCTGACTGGAACCGGCACGCCAGCTGTACTGCCCGTAGTCATAACGCAGCCAGCTTCCCACCAGGAAGACTGTTCCGGCGAGATAGGGGTAAATATCGAAGAAGAAAGTGTTAATAAAATTCATGCTGATTCTCCTGTGGTACGCGCCGTCGCCGCGGCGATGTCCAGATACTGCGGCGCGACCGCATCGGCGAAGCGACGCTGATGCATCGCCTGCTGCGCCGAGGCGCAGCCCTGTTCGCCGAGAAATTTAATCTGCTCCTCTTCCCAGACAGCATCCAGTGCTGCCGGCGTATCGTCGCGTGCTTCCTGCGCCACCTGTGGTTTTAGGGCTGCAGGATCAACCGCGCTACCGGACAGCGTCAGTAACACTGTGAAGAGATCGGCGTAGGGGCTCTGACGCTCTTCAAGCCGCGCCGCCAGCAAGGCCAGGATAGGCACGATGTCGTCCAGTCCCTGACGCGCGGCCTCATCGCTTTTACAGGCGAGATACTCCAGGTAGAGCGGCAGGAAATCGGGCAGCTCTTTGCTGTCCAGCTCCAGACCATCGGCACGATACTGTTCCAGCAGATCAACCATCGCCTGACCGCGATCGCGTGACTCACCGTGCACGTGTTCAAACAGCAGCAGCGAGGTGGCGCGGCCACGATCAAACAGTTCGCAGTAGTCAGCCTGCACGTCGAGCAGTGGCCGGGCACAGAGCTGATTGATAAACCGCACCAGCCGTGCGCTCTGCTGCAGGTTGAGTTCAGTGGCGTCATCCAGCGCCGCGATCAGGTCGGAAGAGTGGGTGAACAGCGCCTCGTCCGGGTAGTCCAGCAGCCGCGAAAGAATACGTAACGTCATCATGAGGCATCCTCCGGACGGATGGTTTTCTTACTGATGTCGATGGCATCAATACGGCGGCTGTTGAACAGGTTGAATTTGCTGTCACTGCCGTGACAGCCATCGCCAAAGCTAAAACCGCAGCCTTTGCTTTCCGGGAAGGCTTCACGCGCCAGTTCGCGATGGCTGGAGGGCACCACAAAGCGATCTTCATAGTTCGCGATCGCCAGATAGCGGTACATCTCCTGCGCCTGCGCTTCGGTCAGGCCGACCTGCTCCAGCGCCCGGATATCATGCTCACCGTCCACGCTTTCTGCGCGTTTATAATGACGCATCGCCAGCATCCGCTTCAGTGCCAGCAGCACCGGTGCGGTGTCGCCTGCGGTCAGCAGGTTCGCCAGATACTCAACCGGAATGCGCAGGCTCTCCACATCCGGCAGCACGCCGGTGTGCGCCAGCGCCCCGCCATCCACCGCCGACTGAATCGGTGACAGTGGTGGCACATACCAGACCATCGGCAGCGTGCGATATTCAGGGTGAAGTGGCAGCGCCAGCTTCCACTCCATCGCCATTTTATAGACCGGTGAACGCTGTGCTGCGTCGATCACGCTCTGCGCAACGCCATCTTTCAGCGCCTGCGCAATCACCACCGGATCGTTGGGATCGAGGAAGATGTCCAGCTGGCTCTGATAGAGATCTTTCTCGTTTTCCGCTGCGGCCGCCTGTTCAATCCGGTCAGCGTCATAGAGCAACACGCCGAGATAGCGGATACGGCCGACACAGGTTTCTGAACAGACGGTGGGCTGGCCCGCTTCAATGCGCGGATAACAGAAAATACATTTTTCTGATTTGCCGCTTTTCCAGTTGAAGTAGATCTTCTTGTACGGACAGCCAGTGAGGCACATCCGCCAGCCGCGACATTTATCCTGGTCGATCAGCACAATGCCATCTTCGCCGCGCTTGTAGATCGCGCCGCTTGGGCAGGTCGCCACACACGCCGGGTTGAGGCAGTGCTCACACAGGCGCGGCAGGTACATCATGAAGGTGTGCTCAAACTGACCGTAAATCTCCTTCTGGATGTTATCGAAGTTCTTATCCTGCGAACGTTTGGCAAACTCGCCGCCGAGAATCTCTTCCCAGTTCGGGCCGTTTTCGATCTTTTTCATCCGCTGACCGGTGATCAGCGAGCGCGGACGCGCAATCGGCTGATGCTTACCGGCGGGCGCATTGTGCAGATGCTGATAATCAAAATCGAACGGTTCATAGTAATCATCCAGCGCGGGCACATCCGGGTTGGCGAAGATCTTCGACAGCAGACCGATGCGACTGCCCATGCGCGGCTCCAGCTTACCGTTGATCTTACGGATCCAGCCGCCCTTCCACTTCTGCTGATCTTCCCAGGCGTGCGGATAGCCAACGCCCGGTTTACTTTCGACGTTGTTAAACCAGGCGTACTCCATGCCCTCGCGGCTGGTCCAGACGTTTTTACAGGTCACCGAGCAGGTGTGGCAGCCGATACATTTGTCGAGGTTCAGCACCATGCCGACCTGTGAACGAATTTTCATGGTTTTACCTCCTGCTGGCTGCCCTGGCAGGCATCGTTGCCTTCCCCATCTAACCAGTTAACGTTGTTCATTTTTCTCACTACCACGAACTCATCGCGGTTCGAGCCGACGGTGCCGTAGTAGTTAAAGCCCCAGGAGAGCTGCGCATAACCGCCGATCATATGGGTCGGTTTCGGGCAGGTACGCGTCACCGAGTTATGGATCCCGCCGCGCTGGCTGGTGATCTCCGAGCCAGGGATATTCACGATACGTTCCTGCGCGTGGTACATCATGGTCATACCCGCCGGGATACGCTGGCTCACTACTGCACGTGCGGTCAGCGCACCGTTGGCGTTGAACGCCTCGATCCAGTCGTTATCCACAATACCCAGCTCACGGGCGTCATCTTCACTCATCCAGACAATCGGTCCGCCGCGCGACAGTGTCAGCATCAGCAGGTTGTCGCTGTAGGTGGAGTGAATGCCCCACTTCTGGTGTGGCGTCAGGAAGTTCAGCGCCTTCTCCGGGTTACCGTTGGGTTTGCTGTTCAGCAACGGTTTCGCCGCACGGGTATCGATTGGCGGACGATAGACCATCAGGCTCTCGCCAAAGGCGCGCATCCACTCATGATCCTGATAGAGCTGCTGACGGCCGCTCAGAGTTCGCCACGGGATCAGCTCATGAACGTTGGTGTAGCAGGCGTTGTAAGAGACATGTTCATCTTCCAGCCCTGACCAGGTCGGGCTGGAGATAATTTTGCGCGGCTGCGCCTGGATATCGCGGAAGCGGATCTTCTCATCTTCTTTATTGAGCGCCAGATGGGTGTGGTCACGCCCGGTAATTACGCCCAGCGCCTGCCAGGCTTTCACCGCCACCTGACCATTGGTCTCCGGTGCCAGCGCCAGGATCACTTCTGCCGCATCAATCGCCGTGTCGATATTCGGCCGTCCCGCTGCCGGGCCATCCGCTTTGACGTAGTTCAGCTGCTTGAGGAAATCGACCTCTTTGCTGGTGTTCCAGCTGATACCTTTGCCGCCGTTACCCAGAGTCTCCAGCAACGGTCCCAGCGAGGTAAAGCGCTCCCAGGTCGCCGGATAGTCGCGCTCCACCACCATAATGTGTGGCGCGGTTTTACCCGGAATCAGGTCGCATTCGCCTTTTTTCCAGTCTTTCGCCTCAAAAGGCTGCGCCAGTTCCGCGGGCGAGTCATGCAACACCGGCAGAGTAACGATGTCTGTTTCAACGCCTAAATGACCCGGGCAGAGATCGGAGAAGGCTTTGGCGATGCCTTTGTAGATCTCCCAGTCACTTTTTGAGTCCCAGGCAGGATCGACGGCCGCCGAGAGCGGATGAATAAACGGATGCATATCCGAAGTATTCATATCGTCCTTTTCATACCAGGTCGCCGTTGGCAGCACGACATCGGAGTAGAGACAGGTGCTCGACATGCGGAAGTCGAGTGTGACCACCAGATCCAGTTTGCCTTCGGCGCCCTGATCCAGCCACTCCACCTCTTCCGGCTTCACGCGGCCCTGCTGGCCTAAATCTTTGCCCTGAATGCCGTTTTCCGTGCCCAGCAGATACTTCAGCATGTACTCATGCCCTTTACCGGATGAGCCGAGCAGGTTGGAGCGCCAGACAAACAGGTTACGCGGGAAGTTCTGCGGATCGTCCGGCTGTTCAGCGGCAAACCGCATGGTGCCCTGCTTCAGACTTTCCACGGTGTAATCCAGCGGCGACTGACCGGCGGCTTTCGCCTGCGCCGCGATGTGCAGTGGGTTGACGTTAAGCTGCGGCGCTGAAGGCAGCCAGCCCATACGTTCGGAACGGACGTTAAGGTCGATCAGGCTGCCGCTGTAGCGACTTTTATCCGCCAGCGGGGAGAGCAATTCGCTGGTGGCCAGGGTTTCATAGCGCCACTGACTGGAGTGGTTGTAGAAGAAGGAGGTGCTGTTCATCTGACGTGGCGGACGCTGCCAGTCCAGGCCGAAGGCCAGCGGGGTCCAGCCGGTCTGCGGACGGAGTTTCTCCTGGCCGACATAGTGCGCCCAGCCACCGCCGCTCTGACCGACGCAGCCGCAGAAAATCAGCATGTTCATCAGGCCACGATAGTTCATGTCCATGTGATACCAGTGGTTCATACCGGCACCGACGATGATCATTGAACGACCGCGGGTCTTCTCGGCGTTTTCGGCAAATTCACGGGCAATGCGAATGATGTTCTGACGGGAGACACCCGTAATCTGCTCCGCCCAGGCCGGGCTGTACGCTTTGATGTCGTCGTAGGTTTGCGCGCAGTTGGCATCATCCAGACCGCGATCCAGACCATAATTCGCCAGCGTCAGATCGTAGACGCTGGTAACCAGCGCTTCACTGCCATCCGCCAGTTGCAGGCGTTTCACCGGCAGCTTGTGCAGCAGGATTTCGTCCAGCGCAACGCTGTTGAAATGCTCGCTGGTAATACCACCGAAGTAAGGGAAACCGACCTCGACCACCTCATCGTGGCTCCCGAGCAGGCTGAGCTGCAGTTCAACTTCCTGATGTGATGCCCCATCACGCTGCTCAAGGTTCCATTTGCCTTTTTCGCCCCAGCGGAAGCCGATAGATCCCTGCGGCGCGGTCAGCTCCCCGGTCGCCTCGTTGATCGCGACGGTTTTCCACTCAGGGTTATTCTCCTGACCCAGCCCATCCACCAGATCGCTGGCACGCAGCTGACGGCCGGCTGCGTAAAAACCGCCCTCACGGGGTTCCAGCAGCACCAGCATCGGCATATCGGTGTAACGGCGCACGTAGTCGCGGAAATAGCCAACTTCGCGATCAAGATGAAACTCTTTCAGCATCACGTGGCCCATCGCCAGCGCCATCGCGCTGTCGGTGCCCTGCTTCGGACTCAGCCATTGGTCACACAGCTTCGCGACTTCAGCATAGTCCGGCGTGATCGCCACGGTTTTCGTCCCTTTATAGCGGACTTCCGTAAAGAAGTGCGCATCCGGGGTACGGGTCTGCGGCACGTTAGAGCCCCAGGCAATAATGTAGGAGGAGTTGTACCAGTCAGCCGATTCCGGCACGTCGGTCTGCTCGCCCCAGGTCATCGGTGAGGCCGGCGGCAGATCGCAGTACCAGTCGTAGAAGCTCAGACAGGTGCCGCCAATCAGTGACAGGTAACGTGCGCCCGCAGCGTAAGAGACCATCGACATTGCCGGAATCGGTGAGAATCCCATAATGCGGTCAGGGCCGTAGGTCTTCGCGGTGCAGATGTTCGCGGCGGCGATCATCTCGTTGACTTCCTGCCAGCTGGAGCGGACAAAGCCGCCGCGTCCACGCGCCTGTTTGTAGCTTCTGGCCTTTTCAGGATTACTGATGATGGATGCCCAGGCGTCCACCGGGTCGCTGTGCTGCGCTTTCGCGTCGCGCCAGAGCTGAATCAGCTTCTTGCGCATCAACGGATATTTCAGGCGGTTAGCGCTGTAGAGATACCACGAGTAGCTGGCACCGCGTGGGCAGCCACGCGGCTCATGGTTTGGCAGATCGGGACGGGTACGCGGATAGTCGGTCTGCTGGGTTTCCCAGGTGACCAGTCCATTTTTGACGTAGATTTTCCAGCTGCATGAGCCGGTACAGTTAACACCGTGCGTGGAGCGCACGATTTTATCGTGCTGCCAGCGACTGCGATAGCCATCTTCCCAGTCGCGGTTGCTGTTTAACGTCTGGCCATGCTGGCCGGAAAAGGGCTCGGCCAGCTGTTTGAAATAGCGAAACCGATCAAGAAACTTGCTCATCCGGAATACTCCTGAAGGCTTAATGTGACATTGCTGACTCTGCATCTGTACCGACACAGAAAGTGAAATTTTGCCGGTGCGCCATACCGGCTTTGTCGTTATCAGGCGCGTGCTTTTCGGCCATAAACCAGCCAGGTCACCGCGATGCAGCAGAGATAAAAGACCAGGAAGATTTTCATCGCGCCGGCGGGTGAACCGGTCATGGCGAGCGACAGGCCAAAAGTCTGCGGAATAAAGAAACCGCCCAGCGCGCCAATGGCGGAGATAAAGCCGAGCGCAGCAGAGGTTTCTGTTGCCGCTTCGCGCTGTGCCAGCGCATCGTCGCCGCCCTCAGCTTTGATACGTTCCAGCGTCAGCTTACGGAAGATCACCGCAATCATCTGATAGGTGGAGCCGCTGCCCAGACCGGAGGTCAGAAACAGACCCATAAACACGGCGAAGAAGGCAACGAACGAGCCATCATGTCCGGCACCCGGCAGGGTGAGGAACAGCAGCGCAGCAAACAGCGCCATCAGCACGTAGTTGACAAGCGTGACGCGGGTACCGCCGAAGCGGTCAGAAATGATGCCGCCTGCTGAACGGGCCAGCGCGCCAATAAAGGGGCCGAAAAAGGCGTAATGCATGATCACGACATCAGGAAATTGCGTCTTCGTCAGCATCGCAAAACCGGCAGAGAAACCGATAAATGAGCCAAAGGTGGCCAGATAGAGCAGCGCCATAACCCACAGGTGTGGACGTTTCAGTACCGGCAACTGCTCACGCAGCGAGGATTTCGCCGCCGCCAGGTCGTTCATGCCGAACCAGGCCGCCAGCGTGCCGATCGCCAGGAACGGCACCCAGATCCAGGCGGCATTTTCCAGCCAGATGCTATCGCCGGTGACGGTGGTCTGACCCACATCGGCAAAACCAAAAATGGCACAGGAGATCGCCAGCGGGGCGACAAACTGCATCACGCTGACGCCAAGGTTACCGAGGCCGCCGTTGATGCCCAGCGCGCCGCCCTGACGGGCTTTGGGAAAGAAGAAGCTGATATTGCCCATGCTCGACGCGAAGTTAGCGCCACCAAAACCGCACAGCAGGGAAATCACCATAAAAGTGGTGAATGAGGTCTGGCTGTCCTGTACGGCAAAGCCGAGCCACAGGCAGGGGATAATCAGGATGCCGGTGCTGAAGGCGGTCCAGCGGCGTCCCCCAAAGATGGGAATAACAAAAGAGTAAGGCACACGCAGCAACGCGCCAGAAACCGACGGCAGCGCGGTCAGTAAAAAGAGCTGCTCAGTGCTGAAGGTAAAGCCAACTTTATTCAGGTTAACCGCAACGGTGCTGAACAGCATCCAGACGCAGAAGCCCAGCAGCAGGCAGAAGACAGAAATCCACAGGTTACGGCTGGCGATACGTTTACCACGCGCCTGCCAGAACGCGTCGTTTTCCGGTTGCCAGTCCTGAATTAACGCGCCGCGCGTCGGGGTTTGCAAAGAGGTGGATTGGGTCATAAATCTCTCATCAGCAGAATAATAATTGTGCGTATCCTGCGCATCCGGCGTGGTGTCGGGCTTGATACAAATCAACGGCAATGCAGGTTACAGAGGCACGCCGCCCTCTATTCACCCCGGTTAAGTAGTTGACTGAATTGAGATAATCCTTATAAATCATAAGGTTTAAACACGGCCGCCCATGCCTTCTGTAAAAGGGTGTCCGACTGGAAATAAAGGAGTAGTCCATTGGGGGTATATAGCGACCCCGCTTCACCGGTAAGATAGGCTCTTCGCCCGCTCAGGGCTGGCGTATGTAACAGGAACAGGAGCCATTGTGACGGCAGAGAAATTTACGCTTTTATTGATCGACGACCATCCCATGCTGCGCAACGGCCTGAAGCAGCTGATTGCGCTGGATGAAAGGCTACAGGTGGTTGCCGAAGCGGGTAATGGTGTTGATGGCCTGGCGCTGGCGCAGCAGCATGATCCCGACCTGATCCTGCTTGATCTTAATATGCCAGGTCTGAACGGACTGGATACCCTGACCCAGCTGCGTGAGATAGCTCTTTCTGGCCGGGTGGTGGTGTTCAGCGTTTCAGATAATGAAGAGGATGTGGTCAGCGCGCTGAAGCGCGGCGCTGATGGTTATCTGCTTAAAGATATGGAACCGGAAGCCTTACTGAAAGCGCTGCATCAGGCTGCTGCCGGTCAGATCGTGCTGAGCGAGGCGTTAACCCCGATTCTGGTCGCCCGGTTGCGTGAAGCGCAGCCTGCTCAGACGCGCGACATCAATCAGCTGACCCGGCGCGAACGCGATATTCTGCAACTGATCAGCGACGGGATGACCAATAAAGCGATTGCCCGCAAGCTCGCCATCAGTGAAAGCACGGTTAAGGTTCACGTTAAATATCTGCTGAAGAAGATGAACCTTAAATCCCGACTTGAAGCCGCCGTCTGGGCGCTGCAGAACGGGCTGCACTGACCCTTCTCCCTTCCCAGATGTGGCGCAGTACCCTCCTGCCGGCCGTAAACTGCCGCAAAAATCGCGTGCCGCCTCGCAGCCCCGCATCAGCGTCATGAGAACAGGCACTTTTTTGTCGCCAGCCGCCGCCACATTTGCCAGGATGCCCGTCAGGTTACACCCGGTCAGGATCGCGGCTGTGCATCACGCTGGCATATGCCCTGCCCTATTCGTTATCATCTGATTATCCTGCGCGCCTGGAATCCCTTTCGGTTTCATGGGCGTTGACCGCCAGAAATTCACCGCATTAAAGATGAGCTAAAACCTTATGCAAGAGCCAACCGAAAAGGACTTTCCTTCCCATACGCCGATGATGCAGCAGTACCTGCGCCTCAAGGCGGAGCATCCTGACATTCTGCTGTTTTACCGTATGGGTGACTTCTACGAGCTGTTTTATGACGATGCAAAACGTGCCTCGCAGCTGCTGGAGATTTCACTCACCAAGCGCGGTGCGTCAGCGGGCGAGCCGATTCCGATGGCGGGTGTGCCCTATCATGCGGTTGAAGGTTACCTGGCTAAACTGGTGCAGCTGGGCGAATCCGTTGCCATCTGCGAGCAGATAGGCGATCCGGCGCTGAGCAAAGGCCCGGTCGAACGCAAAGTGGTGCGCATCGTTACTCCAGGTACCATCAGTGATGAGGCGCTGTTGCAGGAGCGACACGACAATCTGCTGGCGGCGATTGTGCAAAGCCCGCGCGGTTTTGGCTACGCCACGCTGGATATCAGCTCAGGCCGTTTTCGCCTCAGCGAACCTGCCGATGCGGAAACCATGGCGGCAGAGCTGCAGCGCACCAATCCGGCGGAGCTGCTCTACCCCGAAGATTTCCAGGCGATGTCGCTGATCGATCAGCGACGCGGCCTGCGACGCCGTCCGCTGTGGGAGTTTGAGATCGATACCGCGCGCCAGCAGCTGAACCTGCAGTTCGGCACCCGCGATCTCAATGGCTTCGGCGTGGAGAATGCGCACCTCGGACTGAGCGCGGCGGGCTGCCTGCTGCAGTATGCCAAAGATACCCAGCGCACCACGCTGCCCCACATCCGCTCGCTGAGCATGGAGCGGCAGCAGGACAGTATCATCATGGATGCGGCCACCCGCCGTAATCTGGAAATCACCCAGAACCTGGCAGGCGGCACCGACAACACCTTAGCGGCGGTGCTGGATAAAACGGTCACCCCGATGGGTAGCCGGATGCTGAAACGCTGGCTGCATATGCCGCTGCGCGATGCGCGCATCATTAACCAGCGTCAGGAGTCGATTGCTGAGCTGCAAAATCTCAGCGACGTGCTGCAACCGGTGCTGCGTCAGGTCGGCGATCTGGAGCGAATCCTGGCTCGCCTGGCCCTGCGCACCGCACGTCCGCGCGATCTGGCTCGCATGCGTCATGCGTTTCAGCAACTGCCGGAACTTAACCAGCTGCTGGCCGATGTTGAGGCGCCACAGTTGCAGAAGCTGCGCACGCAGATGGGCGAGTTTACCGCGTTGCGTGAGCTGCTGGAGCAGGCGGTGATTGAGTCACCGCCGGTGCTGATCCGCGACGGCGGAGTGATTGCGCCCGGCTACAACGCGGAGCTGGATGAGTGGCGCGCACTGGCAGATGGCGCAACCGACTATCTTGACCGGCTGGAGATCCGCGAACGCGAGAAGCTGGGACTGGATACCCTGAAGGTCGGCTTTAACGGCGTGCATGGTTATTACATTCAGGTGAGCCGCGGACAGAGCCATCAGGTACCGATGCACTATGTCCGTCGTCAGACCCTGAAAAATGCTGAACGCTATATCATTCCGGAGCTGAAAGAGTACGAAGACAAAGTACTCACCTCCAAAGGTAAAGCGCTGTCGCTGGAAAAAAGCCTGTATGAGGCGCTGTTCGATCAGTTGCTGCCGCATCTTGAAGCGCTGCAGCTGAGTGCCGCCGCGCTGGCAGAGCTGGATGTGTTAAGCAATCTGGCAGAACGTGCCTGGTCCCTGAACTATTGCCGCCCGGTATTGCAGGATAAAGCCGGGATTAAAATCAGCGGCGGACGTCATCCGGTGGTGGAACAGGTTCTGAAAGAGCCGTTTATTGCCAACCCACTGTCACTGGCACCCCAGCGCAGAATGCTGATTATTACCGGCCCCAACATGGGCGGTAAAAGTACCTATATGCGCCAGGCGGCACTGATTGCGCTGATGGCATGGATTGGCAGTTTTGTTCCTGCCGATGAGACGCTGATTGGCCCGCTGGATCGCATCTTTACCCGTGTCGGTGCCGCTGACGATCTCGCCTCCGGGCGCTCGACCTTTATGGTTGAGATGACCGAAACCGCTAACATCCTGCACAACGCCACCGAAAACAGCCTGGTGCTGATGGATGAGATTGGCCGTGGAACATCCACCTACGACGGTTTATCGCTGGCCTGGGCCTGCGCCGAAAACCTGGCGAACCGCATCAAGGCGATGACGCTGTTTGCCACCCATTACTTCGAGCTGACAACACTGCCGGAAAAAATGGAAGGCGTGGTCAACGTCCATCTGGATGCCGTTGAGCATGGCGACACGATCGCCTTTATGCACAGCGTGCAGGAGGGTGCGGCAAGTAAGAGCTATGGTCTGGCGGTAGCGGCGCTGGCCGGGGTGCCCAAAGAAGTGATTAAGCGGGCACGCAATAAGCTGAAGGAACTTGAGACCGTTTCAAACCACTCCGCGTCATCGACGGTCGATGGCTCTCAGCTGCCGCTGCTGGTTGAAGAGACCTCGCCTGCGGTGGAGGCGCTTGAGGCGCTGGATCCGGATACGCTGACACCGCGTCAGGCGCTCGACTGGATTTATCGTCTTAAATCGCTCCTCTGATAGTCAACCGCACCGCGTTAATGCGCGGTGCGATGCTTACTCGCCCGCAAATCACTTTTCTGCAGACATAAAAAAAGCGATGGTTTTCACCATCGCTTTTCGCATTCAAACTCAGATTTACTGTTAACGATTATTCACGAAACAGTGCTTCAATGCTGAGGCCCTGCGCCTGCAGGATTTCACGCAGACGGCGTAAACCTTCAACCTGAATCTGGCGTACACGCTCGCGGGTTAAGCCGATTTCACGACCCACATCCTCAAGTGTTGCCGCTTCATAGCCCAACAGGCCGAAACGACGTGCCAGCACTTCACGCTGCTTGGCGTTCAGTTCGAACAGCCATTTAACGATGCTTTGTTTCATATCATCGTCCTGCGTGGTGTCTTCCGGGCCGTTGTCTTTCTCATCGGCCAGAATATCCAGCAGCGCTTTTTCAGAATCACCGCCTAATGGCGTATCAACCGAGGTAATGCGTTCGTTGAGACGTAACATGCGGCTTACGTCATCAACTGGTTTATCAAGCTGCTCTGCGATCTCTTCCGCACTCGGCTCATGGTCGAGCTTGTGGGAAAGTTCACGCGCAGTACGCAGATAAACATTCAGTTCTTTCACAATGTGAATCGGCAGACGGATGGTACGGGTTTGATTCATGATCGCCCGTTCAATAGTCTGACGAATCCACCAGGTGGCGTACGTTGAGAAACGGAACCCGCGCTCCGGGTCAAATTTCTCTACGGCGCGAATCAGGCCGAGGTTACCTTCTTCAATCAGGTCCAGCAGGGCTAAACCACGATTGCTGTAACGACGAGCGATTTTCACCACCAGGCGTAAGTTACTTTCGATCATACGGCGACGGGAAGGGATATCACCCCGTAATGCACGGCGAGCGAAGAAGACCTCTTCCTCTGCCGTTAACAACGGAGAATAGCCAATCTCCCCGAGATAGAGCTGCGTCGCATCTAACACACGTTGCGTCGCACCCTGTGATAGCAACTCTTCTTCCGCTACGTCGCTATCACTGGCTTCATTTTCAACGAGTGCCTTATCGTCAAAAATTTCAGCTCCGTTCTCATCGAATTCCGCGTTCTCATGTAACTCGTTTACTTTCAGCGTATTCTGGCTCATAAGCGGCTCCTACCCGTGATTCCAGGGCAGAACATAAACCTGTTTTGTTCTGCCGGATTATCGCTGCGGTAAATAACGCAACGGGTTTACGGATTTCCCCTTGTAACGAATTTCAAAGTGTAATCTGACTGAACTGGTTCCGGTGCTACCCATGGTAGCGATCTTTTGCCCCGCCTTAACTTCCTGTTGTTCCCGGACCAGCATTGTATCGTTGTGGGCGTAGGCACTCAGGTAATCATCGTTGTGTTTAATGATGATTAAATTACCGTAACCCCGGAGTGCGTTACCTGCGTAAACCACTCGTCCTGAAGCAGTGGCGACCACAGATTGTCCGCGCGTCCCGGCGATATCGATACCTTTATTGCCACCTTCGGCGGCAGAGAAGTTATCGATGATCTTCCCGTCAGTCGGCCAGCGCCAGCTTCCGACCGGCGTTGAACTGTTGGTTGTACTGCTAACCGTTGGGGGTGCGGTAACGACTGGAGCTGTTGTCGTTGCAACATTTGCTCCATTCGAAGGCAACATTTTGCTGCCACCCGAATTACCTGAATCATCAGAATACGTAATAACAGGTTGCTGTGCAACAGCAGGCGATTTAATTTGTGGCGCCGCCGGAACGCCGCCCTGCGTTGCATCAGCAACGGTAATGGGATTGCCGCCGGTAATCGGCTGACCCGACCCATTGCCAATCTGCAGAGTCTGGCCGACATTCAGGCCATATGGCGCAGGAACATTGTTGCGCTGGGCTAAATCACGGAAATCGTTGCCGGTAATCCAGGCAATGTAAAACAATGTGTCGCCACGCTTAACGGTATAAGTTTCGCCGGAGTAGCTACCTTTAGGAATGTTCTGATAACTGCGATTGTAAACAATCCGGCCATTTTGTGTCTCAACATTGCTGTTGGTACTAATCATTCCACCATTAGCGGGGGCAGATGCTGAATTTTTGCTTAACATTTGTCCCTGGGCTGGCGTGGCAGGAACGCCGCCTGAACTCGTGTCTGCTCCAGACTGGTTAGCGTTCATGCCGCCATTATCGCCAACGCGACTGATGGGTGCCTGTGAGTTGTCGCTGGAGCTACAGCCTGCCAGCCAAAAACCTACCAGTGAAAGCGCCGCCAGACGGCGTAACTGAAAAAGTGTGCTTCCCGTGCTCATTAATCCCCCGTGATGGCAACTCTGATCTATCTGTTTCACTGTATCTGCCAGCAGGATACTCTGCGCGGCGCGATAAAATCTGCGTTTTCGATGAATAAACTGGATAGTAACAACATCAGGTACGTGGTGCTATGAAACAGTTGTGAAGAAATACGAAGAGGGTCAGGCCAGATCGCCCTGCACCAGCGGGACAAAACGCACTGGTTCGATGGTCTCTTCCATCACCTCTTCGCCCTGACGACGCAGGCGCTTCAGTACCTGCTGATCTTCACCAACCGGCAGCACCATGATGCCGCCTTCTGCCAGTTGTGCTATCAGCGCAATCGGAATTTCAGGCGGTGCTGCCGTAACGATGATGGCATCGAAGGGGCCACGTGAAGGCCAGCCCTGCCAGCCATCACCATGACGGGTTGAGACATTATGCAGATCCAGCTGTTTCAGGCGGCGCTTGGCCTGCCACTGCAGCCCTTTGATGCGTTCCACTGAATAAACATGGTCCACCAGATGGGCAAGAATCGCCGTCTGATAACCTGAACCCGTACCAATCTCCAGCACACGCGAATGCGGATTAAGCCCGAGCAGCGCGGTCATCCGCGCGACCATGTAGGGCTGTGATATCGTCTGACCGGAGCCGATGGGCAAGGCAACATTGTCCCAGGCTTTATGCTCGAACGCTTCGTCGATAAAACGTTCGCGCGGCACCTCACTGATGGCTTTCAGCAGGTTTTCATCATCGATGCCCTGCTGACGCAGTTGTGACAGCAACGTCTCAATACGCCGATTCACCATGCCAGGTTCACCTCAGCTTTAGCCAGCCAGTCACTGAGCACGTTCTGCGCGCTGTGCGCCGTTAAATCGACATGCAGTGCCGTGACAGAGACGTAGCCCTGATCCACGGCGGCGAAGTCTGTATCCGGGCCCGCATCCAGTTTTTCGCCTGGCGGACCAATCCAGTAGAGTGTATTGCCACGCGGATCCTGCTGCGCAATCACCTGATCCGCCGGATGGCGGCTGCCACAGCGCGTCACGCGGATGCCTTTGAGTTCAGACAGCGGCAGATCGGGAACGTTAATATTGAGAATGCGGCCAGTGCGCAGCGGTTCATGCGTCAGCGCCCTGAGGAGCGCGCAGGTCACGGCCGCCGCGGTGGCGTAGTGCTGATGGCCATTGAGCGAAACCGCGATAGCCGGTAAGCCAAGATGTCGCCCTTCCATCGCCGCCGCCACCGTACCGGAGTAGATCACGTCATCGCCCAGATTAGGGCCGGCATTGATGCCCGACACCACGATGTCGGGACGCGGCTGCATCAGCGCATTCACCCCCAGATAGACGCAGTCGGTCGGCGTCCCCATCTGGACGGCGATATCGCCGTTTTCATGGGTGAAGGTGCGCAGAGGCGTTTCCAGCGTTAATGAGTTCGAGGCACCGCTTCGGTTACGATCGGGGGCAACAACCTGCACGTCAGCAATCTGCCGCAGGGCTTTCGCCAGAGTCTGAATGCCTGGCGCATGAATGCCGTCATCGTTACTGAGCAATATCCGCATTTCGTTCTGACCTTTTTTTATTCGACTGGTCGCCGTGACGGAACCTGTTTTAACGGCATGGCAACAGGTGAGGAATAGACGGCGATTTTTGCATTCTAGCGAGGCGCGCAAGGAAGTGGTAGGCGTAAATCACACGACGGTGGGGGTTTGCCGCAACATTACCCACACTGCGGGTCAGGTTGCGGCGAAGATTACTCATCAATCTGATCGGGCGAGTCCGCGTGGGTCAGCAGCTCCCGGACCACGCTGGTGGCAAAGCTGCCCGCTGGCAGCCAGAATGCCAGTTCCAGGGTGACATCATCCCACCAGCTCCACTGCATATCGCGCGGCACCACCAGCATGGCGCGGCGTGCAGCATCGACCTTCTCACGTTCAATCAGTCCCAGCAGCAGCGTCTTATCAGCCAGCGCCTGCTGTTCAAAGGCCAGCGCGTCAGCCTGCGGGCCAGGCTCGCCCCGTCCCGGCAGCGGCGCGGTGATGCGCAGCTCATGCTGATTAACCCGGCGCTGTGACTCTGCCAGTTCATCAGGCTGCGCGACAAACCAGCTGCCTCGTCCGGTCAGCTGCAACGCATCGCCGTTGAGCACCTGAGTCAGCCCACCCTGCTGTTGCAGACGCGCACTAGTCACCTGATTAAACAGCGCACTGCGCGCGGCAGAGAGCATCAGGCTGCGCTTGTTGCGGTCACGAATAATGATCTCATTGCGCGCCCACTTTTCTGCCATCACCAGGTTATTGCCGCCGCGACCAAAACGCTGTTCACCAAAATAGTTCGGCACGCCTGCATCGCGAATCTGCGCCAGACGCGTTTCAACCGCATCACGATCACTGATCTGGCGGATGATCAGCCGGAACGCATTCCCCGCCAGTGCGCCGATGCGCAGCTTACGTTTGTGGCGCACCACCTGCAGAATCTCGACCCCTTCCAGCTCAAAACCGCGCAGATCGGGCATTGCATTACCCGGCAGGCGAAAACAGAGTGTCTGTTCCGTCACCGCATGGCGATCTTTCATTCCGGCGTAACTCATGTCGCGCTGATGAATACCGAGATACTTCGCCAGTGCCTCCGCCACAAAGCGGGTATTGGCCCCCACTTTACGGATGCGCACCAGCAGGTGCTCACCTTCACCATCCGCGCCATAACCGAGATCTTCAACCACCACGAAATCTTCCGGATTGGCTTTGATCACGCCGGAGGCCACGGGTGTACCGTGCAGGTAATTCAGCATCATTGGCTGTCAGCTTTCAGGACTAACGCCACCGCTTCACAGGCGATGCCTTCGCCGCGCCCGGTAAAGCCCAGCTTCTCGGTGGTGGTCGCTTTGACGTTGACCGCATCCATATGGCAGCCCAGATCTTCTGCAATATTGATCCGCATCTGTGGCACGTGCGGCAGCATTTTCGGTGCCTGAGCAATAATCGTGACGTCGACATTACCGATGCGATAGCCTTTGGCTTCGATACGGCGCCAGGCCTCACGCAGCAGGCCGCGGCTGTCCGCCCCTTTAAAGGCCGGATCGGTGTCAGGAAATAGCTTGCCGATATCGCCCATCGCTACTGCGCCCAGCAGCGCGTCAGTCAGCGCATGCAGCGCCACATCGCCATCGGAATGGGCGATAAAACCCTGCTCAAACGGGATCCGCACACCGCCAATCACTAACGGACCCTCTCCGCCAAAGGCGTGAACGTCAAAACCGTGACCGATACGCATCATGCGCTCTCCTTTAATTGAATCTGACTCAGATAAAAAGCCGCCAGCGCCAGATCTTCTGGCCGGGTGACTTTGATGTTATCACTGCGTCCGCTGACTAACAGCGGGTGGTAGCCGCAATACTCCAGCGCCGAAGCTTCATCGGTGATGGTTGCGCCTTCTGCCAGCGCCCGCGTCAGGCAGGCGGTGAGCAGCGCATGAGGGAAAAATTGCGGCGTTAAGGCGTGCCAGAGATCGTCGCGCTCTACGGTATGCGCCACCGCGGCTTTACCCGGCTCGCCCCGTTTCATGGTGTCACGAACTGGCGCGGCCAGAATCCCGCCAACGTGGCTCTGTTCACGCACGTTGAGCAGTTGCTGGAGATCGTCGGGATGCAGACAGGGACGCGCGGCGTCATGGACCAGCACCCAGGCGGAACCCTGTGCGGCCTGCAATCCGGCCAGCACCGATTCGGCGCGGGTCTCTCCGCCTGTCACCCTGAGCACGCGCGGATCGCGTGCCAGCGGCAGTGAAGCGAAGTGCTGGTCATCAGGACTGAGGGCGACAATCACCTGTTTGATAGCGGGATGGGAAAACAGACGAGCAATGCTGTGTTCCAGAAGGGTGTGCTGACCAATCGTCAGATACTGCTTCGGACAGGTTGCCTGCATGCGGCTGCCGATCCCGGCAGCGGGCACTACGGCAATCACATCCGCAAGGGAGGCCAGAGTGTTCATGTTTTATCGTTGTTGGTTTTGCGCAGCTTGTTGCGCGTTGCGTTTGTTCTGGTCAGGCACCAGACGATAGAAAGTCTCACCGGGCTTAATCATGCCCAGTTCATTGCGTGCACGCTCCTCGATCGCTTCCGAGCCGCCATTGAGATCGTCAATTTCGGCAAACAGCTGATCGTTTCGCGATTTCAGTTTGGCATTGTTTGCCTGTTGCACCGCGACATCATCATTGACGCGCGTATAGTCATGGATGCCATTTTTCCCCAGCCACAATGAATATTGCAGCCAGCCAAGCAGCACCAATAACAGTAACGTCAGTTTTCCCATCCCGCCCCCTAAAAACGGCCCAATCATCCCATAACTTTGCACAGGACTCCACACCAGCGGAGAAAATGGCGCGCTTTGCTGCGCGTCTGCGCAAAATATGAATCAGTACCGATTCAGACGGGAAAAGATTTGTAACCTGCCGATGCGTTTGCACATCAGCGCGGGCGCACTGACGGCTTACCAGCCAGAGAGAAAAGAGAACATTAACCAGAAGAGCGTGACTACCAGGATCACCGTGGCGAGCGCGGCCCACAGCCACTGTCCACTCAGCAGCGTATTCAGCGCGATACCCGTGACCACCGCAACCGGCAGCAGCGCCAGAAAGAATGGCCAGGTATAAAGAAAGAAGAACAGCGTGTTAGAGCCGAACAGCAGGAAAGGGATCGCCAGCGCGCACCAGTAAGCGAGAAAACCGATAACGCCGCCCGGCAGCAATGAGCGCGGCTCATCCGGGGAGGAGTCATCTTTTCGGGCGAGCATTGGGGTAATGTTCTGCATAGGCATCCTGTTGGCGCGAGGGCGGCAAATCAGAAACGATTTGCCGCTATCTCTTCAGGACCTGATGATATCGCGGTCACGCAGCAGGTCTAACAATTGGGCGGTCAGTTTTGTAACCAATTGTTCGCCATCCAGCTGGATTTCCGGGCTATCGGGCGCCTCATAGACGCTGTCGATACCGGTAAAATTACGCAGTTCACCGGCGCGCGCTTTGCGGTACAACCCTTTCGGGTCGCGCGCTTCACATACGGCTAACGGCGTATCGACAAATACCTCGATAAACTGTCCCGGCTCCAGCAGATCGCGCACCATCTGACGCTCGGCGCGATGCGGCGAAATAAAGGCAGTGAGCACCACGAGTCCGGCATCCACCATCAGTTTCGCCACTTCACCGACGCGACGGATATTCTCTTTACGGTCATCATCGCTGAAACCGAGGTCACGACAGAGGCCGTGACGCACATTGTCACCATCCAGCAGATAGGTGCTGACGCCGATACGGTGCAGCGCCTGCTCCAGCGCACCGGCAACGGTGGATTTGCCCGAGCCCGAAAGCCCGGTGAACCACAGCACCACGCCCTGATGGCCATGCTGCTGTTCGCGAGAGGCGCGTGTCACCGGATGATCATGCCACACCACGTTATCGTCGTGCTGAGCCATTACTGACCGCCCAGCAGGTCGCGCGCATTCCAGTGAGGGAAGTGGCGGCGCACCAGCGCATTCAGTTCCAGCTCAAACGCGCTGAACTCACCGGTATTAACCGGGGCATCATGGTTTGGCTGATGGATCATACCGGCACCCACGGTGACGTTGCTCAGGCGATCGATAAAGATCATGCCGCCGGTCACCGGGTTCTGCTGATAGCTGTCGAGCACCATCGGTTCGTCAAAGGTGATCTCAATGCGACCAATACCGTTCAGCGGCAGCGTATCGACCTGACGCGTCTCCAGCGAGTTGATCTCGACCTGATGCAGCACCTTCTCTACCCGGCCACGGGTTTTCTTACCGGCGATTTTCAGGTCATAACTCTGACCGGCCTGCAGCGGCTGTTCTGCCATCCAGACCACGTCAACGCTGGCAGAATGAACCGCTGCCAGATCTTCACTGGCATCCACCAGCAGATCGCCACGGCTGATATCAATCTCATCCTGCAGCACCAGGGTAATCGCTTCGCCTGCACCCGCTTCCTGCAGATCGCCATCAAAGGTCACAATGCGGGCAATGGCCGACTCCAAGCCAGAAGGTAGCACTTTAACGCGCTGGCCTACCTGCACGCTGCCCGACGCCAGGGTGCCGGCATAGCCACGGAAATCGAGGTTCGGACGGTTGACATACTGCACCGGGAAGCGCATCGGCTGATGATCGACGACGCGCTTCAGCTCCACGGTCTCCAGCACATCCAGCAGCGTCGGGCCGCTATACCACGGCATGGTCTGACTGGCAGAAGCGACGTTATCCCCTTCCAGCGCCGACATCGGCACAAAGCGGATATCGAGGTCTTCCGGCAGCTGCGCAGCAAAGTCGAGGTAATCCTGTTTGATCTGCTCGAAGCGCTCCTGGTTGTACTCCACCAGATCCATTTTATTGATCGCCACCACCAGATGTTTGATCCCCAGCAGCGTCGAGATAAAGCTGTGGCGGCGGGTCTGATCCAGTACGCCTTTACGCGCATCGATCAGCAGGATCGCCAGATCGCAGGTTGACGCGCCGGTCGCCATGTTACGGGTGTACTGCTCATGTCCCGGCGTGTCGGCGATAATAAATTTACGCTTTTCGGTCGAGAAGTAGCGGTAGGCCACATCAATGGTAATGCCCTGCTCACGCTCAGCCTGCAGACCATCCACCAGCAGCGCCAGATCGAGCTTCTCGCCTTGGGTGCCGTGACGTTTGCTGTCGTTGTGCAGCGATGAGAGCTGATCTTCATAGATCTGACGGGTGTCGTGTAGCAGACGTCCAATCAGGGTACTTTTTCCGTCGTCAACGCTGCCGCAGGTCAGAAAACGCAGCAGGCTCTTGTGTTGTTGCGTGGTCAGCCAGGCTTCAACGCCGCCCTGGTCGGCAATCTGTTGTGCAATTACGGTATTCATCTGGCGTCTCCTTAGAAATAACCCTGACGTTTTTTCAGTTCCATCGAACCGGACTGATCGCGATCGATCATGCGGCCCTGACGCTCGCTGGTGGTGGAAACCAGCATCTCTTCGATGATCTCCGGCAGCGTCTGCGCTTCAGACTCTACCGCGCCGGTCAGCGGCCAGCAGCCGAGCGTACGGAAACGGACCATCCGTTCGGTGATCTCTTCACCCGGCTGCAGGTTGATGCGATCGTCATCGATCATCATCAGCATGCCATCACGCTCCAGCACCGGACGCGGTGCGGCGAGATAGAGCGGCACAATCTCGATGTTTTCCAGGAAGATGTACTGCCAGATATCCAGTTCGGTCCAGTTCGACAGCGGGAAGACGCGGATGCTTTCACCCTTGTTGATCTGACCGTTGTAGTTGTGCCACAGCTCAGGGCGCTGGTTTTTCGGATCCCAGCGATGGAAGCGGTCACGGAATGAGTAGATACGCTCTTTGGCGCGTGACTTCTCTTCATCACGACGTGCGCCGCCAAAGGCCGCATCAAAACCATATTTGTTCAGCGCCTGCTTCAGCCCTTCGGTTTTCATGATGTCAGTGTGTTTGGCACTGCCGTGAACAAAGGGGTTGATGCCCATCGCCACGCCTTCCGGGTTGCGGTGAACCAGCAACTCTGCACCCATCGCTTTCACGGTGCGGTCGCGAAATTCGTACATTTCACGGAATTTCCAGCCGGTATCCACATGCAGCAACGGGAAGGGCAGCGTGCCTGGGTAGAAGGCTTTACGCGCCAGATGTAGCATGACCGAGGAGTCTTTGCCGATGGAGTACATCATCACCGGATTGCTGAACTCCGCCGCCACTTCGCGAATGATGTGGATACTCTCCGCCTCCAGCTGACGCAGATGAGTGAGTCGTTTTTGGTCCATGATTTTCCCTCAAGCCAGATTGACAACGGCGGACTCGCGAGCCCCCTGCTGTGCTGAATGTTTAAACCAGGCGAGTTGCCCGTGCAGATTTACCACCTCTCCGATCACCAGCAGCGCCGGAGTGGGTGCCGAGGCGGCCAGCGCCTCAAGTTGTTCTAAGGTACCGGTCAGCACCTGTTGATCCGGACGGGTGCCGCGACTGATCACCGCCACCGGCGTTGATGGCGCGCGACCGTGCTGAATCAGCGCCTCGCTGATGGCAGCGGCTTTAACGGTTCCCATGTAGATCGCCAGCGTCTGACGCGCACGCGCCAGCGATGGCCAGTCAATGTCATCCCCATCGGGACGGCAGTGACCGGTAATAAACATCACGCTCTGCGCGTAGTCGCGGTGGGTCAGCGGAATACCGGCATAGGCTGTCGCTCCGGCTGCCGCGGTGACGCCCGGCACCACCTGGAACGGCACCCCCGACTGACGAGCCGCCTGCAGCTCTTCGCCGCCGCGGCCAAAGATAAAGGGATCGCCGCCCTTGAGGCGCACGACGCGCTTGCCTTTCAGCGCCAGTGAAACCAGCATCTGATTGATCTCTTCCTGCGGCAACGTATGGGCGCTGGCCCGCTTGCCGACGCAGATGCGGTCGGCATCGCGGCGCACCAGGTCCAGCACCTCTTCGCTGACCAGATGGTCGTAGAGCACCACATCGGCTAACTGCATCACCTGCAGGCCACGCAGCGTCAGCAGGCCGCTGTCGCCCGGCCCGGCACCCACCAGAAAGATCTCGCCCTGACGGGTCGGCTCTTCCTGCAGCTCACGGTCCAGCGTGCGTTTCGCCTCTTCGACGTTACCGGCAGACATCTCACTGGCGAACCGGCCGTCAAAAGCGCGTTCCCAGAAGCGCCGACGGTCAGACATGCGGCTGAAGCGCTGTTTGACTTTATCGCGCCAGAGTCCGGCCACTTCAGCCATCTGACCCAGACTGGCAGGCAGCAGCGTTTCGATTTTTTCACGCAGCATGCGTGCCAGCACCGGTGCGGTGCCGCTGGAGGAGATCGCCACCACCAGCGGTGAGCGGTCAACAATCGAGGGGAAGATAAAGGTGCATTTTGGCTGGTCATCCACCACGTTAACCAGCTTATGCCGCGCGTTGGCGGCTTCAAACACCTGGCTGTTGAGATGGTTGTCGTCGGTCGCGGCAATCACCAGGAAAACGCCATCCAGCTGGGCCGGGTCAAATTCGGTCGCCAGCCACTCCAGCTCCTGCTTATCCAGCAGTGCCTGCAGTTCAGGGCAGAGTTCACGAGATGCGATCAGAACGCGCGCGCGTGCATGGCGCAGCAGTTCAATTTTTCGCGCCGCAATATCTCCCCCGCCGACAACCAAAACCGGGCGGCCAGAAAGATCGGCAAAAAGAGGCAAATAGTCCACGTTAACCCTGATGTTTTAACTTTGTATTAACGCGACTATACGTCGCTGGGTTTATCCAGATGAAATTACGAATTGGAATGAGTAGTTACCGAATGGAATAACGACGCCGCAAAGCACAGAACAATTTGGTCTTAACAGATGAAATATAATGGCTTTTTCGTGAACAGGCTCACATATTGAAAGCCACACCTGCGGCAGCAAAAGCAGATAAGTGCCAGCGATAATGGTCCGTTACGCCTTTCGATAGTGACAGCGCCCGATTCCACTAACAAAGTCACGGGACAAAAAGGATATAATGCGCGCGGCATGGCTGGCCATGGCCCCCATGCGGAACGGCTCCCGAATAATGAAAAAGGATGCACTATGTTTTATTCCCTCCGCTTGAGGGTAGCGACAATTTTATTTGGCGCACTCATTTCCCCGCTGGCTCTGGCTACTCCGCCTGGTCAGTTTGCCGAACAGCAGGTCCGGCATATCGCCACCTTGTTTCCTGGCCGGATGAGCGGCAGCCCGGCTGAGCTGATGGCAGCCGACTACCTGCAACAGCAATTTACCGCGCTGGGTTATAAGACCAATACCCGCCAGTTCAGGACTGGCTATAAGTGGCAGGAAGAGGACGGCACACAGCGCTGGCATAAGCTCACGGCAACCTCGGTGATTGCCGCGCGTGCCGGCAGCGTGCCGCAGGAGATTCTGATCGTGGCACATCTGGATACCTGGACGCCGCAAAATAGCAGCCAGGCCCAGCACAATCTGGGCGGCTTACGCCTGCAGGGCGTCGATGATAATGCATCGGGTCTTGGCGTGATGCTGGAGCTGGCGCAGCAGCTGAGCCACAAACCGCTGCACTACGGCATACGCTTTGTGGCGCTGAGCGCCGGAGAGGCAGATCTGCACGGCATGGATGATTATGTTGAGCGGATGAGCACGCGTGAGAAGAAGAATACCCTGCTGGTCATCGATCTGAATAGCCTGATCACCGGCGATCATCTCTATTTTAACAGCGGCATGAATACGCCCCGGGCGGTACGCAAGCAGACCAGCGAACGTGCCCTGTTGCTGGCACGTCAGCAGGGCATTCCCGCCGCCAGTCATCAGCTGAACCGTAAAGACTTTGACGCTCTTAATGCCTTCGACAAGGCGGGCTTTCCGCTGCTGGATGTGACCGCCAGCAACTGGACGCTGGGTAATAAAGATGGTGCGCTGCAGCGTCATCGCAGTCCCCACTTTCCTGATGGCGTTACCCGCCATCAGACTGATCTTGATAATCTGAGCTATCTCGACCGCTGGCTGCCGGGGCAGATAACCTTGCGAACCCGCGACAGCGTTCGCGTGCTGCTGCCGCTGCTCAGTGAACTGACCAATCCCAAAGTGTAAGGATCTGACATGTACGTGGTCTTTCTGAATTACGTTCGTCCGGTAGAAGAGGTTGAAGCGCTGCTGGCAGCCCATATCGAATGGCTGGATCGCTATTTTGACGCGGGCTTTTTTATTGCAGCGGGACGTAAAGATCCGCGCACGGGCGGCATGTTGCTGGTCAGGGAAATGGAGCGAGAAGAGCTGGATGCAATTTTAGCGGAAGATCCGTTTGTCACGGTGGCAGAGTATGAGGTGACGAAAGTGAATGTGACCCGTGCAGCAGAGGCGTTTGCCGGATTAAAAGGCGCTTAGCTTTCCGCCTGACTGCAGCGAAAAACTTCTCTCCCTGTGTTGGGGGAGAGAAGTCCTGCGTCAGCCTTCGTGCAGACCACACTCGCGCTTGAGACCGAAGAAGCGCGTCTCTTCTTCTGCCATACCCGGTTCCCACTTGCGGGTGGTATGGGTATCGCCCACGGAAAGATAGCCTTCATCCCACAGCGGATGGTACTTCAGCTTATGCTGTTCCAGATACTGATGAATCTGGCGGTTATCCCAGTCGATAATCGGCAGCAGCTTAAAGACGCCACGCTGGACGCCCAGCACCGGCAGATTCGCCCGACTGCCCGACTGGTCGCGGCGCAATCCGGCAAACCAGGTCTGCGCGCCCAGGGTTTCAATGGCGCGATTCATCGGCTCAACTTTGTTGATCTCGTTATATTTCTCAATCCCCTCGACGCCCTGCTCCCACAGTTTGCCGTAGCGCGCTTCCTGCCAGGCCGGTGAGGTTTCGGCGCGGAACACTTTAAGGTTGAGATTGAGCTGGTCCGCCAGCTCATCAATAAAACGATAGGTCTCCGGGAACAGATAGCCGGTGTCGGTCAGGATCACCGGAATATCGGGCTGCAGACGCGTCACCAGATGCAGCGACACCGCGGCCTGAATACCGAAACTGGAGGAGAGCACATAGGCACCCGGCAAATTCTCCAGCGCCCAGCTGACCCGCTCTTCCGCTGATGACTTCTCCAACTGCGCATTGGTCGCGGCCAGCGCCATAGCACGCTGGACTTTGGACATCTCATTCAGTGCTGCGAGGTCGGGGTGACTCATTTTGCTTCCTCCCAAAAATCGCGTGCCGGGTCCAGCACCGGCGCAACAATGCCCGCGCGGATGGTGAAGTCACCAAAGCCTTCCGCGGCCTGGCGCTCAGTGGCCCAGCGTCCCACCAGCTCATCAATGGTGGCGAGAATTTCGCTTTCGTTAATGTTTTCACGGTACATGCGGGGAATACGCGTTCCGCTGCGGTTTCCACCCAGATGCAGGTTGTAGCGACCTGGCGCTTTACCCACCAGACCCAGCTCAGCCAGCATGGCACGGCCACAGCCGTTGGGACAACCGGTAACGCGTAACACTATGTGCTCATCACCAACGCCATGCGCATGCATGATCCCTTCCACTTTGGTCACGAAGGCAGGCAGGAAGCGCTCGGCTTCTGCCATCGCCAGCGGACAGGTCGGGAACGCCACGCAGGCCATCGAGTTTTCGCGCTGTGCCGTAACGCGATCCATCAGACCATGTTCGCGCGCGATCGCTTCAATCTGCGCTTTTTCGCTTTCCGGCACGCCCGCCACAATCAGGTTCTGGTTAGCGGTCAGGCGGAAATCGCCCTGATGAATTTTTGCAATTTCAGCGATGCCGCTTTTCAGCGGTCGGCCCGGATAGTCGAGCAGGCGACCATTTTCGATAAACAGCGTCAGGTGCCATTTGTTGTCGATGCCTTTAATCCAGCCAATACGATCGCCACGGGTGGTGAACTCATAAGGACGGATCGGCTCAAACGTCACACCGGCACGTTTTTCAACTTCGGCTTTAAAGGTCTCGACACCAACGCGTTCCAGGGTGTACTTGGTTTTGGCGTTTTTACGGTCGGTACGGTTGCCCCAGTCGCGCTGCGTCGTGACCACCGCCTCGGCGACGTCGAGGATCTTCTCCACCGGGAAATAGCCAAACTCGCTGGCGGTGCGCGCATAGGTCGCTTTGTTACCGTGCTCAATCGACAGCCCGCCACCCACCAGCAGGTTAAAGCCCACCAGCTTGCCGTGCTCGGCGACAGCGACAAAGTTCAGATCGTTGGCGTGCAGATCCACGTCGTTATGCGGCGGGATCACTACGGTGGTTTTGAATTTACGCGGCAGATACGTTTCACCGAGGATCGGCTCTTCGTCGGTGGTGGCGACTTTTTCTTTATCCCACCAGATCTCTGCATAGGCACGGGTGCGTGGCAGCAGATGCTCAGAGAGTTTCTTCGCCCACTCATACGCTTCCTGATGCAGCTCCGACTCAACCGGGTTCGAGGTACAGAGCACGTTACGGTTGACGTCGTTGGCGGTCGCCAGCGCATCCAGCCCCACCTCATGCAGCATCTGATGCGTCGGCTTGACGTTCTTCTTCAGAATGCCGTGAAACTGGAAGGTCTGACGGTTAGTCAGACGGATGCTGCCATAGATGGTTTTATCGGTGGCAAATTTGTCGATGGCCAGCCACTGAGTCGGCGTAATGATGCCGCCCGGCAAGCGGCAACGCAGCATCATGGCGTGGCGCGGCTCCAGCTTCTGCTCAGCACGTTCGGCACGAATATCGCGATCGTCCTGCTGGTACATGCCGTGAAAACGGATCAGCAGGAAGTTATCGCCGGTAAAACCGCCGGTCAGACCCTCTTCCAGATCTTCTTTAATGGTGCCGCGCAGATAGTTGCTCTGCTTCTTCAGACGCTCAGCGTCTGCTAATTTGCCTTCTACAACCAGCGGTCCAGGGTGTTTATCGCTCATTAGTAAACGTCTCGCTGATAACGGCGCTCAATGCGCAGCTCACTTAAAAATTCGTCGGCCGTTTCACGATCCATTCCGCCGTGTTCGACCACCACATCCAGCAATGCCTGCTCGACGTCTTTTGCCATACGATTCGCATCGCCACAGACATAAAGATGCGCGCCCTCTTCAATCCAGCGCCACACTTCGGCCCCTTTCGCGCGGATCTTATCCTGTACGTAAATCTTCTCTGCCTGATCGCGCGACCAGGCGAGGTCGATATGAGTCAGCAGACCATCCTTCACATATTTCTGCCACTCCACCTGATAGAGGAAATCGTCGGTGAAGTGCGGATTACCAAAGAATAGCCAGTTTTTGCCGCCGGCACCGTCGTTGTCGCGCTGCTGCATAAAGGCGCGGAACGGCGCGATGCCGGTGCCCGGGCCAATCATGATCACCGGCGCATCCGGATTAGCCGGCAAGCGGAAATTGTCATTGTGCTCGATGAAGACCCGGACTTCGCCCTCTTCTTCAATGCGATCGGCCAGCCAGGTCGATGCACCGCCACCACGCTGGCGACCTTCAATATCAAAGCGAACGGCACCGACGGTGATATGCACTTCGGTATCGGTTTCAGCCTGCGAAGAGGCGATAGAGTAGAGTCGCGGCGTCAGCGGTCGCAGCAGTCCGGTCAGCTGTTCAGCGCTGAGTTCGGACGGTGCCAGGCGCACCATATCCACAATCGGATAGTGCTGCGCATAGTGCTGCAGCCTGGCTTTATCATCCACCAGTGAGAGCAACTCCGCGTTGCGTGACAGCTGGGCATACTGCGCCACGATCTGCGCGGTGTTAACCGTCAACTCGAAATGCTTCTGCAACGCCTCCGCCAGCGGCAGGGTTTTCCCCTGAACCTCTACCGGCTCATCGCCTTTCAGCCAGACCAGCTCCAGCAGTTCGCTGACCAGCGCCGCGTCGTTCTCATACCAGATGCCCAGCGCATCGCCAGGCTGGTAGCGCAGACCGGAATCGCCCAGATCGATTTCGATATGGCGCACATCTTTATCTGAGTCCCGTCCGGTAATTTTCTGATTCACCGCAAGACTCGCGCTGAGCGGCGACTCTTTAGTATAGGGGCTGGTGGTGACTTCGTTGACGCTGCCGGCTGCTGTCGCCGCAGCCTGCGCCGGGGATTCGGTCGGCACGCGTTTCTTGAGAATTTCCGTCAGTGCATTGCGCCAGGCGGCAGCCTGCTCCGCATACTCAACATCTGCATCAACGCGATCCAGCAGACGCTCGCCGCCCAGCTCCGCCAGTCGGTTGTCAAAATCTTTACCCGCCTGACTGAAGAATTCATAAGAGGTGTCGCCCAGGCCAAACACCGCGAAGGCGGCACCCTCCATTTTCGGTGCCTTTTTAGACATCAGGAATTTATGCAGCGCCACCGCCTCTTCCGGCGGTTCGCCTTCGCCCTGCGTGGAGGTTACAACCACCAGCATTTTTTCCTGGCCAATCTGTTTGAACTTGTAATCACCGGCATTCACCAGGTTTACGTTCAGCTTTGCGGCCAGCAGGTCATCACGCAACTGCTCAGCCAGACGACGTGCGTTGCCGGTCTGGGAGGCGGAAAGCAGCGTAATGGCGGGCGCTTCGGCCGGAGCCGGAGCAGATGCAGTGCTGGCGACGGCGCTACCCGGGGTCTGTTCCACCCTGCCCCAGAAATAGCCTGACAGCCACGCCAGTTGAGTCGGGGAATAATCTGTCGTCGCCGCCTGTAAGCGAGCGAGTTGTTCCGGGGAGAGCGGAAGCATTGAACCAGGTGCCTGAGTCGTCATCGCGTTAAAAATTCCAGTATCAGAAGTCCGGACCGTAAAATGGCGGAAGAGTGCGTAGGTTACCGGTCCGTATATTAACGATTAAATACACCTTCGACATATCAAATAACCAAAATGACTAAATGGTTTTCCAGGTAGGAATAATCGTTAAAAGTGGTAAGCAAAGCGGTGATATATCAGTTAATTAGCTGGACGCCACTGTATAAACGCGCAGGAAAAGGTTCGGTTTGTGCGGGGCGGGTGCGAAAAAAGCGGTAATCAGGTAGAATTCAGCGGTTTTTTAATGTCTGAGAACCACTATGTCTACCACCTTGTTTAAAGAGTTCCAGTTCGAAGCCGCGCATCATTTACCGAATGTGCCGGCCGGACACAAATGTGGCCGTCTGCACGGTCATTCGTTCCTGGTTCGTCTGGAGATTACCGGCGAAGTGGATGCGCATACCGGCTGGGTTATGGATTTTGCTGAGCTGAAAGCGGCGTTTAAGCCGGTCTACAATCGGCTGGACCACTACTATCTGAATGATATTCCCGGCCTGGAAAATCCCACCAGCGAAGTGCTGGCGAAATGGATCTGGGATCAGATGAAGCCGCAATTGCCGCTGCTAAGCGCGGTGATGATCAAAGAAACCTGCACCGCAGGCTGCGTTTACCGCGGCTAACCCTGTCGGATCGAACTCTTCGATCCGACGCGGCTTCTCTCCATCCCGCCTCTGACGCTCAACGCTTCCCTGTGGTTAACGGCTCAATGCGTGCCGCTTTATCAGGATCAGGCGATATTGAGATATTTATGGGTCTGCATCGACAGACGCCAGTTACGGGCAATGCAGGTCTCAATACAGAGCCGGGTTGCATCATCTTTGCGGCTGATCGGCTGCAGGGCGATGATACGCGCTTTGGTGTCATCAATGCCTGCCAGCAGCAGATCCAGCGCTTCCACATCACGCTCGCGCGCTACCGGATGCTTGATTTCATCGGCCCGGCTCAGCGCCTGGGGCAGAACATCGTAGCCGCCGCGCATATTGACCTTCGGCGAGACGGTCACCCAGGTCCGTTCGGAACAGTGGATTTCGTGGGTTCCGCTGGTCTCAATCTGGCACTGGAAACCGTGCTGCTCCAGCGCAGTGGTTAACGGACGCAGATCGTAAATCGCAGGTTCACCACCGGTGATCACCACATGACGCGCCGTCCAGCCCTGCTGCGCAATGGCACTCACCAGGGTCGCCGCGTCGGCATCACCCCAGGCGTCGCTTTCCACCGTCTTGATCAAAATATCGCCCAGCGACGTTTCCCGATCTGTCCGCTTTTCCCAGGTGTGTTTGGTATCGCACCAGCTACAGCCCACCGGGCATCCCTGCAAACGAATGAAAATGGCAGGCACGCCGGTGTAATAACCTTCGCCCTGCAGTGTCTGGAACATTTCGTTAATCGGGTATTGCATTACGGACTCGCTTGAAAAAAACAGGGCGCTGATTATGGCAGATTTGCCGCGCAGCTCAACCACGCGTTGTGCCTTTTCTCCGCGCCGGACAAAACACAAAAGAGGGGCTTCAGATGGCTAACAGGCTCAAAACGTGGATGGCCAGGACCGAAGAGCAAAGCGTCCCCCGCTCAGGAAAAAAACGCCGGGAGCGTTTTTGAACAACGCAAAGCGTTGGCCCGGTAATGGTCGCACCTCAGGGATGAGGTACGTAATCGCGCGGACCGGGCCGGCAGAGATGCCGCTTATGCGATCGGGCCTTGCCATCTGCGTCTGCACACCGCCACCAACAAAAAGCCCCGCACAAGGCGGGGCTTCAGGGGCCGATGATGTCACTTAGCGCGACATCAACGCACAGTCATTACTGACCTTTAACTTCTTTCAGACCGTTGAATGGCGCTTTAGAACCCAGCGCTTCTTCGATACGGATCAGCTGGTTGTACTTAGCAACACGGTCAGAACGGCTCATTGAACCGGTTTTGATCTGGCCCGCTGCAGTACCTACCGCCAGGTCAGCGATGGTCGCATCTTCGGTTTCGCCTGAACGGTGAGAGATCACGGCAGTGTAGCCCGCGTCTTTCGCCATTTTGATCGCAGCCAGAGTTTCGGTCAGAGAACCGATCTGGTTGAATTTGATCAGAATGGAGTTAGCGATACCTTTATCGATACCTTCTTTCAGGATTTTGGTGTTGGTAACGAACAGGTCATCACCCACCAGCTGGATTTTGTCGCCCAGTACTTTGGTCTGGTAAGCGAAGCCGTCCCAGTCAGATTCGTCCAGGCCATCTTCGATAGAAACGATCGGATACTGTTTAGTCAGATCTTCCAAGAAGTGGGTGAACTCTTCAGAGGTAAACGATTTGCCACCTTCACCGGCCAGAACGTATTTGCCATCTTTGTAGAACTCAGATGCCGCACAGTCCATCGCCAGGGTGATGTCTTTGCCCAGCTCGTAGCCTGCTGCTTTTACCGCTTCAGCGATAACCGCCAGTGCTTCGGCGTTGGAACCCAGGTTAGGCGCGTAGCCGCCTTCGTCACCCACAGCAGTGCTCATGCCTTTGCTTTTCAGCACTTTTGCCAGGCTGTGGAACACTTCAGAACCCATACGGATGGCTTCTTTCAGGTTCGGAGCGCCAACCGGCTGGATCATGAATTCCTGGATGTCGACGTTGTTGTCGGCATGTTCGCCGCCGTTGATGATGTTCATCATTGGCAGTGGCATAGAGTATTTGCCTGGGGTGCCGTTCAGTTCAGCGATGTGCTCATACAGCGGCTGACCTTTAGAGGCTGCAGCAGCTTTAGCGGCTGCCAGTGAAACAGCCAGAATGGCGTTAGCACCGAAGTTAGATTTGTTCTCAGTACCGTCCAGGTCGATCATGATCTTATCGATGTTCGCCTGATCTTTCGCGTCTTTGCCTTTTACCGCTTCAGCAATCGGACCGTTTACTGCAGCAACGGCTTTGGTTACGCCTTTGCCCAGATAACGTGATTTGTCACCGTCACGCAGTTCCAGCGCTTCGCGTGAACCGGTAGAGGCACCTGATGGCGCAGCTGCCAGGCCTACGAAACCGCCTTCCAGATGCACTTCAGCTTCAACAGTCGGGTTACCACGTGAGTCGATAATTTCGCGACCGATGACTTTTACGATTTTGGACATTACGATTTTCCTCAGTACAAGTTAGTCAATCCTAAGACAAGCAACGCGCGAAAAGTTCGCGCGCTGCCTGTGAAACTTACTTCGCTAAACGCTTCTGATGCTCATGTGCGGCTTTAACAAAGCCGGCAAACAACGGATGGCCGTCGCGTGGGGTCGAGGTAAACTCAGGATGGAACTGGCAGGCCACAAACCACGGATGGTTCGGGATCTCGATAATCTCAACCAGTTGATCATCACCAGAGCGACCTGCTACGCGCAGACCGGCTGCTTCAATCTGCTTTAACAGCATATTGTTCACTTCATAGCGGTGGCGATGGCGCTCAACGATAGTGTCAGAGCCGTAGAGCTGGCGAACCTGGCTGCCCGGCGTTAACTGACACTGCTGGCTGCCCAGACGCATGGTGCCGCCCAGATCGCTCTGCTCGCTGCGGACTTCGACGTTGCCATCTTCGTCACGCCATTCGGTGATTAATGCCACCACCGGATATTTACAGTCTGGCACAAATTCCGTGGAGTTGGCGCCCGGCATCCCGGCGACATTGCGGGCGAACTCCATCAGCGCAACCTGCATGCCCAGACAGATGCCCAGGTACGGCACGTTGTTTTCACGTGCATACTGCGCGGTCATCAGCTTGCCTTCCACGCCACGGTAACCGAAGCCACCCGGGATCAGAATCGCATCCAGATCTTTCAGTAATTCGACACCGCGTGATTCAACATCCTGCGAATCGATCAGTTTGATGTTCACGGTGACGCGATTTTTCAGGCCGCCATGTTTCAGCGCTTCGATTACCGACTTGTAGGCATCCGGCAATTCAACATACTTGCCCACCATACCGATGGTGACTTCACCACCCGGATTGGCTTCTTCGTAGATCACCTGCTCCCATTCGGCCAGGTTGGCTTCCGGTGCATTCAGGTTGAAGCGCTTGCAGATATAGTCATCCAGGCCCTGCGATTTCAGCATGCCAGGAATCTTGTAAATGGAATCAACGTCTTTCAGCGAGATAACCGCTTTTTCAGGGACGTTACAGAACAGGGCGATTTTAGCGCGTTCGTTGGCCGGTACGGCACGGTCAGAACGGCAAATCAGCACGTCTGGCTGAATACCAATCGACAGCAGCTCTTTCACCGAGTGCTGGGTCGGTTTGGTTTTCACTTCACCGGCAGCTGCCATATACGGCACCAGCGTCAGGTGCATATACATGGTGTGTTCGCGGCCCACATCAACGGCCATCTGGCGAATCGCTTCCAGGAACGGCAGTGATTCGATATCCCCGACCGTGCCGCCGATTTCGACCAGCACCACATCATGACCTTCACCGCCTTCAATAATGCGTTCTTTGATGGCGTTGGTGATGTGCGGAATAACCTGAATGGTTGCGCCCAGATAGTCGCCACGGCGCTCTTTGCGCAGGACTTCTGAGTAGATACGGCCAGTGGTGAAGTTATTACGACGCGACATTTTGGTACGGATGAAGCGCTCGTAGTGACCCAAATCCAGATCGGTTTCAGCGCCGTCATCAGTGACGAAAACTTCACCGTGCTGCGTCGGGCTCATGGTGCCTGGATCCACGTTGATATACGGGTCCAGCTTCATGATGGTCACGTTCAGACCACGGGCTTCGAGAATGGCTGCGAGGGAGGCTGCGGCAATGCCTTTACCCAGAGAGGAAACGACCCCGCCGGTCACAAAAATATAATTCGTTGTCATGCTGAACCTGAGAGTTTAGGTTTAAAGACGGTGGAATAACCAGGACGGGAAAACAGTATACTGGAAACCGCTATCAGCCACAATTGATGAATCACCGCCATCCTCCAACGCATTGCTGCGGCTAACATAGCCGATAGCCGCCAATGAAATGTTGACGTGCGTCACAAAGTTGCCGTCAGGCTGAATCGAGTAAGCGAAAGCGGTGACTTTATGCACAGCGCTGGAATAATCAGCGCTTCTCGCCCCGTTTCACCTGCTGCCAGGCGGCTTCCATCTGCTCCAGCGTGGCACCCGGCATACTTAACCCCTGTGCAGCGATGATCGCTTCGACTTCGCGGAAGCGGCGCTCAAACTTGTCGTTGGCCTTTTGCAGCGCGGTTTCTGCTTTGCTGCCCAGATGGCGCGACAGGTTAACCGTGGCGAACAGCAGGTCGCCAATCTCCTCTTCCAGCTTCTCACCATCCACCACACTCTGCTGCGCCTCGTGCATCACTTCATCAATCTCTTCATGCACTTTAGCCACCACCGGTCCCAGCGTGGTCCAGTCGAATCCGACATTGTGACAACGCTTCTGAATCTTGTGGGCGCGCATCAGTGCGGGCAGAGCCTTAGGGATATCATCCAGCGCCGAATGCTGGGCTTTGTCAGCCCGCTCAGCGGTTTTTATCGCTTCCCAGTTTTTCAGCACTTCGCTGCTGGTTTCTGCTGTGGCATCGCCAAAAATGTGTGGATGGCGGCGCTCCAGCTTGTCGCTGATTGCGTGGCAGATATCCTCAAAATTAAAGCGATCCTGTTCGCTGGCCATCTGCGCATAGAACACCACCTGGAACAGCAGATCGCCCAGCTCACCGCGCAGATCGTCAAAATCTTCGCGCTGGATAGCGTCCAGCACTTCGTAGGTCTCTTCCAGCGTATAGGGCGCGATGGTGGCGAAGGTCTGTTCACGATCCCACGGACAGCCATTCTGTGGATCGCGCAGGGTTTTCATTATGCCAAGCAGGCGCTCAATAGCGTTCATTCAGGAGGATCCTTGATTAGTGAGATGACAGGCAACGGGCGAAGAGGCAAAGCGTACAACACGGCCGGACGCCGTGAATAGCGTCCGGCCGTGTCTGGTGGTGCAGAAAACGCCTGCGCAACCTCCTGCTGCCGGTTGCCTCAGTGCCTGACTGAATATCAGTGCAGGCGACGGGCGTCAATGATATCAGAGACCTGGTTCAGACGCGCCAGGACACGTCCCAGTACCTGATGGTTGTAAATCTCGATATCCATGTCGATGGTCGCCAGCTGTTTTTTGGTGTCGCTGCGGCTTGAGACGCCCAGGACATTCACTTTCTCGTTAGCGAGAATGGTGGTGATGTCGCGCAGTAAGCCGCTGCGATCGTTGGCGGTCACGCGCACCACCAGCGAGTAGCCGCTGGAGTAGCTTTCGCCCCACACCGCATCGACGATACGTTCCGGCGCATGCGAAATGAGTTCAGCCAGCTGGTCGCAGTCGGCGCGATGAATAGAGATGCCGCGCCCCTGGGTGATGAAGCCGACAATATCATCCCCCGGAATCGGCTGGCAGCAGCGGGCAATGTGGTGCATCAGGTTGCCCACGCCTTCCACGACGACGCGTCCGCTCTCTTTGCGTGAAGAGGGAGTGTACGATTTCTGGGTCAGCTGGCGCAGCGCTTCGCGATCTTCCTCTTCGGCGCTCGGCTTGTTCAGCTTCGCCTGCAGGAAGTTAACCATCTGGTTAAGACGAATATCGCCGCCGCCAATCGCCGCCAGCAGCTCTTCAAGCGAGGTGACGTTATAGCGCGGCAGCAGCAGTTTTTCGGCTTCACGCAGGCTGATATCCAGCTGATTCAGTTCGTTATCCAGAATCTGCCGTCCGGCGATAATATTCTTGTCGCGATCCTGCTTGCGGAACCAGTTGTGGATCTTCGAGCGCCCACGGTTGGTGGTGATGTAGCCCAGATTCGGATTGAGCCAGTCGCGGCTCGGGTTCGGTTGCTTCTGGGTGATCACCTCAACCTGATCGCCCATCTGCAGCTGGTAGGTGAACGGCACGATACGGCCACCGATTTTCGCGCCGATGCAACGGTGACCGATGTCGCTGTGAATATGATAGGCAAAGTCGAGCGGCGTCGATCCAGCGGGCAGATCCACCACGTCGCCTTTCGGGGTAAAGACGTAGACCCGGTCATCGAACACCTGGCTGCGGACCTCTTCCAGCAGCTCGCCGGAGTCCGCCATCTCTTCCTGCCAGCTGATGAGCTTACGCAGCCAGGCGATCCGCTCTTCATGACCGGCCGCGCCACGCGCGCTGCTGGAAGTTGGCCCCTCTTTATATTTCCAGTGCGCCGCCACGCCCAGCTCAGCATCTTCATGCATCTGGCGGGTACGGATCTGGATTTCCACCGTTTTGCCCTGCGGCCCTAACACCACCGTATGAATCGACTGGTAGCCGTTGGGTTTGGGGTTAGCGACGTAGTCATCAAACTCGCTGGGCAGATGGCGATAGAGCGTATGCACCGTACCCAGCGCACCGTAGCAATCCTGCAGGCGATCGGCGACGATGCGCACCGCCCGTACGTCAAACAGCTCATCAAAGGCCAGCGATTTTTTCTGCATCTTGCGCCAGATGCTGTAGATATGTTTCGGACGGCCATAGACTTCAGCGCGCACGCCCTCTTTGACCATCTCTTTGCGCAGATTACTGACGAAGTTTTCGATGTACTGCTCACGGTCAATACGCCGCTCGTGCAGTAATTTAGCGATGCGCTTATATTCGTCGGGATGCAGGTAGCGGAAGCAGTAATCTTCCAGCTCCCATTTGAGCTGACCAATACCGAGACGGTTGGCCAGTGGCGCATAGATATTGGTGCTCTCTTTGGCGGCCAGTACCCGCTCATCTTCCGGCGCATCTTTCATTTCGCGCAGGTTCATGATGCGTTCAGCCAGCTTCAGCACTACGCAGCGGAAATCCTCCACCATCGCCAGCAGCATGCGGCGGACGTTATCCACCTGTTCAGAGGCCATGGAGTCGTTGTGGATCGCTTTCAGCTGGCGGATGGCGTCCATATCGCGCACGCCGTGTACCAGCGAGACAATGCCTTTGCCGACGGCGGTTTCCAGCTCCTCTTCACTCACCACTTCATCGTTAGCCAGCGGGAAAATCAGCGCCGCACACAGGCTTTCGATATCCATGCTGAGCATTGAGAGGATTTCAACCATCTCAATACCGCGCCACAGCAGCAGCGACTGATCAGGATGGCCCTGCGTCTGCGCTTCGCAGTAGCGCCAGGTCTCGGCCACACGTTGACATGATTGCGGGTTGGCAATACCGAGACTGGCGATCCACTGGTCGAGGGCGAAATCCCCCTCAGTATTTAAATGCGCACTTCTGACCGCAACCATAACCTCTCCTGCACAACGACATACATCGCTTATGTTTTTCTGAACAGCACCATGGATTCGAGATGACGGGTATGTGGGAACATATCCAGCATCGCGACCCTTTCCAATTGGTAGCCTGCCGACAGCAATGTCTGGCTGTCGCGGGCGAGTGTGGTGGGATTACACGAAACATAGACCACGCGATCTGGTGCAAGTTTAACCACATGCGCCATTACGCCCGCAGCCCCGGCGCGTGCCGGATCGAGTAATACCTTGTTAAATCCCTGTGCCGCCCACGGCTGGCGCGACACTTCTTCTTCCAGATTATGCTGAAAGAAACTGACATTTTTAAGATTATTCAAATCAGCATTATACGCTGCCTGCCGCACTAATGCTGCAATCCCCTCCACACCAACCACATTATGTACGAAGATTCCTATAGGAAGTGTGAAGTTTCCCATGCCGCAAAACAGATCCAGCACCCGGTCTTCCGGCTGCAGATCGAGCCAGGCAATTGCCTTCGCGACCATCTGCTGATTAACACTGTCGTTAACCTGAATAAAATCCTGTGGGCTGAAGGTTAGCTTAAGCTGGTGAGATTGATAAAACGGCGTCGACTTACTTAACGCACTCAATTCTTCCTCGCCCGCATCCAGGAACAGCATCAGCTCATGCTTATGCGAAAACTGTTCCAGTTTTTCACGGTCATCCGCATGCAGCGCATCAAGATGGCGCAGAATCATCAGCGGCCCGTTGTCTGCCAGCACCAGCTCCACATGCCCGAGACGCCTGACGGCGCGTAAGTCACTGAGACACTGGTGCAATGGAACCAGTAAAGCCTCAAGTTCGGGCACTAAAATGGGGCATTGCTGAATATCGACCAGATCGTTGCTGGCTTCCTGACGGAACCCCATCTGCAACCGCTGCGCCTTATTTTGCCATTGCAGCCCCAGACGGGCGCGACGACGATAGCCCCAGGGCTGACCGGCGATCACCTCATCCACCGCCACATCTTGTGCGGCGACCTGGCGCAGCATCCGGCTCAGCGCCTGGGCTTTGCTCTGCTGTTGCAGCGCCACATCGGCATGCTGCTGCTGGCAGCCGCCGCAGCGTTCATAATGTGGGCAGCGCGGCGTGACGCGCGCCGGACTGCGGCTAATCAGTCGTGTCACTTTCGCCCGGGCAAATTGACGTTTATCCTCTGTCAGCATGACCTCCGCCTGTTCCCCAGGCAGGGCACCGGCGACAAAAAGGGTTTTGCCCTTGTGACGCGCCACACCTTGTCCGAACGGATCGAGCGCCTCAATGGTGACGGTAATCCGTTGTTGCGTCGTCACGCGCTGTTTTGCAACGTAAAATTGCGCCATAGTGTTATTAATTCTCTTTATCGAAAACGACCTGCATTGTTTTGCCGACAGCATGCACAGGGACGTTAATGCCGGAGTAGCCAGGCGACTATTATGACCAAATACAGCCTGCGGGCGCGAATGATGATTTTAATTCTGGCACCCACGCTGATGGTTGGCCTGCTGCTCAGCTCATTTTTTGTGGTACACCGCTACAATGAACTGCAGCGCCAGGTTATCGATGCCGGAGCCAATATCATTGAACCGCTGGCGATCTCCAGCGAATACAGCATGACCTGGCACAATCGTGACGCCATGCGTGAACTGGTCAGCCTGCTGCACCGCCGCCATTCCGGCATCGTCCGGGCGATCTCGGTATTTGATAATCACAACCAGCTCTACGTCACCTCCAATCACAAGCAGAACCTCAGCCTGCTGCAACAGGATGATATCCGCGCCCTGCCCGACGATGTCTCAATGGAGCGTCACGGCAACGTATTGATTCTGCGCACACCGATCACCACCGAGCGTTACGATGTGGATGAATTGCCGGACGAAGATGCCAAGCCGTCGGGCAATCCGCTGGGCTACGTGGCGATAGAACTGGATCTGCAGTCGGTGCGCCTGCAGCAGTACAAAGAGGTGTTTGTCGCCACGCTGATGCTGCTCTTCTGCCTCTGCCTGGCCATGCTGTTTGCCTATCGTCTGATGCGTGATGTCACCGGCCCGATCCGCAATATGGTCACCACCGTTGACCGCATCCGTCGCGGCCAGCTCGACAGCCGCGTTGAGGGATACATGCTGGGTGAGCTCAGCATTCTGAAAAACGGGATTAATGCGATGGCGATGTCGCTGACCGCCTATCACGAAGAGATGCAGCACAATATCGATCAGGCGACCTACGATCTGCGAGAGACGCTGGAACAGCTGGAGATTCAGAACGTTGAGCTGGATCTGGCGAAGAAACGCGCCCAGGAAGCGGCGCGCATCAAATCTGAGTTTCTGGCCAATATGTCGCATGAACTGCGGACGCCGCTTAATGGCGTGCTGGGCTTTACCCGGCAGATGCTGAAAACCCAGCTGCGCACCACCCAGCGCGACTATATGCAGACCATTGAACGTTCAGCCAATAACCTGCTCAGTATTATCAATGACGTGCTCGATTTCTCAAAGCTGGAAGCGGGCAAACTAATGCTGGAGGCGATCCCCTTCCCGCTGCGTGCCACACTGGATGAAACGCTGGTGCTGCTGGCTCCGTCGGCGCATGACAAAGGGCTGGAGCTGACGGTGGTGTGTGACAGCAGCGTGCCGGACAACGTGATTGGCGATGCGCTGCGCCTGCAACAGATTCTGATTAACCTGATCGGCAACGCCATCAAGTTTACCGAGAAAGGGTATATCGGCCTGCGCGTCGGACAGCGGGTGATCACACAGACGCGCGTCGAGCTGGAGATTCAGGTTGAAGATAGCGGCATCGGCATCTCTGAGCAGCAACAGACACAGCTGTTCCAGGCGTTCCGTCAGGCTGACGCCAGCATTTCACGCCGTCATGGGGGGACCGGGCTGGGGCTGGTGATCACCCAGAAACTGGTGCGGGAGATGGGCGGCGAAATCACCTTCAGCAGTCAGCCGGACAAGGGCTCCACCTTTGTGATTCGCGTGCAGCTGGATCTCAATCCCAATGCGCCCGGCATGCCACGCGTGCTCGATGCGCTGTCACATGCGCGCATTGCCTATGTTGAAGCGGATGCTAACGTTGCCAGCGCAGCACTGGAGATGTTGAGCGCCACACCATTGCAGATCGATTACAGCGAAACGCTGGAGGGTTTAAAAGCGTCTCACTATCCGCTGCTGCTGATGGCGATGCCGGTCGACATCAGTCAGCCCGAGCTGCTCAATGAACGCATGATTAATGCGCTGCTGGATCGGGCCGACAACGTGCTGATGGCGCTCCCCAGCCCGATGATGTTGCTGGCGGATGAGCTGAAGGTACGCGGCATCGACGGTTGTATCGCTAAACCGATCTCCCTGACGCGACTCCTGCCGATGTTACTGGATATGCATACCCGTCAGATCAGCGAACTGCCGCTTTCACCCCGGCTGCCGCTGACGGTGATGGCGGTGGATGATAACCCCGCCAACCTCAAGCTGATTGGCGCGCTGCTGGAGGAGCAGGTGCAGAACATCCTGCTGTGCAGCAGCGCCGAACATGCCATCCGTGAAGCACGTCAGCAGTCGCTGGATGTGATTCTGATGGATATTCAGATGCCGGACATCGATGGCATTCGCGCCAGCGAAATTATCCGCAGCATGCCGCATCATGCCAGTACACCGATTGTGGCGGTCACCGCCCATGCGATTGATGGTGAACGTGAACAATTGATCAAGGCGGGCATGAATGACTATCTTGCCAAACCGATTGATGAGAGCAAGTTAAGACAGTTGCTGGCGCGCTATACGCCACCTCCGGTGGTCACCGTGCCGGAGCTGCTGCCAATATTACCCACGCTGGACTGGCAACTGGCGCTGCGACAGGCGGCGAACAAAGCCGATCTGGCGCGCGATCTGCTGCGGATGCTGCTGGAATTTTTGCCGGAAGTGCATGCGAAGATGGCGCAGTTTATGTCGACCAATGAGGTCAACGCCCTGCGTGAGATTATTCACAAGCTGCACGGCAGTGCCAGCTACAGCGGCGTGCCGCGCATGAAGCAACTCTGCCATCAGCTGGAAAGAGAGCTGCTTGAGGCCAGCGATATCGCTGCGCTGGAGCCGGAACTGCTGGAGCTGCAGGATGAGATGGAGAACGTCGCCCGAGAAGCCCGACAGCTGTTAGGGATTGGGTAAGGCTATTGGTTAGTTAAACCCGGCCCATGTTGAGTGGCCGGGTAATGCTGGGAGTTAGTTAAACCCGGCCAGCTTTAACGTGGCTGCCACATTACGCGCCGTCATCTCAACATTCTTTCCGGCGCTGGCGAGTGCCTCATCCAGGGTACAGATGCTGTAGAGCACGCTGAATACCGCATCGATCCCGTGCTGATGCACCACGCCGACATCGGCCGTCAGGCTTCCGGCGATGCCAATCACCGGCTTATTAAAGCGCTTTGCCACGCTGGCGACGCCGATCGGCACCTTGCCATTAATACTCTGGCTGTCGATACGCCCTTCACCGGTAATCACCAGGTCAGCATCTTTTACCTGTTCAGCCAGCCCCAGCGCCTCAGTAACAATCTCAATGCCGCGCCGCAGCTCCGCATGACAGAAGGCGTGCAGCGCCGCCCCCATACCGCCCGCTGCGCCGCCGCCCGGAATATGCAGCACATCAATATCGAGATCGCGGTGAATTATCGCGGCGTAATGGGCCAGCGCCTGATCGAGCTGCTGCACCAGCGCCGGTGTCGCCCCTTTCTGCGGGCCGAAAATGGCCGATGCACCCTCTTTGCCCGTCAGCGGATTGGTGACGTCACAGGCCACTTCAATGCGGCACTGATGAATGCGGGCGTCCAGCGCGTCAATATCAATGCTGGCAAGATCGGCGAGCGCACCGCCACCGTGACCGATCTCGCAGCCCTGGGCGTCCAGCAGCCGGGCGCCCAGCGCCTGCATCATGCCGGCTCCGCCATCATTGGTGGCGCTGCCGCCGATACCAATGATGATATGGCCGACCCCCTTATCCAGCGCATGTCTGATCAACTCGCCGGTGCCAAATGAGGTCGTTATCAGCGGGTCACGCTGCGATGCAGGCACCCGCTCCAGTCCACTGGCAGCGGCCATTTCGATATAGGCGGTGGACTCATCACCGGACAGGCCATAGAAGGCGCTGACCTGTGTTCCCAGCGGCCCCGTCACCTTCAGCCTGACGATTTTTCCCTTCGTCGCCGCCACCATCGCTTCTACCGTTCCTTCTCCGCCGTCGGCGACCGGTATTTTCACGTAATGCGCATCGGGAAAGATGTCACGGAAACCCGCTTCAATCGCCGATGCCACATCCAGGGCGGATAAACTCTCTTTATATGAATCCGGTGCGATTACGATTTTCATAGGCAATCCGAGCGCAGTTGAGTAATTGAAACGGCTCTGAACCAGTCCGGTTTCCGCAGAGACCGACACCGGGTTTTAGCGGGCGATTTCAACCTTCGCTAACTTCTCATAATAGCAGGCCAGCGCGCTATGGTCGGCGCTACCCTGTCCGTCGTTACGCAGCGCCTGCATCATCTCCATCACCGCCGCCGTCAGCGGCAGATGCGCGCCGATGCTGTGCGAGGTATCCAGCGCGTTCGCCAGATCTTTGATATGCAGGTCAATACGGAAGCCGGGTTTGAAGTTGCGATCCATCACCATGGGCGCTTTGGCATCCAGTACCGTACTGCCCGCCAGGCCGCCACGAATCGCCTGATAGACCAGATCCGGATTTACACCCGCTTTGGTCGCCAGTGATAACGCTTCGGACATCGCCGCAATATTCAGCGCCACAATCACCTGATTGGCCAGCTTAGTCACGTTACCCGCACCGATGTCGCCGGTATGCACCACCGATCCCGCCATTGATTTCATGATGTCGTAGCAGGTATCGAACACCGCTTTATCACCGCCAACCATCACAGAGAGCGTGCCTTCAATCGCTTTGGGTTCACCGCCACTGACTGGCGCATCCAGCATTTTGATCCCTTTTTCTGCCAGCGCATCATGGACTTCACGGCTCGCCAGCGGCGCAATGGAGCTCATGTCGATGACTACCAGGCCTGGCTTCGCCCCTTCGATAATGCCATTTTTACCCAGACAGACTTCGATGACCTGCGGCGAGTTGGGCACCATGGTAATCACCACATCGCACTGCTCAGCCACCTCTTTTGGCGATTTCGCCACGGTCGCGCCCAGTTCAGTCAGTTCCGCTTCGTTGTCAGCATTATGATCGCGCACTACCAGCGAATAACCGGCTTTCACCAGATTTTTACTCATTGGTTTGCCCATAATACCCAGGCCGATAAATCCAATTTTCATTGCGTTTCCCCTTAATTGATTAGCGCTTAAATTTGTCGCATAACGCCTGAGAGGCGTTGCGGAACATACCGACATCACTGCCGACGGCGACAAAAGTGGCACCCCACTCCAGATAACGACGCGCGTCCGCTTCCACCGGTGCCAGAATGCCGCTCGGCTTACCGGCGGCTTTGGCGCGTTCAAAAATGTGTTTAATTACTTTCAGCACTTCAGGATGGGCGGGCTGACCGAGATAGCCCAGCGCAGCAGAGAGATCGCCCGGCCCGACAAAAATACCGTCGACACCGTCAACCGCCGCGATGGCGTCAATGTTGTCGACCGCCTGCTGGGTTTCGATCTGCACCAGCACCGTGACGTTGTCATTGATGGTGCTGTTGTAATCCGGCAGGGTGCCGTACATGTTGCTGCGGTGCGAAACCGAGACACCGCGAATGCCGGCTGGCGGATAGCGCGTTGATGCGACGGCACGCACTGCTTCCTCTTCGGTCTCGACAAATGGCACCAGGAAGTTGTTAAAACCGATATCCAGCAGACGCTTAATGATCACCGGCTCGTTGCAGGGCGGACGCACCACGGGTGCACTGTGGCTGCCTTTAAGCGCCATCAACTGCGGCACAAACGTGGTGATATCGTTGGGCGCGTGTTCGCCATCCAGGACCAGCCAGTCAAAACCGGCCAGCCCTAAAATCTCGGTAGAAATCGGGCTGGCAAGCGCACACCAGCTGCCGATCAGGGTTTCACCCGCTAACAAACGACGACGAAATCCATTTGGCCAGGCTGCATTACTCATGGTTAAACTCCTGTGACGATGGCTCCCCGTGGGGAGCCGAAAAGGTTAACGTACCAGGCAGGGACGTTTGTTGTCGTAGGTCCATCCCGGCACTAAAAATTGCATCGCTTCGGCATCGTCACGCGCGCCCAGCCCCTGCTTCTGATAGAGCGCGTTGGCCTGCATCACCTGATCCATATCCAGCTCGACACCGAGACCGGGCTTCTGCGGTACCTGCACCATGCCGCCTTTGATCTGGAATGGCTCTTTGGTCAGGCGCTGATTGCCCTCCTGCCAGATCCAGTGGGTATCAATGGCGGTGATCGCGCCCGGCGCGGCAGCGGCGACGTGGGTGAACATCGCCAGCGAAATATCGAAGTGGTTATTGGAGTGCGAGCCCCATGTCAGGCCGAAGTCGTGACACATCTGTGCTACCCGCACCGAACCCTGCATGGTCCAGAAGTGCGGATCCGCCAGCGGAATGTCCACCGACTGCAGCGACAGGGTATGGCCCATCTGACGCCAGTCGGTGGCGATCATATTGGTGGCGGTTGGCATGCCGGTGGCGCGGCGGAACTCCGCCATCACTTCACGGCCGGAGTAGCCCTGCTCCGCGCCACAGGGATCTTCTGCGTAGGCGAGCACATCTTTGAGCTGTTTGCCGAGCATGATCGCTTCGTTGAGCGACCAGGCCCCGTTGGGATCAAGGGTGATACGGGCTTCAGGAAAACGCTTGGCCAGCGCAGTGACCGCTTCGGCCTCTTCGCCGCCGCGCAGCACGCCACCTTTGAGTTTGAAATCGTTGAAGCCATATTTCTCATACGCCGCTTCCGCCAGTCGCACCACCGTCTCCGGGGTTAGCGCCTCTTCGTGGCGCAGGCGATACCAGTCGCACGGATCGCTCTCCTGGCTCTGGTAAGAGAGGGACGTTTTGCGGCGGTCGCCGATGTAGAACAGATAGCCGAGCATCTCAACGCGGTCGCGCTGCTGTCCGTCGCCCAGCAGCGAGGCCACATTAACTTCCAGATGCTGACCCAGCAGGTCGAGCAGCGCCGCTTCAATGCCGGTCACCACATGAATAGTGGTGCGCAGATCGAAGGTCTGGGTGCCGCGCCCGCTGGCATCGCGGTCGGCGAAGGTGCTGCGCACCAGGCTGAGAATGTTTTTGTATTCGCCCACGGTTTTGCCAATCACCAGCGACGCCGCATCTTCCAGCGTCTGGCGGATTTTTTCGCCACCCGGAATTTCTCCGACGCCGGTGTGTCCGGCATTATCTTTGATAATCACAATGTTGCGGGTAAAGAATGGCGAGTGAGCGCCGCTGAGGTTCAGCAGCATGCTGTCGTAGCCTGCGACCGGAATAACCTGCATGGCGGTGACTTTCGGTGTTGAACTCATCTCCTGCTCCTTATGCTGTTGCTCGGCCAAATGCCGGGCGTTTGCGATCAAATGTCCAGCCGGGGACCAGATATTGCATCGCCGTGGCGTCGTTACGTGCACCGGCGGGCAGTGACTGATAGAGCTGATTGGCTTTATTTACCTGCTCCCAGTCGAGCTCAATGCCCAGACCCGGCGCATCCGGTACGGCAATTTTCCCGTTGCGGATTTGCAGCGGATTTTTCGTCAGGCGCTGATCGCCCTCCTGCCAGATCCAGTGGGTATCAATCGCGGTAGGATTACCTGGCGCCGCCGCACCCACATGGGTGAACATCGCCAGCGAAATATCGAAGTGGTTATTGGAGTGGCAGCCCCAGGTGAGGCCCCATTCATCGCAGAGCTGCGCGACCCGCACGGCACCGCTCAGCGTCCAGAAGTGAGGATCCGCCAGCGGAATATCGACCGCATTGAGCATCACCGCATGATTCATCTCGCGCCAGTTGGTGGCGATCATATTGGTGGCCACCGGTAAGCCAGTTGCGCGCCGGAACTCGGCCATCACTTCACGTCCCGAATAGCCCTGCTCCGCGCCGCACGGATCTTCAGCGTAGCTCAGCACATCCTGCATCCCTTTACACAGCGCTATCGCCTCGTCCAGCAGCCAGGCGCCGTTCGGGTCGACCGTAATGCGGGCGTCGGGAAAGCGCTGCTTCAGCGCCGCCGCGGTGGCAATCTCCTGCTCGCCCGGCAACACGCCGCCTTTGAGCTTAAAATCTTTGAAGCCATATTTATCCGCAGCCGCCTCAGCCAGCCGTACCACGGCATCGCTGGTCAGCGCTTCCTGATGACGCAGGTGATACCAGTCGTGGCTGGCCTGCTCACCACTCAGATAGGGCAGATCGGTCTTGCGGCGGTCGCCGAGATAGAACAGATAGCCCAGCACCGTCACTTCATCACGCTGTTTACCTGGCCCCAGCAGTTCAGCCACCGGTACGCCCAGACACTGTCCCAGTAGATCGAGCAGCGCCGCTTCCAGCGCGGCTACCGCGTTGACCCGCAACTCAAAAGTCCAGGCACCGTTGCCGAAGGTAGTGAAGTCAGCCGACTGATTGCCTTTGTGCACCTGCTGCACCAGACGGTTCATTCGCGCAATCTGCTGGCCTTTCACCTGCGGAATCGCCTCTACCAGCGTCTTATAGATGGTGTCGCCGCCGGGGGCTTCACCGACGCCGGTGTGACCGGCGCTGTCGGTGAGAACCACAATATTGCGGGTAAAACAGGCGTTGTGCGCACCGCCAATATTGAGCAGCATGCTGTCATAACCGGCGACCGGGATAACCTGCATCTCAGTAATCACCGGCGAACTTTGCGTATTCATAATGCATCCTTACCGGGCCAGGTTTTCAGTTCGACACGTTTGATGTCGCCCGCGATCACCAGGAAGCTGAATGCGGCGACAAAGGCGTGAATACCGACATAGATCAGCGCGCCTTCAAAGGAGCCGCTGGTGGCGATGATGTAACCGATGGCGATAGGCGTCACGATGCCAGAGAAGTTACCGAACATGTTGAACAGACCGCCGCTCAGGCCACTGATCTCTTTCGGCGCGGTATCTGCCATCACTGCCCAGCCCAGCGCACCGATGCCTTTACCAAAGAACGCCAGTGCCATGAAGAACACCACCACCCATTCGGTATCGGTGTAGTTACACATCACCATCGAAATAGAGAGCAGCATGCCGAGCACGATCGGCGTTTTACGCGCGATATTCAGGGAGCCGGTTTTACGCATCAGCCAGTCGGAGATCACCCCGCCCAGTACGCCGCCGAGGAAGCCGCACACCGCCGGAATCGAGGCAATAAAGCCCGCTTTGAGAATCGACATGCCGCGCGCCTGTACCAGATAGACCGGGAACCAGGTGATAAAAAAGTAGGTTAAGGCGTTAACACAGTACTGACCGAGGTAGATACCCAGCATCATGCGTGACGTCAGCAGCTGTTTGATCTGGAACCACTTCTCGCTCCAGCTCACTTTGCGGCTATCCTTTTTGACATCCATGTTGATCAGCGCACCGCCCTGCTCCATGTACTCCAGTTCGGCTTTATTCACGCCTGGGTGATCGGTGGGATCGTGGATCACTTTCAGCCAGATGAAACTGAGGATGATGCCCAGGCCGCCCATGAACCAGAACACGTGCGCCCAGCCCACGGAAGAGACCAGCCAGCCCATGATGGGCGCGAAGATGACGGTGGCGAAGTATTGAGCCGAGTTGAAGATCGCCACGGCCGTGCCACGCTCCTGCGCCGGAAACCAGGCCGCGACAATGCGGCTGTTGCCAGGGAAGGAGGGCGCTTCGGCCAGTCCCACAAGGAAACGCAGAATAAACAGTGACATGATGATGCCGAAGCCGCTGAACAGATCGACGAACCCTTGCAAAAAGGTAAAGAGCGACCAGGTAAAGATGCTCCAGAAATAGACGCGTTTTGAGCCGAAGCGGTCAAGCAGCCAGCCGCCTGGAATCTGACCAATAACATACGCCCATGAGAAGGCTGAGAAGATATAGCCGAGTCCGACCGAATCGAGGCCAATATCTTTTGACATCGCCGAACCGGCAATCGAAATGGTTGCGCGGTCACCGTAGTTGAATGAGGTGACGATAAATAACATCACCACAATCCAGTAACGGGCATTGGTGCGTTTCTGCACCGTTTCCGCGGTCTGGCTGAAACTATTCATGATGCACTCCTGAAATATAGCGTGAGCTACATTCGCTCTGACTGCATACACATCGCGTTGGGTATCAGAGAGAAGTTGGGTTAAACACGGCGATCTTTTTGTTTTGGCAAACTTTATTTATTCATCCGGCGTCTGGCAGCCGCGGCAGGTAATACGTCCAGGCAACCTCTTTCGGATGAATAATACGTCGTGACAGATAACCTGACTTTGGCTAACGGAACTCAGTATAAGAACAGCCTGTGGCGATCACATTGGCGCATCGCCCTGGAATAATCGCCGTATTGAAGTGATTGTCTGGCGGATGCACAAAAGCCTGCGGTATAGCTCACGAAAGTGGCAAATACCCGTGCAAAATCAGCCCCGGATAACGCTTTCCCCCGCTGTTTGTGAGGGTCTTCACTTGCTTTTGGATAATCGACCCAAAACAGCGAGGTGAATTGCCTTAATGGTGGTCATTTGCACAATGCGCGACCCGCCCCGCCTCCCTATACTGAAGCTGGCAAACAAGGGCGTGACAGGTCAGATTATTAAAGCGTGCCGCACAAGTACGGTACGACAGACAGGAAGGTGAGCGATGAACCCAAAAACAGATGAACAACCGCTCTATATCAAAGTCCATGAGCACGACAATGTGGCGATTGTGGTTAACAGCCTCGGTCTGCCAGCCGGTACGCAGTTTGCGGATGGCCTGACTCTCACAGAGCATGTGCCGCAGGGCCACAAAGTGGCGCTGAGCGCGATTAATCAGGGTGCAGAGATCGTGCGTTATGGCGAAGTCATTGGCTATGCATTGCGGGATATTGCCCAGGGCAGCTGGATTGATGAGTCACTGGTCGCGCTGCCGGAAGCCCCTCCGCTGGAGAGTCTGCCGCTAGCCACCCAGGTTCCGCCTGATTTGCCGCCGCTGGAGGGCTATACCTTTGAAGGTTACCGCAATGCGGATGGCAGCGTAGGCACGCGTAACCTGCTCGGCATCACCACCAGCGTCCACTGCGTGGCCGGTGTGGTGGATCATGTCGTACAGATCATTGAACGGGAGTTACTGCCGCGCTATCCGAACGTGGATGGTGTGGTTGCCCTGAACCACCTTTATGGCTGTGGTGTGGCGATCAACGCACCCGCGGCGGTCGTGCCGATTCGCACCATTCATAACCTGGCGCTGAATGCGAATTTCGGCGGCGAAGTGATGATCGTCAGCCTCGGCTGTGAAAAGTTACAGCCAGAGCGTCTGCTGACTGGCACCCCCGACGTGCAGGCGATTTCGCTGGACGATCATGACATCGTACGTCTGCAGGATGAAAAGCTGGTGGGCTTTGGCGCGATGGTCAATGAGATTCTGCAGGTGGCGGAGCGTCATCTCCAGCGGCTGAATCAGCGCCAGCGCGAAACCTGCTCCGCAGCAGAGCTGATTGTCGGCATGCAGTGTGGTGGCAGCGATGCGTTTTCGGGCGTGACGGCAAATCCGGCAGTGGGCTTCGCCTCTGATCTGCTGGTGCGTTGCGGTGCCACCGTGATGTTCTCGGAAGTCACTGAAGTGCGTGATGCGATTCACCTGCTGACGCCGCGGGTGATTAATCAGGAAGTCGGTAAGCGCTTACTGGAGGAGATGGCCTGGTATGATAATTACCTCGACCAGGGCCAGACCGATCGCAGCGCTAACCCGTCGCCGGGCAATAAAAAAGGCGGGCTGGCGAACGTGGTGGAAAAAGCGCTTGGCTCGATCGCAAAATCGGGACGCAGCGCCATTGTTGAAGTGCTCTCGCCCGGCCAGCGGCCCACGCGACGCGGATTGATCTACGCGGCGACGCCAGCCAGCGATTTTGTCTGCGGTACGCAGCAGCTGGCATCCGGTATCACCCTGCAGGTGTTTACTACTGGTCGCGGTACGCCTTACGGTCTTGCCGCAATTCCGGTGATCAAGATGGCGACGCGTAATGCGCTGGCGGAGCGCTGGCACGATCTGATGGACATCAATGCCGGGACGATTGCTACCGGTGAAGAGAGTATTGAGCAGGTGGGCTGGCGACTGTTTGAATTGATTCTGGATATCGCCAGTGGCAGAAAGCAGACCTGGTCCGATCGCTGGGGCATTCGTAATCAGCTGGCGGTGTTTAACCCGGCGCCTGTCACCTGATATTGCACTCAACGGACGTCGTCGTGTGCGCAACACAGGCTTATCTCAGCTAAGGCAGAGATAAGCCTGGCGTGGCAATCAGAGCTGCGCGCCCCAGGCTTCAACCCACGGCGAGGTTACCGCCTCCGGTTCCGGATTTTCAGTGGCATCAACCAGTAACACCTCGCCGACCCGCTGAGCGCCCTGCTCCTGCAGCAGCGCGTCAAAGGTTTTACCCGCGCCACAGAAATGATCATAGCTGCTGTCACCCAGCGCAATCACGCCATAGCGCAGCGCGGGCTGATGACCGAGCTGATCTTTAATCGCATAGAACAGACCTGAAATCGTGTCGGGAAAATCGCCATGCCCGGTAGTAGAAGTGACGATTAACGCCACGTCGCTGGCATAGTTTTGCCAGTCAGCCAGCGTCGGATCGTCAAACACCGTTACGCTGTGCCCCTGCTGCTGCAGAATGGGCTCTGCTTCTTCCGCGACCAGCAGCGCATTGCCATATACCGTACCTACAAAAATGCCAATCTTAGCCATCTGCTTTCTCCGTTATTCTGAAACGTTATCCTGTCCTGGCGCTGCGTCAAACTCAACCCGCGGCACCTCAGGAATGCGATCCTGCCAGCCAAACTGGTTCATCAGGTTCTGCCAGACGCCATCCAGTCCGGCGCGAAGCAACAACGGTTCACCGGTCACCGGATGAGTTAATGCCAGGCTGCTGGCGTGCAGCATCAGGCGGTTAGCGCCAAAATGTTCGGCAGCACCCCGGTTCTGACGCAGATCGCCGTGCGCCGAATCGCCAATAATCGGATGACGCAGGTGTGACATATGACGACGCAGCTGATGCTTGCGACCGGTTTTAGGGGCCAGTTCAACCAGGCTATAACGCGAAGTGGGATAACGGCCAATGCCGATCGGCATCTCGACCGTTGCCAGTGACTGATAATCGGTGACCGCGGGCTGTGCGGTGCGCGCTTCCGTGGCGTGTTTATCGGCAATTTTATCCAGCTCTTCCACCAGCGGATAATCGAGCGTCCCGCTGCTCTCCAGCCAGCCGCGAAGCACAGCGTGGTAGGTTTTCTGCATCTGGTGCTGTTCAAACTGCAGGGAAAGCAGACGTCCGACTTCACTGGAGAGCCCCATCAGCAGTACCCCTGACGTGGGCTTGTCGAGACGATGCGCCGTAAACACATGCTGCCCAATCTGATCACGAACGGTCTGCATCACAAACACCGTTTCATGGCGATCCAGCCAGCTGCGATGAACCAGCCAGCCGCTGGGCTTGTTGACGGCAACCAGCCACTCATCCTGATAGAGTATCTCCAGCATCAGTGGGCAGCATCCGTGATTAACGCATCAAGTTGACGCAGGGTCAGCAACAGCGTTGCAATACCCGGCTGGTCAGGCACCAGAGCCACCTCATAATAGGGGGCCACGGCAAAATTTTGTGGTAACGGATGTCGGGCCGCAATCAGGGCATGCATCCGCGGGACTAACACCCACTGGAGCCACTGCAGCGGCTCCAGCGTATCCAGGCAAAAGGGTTCACGGCTCTCGAGCGCCCCCTCGGCCGGCGGGGTACTCTGCCAGAGATGGTGCTCACGCATCACCGCTTCCAGTTGTTCCAGCCGTTGCGTAATTAGTTGTTCAGGCGTCATGCGCCACCTCCGCGAGCAGTCAAAAATGGGCGGCAAGCATATCACTAGTTGGCACAGGCACAAAAAAAGGGAGCACTGTATAAACAGTGCTCCCGGTTCGTTTGCAGCCATCCCGCCACGTTAATGCTCCCTGCTCTTCCATGACAACTTGTCCAGTGCGAACTCCTGTCGCGCATCGTCCTGATGTATCCTTAGCATCCTGGCCCACCACCTCTTCTGAGGGGGTTCTCATTCTCCATCCTGGAGGTGTCCCTTGCTCAATCCTGAGCTATCCTGTTTCGTCCTGAAACCTTCCGTGTGCCGTAAGCTCCGTTACGTTCCTGCCTCATGGCTTATCATCATCCTGACGATATCTTTTTCCTGAGCTTCCTGCAGTGCGAAACATTTTGACAGAACTCGTTACGCGCACAAGGTACTCACAGCAGAACTTTACGAAATGTGCGGCGTAAATTCAGATAAACGCCATTAAGTTGATGATTCACAATATTTTTACATCTCAGCCTTCCGGAAGGCTCACCTGTTATATAGCGATCTCTCACAGCACATGTAAGAGATGTCTCACAAGATCAGGGGCAAATCACTGCAACTCAGATGATAACCGGTTGTAATGACTTAAGAAATATCTCAAGCGTTTCCGCTAATTTCACACGCTGTTTACCACCAGGCTGCTCCATAATCACTTCGCCGCTGAGATTAGAAAGCGAGATGATCTCCTGTTCTGACTCGGTGGTAGCGATAAACAGCGTAGGCGACTGTTTAAGGCGGCGCTGCATCACCAGATGCCCGATCAGATTCTCCTGTAAACGCAGAAAATCATCCTCACTCCAGACCTGTAAGAGTGTCAGCTGATTCTCACCAAAACTGGCCTGCATATCACCGGCAAACTGCGTGGTATAGAAAGCCGTGATCTGCGGCTGGAGCTGGATGTCGATCGCCCGCTCAACCGCATCCAGCGTCTGTGGCAGAGTAAAAGGCTGCGGCTGCCAGAAGACCTGCTGATCGCGATCCTCCAGGGCACAGGGCGAAGGTACGCCAAAGAGATCGCTGCTGGCCGGCGCATGCCCGGCCTGCTGAAGCCAGTGCTGGCAGTATCGGGTGGTAAAGTCGCGCAACGCGGCGGCAGTTTGCTGCATCATTCATATTCTCACTTCTGATGGGTTACACTTAGCCACTTTGATTAATTTTGGTGGTAACCGCAATGACTACACACGAACAGGATCAGGCACTCAGCAACCTGACGCTGGGCAAACCCACAGCCTATCACGATCATTATGACAACAGCTTACTGCAGGCGGTGCCGCGCAGCCTGAATCGTGAACCCCTTGGTCTGTTTCCCGACAGCCTGCCCTTTACCGGCAGTGATATCTGGACCCTGTATGAACTCTCGTGGCTCAACAGCAAAGGTCTGCCACAGGTTGCCGTTGGCGAAGTGGTGCTCAATGCGCAGAGCCGCAACCTTATCGAGTCCAAAAGCTTCAAGCTCTATCTTAACAGTTTCAACCAGACCCGCTTTGCCGACTGGGGCGAGGTTCGTCAGACGCTGGAGCGGGACCTGAGTGCCTGTGCTGAAGGTGAAGCGCGGGTCGCGCTGTTCCGTCTCAATGAAGTGGAAGGTCAGCCCATCGGCCATTTTGAGGGGTGTTGTATTGATGAGCAGGATATCGCAATAGAGGATTATCGCTTCAATGCTGACTATCTGGCCGATGCTGCGGGCAGCGAAATCGTTGAAGAGACGCTGGTCAGCCACTTGCTCAAGTCAAACTGTCTGATTACCAATCAGCCCGACTGGGGTTCCGTGATGATTCGTTATAAAGGCCCGCGTATCGACCGTGAAGCGCTGTTGCGCTATCTGGTCTCATTCCGCCAGCACAACGAATTTCACGAGCAGTGTGTCGAACGCATTTTTAATGATGTGATGCGTTTCTGTCATCCGGAAGCGCTGACGGTCTATGCACGCTACACCCGTCGTGGCGGGCTGGATATCAATCCATGGCGCACCAATGTGCCCTTCTCGCCCGGTTTTTCGCGGCTGGTCCGTCAGTAGTTTGCGAGACTTCTCGCAGGCTGCGTGCACTAAGCGCAGTTCCGCTTGAGCTGTGCGGGCCGACAAGGCTACTCTGGTGATGGCGGCTACCTGCGGGTTGCCGACCAGGGATTTTCGTCACTGCCGTTGCAGTGCCAACACGCACCCAGGCGGGTGTAAAGGAGTTCATTTGATTACCCATATCAGCCCTCTTGGCTCGATGGATCTGCTTTCACAGCTGGAAGTCGATATGCTCAAGCGCACAGCCAGCAGCGACCTCTACCAGCTGTTTCGCAACTGCTCTCTTGCCGTGCTTAACTCCGGCAGCCAGACTGACAGCAGCCAGGAGCTGCTCTCCCGCTTTGAAAATTTCGACATCAATGTGTTGCGCCGTGAGCGCGGCGTCAAACTGGAGCTGATCAATCCACCGGAGGAGGCGTTTGTGGATGGCCGCATCATCCGTTCACTGCAGGCTAACCTGTTTGCGGTGCTGCGTGACATCCTGTTTGTCAGCGGTCAGCTCAACATGCCGGGTCGGTTCACTGCGGCTGAAGAAAATGACTCCGCCACTATCACCAACACCGTGTTTTCCATTCTGCGTAACGCGCGGGCGCTGCATATCGGCGAGTATCCCAACACCGTGGTCTGCTGGGGCGGTCACTCGATCAACGCCGTTGAGTACCAGTATTGCCGCAATGTCGGAACTCAGCTTGGACTGCGTGAACTGAACATCTGTACCGGCTGCGGGCCGGGCGTGATGGAAGCGCCAATGAAAGGGGCCGCCGTAGGCCATGCTCAGCAGCGCTATCGTGACAGCCGCTTTATCGGCCTGACCGAACCCTCCATCATTGCGGCTGAACCGCCGAATCCGCTGGTGAATGAGTTGATCATCATGCCGGACATCGAAAAACGTCTGGAAGCTTTTGTGCGCATCGCCCATGGCATTATCATTTTCCCGGGCGGCGTAGGGACCGCAGAAGAGTTGCTCTATCTGCTGGGCATCCTGATGAATCCGCAGAACAGCGATCAGGTATTACCGCTGATCCTGACCGGGCCGGAAGAGAGCGCCGACTACTTCCGCGTGCTGGATGATTTCATCGTTAACACGCTGGGCGAACAGGCGCGTAAGCATTATCAGATCATCATTAACGATGCAGCCGAAGTGGCGCGTCTGATGAAGAAAGCGATGCCGCAGGTAAAAGAGAATCGTCGCGAAACCGGCGATGCTTACAGCTTTAACTGGTCGATTCGCATTGAACCCGATCTGCAGGTGCCCTTCCTGCCAACCCATGAAAACATGGCGAATCTCAATCTCTACACCAATCAGCCACCCGAAAAGCTGGCTGCTGACCTGCGCCGCGCCTTCTCAGGTATCGTAGCCGGTAACGTTAAAGAGATGGGCATCCGCGAAATCCGCGAGAAGGGACGCTACAAACTGCATGGCGACCCCGACATCATGCACCGCATGGATGAGCTGCTACAGGGATTCGTTGCACAGCAACGCATGAAACTGCCAGGCACCGCCTACATTCCCTGCTACGAAATTATCAAATAAACCAGGAGGCAGCCCCCGGGCTGCCCATACTCTCATGGCTCTTCATCTTGTTATTGTTGACGCGTTGAATCTGATTCGCCGTCTGCATGCGGTACAGGGTTCACCCTGTGTCGAAGGCTGCGTGGCTGCGCTGCGCCAGATACTGGGTCACGCCCATCCGACTCATGCGGTGGCGGTGTTTGATGGCGAAGCACGTCATCAGGGCTGGCGTCATCAGCTGCTACCCGATTACAAAAGCGGTCGCCCGCCGATGCCAGACGATTTACAGGCAGAGATGCCGGCGTTACAGGAGGCCTTTCGCGCCGCAGGCGTAAGCTGCTGGATAGCGGGCGAGGATGAGGCGGACGATTTAGCGGCGACGCTGGCGGTGAAAATGGCTCAGGCCGGACATCAGGCCACCATTGTTTCAACCGACAAAGGCTACTGTCAGCTGCTGGCACCCGAGATCCGCATCCGCGACTACTTCCAGAAACGCTGGCTTGATCTGCCTTTTATCGAGGCTGAATTTGGTGTGGCGCCACAGCGGCTACCCGACTACTGGGGGTTGTGCGGCATCAGCAGTAGTAAAATTCCGGGCATCACCGGCATCGGTCCGAAAAGCGCGAAACAGCTGCTGACAGAGTTTCACACGCTTGAAGGGATCTATCAGCAACTGGATCAGGTGCCAGCCAGATGGCGGGAAAAGCTGGCTGAGGGTCAGCAGATGGCAGAGATCAGCCGTCAGGTCGCAACCCTGAAGCGGGATCTGGTATTGCAGGGCAATCTGAATACGCTGCGTTATACCGGCTGAGTGCCCCTGCATTCAGCCCGGCGATTAACGTTCGTCGCGACGACCACCGGCAGCCGCCCAGATTCGGCGCACATGTACCGTCACCTCTTCGCGGTCATGATAAAGCTGGCGGGCGCGAATCTGCACGTTAATGCCATTATCATCAAATCGTTCCTGCATCATGGCCAGATTCTGCGTCACCTCTTCATAGCGCTTTTTCATGGGCAACTTAAGGTTGAAGATCGCTTCACGGCACCAGCCGTTAACCAGCCAGTCGGTCATCAGGTTAGCCACGCGCACCGGCTTCTCCACCATGTCACACACCAGCCAGCTGATGTTGGTGCGTGGCGGACGGAATTTAAAGCCATCTGCTTTCTCGTGCATCACCTGGCCCGTATCCATCAGGCTCGGTGCCATCGGTCCGTTGTCCACCGCATACACCATCATGCTGCGCTGAACCAGCTGATAGGTCCAGCCGCCCGGACAGGCACCGAGATCCACGGCGTACATGCCGCTGGCTAAACGCTCATCCCACTCATCCGCAGGGATAAAGACGTGAAACGCCTCCTCCAGCTTAAGGGTGGAACGGCTTGGCGCATCGGAGGGGAACTTAAGGCGTGGAATACCCATGTAAAACGGCGAGCTGTTTTCCCGGATGGAGTAGCCGACGTAACAGGTGCCTGGCGCGATGAAAAACACATGCACGACCGGGCGTTTCGGGCTCTCATAATTCAACAGGATTTTGCTTTCACGCAGTGCCGAGCGCAGCGGCACGGTGAACTTGCGGCAGAACTTAGTCAGCTCTTTGGCTTCGTTGGTGTCTGGCACTTCAACACGCAGTTCGCCGCCCTTTTCCACTACGCCGGTCAGCATGCCGACAATCGGGGTAATGCGATCTTCCTGCGGCAGGTCACGCAGCATTTCGCCGACGACCAGCATCTGACGGGCAAAAATCAGCTCGTCAAACGGCAACTCACGTGCCAGCCGCTCGGCATCTTCAAACTGATAGCACTCAAACAGCACGTAGCCAGAGTCATCTTTAACCCGTGGAAAGCCGTAGATTTCACGTTCAGCCGCTTTGGCGCTGATTTCCGCCGCACACTCTTTTTCAAAACCGGGACGACAATAGAGTAAAACTTTATTCATGGCGTTCTGCCTTTCGTTTAAGACGCAGCGCGCCAATCAACATCAATACCCAACCGGCGAGGAAACAGACCCCGCCCACGGGTGTGATAAAAACCCAAAACTTCAGATGTGACAGCGCCAGACAATAGAGGCTGCCACTAAACAGCACGGTGCCGAGCGCCATCAGCGCACTGCTCCAGTAAAACCAGATATTGGCGCGGCGTAACATCGCAGCACCCAGCCCCATCACCGCTAAGGTGTGATAAGCCTGATATTCCAGCCCGGTATGAATCCAGGCCATTTCAGCCGCACCAAGCGACTGACTCAAAACGTGGGCACCAAATGCGCCAAAAGCCACCAGCAGAAATCCGCTGATAGCCGAAAAAACAAACATGGCACGACTGGACATTAACCGATCCTCAGAGTCCTTTTGCATCTGAATGCAAATAAATCAATATGTTATTGTTGATAGCGAAAGCGGAATTTTTCTTGTTCGGTTGCAGCTTTTTCCAGGATCCACTGTCGGAAGGCGGCTATTTTACCCAGTTCTGCCTGACTGTCATGACAAACCAGATAAAAAGCGTTTTTACTGACTAATACATCATTAAACGGGCAGATTAATCGCCCGGCTTCTATTTCGCTCTGCGCCATGACGTTGTTCGCCAGCGCCACGCCCTGACCATGAATCGCCGCCTGCAACACCATGGCGCTGTGGCTGAAGATTGGCCCCTGCTGCACATTGATATGCTGCAGGCCCAGTTGCCGGATATAAGATTGCCAGTCCCGGCGGGAGGCATCATGCAGCAGAGTAAAACGCGACAGATCCATCGGCGTTTTCAGCGGATTATCCCCGGTCATCAGCGACGGTGAACAGACCGGCAGCAGATATTCGGCATAGAGTTTTTCAACCCGCAGGCCGGGCCAGTTACCCCGGCCGTAAAAAATCGCCACATCGACATCGTCGGCCAGTTTCTCTTCGTCGCGGTCAACCGCCTGGATACGCACGTCGATTCCCGGATAAGCCATATTAAAGCTGGAGAGGCGGGGAACCAGCCACTGAATGGCAAAGCTCGGCAGTAAACTGACGGTCAGTGCCCCCTTGGCGCTACGCGCCTGCAGTTTGCGGGTCGCTTCGTTGATTGCCGAGAAAATCTCTTTGATGTCGAGATAGTAGCTTTGTCCTTCTTCGGTCAGTAATAGCGAACGATTCCTCCGGCGAAATAGCTTTAACCCCAGAAAATCTTCCAGAGATTTAATCTGATGGCTTACAGCAGCCTGGGTGACAAACAGCTCTTCTGCGGCTTTGGTAAAGCTTAAATGGCGTGCAGCTGCATCAAAAACACGCAGTGCGTTGAGAGGAGGAAGGCGTTTCGACATGGTTTTCCGTATCCGGATCGGCAAAAAATACGCTGGCTTATACAAAGCGTTTACGTATTAGAATTTTTAATCCGAGGCATTATAATTTGTCCGTTGAGGAACCTCCAGCAAATACCTATAGTTGCCGCACTTCCTGAGCCGGAACGAAAAGTTTTTAGATTTGTGAGTGAGTTCGCAGATTTTCTGAAAGCTTTTGGCTTGTGGTCGTGATGTTGTGTTTGCAATTTTTGATCCGACGATTGCGGATCGAGCTCTTAATTCCTGTAGATTTACCCTGTCTGTCCATAGTGATTTTTAAATAGCACCGCAAATTGCGGTGCTTTTTTTTTGCTGCTTAGTTGCCAGACTCTACCATCTCTTTAACATCAGAGCGGTTGATTTGCTGCTCGTTGCCATTCGCATCTTTATAGCTGATCATGCCGGTATCGTTATCGACTTTAGGCTTGCCGGCAGCCACAATGGTACGACCATCATTGGTATGCATCACGTAATTGCTTGAACAGGCACTCAGGGTAAAAGCCAGGGTACACACGGCCAGTACTGCGGTTAATTTTTTCATCTGCTATCTCCTTGTAGATTGATTGCATCAAACCACCCGCGTTACGCTAACCAGAGGCAGCCGATAAGTGAGATCGACTAGTAAACGTCCGATCGTTATGCGGGTTTGGTTCAAACCTTGCAATATTCAGCATAACGCGCTTTTCCAGCTTTGCCAGACGCAGACCATTCTTTCAGTGTGGTCCTAATTTTTCTTATCATGGACCAGGCATGACCGCATTCAATCCCACCGCATTTCGCCAGCAGTTTCCCGCACTCGCCGACGCAGGCGTTTATCTCGACAGCGCAGCGACCACGCTGAAGCCGCAGGCCGTCATTGACAGCACGCAGCAGTTTTACAGCCTCAGCGCGGGTACAGTCCATCGCAGCCAGTTTGCCGCCGCCCAGGCCTTAACCCATCGCTATGAGCAGGCGCGCAACCAGGTTGCCCGCTGGCTTAACGCCGCTGACGATCGTGAGATTGTCTGGACGCGCGGCACCACCGAAGCGATAAACCTGGTGGCAAACAGCTGGCTGCGTCCGCGCTTACAGCCTGGTGATGAGATTGTGGTCAGCGAGGCAGAACACCACGCCAACCTGGTGCCCTGGCTGATGGCCGCGCAGGCGTGCGGTGCCCGCGTCGTAAAATGGCCGTTAGGAGCGGATCGCCTGCCGGATATCAGCCTGCTCCCCGCCCTGCTCAACAGCCGAACCCGCCTGTTGGCGGTCGGTCAGATGTCGAATGTCACCGGCGGGTGTCCCGCACTCGCTCAGGCGATCCCGCTCGCTCACGCCACAGGTGCGAAAGTCATGGTCGATGGCGCACAGGGCGTGGTGCATTGCCCGCCAGACGTACAGGCGCTGGATATCGACTTTTACGCCTTTTCCGGCCATAAGATTTACGGCCCAATGGGCATTGGCGCGTTATATGGTAAAGCGGAGCTGCTGGAGGCGATGGAGCCCTGGCAGGGCGGCGGTAAAATGATAACGGATGTCGATTTCAGCGGATTCACGCCGCAGCCGGTGCCGTGGCGTTTTGAGGCTGGCACCCCGAATGTGGCGGGCGTGGTGGGCCTGAGTGCAGCACTGAGCTGGCTGGCGCAGTACGATCTGCCCGAAGCGGAGCGCTGGAGTCAGCAACTTGCGACGCTGGCGGAAGAGCAGCTGGCGGAATTACCCGGCTTCCGCAGCTTCCGCTGTTCAAATGCCAGCCTGCTGGCATTTGAATTCGCTGACCTGCATCACAGCGATCTGGTGACGCTGCTCGCTGAGCAGGGAATCGCCCTGCGCGCTGGCCAGCACTGCGCGCAGCCGTTGCTGGCGGCGCTGGGCGTCAGCGGCACGCTGCGGGCCTCTTTTGCACCCTATAATAATCTGCAGGATGTTGATGCGCTGGTGCGCGCCATGAAGAGCGCCATCTCGCTGTTATCGGAGTTTTGATTATGTATTCATCGCTGTTAGCGCCGCACCCGTTTGGCGAACAGATAACCGTTGCCAGTCTGAAAGAGAGCTTTGGCCGCTTTCATCAGTGGGAAGATCGTTATCGTCAGCTGATCCAGCTGAGCCGCCAGTTGCCTGACTTAGCCGGGGAACTGAAAACAGCGGAAATTGAACTGAGCGGTTGTGAAAATCGGGTCTGGCTGGGCAGCCAGTTATGCGAGGATGGCACGCTGCATTTCTATGGTGACAGTGAAGGACGTATTGTGCGCGGTCTGCTGGCCGTGCTGCTGACCGCCGTTGAGGGCCAGACGCCGCAACAGCTGCTGGCAATGGATCCCTTAAAACTCTTTGATGAACTGGGCCTGCGCGCCCAGCTCAGTGCCTCCCGCAGCAGCGGCCTGCAGGCGCTGGCCGCCGCAGTGGAGCACGCCGCGCGTCAGGCGCTGACGGCGTCCTGACGGGCAGCTCGCGCCAGAAACTTCTTCAGCGCATGCGAGACGGCAACAAAGCCGAAGGTGGCGGTCACCATGGTGGCCGCGCCAAAGCCGGATGTGCAATCCATTCTCTTTGGCCCCTCCGCTGTGCTGCGTGAAGCACAGACGCTGCCATCAGCCTGCGGATAGACCAGCGCTTCGGTAGAAAAGACGCAGTCGATGCCAAGTTTGCCCTTGCTGTTTTTTACCACGCCCAGGCTTTTCAGTCGTTCGCGCAGCTTCGCCGCCAGCGGATCCTGGATAGTTTTAGCCAGGTCGGCGACCTGGATCTGAGTGGGATCGATCTGCCCACCCGCGCCACCGGTGGTGATCAGCGGGATCTTATTCCGGCGACACCAGGCGATCAGCGCCGCTTTCGGTCGCACGCTGTCGATAGCGTCGATCACATAGTCGAAACCGGCTGCCATCAGTTCGGCGGTGTTTTCTGGCGTAATAAAGTCATCAATGCAGATCACTTCGCAGTCAGGATTAATCGCACGCAGCCGTTCTGCCATCACGTCCGTTTTAGCTTTGCCGACGTTGCCCTGCAGCGCATGAAGCTGTCGGTTGGTGTTGGTAATACAGACATCATCCATATCAATCAGGGTGATTTTACCAATCCCGGTGCGCACCAGCGCTTCCGCCGCCCAGGATCCGACACCGCCAATACCGATGACGCAGAAGTGTGCGTCAGCAAAACGTTGCAGCGCATTCTGGCCATAGAGACGCGCCGTGCCGCCAAAGCGCTGATGCCAGGCGTCATTTAACACTTTCATAGTTGAACCTGTTACGTCGTGCGGGCCCGAAGGCCCGCAGAGAAGAAATTAGTTAGCGCCGAGAAGCAGTGAACCATTATTACCGTTTTGCGGGCTGGAGAACAGCGGCTGTCCGGCCCCCGGTGCGGCTTTAATTACCCAGACGCGTCCGTAGTGATTATAGAAGCCCGCCAGATGCGCGGCGTCCGGGCCGATACCCTGATAGATATCAAAGTGCTGGCCTTTAATCGCGCCACCCACGTCGAGTGCCACCATCAGGCGCATCTCATATTTGCCGTTGAATTTGCCCTTCTCATTTAACTGCGGCACTTCAGCCAGCAGTACGGTGCCCGCCGGAATAATTGAGCGGTCAGACGCAACGGAGGCTTTCGCCACCAGCGGAACTGCGCTGGCACCGCGCACCGGCGTAAATGGCTCAGCCTTAAAGAAGACAAATGATGGGTTGGTTTCCAGCAGCGCACGGACCTCCTGCGGTGAGTGCTCCTGCGCCCACTGACGAATCGCCTGCATCGACATATCTTCGCGCTTCACTTCACCGCGATCGATCAGCTCTTTGCCAATGCTGTGATAACCCCAGCCATTTTTACCGGCGTAACCAAAGAAGGTCATCGGGCGGCCATCGCCAAAGTCGACATAACCACTGCCCTGCACATCCATCATGAAGTTATCAATCAGGGAATTGCTGTAGGCGATGATGTAGCGGTCATCGAGTCCGCCACTATAGATAGAGGCGCGGCTCGGTAATTTTTCTCCGCGTTTGCGCGGTGGCATGCGGTAGATAGGATACTGGAATTCACCCTGACGGGTGTAACGCGCTTCTACTACCGGCGTGTAGTAACCGGTGAACTGCACGTTACCGTAGTTATCCGTTCCCTCCATCTGCCAGGCGTTAAGCCCATACTGACGAAGCTGTCGGGTATCGGCACCCGCCATCAGCCAGCTCTCAATCGCGCTATAGGTGCCGTTCTGACGACTATACAGGGCGGATGAGGCGGACTGAATCTGACGAACCTGCTCGCCAAAGTCTCTGCCATTAACCGGTGCGCCTTTGGCATTGGGCTGATTCACCAGCGCCAGCGGTTGTTCCAGTTTGCCATCTTTATATTGCTGACCGCGATCGGTCGGTTTGGAGCTACAGGCCGCCAGCAGCGTAATTAACGCGCCAGTGAGTGCATACTTCACCCAATGTGATTTCATTATCTTCTCTTTTTATAACTGTTCGCCCCGCGACGATAGCAAAGCCCCCGACAGAATGAAATGCATCCGCTCAGACGTCACGCATATCAGTTTAATAATTAACCAGATGGTTGAATCCTTCAGCAACTGGCTGTTAATTTGGCTTTTATCTGCAAAAAGGGGTTGCATGAATTAGCGCGGAGAGTATAGTGCGCTTCCACGGACGCGGGGTGGAGCAGCCTGGTAGCTCGTCGGGCTCATAACCCGAAGGTCGTCGGTTCAAATCCGGCCCCCGCAACCAATACTTCTGCAGCAGTTTTACAGAAGTCACAATGTGAGAAGTAAAAGTAATAGAAGCAATACGGACGCGGGGTGGAGCAGCCTGGTAGCTCGTCGGGCTCATAACCCGAAGGTCGTCGGTTCAAATCCGGCCCCCGCAACCAATACTTCTGCAGCAGTTTTACAGAAGTCACAATGTGAAAAAAGTATGATACGGACGCGGGGTGGAGCAGCCTGGTAGCTCGTCGGGCTCATAACCCGAAGGTCGTCGGTTCAAATCCGGCCCCCGCAACCAATCATTTAAACACCTGAAAGGGTGTTTTTTTGTTTCTGACGTTCCCAAAAGCCGCTTCAGCCTCTTTCTGCCCTGAAAAGCGCGCGGATAGCCCGGCTACCCGCACTCCTTTACCGATGGGCCAGCGCCGCCCCACTCTCCACATACGCTTTGATGCCGTTCAGAATCGCCTCTGCCACCTGATGCTGGTAACGGGTCGTTCGCAACTTGCGCTCCTCCTCCACATTACTGATAAACGCCGTCTCGACCAGAATTGACGGGATATCAGGGGCTTTCAACACTGCGAATCCGGCCTGATCCACGGTGCGTTTGTGCAGATGGTTGATGCGCCCCATGCGATGCAGCACCTCTTTGCCGAATTTAAGGCTGTCATGAATCGTCTGACGCTGCACCATATCGAACATGGTGTGATCGAGATAGCGGTCGCCGCTTTTGCTGACGCCGCCAATCAGGTCTGATTCATTCTGAGTCTGAGCCAGGAAACGGGCTGCCGCCGAAGTGGCACCGCTGGTTGATAAGGCAAACACTGAAGAGCCGCGTGCCGCGCGACTGGTAAAAGCATCCGCATGGATCGACACAAAGAGGTCGGCACGCTGTTTACGGGCTTTGGCAACTCTGACCCGCAGCGGAATAAAGACATCTTCATTACGCGTCATATAGGCTTTCATATTGGACTCTTTATCGATCAGCGCTTTGAGTCGCCGTCCAATCTTCAGCACAATATCTTTCTCACGGGTCTTATATTTGCCGTGCGCGCCCGGATCTTCCCCGCCGTGACCGGGATCGATCATGATAATGATCGGACGATCGCGCCCCGCTTTGCCGGGTAAGGGCGCCTGCACCCCTTCATCTTTCTCCAGATCGCCCTGGTTATAATCTTTAAGCAGAGCCAGCAGTGGATCATCCTCAACCTGGTTCTGGCTCGGATAGAGATCGACGACCAGCCGGTGATTGATTCCGGCGACCGGCGAGAGATTAAAGATCTTCGGCGCGACGTTGCGCTTTAATTCCAGTACCACGCGCACCGTGTTGCTGTCGAACTGACCCACACGGGCATTTTTAATAAAGGGATCGTCGACCCGAACCTGCTTATCTACCCCTTTCAGAACCGGATTGAGATGCAGGCCCTGAATATCAATCACCAGGCGTTCGGGATTGCTCAGCGCAAACTGCTTGTACTTCAGCGCGACATTGGACTCCAGCGTCATCCGCGAGTAGGTCGATGAGGGCCAGATACGCACCGCCACAATGTGGTTCTTCGCCGCCAACCCTGTCCGGCTGACGCTTAACAGCAGTAAGGCGCCCGTCCCCTGTAAAAATCGTCTGCGTGAAAAATGGGAATTAACGTCTGACATGCCGCTCCAGCTGCTGTGTAATGTCTAAAAAAGCGCCAGTTACTAAAATGGCGGCGAAAACTTTATCCAATCCGCAGCATGATGTCACCCCGGAAACCTTAAATAATGCAGGCTGTTAGCGGCTTTGACACCCAGAAAAACGTAAATTTTCGTCAGGATTAAGACTTGCAAAACCGGGCGTAAAAGCATAAAAATACAAAAAATACGAATAAACATTCACTGAGGGTTGGCCGTGAAGGAACGTAGTACCGAACTGGTTCAGGGTTTTCGCCATACCGTTCCCTATATCAATGCCCACCGGGGTAAAACCTTTGTCATCATGCTGGGTGGCGAAGCGATTGAGCATGAGAACTTCTCTGGCATTGTTAATGATATCGGCCTGCTGCACAGCCTGGGCATTCGCCTGGTCGTGGTGTATGGCGCGCGCCCGCAGATTGATGCCAGCCTGGCTCAGCAGCAGCTGGAGCCGGTTTATCATAAGTTTACCCGGGTCACCGACGCGCAATCGCTGGAGTTAGTGAAGCAGGCCGCCGGCCGGCTGCAGTTAGATATCACGGCCCGCCTCTCAATGAGTCTCAATAATACGCCGCTGCAGGGCGCGCATATCAACGTGGTCAGCGGCAACTTCATTATTTCACAGCCGCTGGGCGTGGATGATGGCGTGGATTACTGTCACAGCGGCCGTATCCGTCGTATTGATGAAGAGGCCATTCATCGTCAGCTGGATAACGATGCGATTGTGCTGATGGGCCCGGTTGCGGTTTCTGTTACCGGCGAAAGCTTTAACCTGACTTCGGAAGAAGTGGCTACCCAGTTGGCAATTAAACTCAAAGCGGAAAAAATGATCGGCTTCTGCTCTGAGCAGGGCGTGCTGAACAGCGAAGGTGAAATCATCTCCGAGCTCTTCCCGAATGATGCGCAGGCTCGTATCGACGAGATTGAAAAGGAAGGCGATTATCTTTCCGGGACTGTCCGCTTCCTGCGTGGTGCGGTGAAAGCCTGCCGCAGTGGTGTACGCCGCAGCCATTTAATCAGTTATCAGGAAGATGGTGCACTGTTGCAGGAGCTCTTCTCACGCGACGGTATCGGTACCCAGATCGTTATGGAGTCGGCAGAGCAGATCCGTCGCGCCAATATCAATGATATCGGCGGCATCCTCGAACTGATCCGTCCGCTGGAGCAGCAGGGTATTCTGGTGCGTCGCTCGCGCGAGCAGCTGGAAATGGAAATTGATAAGTTCACCATCATTCAGCGCGATAATCTGACCATCGCCTGTGCAGCACTCTATCCGTTTATGGATGAGAAGATTGGCGAAATGGCCTGTGTGGCGGTTCATCCTGACTATCGCAGCTCTTCACGCGGTGAGATGTTGCTGCAGCGCGTGGCACTTCAGGCACGCCAGATGGGGCTGGAAAAACTGTTTGTGTTAACCACCCGCAGCATCCACTGGTTCCAGGAACGCGGCTTTACGCCGGTAGATATTGAGTCGCTGCCCGAGAGTAAAAAAGAGATGTATAACTATCAGCGCCGTTCAAAAGTGTTGATGGCCGACCTTACCTGATTCAGTAAGGGACAGGCACCACCCGCGTGCCCTGTCCCCTCTCTTCTCAGCCAGTTTCCCCCAGTCGCTCCACCAGACCGCTGCGTCGCTGCGTTTGCAGCTGCACGGCACGCTGAAATATGCCGGGTTCGCTGTAGATGGTCAGTTGCCGCCGTGCACGTGTAATCGCGGTATAGACCAGTTCACGGGTCAGCACCGGCAGAAACTGCGTGGGCATCACCAGCGCGGTATGGTCAAACTCCGATCCCTGTGATTTGTGCACCGTCATCGCCCAGGCCGTTTCATGTGAGGGTAACCGGCTCGGCTGAATCGCCTTGATCGATCCATCCGGCAGCGGGAAAAAGACCTTCAGGTTGCCCTCTTCATCCCGCATCGTCATGCCGATATCGCCATTAAACAGGCCGAGCGCGCTGTCATTTCGGGTGATCATCACCGGACGCCCTTCATACCAGCGGCTGCCCATGCCAGGACGACGGATGCGCTGCAGCTGCATCAGTCGCTGCTCAATACGCTGGTTCAGACCCTGCACGCCAAATGGCCCGTCACGTAATGCACACAGCAGCTGATAACGGCCAAAAGCGGCAATCACCTCTGCGGGCGGCGCCTGCTGTCTGATGAGCTGCAGGAAGGGCTGATAACCCTGGGCTACCTCATCCAGCATCGCCTGATACGCGTCAGCGCTGTTCAGCGGCTGGTAACTGATATCCTGATAAGCCGCAGCAAACACCGCCCTGACCTGCTCTGCATCGCCACGGTTGATCGCTTTTGCCAGCTGGCCGATGCCTGATGAGTCATCAAAACGATAACTCTTCTGCAACAGACAGATACTGTCACGGACTGCGGGTGCCTGCACATCATCACTGCCCTGCAGTGTGCAGCCGGTCAGCAGGCCGAGCTGTTCTGCCCGCGCCAGGCTGTAGCCGCTTTCGGTGCAGCGGCAGATGTCGCCCAGCACTGCACCGGCTTCAACCGAGGCCAGCTGATCGCGATCGCCCAGAAACACGACGCGGGCATGGGCAGGCAGCGCGGCGATCAGTTTTGCCATCATTGAGAGATCGACCATCGACGCTTCATCAACCACCAGCACATCAAGATGCAGTGGGTTACCGGCATGGTAGCGCAGCCGCTGGGTGTCGGGCTGTGCGCCCAGCAGGCGATGCAGCGTGGTGGCTTCGGCAGGAAAACGCCGGCGTTCTTCGTCGCTGACCGCCAGTTCCTGCAGTGCGCTGCCCAGTGACTCGGTCAGTCGCGCGGCGGCTTTGCCGGTCGGTGCCGCCAGCTGAATCCGCAGTGCACCGGGATTCAGACGAATCAGGGCAGCGAGGAGTTTCGCCACTGTGGTGGTTTTACCGGTACCCGGCCCGCCGGAAATAACCGCAGTCTTGCGGGTCAGCGCCACGGCCGCCGCAATTTTCTGCCAGTTCTCCGGCTGGTCGTCAAACAGGCTGTTCAGCACGTCGCCTGCAGCATGCATATCAAACGCGGTTTTCACTTCCTGCGCAGCGAAGAAGTCGGCGACCCGGCCTTCGCTTTGCCACAGTCGATGCAGATATAAACGCTGGTTGCTCAGCACCAGCGGCGTAACCAGGCTGCCATCACTGACAGCCGACCAGTCAGCAAAGCGTGCTGGCCAGTCTTCCGGCGCACCAGCGGCCTGCCAGATCGCCTGAGCCAGCGCAGGCTGGCGACCAGCGAACAGATTCGCTTCGCAGAGGTTGCTCAGCGGTAAACAGACGTGCCCCTCACCCGCGTCAGCGCTGACGCAGGCCGCAGCGAGCAGCAGCCCAGGCTGTGATTCCGGGGCCACCAGACGGGCAAACTGTATATCCAGCGGCCGCAGGAGACGCTTCTCTACCGCCTGCAGCAGCAGACTCAGCATGTCACTCATAACATCTCCCCGGTTTCACCAAACAGTGCATCAATTTCTTCCACAAAGGCTTCGGCAGGTCGGGTGGTGAAAATGCCGTTGTCCGGCGAGCTGCCATCCATCCCGCGCAAAAACAGATAAAACACCCCACCAAAATGACGCTGATAGTCGTAGTCCGGCAAACGATGCTGCAGATAGCGATGCAGCGCCAGCGTATAGAGCTGATATTGCAAATCGTAGCGGTGGCCAATCATCGCCTGCGCCATCGCCTCTGGCGTGTAAGCGGCGTGGCTATCCCCCAGCCAGTTCGATTTGTAGTCGAGCAGATAATATTTTCCCTGCCAGCGGAAGACCAGATCGATAAAGCCCTTCAGCATGCCCCGCACCTGACGAAAATCCAGGGGGGCGGCCTGCTGAGAGAGGCTGTCGTGCCGGCGCAGCAGAGCGTCAAGATCCGCCGCGGTCAGCAGATTGTTGATTGGCAGATAGAACTCCATCTCGATCAGGCGTTCGCTGCTTTTTATCGCCGACAGCGTCAGCCCCTCAGCATTGAGCGGCGTATGTAAGACCCGGTCAATCCACTGTTCCAGAACCGGCAACCAGCTCAGCGGATAGCCATTATGCTGCAGTTGATCTTCCAGCCAGACGCTGTCCGGCGGTTCGGTAAAGTCGATCGACTCAAACAGACCGTGCAAAAACGTACCGGGTGCCGCTCCGCGCGGAAAGTGGTGGGGTGTCAATGCAGCCTCTTCACCCTTCTCTTCTTCGCCCGCGGCATCAATATCAAAGTTGGGCAGCGCATCCAGCAGCGGCGAGCTGTGATGCTGTTGCAGGCCTGAATAACTGGTTACCCGCCAGACGTCAGCCAGCGCGCGCGTAATGTCGCGGCTGCTTAAAACCTCATCACCCAGCTGCGCATCCTGCCACATTTCTCCCGGCAGCAGCCCCTCTTCAACCAGCGCAATCCCTTCACCGGTTAACGCATTCAGTCGCTGACTGAGCTGTTGCGCATCCGCCGCCTCGCCCTGCTGCACCAGGTAGCCCAGCGCGCTCTTATGCAGATCGCTTTCGCCCTCTTTTTTGCGGGTGCCTTTGATCAGTGGCGCAATGCCGACGCTGCAGTGATAGACCGAACGGGTCAGCGCCACGTAGAGCAGACGCAGATCCTCCGCCAGGCGCTCCTCTTCGGCCAGCGCCAGACTTTGTGCATCACCCTGTACATCCAGCAGTGCCGTGAACGTGTCGCGATCGTGATAAAGCGCGCTGGCCGCCTCGCGGAACCCGGCAGCAAATGGCAGCCAGACCAGCGGATATTGCAGTCCTTTCGATTTATGGATGGTGATGATCTGCACCAGATGGCGGTCGCTTTCCAGACGCAACTGCTGGCTGGAGGCCTGGCTGTTTGGCCGGGCTATCTGCTGCGCCAGGAAGCGCACCAGGGCGTGCGGACTCTCCAGCTGCACCGAAGCTTCCTGCAGCAGTTCGCCCAGATGCATCAGATCGGTCAGGCGACGTTCACCGTTCTCCGAGGCCAGCATATTCTCTGCCAGTTGCCGCTTGATCATCACATCACGCAGCATCGGTAACACGCCGCGCTGATGCCAGAGCTGCTGCCAGACGGCAAACTGCTCAACCAGCGCATCCCACTCGCGTTCATTCTGTGTCAGCGCGTCGAGCGTTGCTGCATCAATAGCAAAGATTGAGGTCGCCAGCGCGCTGCGCAGCAGACGTTCCTGCTCAGGTGTCTGTATCGCCTGCAGTAACCAGAGCAGTTCGCGCGCTTCCGGCGTGGTGTAGACACTGTCCCGGCTGGAGAGATAGACCGAAGGAATCGCCAGCGCATTCAGCGCGTCACGGATTAAACCGGCCTCATTGCGACTGCGCACCAGCACGGTGATATCGGAAGCCCGCACCGGCTGCAGCACCTCGCCTTTGCCCAGGCGGGCCCTCCCCTGCTGTCCGGCCACCAGCCAGCGGCTGATATCGGCCGCACACTGCTGTGCCATAAACTGCTGGTAATCGCTGTTACCGACGCCCTCGCCAGGCTGTAGCCAGAACCGTAACGCCGGTTGCTGCTGCTCGTCAAAAATCAGTTTCAGTGACTGATTGGGCGCAGCAGGCTTAACCGGCTGAAAGGGGATCGCCGAGAACAGAAAAGGCGAATCGAGCTGAGAAAAGAGGCGGTTGACGCTCCCGACCATCTCAGGTGATGAACGCCAGTTGGTATCGAGCGTGTAGTGAGCGCTGACTTCGTTTCTGGCCCGCAGATAGGTAAAAATATCCGCACCGCGAAACGCATAGATCGCCTGCTTGGGATCGCCGATCAGAAACAGTGCCTGTTCAGGCTGATTAATATAGAGGGTGCGGAAGATGCGGTACTGCTGCGGATCGGTATCCTGGAATTCATCAATCAGGGCCACCGGGTAACGCGCCCGGATGGTTTCTGCCAGCAAAACGCCGCCTGGCTGCTGCAACGCTTCATCCAGTTTACTGAGCAGATCGTCGAAGCCTAACAGCGCACGTAAGCGTTTCTCGCGCTGCACCGTGGCGCGCACATCGGTCAGCGCCTGCGCAATGATGACATCCCGCAGCGACAGCGGTTCTGCCAGAAACTGATCGATCGCCTCAAACAGCGAATGACGCGGCGCTTCGCCCTTTTTAGTTTTCTCCTCCAGCACCTGCTGTCCAAAGCGCTCCAGCTCTTTGGGCAACTGATAATCCAGCGTGTCACTGCTGGCCCACTGCGTGACGCGGGCGACCCAGTTGGGCAGATGTTTACTGCTGTAGCTGCGCTTATCAACGCCCGATGCAGTGATAATGCCCTCAACATCGGCGCTGAGCGCCTGCCACTGCTGCTTGATGGCCTCGATGCGCGCCAGATTGCGGGCGTGCCGTGATGCCAGCGTCTCATCGGCGGCAGGCGGACGTTTCAGCCCCGGGGACTCCCCCTGTAGCCAGGGGCGCAGCGTGGCCAGCAGACTGTCCGGCCCGCTCCACTCTGCGGCGATGATCCGCGCCACATCCAGACTCAGTGGATAGCACTGACGACGCCAGAAATCGGCGGCCGACTGCTTCAGCAGCGCCTGCTCATCTTCAATCAACTCCTGCTCGAACAGCATGCCCGACTCAAAGGCATTGAGATTCAGCATCCGCTGACAGAAGCCGTGAATGGTGAAAATGGCGGCTTCATCCATCTGCCGCTCGGCAGCCAGCAACTGCGCGGCGGCCTGACTCAGATCCGGCATCTGCTCCAGCAGTAACTGGTGCATCGGATTGCTGCTTTTGCCACGGATACAGGCCAGACGTAGCTGATGAATATTCTCGCGGATGCGCCCGCGCAATTCGGCGGTCGCGGCCTCGGTAAAGGTCACGACTAAAATTTCTTCGACAGAGAGCGGCCGGCTGTAGGCGTTTTCACCGCCCAGCCCCAGCAGCAGGCGCAGATAGAGCAGACCAATGGTAAAGGTTTTTCCTGTGCCCGCTGACGCCTCAATCAGCCGCTCACCTTTGAGCGGCAGCGTTAAAGGATTCAGCGATACGGGAGGTAACTGCGTCATTGGATCTCACTCTTTACCGGCAGCGACTGCTGCAGTTGTGCCACTTCACTCCAGGTTTTCCAGCCAGGCTGACGGGCAAACTCAACTTTGCCATTGCCGGTGCCCGCAATCTGCGAGGTCATCACCATGCCCTTATGTTCGATCACAGCCTGCCGGAAAAAGTCTGCCAGGCTGGCCGGGGTTAACCGCTGAACCTGCTCTGTCATTTTTTGCCGGGTATCAAATTGATCATTCTGCCGATCAAAGTCGCGGCTGAAGCGATCCGCTTCCTCAAAGAGCGTCTGAGGACGCTGCTGCAAATCATTGATCATCGCCTGCTGATACTGGGCAAAGTCTGCCTGGCTCATACTGCGCAGACGTTTTTCCGCCTGCGGGTAGAAGGCCTGATAGCGCTGCAACAGCCAGCCCGGTTGCTTACTGTTACTTTGCAGCAGGAAGCCGATCCCCCACTGGCGACCCACTGGCATCTGGAAGGCAAACACCGCGTAGCCGAGTTGCTCTTTGGTCCGCAGCTGATTGTAGAACCACGGCTGCACAATCTGGCTCAGCATGGAGCTGTGCGCCATGCTCTGATATTCACTGTATCCCAGTGGAACATAGAGCGCGGCAAGGGCGGAGTCGGTGCTGCTGCCTTTTTGTTGCAGGTTGGCTTTCAGCGGTTTTTTAATCGAGACATACTGGCTGTGCCAGTCGCGGATCGCATGACTCTGCATCTGCTGTTTGAGCTCATGCCCCAGCTGCGTCACGCTGTCAGCACTGAGGTTGCCCACTACCAGCATCTCCGGGGTCGCGTCGCGGAACAGCGTATCGCGATAGTCAGTGACATCCTTAAGTGAGAGTGTGCTTACCAGCTTGCGGCGAGCCTCGCGCTGGGTATATGGCAGCTGCGACAGCAGTTGCATCGGCTGAATCGCCTGTTCAAACGCTTTGCCCTTTTCCGCCGCGTCCAGCCGCTCGAGATACCAGGATTTCGCCTGCTCCAGCTGCTGTTCTGTTGGCTGGAAAGTGGCATAACCTTCCACCAGTTTCTTCAGCAGGGTCGGCAGACGCTGAGTGAAGCCGTTGGCGCTGAACACCAGCCCTTCATCTTCACCCGTTGAGAAGCTGATACCGCCCACTGAAGCCTGTGAATTTAGCTCGTCCAGCGCCAGGCTGGAAAGGTAGTCATTCAGGCCAAACAGCACCTGCTGACGGGCATCACTGATGGTGTGCTTATTGCGTAACGCCAGGGTGATCGCCGCTTTTGGCTCGCTGGCGTAATAACGGCTCGGCATCCAGTAAATGCGCATACCGTCCTGGTTATCCAGTCTCACCGGATGCTGATACGTTTTGCCGTCTGACGGCAGCAGGGTAAAGTCGTCCGGGATATAGGGGTTCAGCACGGGCATCGCCAGCGTAATCTGGCTGGCGCGCTGCTGCCAGTCTGCAAAGGTTTGTGGGGTGATCTTCTCAACCTGATAAGGCGCATCCACAAAATAGGCTTTTTTGTTGTGCGGCTCCTGCGGGCTGATGTACCAGATACGCGCATGCTGCGGGGTCATCTCTTCCAGCCGGGCATTAATCGCGGCGGCATCGTACTGATCCGCCAGATAAGGTGCATCCAGCGTATGTTCAACCGGTACGCGCAGCATGGTGTCGGCCAGCCATTCAATGTAATCCATATCGCGGGTAATTGAGGGATAGCGGAAGTCGAGCGCCAGCACATGCGAAACTTCATCGAAATAGCGCTTATCATCCCCCTGCTGACGCAGAAGATTGATGTAGCTGAATATCGCCGCCACGACCTGATCGCGCTGCGCCAGCCCTTTATCAGTCAGTGACGCGGTAATCGCAAACACGCCGCTGTTACGCTCGGTCATTGGGTCAGCACCCGCATTCACCCCGTCGGCCAGTCCCTGTTTTTGCAGCCAGTCAGTCAGCGTGTTTTTGCTGCGGTTACTGATTAAATAGCTGATCAGCGTGTCGGTTTTACTGCGGAACCGATCGCTGTTGTTGGCAATGCGGAATTCAATTTTGAGTTGCTTGCGCGGCTGGGCCGGAACGTAATGGATGATGATGCCCTGCTGCGCATCGGTCACCACCGGCTCCGTAATCTCCGGCACGCTGGCGTCATGATTTTGCACGCGGCCAAAGGTTTTAGCCGCAATCGACGCCATCTCCGGCAGCGGTTTGTTGCTGTAGATCACCGCTTTCATCAGATTGGCGGAGTAATGCGTATGATAAAAGTCCTGCAGCGCCTGGTGCAGTTTGCTGCCTGGCTTATCTTTCAGGGTCTCAAGATTGCCGCCCGAGAAACGTGACGCCGGATGCGCCGGGTTCAGGGTTTCTGCGCCGACCTGGGCCATACGCAGGCCATCGCGCGAGCGCGCCATGGTCAGCTCGGCATTCACGGCGTGGCGCTCGCGGTCAGCGTTAACCGGATCCAGCAGCGGCTCAGCCACCGCATCCGCCAGGCGATCAACTGCCGGTTCCAGCGCGTCATTTTCCACTTCCAGATAAAAGGCGGTGCGGTAGGAGGCTGTGCTGGCGTTGTGGCTGCCGCCATGCTTTTTCAGGAATTCAGCCAGGTTGTCGGGCTGCGGGTAGTGCTTTGAACCCATCAGCACCATATGCTCAAGGTAGTGCGCCAGTCCCGCCTGCTGATCGGGATCGTCCAGCGATCCTATCGGCAGCGTCAGCGCCGCCAGCGATTTAGGTGCCACAGGATCGGAAACCAGTAATACCGTCATCCCATTATCAAGCCGGATAGCCTGATAGTGGCGGGGATCCTGTTCACTTTTGCGAATAGTGTCGTTAACCGGCTGCCAGCCTGATGATGCCTGCGCCGGCGCTGTGCAAGCCACCAGGCTTAACATTAGCACCGCTATCCAGCGTGCGTGTACCCGCATGTAAACCCCTCTCGTTTCCCGATAAACCGCCAATGTCGGACGCGGCGGCTCAAAGCAGAGCAAAATTTCTGTGTAATGAGTCAGTCAGCAAAAACGCCTTCTGATCGGCTATTCATCATCCTGATGTGCAGCCAGCACCGGTAAATACCAGCGCTGTGCCGCCTCAGTTATCTGCTGTAGTTGTGGCTCATCCAGCACCCGGCAAAGACGTTGCAGATAGGGATCGCTGCCTTCACCCTCAAGCTGATAGTTGCCTGACCAGGCCGTCAGCAGGCGATTACGCGCCTTAAGCTGGGTTGCCTCATCAGTCAGTAACTGCTGACTTTTTTTGTCGTAGCTGGCGGTCAGCCATGCGCCGCCACTTTTATTAAGCAGCATCAGCGGCTGACGCATACCCGCGAGATACCCCGTGACATACTCATTCAGCGCAGCAATCGCCTCTGCCTGCGACACGGCAAGGAAGCACCAGCGGCTCTGCTGCCGGCCAAACATCCGGCTGCTGCCGGTGCCGCCCAGCGCGCAGTAGACCAGATGTTCCAGCCAGAGTAGCAGTCCGTCGTTCATGTTGAGTACGCCAGGCCGCCAGCGCAGCAATCCATCACTCTGAACCTGCGTCAGCCACCCGGTTAAGCTGACCTGCTCCAGTTGCAGATTCACTTCCCAGCTCTCGCCGTCGCTGCGCTGGGTGACCACTTCTGCCGCTACTTCCTGCATCTCATCGCGCTGTGCCTGCCAGAACAGCTCACCAAACGCGCCATAAGGCAGATTACCGGCCGCACGATGGTGCGCATAGAGCCGCTGAGTATCCTCGCCTTCGACCAGCGCATTCAGCAACTGCGAGTTGATCTGATAACGCTCAAGGTTGTCGAGCGCAAACGGCTCGCTGTCGGGCAGTTCGTTCTCCTCCAGCCAGAAACTCACGCCAAGCCGCTGGTGGAACCAGGCCCGGACCGGATGTCGCCAGAAGCGCAGAAATGCCTCCAGCGTGAGCGCATCAATTAACGGCGCCTCCAGTGGCTGCACAAAATCGGGCTGGGGCTGCCCCGCGCCCCGCGCAGCAGGCAGCCACTCACGGGCGAAACTTTGCAGTCTGGCAGCAGGCTGGAAGTTTTCGGCGGCAAACGGCATCCGGCTGTGCAGGTGCTGCAGGTGCATCCGCACCCGTTCGGCACTCTCATCCAGCTCAAGATGGCCATCACCGTCCAGATAAAAACTCTGTCCAATGTAATCCAGCAGTTCTGTGACCAGCACCGAGGGGTAGCGTTCCGTATTATCCTGAATCGCCCGGCCGATATAACTGATATAGAGCTGCTGCTGCGCCGAAATCATCGCCTCCAGGAAGAGATAGCGGTCATCATCGCGGCGACTGCGGTCGCCTTTGCGGGACTGCTGCTGCATCAGATCAAAACCTAACGGTGCTAAAGTTCGGGGATAGACGCCGTCGTTCATGCCCAGCAAACAGACCAGCTGAAAAGGAATGGAGCGCATTGGCATCAGGGTACAGAAGTTAATCTGCCCCGCCAGGAAACGCTGACTGATGCGCTGTTGATCAAGCCGGCTACGCAGATCATCGCGCAACAACGCCACCGGAATCGCCTCTTCAAACCGCGCATCCATGCCATATTCAATCAATTGCTGCCACTGCTCTTCCACCAGCAGCAAGGCGGCCTCGGTTTCTGCATCGGGGCTGAAAAAGGCATTGAGCAGTTCCCGGCACATGGGCAGCCAGGCCGCCAGTGGCCGGGGTTCGGCAAGCAGCTGCCGCCAGTGATTAAGCCGGGAGAGCAGCTCGGCCAGATGTCCCGCCAGCTCCCCCACCAGACCACCCGACTCGTCATAAGGCAGAATTCCTTCCCAGTCACCGTTGTGGCTCTCCATCGCATAACCCAGCAGCATACGCTGCAGGCCAAAGCGCCAGGTGTGCTGGCCGGTAACCGGTAGTGACAGAGCTTCTACGCTGGCATCATCGAGCCCCCAGCGTACCCCCGATTCGCTGACCCAGCGCCGCAGTAAACGCAGGCCGCTTTCATCAATGGCGAAGTGGGAAGCGAGCGCCGGGACATCGAGCAGCGCCAGCACATCCTCCGAGACAAAACGGCTGTCCGGCAGTGCCAGCAGATGCAAAAACGCCACAATGGCCGGATGAGCCTGACTGGCACGGCGATCTGAAATCGCAAACGGCAGATAGCGATCGGCAGGTGCATTGGCGAACACCGCCTGAATAAAAGGGGCGTAGGCGTCGATATCCGCCACCATGACGATGATGTCACGTGCTTTCAGCGTCGGATCGGCCTCCATCATCGCCAGCAGATGATCCTGCAGCACTTCAACTTCGCGCTGGGCACTGTGGCAGACCTGCACCGCAATTGACCTATCTTCCGGATCCAGGCAGCGCTTCTGATCGCTGTGTGCCAGTTCCGCCGCATTCAGTCCGATGATGGCGTTATCCTGCAGATTGAGAAGATCGTGCTGCATACAGTGCAGCAGGTTGTCCGGCTCCACATCGACAAAAGCATCGATGTCGTCGTTTGACTCCATCTGACTCAGCAGAAACAGGTTGTCACGCCCCAGCTTGCCCCAGGAGGCGAGCAAAGGGTTGGTCAGTTGCTGTTCACCGGCATCGTTAAACAGCGCCGGTGCCTGCTCAGCATCCCGGAAGAGTCCGCGTGATTCATCAGCACCATGGCGTCGGCGCTGACGACTTTGTAGTTTCGCCAGAAACGCATAATCCTGAATATCGCCCCAGTAATCGCGGCAGGGATTGGTGAACAGCAGATGAATGTCGATGTGACGTCCCAGCGCCTGCAACGCCTGCAGATAGACCGGCGGCAGCGCAGAGATGCCACAGATAAAGACCCGTTTGGGCAGATTTTCCGGCGTGCTTTTCGCCTGATCCAGCGTCTGGATAAATCGCGCATAGAGGTTGGCGCGGTGCCATTCAGGCTGGCGCAGGGCCTGGGTATAACTCACCAGATCGCGCCACAGGGCGGCCTGCCAGCGCTGCGCCTCGCCCAGCCCCTCAATGGTTTCGCCACGCTCCCAGCTGTTGAGCCAGTCGGCACGATAGACCAGATACTGGTCGAACAGATCGGCCACGCGGGAGCTGAGCTGAAACAGTTTACGCTTGTCGCCGTCGTCATGGAGATAGTGGCGCAGAGAAGCAAACTCTTCGTGCTTCAGCATCTCCGGCAGCCGGTGCATCAGCTTCCAGCCCATGCTGGCCTTACTGAAAGCACTCTCTACCGGGATATCGGGCAGGACGCGGACGAACATCTCCCAGATAAAACTGGCGGGCAGCGGAAATTCGATATTAGCAGCAATACCAAAGGTTTGCGCCAGCTCCATCTGCAGCCACTGCGCCATACCCGGACTCTGCACCAGCACCATTTCTGAGGCGAAAGGATCATCAAGAGGGTCATGTTTAATCACCGCAGCCGCCAGAATCTTCAGCACATCAAGCTGATTTGAGTGATAAACGTGAAACATGAAAACTCCTGTGATAACTCAGAACGTGACTGCGGTATTGCGGCTCTGTCACTTTACCGCGTATCGCGGTTGAAACCCATCAAAAGGGCGACCGGGGAGAGTTAACATCGCAGCCGCGTCAGGGTGGCACTGCGCTGATAAGGCCCCGTCACGTCAGCCCGATCCAGGGTGCAACCTGAAGGGCCGCTCTGCTGTTGCAGTATTGAGGTCCAGCCGGGACTCTCATGTCCCATCAGTTGCTGCTCAGCCACCCGCCATGCCTCACGCTGATACCACTGCTGGCTGAATCCCAGTGCCAGGGCGCGATGATAGTGCAACAGCGTGCTGCTGCTTAATGCCATTAACAGCAGAGCAAACAACACTTCCGGCAGGCTGAATCCACCGCGCTTACTGGCAGGTGGCCGGGGGCGTGAGCGGGCAGTAATCGATCCAGCCGTGCGGCAACGCGGTAATCTGATTGCCCCGTAACCGCACCCACTGCCAGACCGCCATACCACTGCCGCTGGCCTCCCCTTTAAGCAGACCTTCATCCTTTTCACCTCGTTGTAAACAGCTGCGCCAGCCCTGGCGATCATCCTGCTGACAGCTGGCCGCCTCACTGGCTGACCAGCTCAGGGAGAAGCCCCATTGCAGCGCAGACTGCGCCCGCCAGAAATCCTGAATAAACTGCTGCTCATCCGCCAGCAGTCGCATTCCCTGCTCAGACATCTTACGGCTGGCATGCAGCGTAAAGCTGCCGATGACCATAATCATCAACACCATGCCCAGGGCGCTGCTGCCTCGCTGCTTCACAGGTTATCTGCCTCAACCCAGCTCTCCACCGTTTCAAGCCAGCGTCCGGCCCGTCCCTGCAGCACAAACCTGACCTGCGCGCCCTGCTGGCTGACGCTGAACTTCTCCAGCGTCATAAATGCGGGATCGGAGAGCCGCTCCCAGCCCGCTGACTGACACTGGTCAACACCTCGCTGCATCTCAAGCTGCTGTTGTCGCAGGCGATAACCGTAATAGTCACTCTCTGCATGGCTCACCCCTTCCCATTTTCCGTTGCTGTTCTCATCCCAGCGCAGCAGCAGGCAATTCTCTCTGATTTGCAGCGCCCCACTGCCACACTCACCGTGACAATAACCGGCACGCCGCACCGCTTTTTCCAGCGTCGCCATCATCTGCTGTAACTCCTGACGCAGCTGCGCCCGCTGCAGCACGCCGGCGTTCTCTGCCAGCAGCAGCGGCAGAAAACGGCCAGCACTTAACATCACGACGGCGCTGATTGCCAGGGCGATCAGCATCTCCAGCAGGCTGAATCCGGCCATTTTCAACGGCACGTCTCCTCATCCGTCATGCAGAGGCGAATACGGGCTCTTGCCGAGATAATCAGCCGCATTCGTCCGGTGCTGTTACCCAACTCAATGCTGCCCGCCCGGGCCACATTACGTCGGCCATAGAAGCCCGGTTCACCCCGGATGTCATAGAGCGCAACGCCAGCGTGCGGCGCTACGAATTGCAGCCGTTTTCGGCTATCACAGCCTGCAACGGGGCGGCTTCCGGCACCGATGCACCAGGGATCGCCAGGCCGTGACCATAAAATCAGGTCGCTATTTTGCCGGTTGGCCTGGGCACGCAGCCGAAGCAGGAATCCCTGTAGTTGCTGAGCGCTGTCGCGCAGTTGCTGCCGCTGTTGCCAGCGCTGCCAGCCATGCAGCGCGGCAAGACTCAGCATGCCGGCAATCACCATCACCAGCAGCAGTTCCGGCAGGGTGAAACCGCGTAAGTGTGCTGTTTTCATGGTGTCAGAGTGCGGGTGATGAACAGATGAAACAAGGCGCGGTTTGTCAGGCTGGAAAGCACGTCGCAGAGAAGCTTCCCCAACAGCATCAATTGGCAGAAGCGTGCGAGCGTTGCCGCAGATTTACCGGTTGGCGGGCAAAAAAAAGCCCCGGCGAAGTGCCAGGGCGTTATCTTTTATCGCGAATCAGATGGCGACAGGGGCTTTGATCGCGGGATGCGGATCGTAGCCTTCAATCTCAAAATCTTCGAACTGATAGTCAAACAGTGACGCCGGTTTGCGTTTGATAACAAGTGATGGCAGCGGACGCGGTTCACGGGTCAGCTGCAGGCGCGCCTGCTCCAGATGGTTACTGTAGAGGTGGGTATCACCGCCGGTCCAGACGAAGTCACCCACCTGCAGATCGCACTGCTGCGCCACCATATGTACCAGCAGCGCATAGCTGGCGATGTTAAACGGCAGGCCCAGGAAGATGTCGCACGAGCGCTGATAAAGCTGGCAGGAGAGTTTGCCATCCGCCACGTAGAACTGGAAGAACGCGTGGCAAGGGGCCAGCGCCATCTCGCTCAGCTCGCCGACGTTCCAGGCAGAAACGATAATCCGGCGTGAGTCGGGATCGCGCTTCAGCTGCTCCATCACCTGGCTTAGCTGGTCAATCTCCTGGCCGCTGGCCGTTCCCCAGCTGCGCCACTGTTTACCATAAACCGGGCCGAGATCGCCATTCTCATCCGCCCACTCATCCCAGATGGAGACGTTGTTTTCTTTGAGATAACCGATGTTGGTATCGCCTTTCAGAAACCACAGCAGCTCATGAATAATCGAGCGGATATGACATTTCTTGGTGGTGACCAGCGGAAAACCATCCTGCAGATTGAAACGCATCTGGTGACCAAAAATTGAAAGCGTACCGGTGCCGGTACGGTCAGCTTTTGGCGTGCCTTCGTGCAGCACATGTTGCATTAAATCCAGATACTGTTTCATTTTTCCTCGCGAAATTGTGGCTGCGGGCGACGACGATACGCCCAGATCATCATTATAATACCGGCAATAATCATTGGCACAGAGAGGATCTGTCCCATACTGATTCCGCCTTCAAACAGGCCAAGCTGGGCATCCGGCTGGCGGAAGAACTCAACGATAATACGGAAGGCGCCATAGCCAATCAGGAACAGGCCTGAGACGCTGCCCATCGGGCGTGGCTTACGAATAAACAGATTCAGGATGATAAACAGTACTATCCCTTCCAGCGCCAGTTCATAGAGCTGCGAAGCATGACGCGGCAGCACGCCGTAGGTGTTGAGCAGCGCCTGGTATTGCGGATTGGTGGCAGCCAGCGCGACATCTTCGCTGCGGGAGCCAGGGAACAGCATGGCATAGCGGAAGCCCGGATCGACACGGCCCCAGAGCTCACCGTTAATGAAGTTGCCGAGACGACCGGCACCCAGACCGAACGGGATCAGCGGCGCAATGAAATCAGCCACCTGGAAGAAATTACGTCGGGTGCGGCGGGCAAAGACCAGCATGACGACAATCACCCCGATGAGGCCACCGTGGAACGACATGCCGCCATCCCAGACTTTGAACAGATAGAGTGGATTTTCCAGGAACAGCGGTAAGTTGTAGAACAGCACATAGCCGATGCGTCCACCCAGGAAGACCCCCAGGAAACCGGCATAAAGCAGGTTCTCCACTTCCTCTTTTTTCCAGCCGCTGCCCGGCTGATTGGCGCGGCGGACAGCCAGCCACATGGCGAAAACAAAGCCTACCAGATACATCAGACCGTACCAGTGAAGCGAAACCGGTCCAATCGAGAAGATCACCGGATCGAACTGCGGAAATGCAATATAGCCGTTATTCATCATTCACCGTCTATTTTTCAACCCTGAAAAGGGGCGTTGTCAGGCACATAAATTAAGGCTGCGCATCATAGCACAGCCGGTTTTGTGAATTGTCCCGCAAATGTAAACGCGGATAACGCCCAGAGTCTGACCCGTCAGGCGTACATTGTTGCAACCAGTCTGGTCACGGACAGCGCGCAACAACCGGAGCGTACACGTAGTACGTGAGGATTACTCGCTGTGCTCGCCCCTTCAGGGCCGCCCTGACGGGCGTTCAGGTTGCTAAAGCAGCCTGTGTGAGCACTGCCCGGGGCCAGAATGGCAAATAAAATAGCCTGAAGTGGCGCTTAGCGACCGCCGCGGATTAATCCACCCAGCCCGCGACGCTCCATAAAGGTCGAGACCAGATGACGAACCTCGGTGGCGGTATGAGCATTCATCCCCTGCTCACTGAGCTGCTGCGCCTCTTCGTGATCCAGATGGCGCAGCAGGTATTTCACCCGCGGTACGTTTTTGCCGTTCATGCTGAGATGGTGATATCCCAGCCCGACCAACAGCGCCACGCACATTGGATCGCCAGCCATTTCACCACACAGGCACAGTTCCAGATTGGCCAGACGGGCTTCCTGCGCAATCGTATTCAGTGCGCGCAGCATCGCCGGATGCAGCGAGTCGTAGAGATTGGCCACGCGGGTGTTGTTGCGATCCACCGCCAGCAGATACTGGGTCAGATCGTTGGTGCCAACCGAGACAAAATCGACCCGTGACGCCAGATGCGGGATCATAAATAGCATCGACGGCACTTCAATCATGATGCCGATGCGCGGCGCGGGGATCGTATAGCCCAGCATCTCTTCGACTTCGCGTCCTGCGCGATCGATCAGCTTTTTCGCTTCGTCGATCTCGTCGATATGGCTGATCATCGGCAGCAGAATACTGAGGTTGCCGGATGCGGCGTTAGCACGCAGCATCGCGCGCACCTGCACCAGGAAAATTTCCGGCTGGTCAAGCGTCAGGCGGATGCCGCGCCAGCCCAGACAGGGATTCTCTTCACTGATCGGCATGTAGGGTAGCTGTTTATCTGCCCCCACATCCAGGGTCCGCAGCGTCACAGGCTTGTTGTGAAACAGCTGTAACATGCCCTGATACTGTGCCACCTGCTCCTCTTCCGACGGGAAGCCGTTCTGCAGCATAAACGGAATTTCGGTGCGGTAGAGTCCGATGCCATCCACCCAGTTGCCCAGCGTCTGCTCATGCTCCGGGCTTAATCCGGCATTCAGCATCACCTGCACGCGCTCGCCGCTTTTCAGCTCACCGGGCTGATCGACCACGCCTTCCGCCATTTTGCTCAGCGCATTCTCTTCGCTGATCAAACGCTGGTACTCCTGCACCAGCACCGGCTCGGGATCGATCAACAGCTCACCGCGATAACCGTCGACGATCAGCAAACGTTTGTTGAGCTGATGGGGCTGGATATCAGCGCCCATGACGGTCGGGATCCCCATCGCGCGGGTCAGAATCGCCGCATGGGAGTTGGCTGCGCCGTCACGCACCACCACGCCCGCCAGCCGCTCATGCGGCAGCTCAGCTAAGGTGGTGGCAGTCAGCTCATCGGCCACCAGCACAAAGCGTTCCGGCCAGGCATTGGTGCCGACCAGCGTATCGTCAAGGTGAAACAGCAGGCGCTGACCCAGCACCCGCAGATCGCCTGCACGTTCACGCAGGTAGGTGTCCGTCAGGCTGGCAAACTGTTCAGCAAACTTCTCGATCACCTGTTTCACTGCCCATTCGGCGACCGATCCGCGTTCGATCTCATCGAACAGATCTTTTTTCAGGCGGGCATCGGTTAACAGGTGAGAGTAAAGGTCGAAAATGGCCGCACTCTCTTTCTGAGCGCTGGCGCTGAAGCGTTTACTGAAGCGACGAAATTCACTGGTGGCTTCGCTCATGGCGAGCGACAGACGCTCACGTTCGCGATGAACATCCAGCGTTGAGGCAGCCGAAACCTGATCGAGCAGTGGCTGCGTCTCATCTACCCAGCCCGGTGCCACCGCCACGCCAGGCGCAGCTGCAATCGCGCGCACCCGCGTCTGCCGGAACTGACCAAACAGCTGGGCCATCTGCGACTGCGACAGCAATGCCGCCATCTGGGTGGCAAGGGTGACCAGAAACGACTCTTCGCTTTCATCAAACTGACGGTGCTCGCGCTGCTGTACTACCAGCACGCCAAGTAACTGGCGACGGCTGATAATCGGCACGCCGAGGAAGGAGCGGTAGCGCTCCTCTTTCACTGCGGGGATATATTTAAAGCTGGGATGACTCTGGGCGTCAGCAAGGTTAATCGGTTCGGCCAGACGGCCCACTAAACCGACGATCCCCTCGTCAAACGCCAGGGTCACGGTGCGGCCACGCGGTTTTTTAAGCCCGCGCGTCGCCATCAGGTAGTAGCAGTGACGATCGTGGTCGGCGAGGTAAACGGAACAGACTTCCGTATCCATCGCCAGACAGATCTCATTAACCAGGATGTCGAGTGCTTCATTGAGACGCGGCGCACTCGCCACTTTTTCTACAATTTCGCGCAACTGAGTGAGCATAAAGGGCGTGGCCTATCCTCTCTTACGTCGATGGGCAGGATTATTTCGCTGCCCCGCACTCTCCTGCATGGACATCACCACGCCAGCGAATTCCTTCATCACCCGACGATAAACGTCGCGCTTAAAGGAGACAACCTGACGCACCGGATACCAGAAACTGACCCAGCGCCAGCCATCGAACTCGGGCGTGCTGCTGTGCTGCACATTGATATCCGCGTCATTACACATTAACTGCAGAAGAAACCACTTTTGTTTCTGGCCGATACATACCGGCTTTGTGTCCCAACGCACCAAACGTTTTGGCAACTTGTAGCGTAACCAGTTACGTGTAGAGGCAAGTATTCGAACATCTTTCCGGTGTAATCCCACCTCTTCGAACAGTTCGCGATACATCGCCTGTTCTGCGGTTTCACCGGGATTGATGCCTCCCTGAGGAAATTGCCAGGAGTGCTGTCCAAAGCGCCTGGCCCATAACACTTGTCCCTGCCGGTTACAGATTACGATACCAACATTCGGGCGGTAGCCATCATCATCGATCACCGGACTACCTCAAAGCAAAATTTGAATGAGCTGATTGTTTCACACTCCTTACAGGCGGTAAACCACTGGATTCACGGGGGGTTAAGCCATCAGCGTCGGGATAACTCACAGAAAATGGCAAAGTTATAAACAATGACCGTGAAAAAGATCGATCTTATTCACCTTTTCTGTGGATAGCTTTGTGCAGAACGCGGGAGTTATCTGAATAACCTTTTCCATGCGCACTGGAGAGCCGAAAAAAGATAACAACACATCCATCTGATTTTTAATGATATTAAATCAAAAATCTTATCGATAAATCTTTCATAAACAGTGAATATTTTCATGGCAACTGACAATTGCTTAAAATATAAGCACACTGCTTTTTATCCACAGATAATCGCTCAGGGTTAGGCCAGAGCGGCGAAATTATGGCCAGATCGTGAAAAGTCAAGGCTGTAAATGGAACCAGTACCGCACTCAGTCGGTGGTTATCCCATTTTTCTGTGGATAACCGGGCTGGAGATCCTGTTCATTGTTGCGGGTAAGCTGGGATAACCCTGAAGCACTTAGGGCGGCGAGCGTGCAATCCGCTAAAAAAAGCACGATCTATCATGTTATTATCGATCCCTGACGCGGATTATTTAAGTGAGAAACGTGACTCACCTGCTGTTGTACAAATTTTAATCATTGCGAGTGTTCACCATGAGTTACCAGCCAGGACCACCCGAAGATGAAGCCAGCCTGCTGGCACGCGCGCAGGATTTAGCCGGTTTGACCCTGGAAACCCTGGCCGCGCGCGCCGGTCTGCCCATGCCTGCGGATCTCAAACGCGACAAGGGCTGGGTCGGCATGCTGCTGGAGTGGCATCTTGGTGCCAGCGCAGGCAGCAAAGCGGAGCAGGACTTTGCCCATCTAGGTATCGAACTGAAAACTATCCCGATTGATGCGCAGGGTAAACCGCTGGAAACCACCTTTGTCTGCGTGGCACCTCTGACCGGCAACAGCGGCGTGACCTGGCTCACCAGCCATGTGCGCCACAAGCTGGCGCGGGTATTGTGGATCCCGGTTGAAGGCGGGCGTGAGATTCCGCTGCGGGAACGCCGTGTCGGCGCGCCGCTGTTATGGAGCCCCGATGCGGAAGAAGATGAGATGCTGCGGCAGGACTGGGAAGAGCTGATGGATATGATTGTGCTGGGTCGCGTAGAGCAGATTACCGCGCGACATGGTGCCTGGCTGCAAATCCGGCCCAAAGCCGCCAATAGCAAAGCGCTGACAGAAGGAATCGGCGATCAGGGCCAGCCAATCATGACGCTGCCGCGCGGTTTCTACCTGAAGAAAAGCTTCACCGGGCCCCTGCTGGCGCGTCATTTTCTCCTCTGAACGTCGCCACCCGCGTTGATGTGTCGCAATTTTGTGGGAGATCGGCGAATTGAATGCGTATAATCGCCGTTTACTTTTCGTTTAGGATTAAATGTCGGTATGTTTGAGTGGATTTCCGATCCCAACGCCTGGCTGGCGCTGGGCACCCTGACCATCCTTGAGGTGGTGCTGGGTATTGATAACATCATTTTCCTGTCGCTGGTGGTCGCTAAACTACCAAAACACCAGCAAGCCAGCGCGCGTCGCATTGGTCTGATGGGCGCGATGCTGATGCGTCTTGGCCTGCTGGCTTCTATCGCGTGGGTAGCCCGTCTGACTAATCCGCTCTTTACGCTGATGGATCATGCGTTCTCGGCGCGCGATCTGATTCTGCTGTTCGGCGGACTGTTCCTTCTGTGGAAATCGAGCATGGAGATCCATGAAACGATCGAAGGCAGCGAAGGCGAACACAACACCCGCGTCCATTCCTTCCTGGGTGCGATTGTGCAGATCATGATGCTCGACATTATTTTCAGCCTCGACTCAGTGATCACGGCGATCGGCCTCTCCGATCATCTGTTCATTATGATGGCGGCGGTGGTTATTGCCGTGCTGATGATGATGTTCGCTGCTCGCGCGATCGGTGAGTTTGTTGACCGCCATCCTTCAGTGAAAATGCTGGCTCTCTCTTTCCTGATTCTGGTCGGTTTCACCCTGATTCTGGAGAGTTTTGCGGTCCACGTACCGAAAGGTTACATTTATTTCGCTATGTTCTTCTCAATGGCGGTTGAGTGTCTTAACCTGATGCGCAGTAAGAAAAAGCACGCCTGATAAAGTCAAGGGCGAGCCTGCTCGCCCGGTTATTTTCAGATTTCTACGATTAACCCCGCCGGCAAAACCATTTATTACTACACTGTTTGCACTTGACCATTTGTGAGGATTAGGCGTGATGAAAGGGTTGACAGGAGTAGCACTGGTGATGGTAACCGCCGCATTCTTAAGTGGATGCAGTTCTGATTATGTCATGGCGACCAAAGATGGCCGGATGATCATGACCGAAGGCAAGCCGAGCATCGATAAAGAGACCGGTCTGGTGGAGTACACAGACCAGACAGGTCATATGGTGCAGATTAACAGCGATGAGGTTTCGACGATCATTGAACGTTAAGTGCCCGATTTAATCGCCTGCCACCGATTCCCGGCTGGCAGGTGATTTCCCCGACTTTTCCCCCTTCCTTCCCCGCCATTGCTCGCGCTATAGTCCCTGAGGACACAACATTCCATTCCATAAAGAAAAGGAAGCTGGCAATGCACTATCATCGTATTCCCCACAGCACGCTGGAAGTGAGTCAGCTGGGGTTGGGCACCATGACGTTTGGCGAACAGAACAGCGAAGCCGACGCCCATGCTCAACTGGATTTAGCTATCCGTTCCGGCATCAACTTTATTGATACTGCCGAGATGTATCCGGTGCCCCCGCGTCCGGAAACCCAGGGTCTGACCGAACAATATATTGGCAGCTGGCTTAAACAGCGCGGCAGCCGCGACAAAATCATTCTGGCCAGTAAAGTGGCCGGGCCTTCACGTGGCAATGATGCGTCGATTCGCCCGGATATGGCACTGGACCGTAAAAACATCCGCGCAGCACTCGATGCCAGCCTGAAACGCCTGAATACTGACTACCTTGACCTCTACCAGCTGCACTGGCCACAGCGTCAGACCAACTATTTTGGCAAGCTCGGCTATCAGTACAGCGAAACCACCGCTCAGGTGACGCTGCTGGAGACGCTGGAAGCGCTGACCGAACAGGTGCGCGCCGGTAAGATCCGCTATATCGGGGTGTCGAACGAAACCGCGTGGGGCGTGATGCGCTATCTGCAGCTGGCGGAGAAGCATGAACTGCCGCGCATTATCAGCATTCAGAATCCCTACAGCCTGCTGAACCGCAGCTTTGAAGTAGGTCTGGCCGAAATCAGCCAGCATGAAGGCGTAGAGCTGCTGGCGTATTCCAGCCTGGCGTTTGGTACGCTGAGCGGTAAATACCTGAATGGCGCACAGCCTGCGGGTGCACGCAACACGTTGTTCAGCCGCTTTACCCGCTACAGCGGCGAGCAGTCACAAAAGGCGATTGCCGAATATGTAGCACTGGCTCAGCAGCATCAGATCGACCCGTCGCAGATGGCTCTCGCCTATGTGCGTCAGCAGCCGTTTGTGGCCAGCACGCTGCTGGGCGCCACCACGCCTGAACAGTTGCAGATCAATATCGACAGCTTCAATCTGACCTTAAATGCAGAGATCCTGGAAGGCATTGAGGCGATCCACCGTCGTTATACCTATCCGGCTCCCTGAGCGTTCTGTTGCCAGCTGCCGCGATGGCGGCTGGCATCTCTTACAGGTCGCGATAATAGAGTTTTACCGGCTTAGCGGGATACTCCAGCGCTTCGCCCTGTGGCAGCCAGCCATAACGTTCGTAGTAGCCCCCAAACGTTGACCATAACCATAACCGTGGATAGCCCCGTGCCTGTGCATAGGCGATGACATGCTGCTGCAACGCCTCACTGACACCTTTGCCGCGCACCGACTCATCAACATAGAGCGCCGCCAGCCAGGGGAAAAGATCCTGACGGCTGATCAGGTCGCAGCGCCAGAATCCCACCGTGCCGACTGCCCTGTCCCCCTCCACGGCAACGAAAGTCACCGGAAAATCAGCACCGATAAGGCTGCTGTTCACCACACTGGCAAAGAACGCCCGGCTGGTGGCTTCACCAAATGCGCGCCACTGCCAGTCAATGATCTGATCGGCAAATTGGGGGGCATCGCTGAGCGATACAATCTCGATCACATCAGTTTCCCCTGAAAGATCGGGACTGAATCAAACAGGAAGCCATCAAAGTCAGGCGCATCGGCATCGGAAAGTTCCAGCAGCGTATTCTTGACGTTCTCAAGGTGCTGCCAGGTAGATTGCCAGGCCCCCATCACATCACGCCGACGCAGAGCGGCCAGGATTGTCTGGTGATCGCCAAGCCACTTCAGGCGATAGGCGCGGGTTTCAAACTGCGGGCGCAGCTGCTGCCAGAGCGGGCTGCTGTCATGATGTCGCCAGATACTGGTGACGGTATCGAGCAGCATCTGATTCTGACTGGCACCCGCCAGCAGCAGATGAAACAACTTGTCGTTGTCCTGACTGCTGTCGTTGGCGGCGATGGCACGCTGCTCCTGTTCCAGCGTTCGGCGCAGATTTTCGATGTCCGCTTTGGTCGCCATTTTTGCGGCAAAGGCTGCAATATTGCTCTCCAGCAACTGACGTGCCTGTAGCATTTCAAACGGGCCAACGTCGCTGCGGAAGAAGGCCTCTTCTTCATCATCACTGGCGGAAGGAATACGCATCACATAGACGCCGGAGCTCTGGCGGATATCCACCGTACCTTCCAGCTCCAGCATCAATAATGCCTCGCGCACGATGGTCCGGCTGACGCCCCAGGTTTCAGCCAGCTGACGTTCAGGCGGCAGGCGCGATCCCACCGGATAGTGCCCGTCACAGATCTGCTGACGCAGGTGCTGACCAATTTCCTGATACTGCTTTTTTTCTTGCGGCGCTTCGGCTTTGTCCACACTGTCACCCTTTGCAATCAATGCGCTAACGGCATTGCCGCGGTTCCCTGCGCGACAATGCCCGCGAACCGGAGAGGCTGGCTCGCAAACTGGGGCTCAGTGTATCAAAGCCAGCGCCTGATCGAGTACCTTTGCACCATTCAGCGTGCCGTAAGCAACCGTATCGATCACCGCGATGGGCAACTGATAGCTGTCGGTGAGTTTTCGGTTCTCCTCCAGTTTGAAGCGCACCTGTGGCCCGAGCAGCACGACCACCACCTCGTTGCCGTAGTTTTGCAGCTCTTCACGCAGGTTTTGCTCCGGAATGGCGTAGATCTGGAATGCCAGTCCGCGAGCGGCAGCCTCTTTTTCCATCCGCGTCACCACCATTGAGGTCGACATGCCCGCAGCACAGGCCAGAACAATTCTTTTCATGCTCGTTTCCTCGCGTTATTTCGGCTCATCATCAAGCCACAGGGTAAATTGCTGCGTGTCGCGCAGCGTACGGAACCAGTGGGCAGATTTCTTCATACGGCGCTGACGCTGCTTATCTAAGTCAATTTCGATAAGACCATAGCGATTTTTAAAGGCATTCATTGGCGAGACATTGTCGGTAAACGCCCACAGCATATAGCCCTGACAGTTAATCCCCGCCTGACTGGCACGTATCGCCTGATGCAGGTGCTCGCTGATAAACGCAATGCGGTAATCGTCCTGAATCTCCCCGTCGGCATTTTTGAACTGCGCTTCGTTCTCAATTCCCATACCGCTTTCAGCCACAAACCACGGGATATTGCCGTACTCATCGCGCATCCGCTGCGCCATATCCCAGATAATTTCAGGCTGAATTTCCCAGCCGCGCGAAGGGTTCATCCGTCGTCCCGGCAGTTCAAAGTGTTCGTAATACCAGGCGGGATGAAAGGGTGTCCCGGGATGCCAGGCGCGGGACGGTGCCTTCACGCGATGCGGATAGTAGAGATTAAGCCCGACCTCATCGACGGTATTGGCGGCAATAATCGCCAGCTCTTCCGGGGTGGTTTCCCACTCAATCTGATGCTTATCAAGCAGCGCCAGCAGCTCCGCCGGATACTCGCCTTTAATGGCGGGATCGAGAAACACCCGGTTGTAGAACAGGTCATAAATATGCGCCGCCCTCTGGTCGTGCGGGGCTGATGATCGCGGATAGGTGACTTCCGGATTGAGTATGGTACCAATGCGACCGGCATAGCCTGCCGCGCGGAACAGCTGCACTACCCGGGCGGTCGCGAGATTCTTGTGGTGGTTCCACTGCATCCATTTATGGGTGTTCTGCTCATAAGGCCAGCGCAGCGCGTCGAGATAGACGCGAGTCTGCACCACAATCGGCTCGTTAAACACAAACCAGCGCGTGACCCGACCGGCATAGCGTTTAAACACCTGTTCGACATAGCGGATAAAGAGTTCAACGACATGCTTTGACTGCCAGCCGCCATACTGCGCCAGCAGCGTGGCGGGCAGCTCGTAGTGCTCCAGACAGAGCATCAGTTCAATGCCCTGGCGCTGCATTTCATCAATCAGCCGATCATAGTAAGCAGCGTATTCCTCATCGACCGTGGCGGTTTCGTAATCGATCAGGAAACGCGACCAGTTGATTGAAGTGCGGTAGTGGGTCAGCCCGCTGGCCTTCATTAGCGCCACATCCTCACTAAACCTATTGATGAAGTCGGTGGCAACCGCCGGGCCGTAGCCGTTGTGCCAGACGTGACGATCCTGCTGATACCAGGCGTCAGGCCAGGAGTCCTGCCCCGCTTTTTTTCCGCTCCAGCCTTCCGTCTGCCAGGCGGAGGCAGCAGCCCCCAGAATGAAATTCTCAGGTATGTGGACAGTCTGACGACTCATAACACCTCCGTTCGGTTGGGGTTCAGCTCAGGTTGCAGGCTCTTTGCTTCCGCTGCATCCGCGCGGCGGGCTGCAACTTTCACAAATGGCAGATAGATGAGTACTGACACCAGAATGCAGACGATCTGCGTCACCACCGCACCCATAGATCCAGCGGTTGAAAGCCAGGCATTGATAATCGGAGGCGTGGTCCAGGGCACCATCACCACGGCTTTCCCGGCAAATCCCATCACCGTAGCGAAGTAGCCGATAGAACCTGTTACCAGCGGTGTGATGATGAAAGGGATAGCCAGGATCGGGTTAAGCATAATCGGCATACCAAATATAACCGGCTCGTTGATATTGAAAATGCCTGGCCCGAACGACAGTTTGGCGATTTCACGCATCTCTTTGCGCCGCGTCGCCAGCATCACGGCGGTGAGCAGTCCGATGGTCAGGCCGGAACCGCCGATGCTCATATAAACATCCCAGAACGGCATCGTGATGATGTTCGGTGCCTCTTTTCCCTGCTCAAAAGCGGTCATGTTGACCATAATCGCGCCCAGCAACAGCGGCTCACGGATCGGCTTCACCATCTGGTTGCCGTGAATACCAATTACCCAGAATAGCTGGGCAACGAACATCAGAATCAGAATGCCCCACAGGCTCTGCACCACCGACTCCAGCGGCTGCTGCACCACCTGGTATACCGCGTCGTAAAGGTACATGCCGGTGACGCGATGGAAGATAAAGCCAAAGGTCGCTATCAGCGTCACGGTGATGATTGAGGGGATGAGCGCGGAGAAAGAGGCGGCCACGTTGGGCGGCACGGTGTCGGGCATTTTGATTTTCAGCCGTTCAACCTGTTCGAGGCGGCAGTAGATCTCTACCGACAGAATGGCGATAAACATGCCGAGAAACAGGCTTTTGGTATCGGAGAATTGTTTGGCCAGCACGTCGGTGACCAGGTGCATCTGCCCATCGACCATCATCTGTAAGGTGGTCGGCGTCACGGATACAAAGCAGATGATCGCCAGCAGGCCGGGAAACAGCGTTTTTATACCGTTTATGCGCCCAAGCTCAATACCAATCAGAAACACCGCACCAATGTTAAGAAAGCTGAGCGTGGCGTAATTGATACTGCTGGTGATGGGCTTGAGGTCAGCTAAAAAAGCCAGGGCGGCAAAGCTGGCAAGCCCATTTTTGCTGTCCAGCACCATGTTAGAGATCAATACCGAGAAGGCGCCAACAATGATCACCGGCATCAGGGTAATGAACGAGGCTTTAATCGCCATGATGTAGCGATAACTGTTAAAGCGGGTGGCAAAGCTGCCTAGGGAATCGATAAGGCGGTCCTGTAGAGACATGATCAACCCTCAGAGATGTAAGATCGGTATTCCTGTAATCGTCGTGGTCTTCCCTGTTAGTGGCATACCAAAATGACGAATCCCCTCGTTTTTTTCTGTGACGAACCTCCCGGAAACGCTTATTGGCATTCCATTATGATTAAAACGGCCAATTTGGCATACCAATAGCGGAGGCGTTATGGATTACGAACAGACCATGATGGAATTGTTGATCAATGCAGGGGAAGCCCGTTCGTCGGCGATGATGGCGATTCAGTGTGCGCGCAAACGCGACTGGGCCGGGGCTGACGCGGCGCTGGCTGCTTCAGATACCGCGGCAAAAGCGGCACATAAAATTCAGACCGCGTTGATTGGTGCAGACGAGGGAAGCGGAAAATTGCCGGTCACGCTGATTCTGGTGCATGCGCAGGATCATCTGATGAATGCCATGCTGTGCCGCGAGCTGGCAGAGGAGCTGGTCATGCTGCGTAAAGAGATCTATGGCTGACAGGCGGCGCGCTGGCCGCCTGAGTGAGGTGATTAGCTGATTTCCAGTGCCAGTAACGACTCAATAGTCTGCGCGCGGCGGATCTCGCGCGGCTGGCCCTGCTCAAACAGGACTTCCGGGATCAGCGGACGGCTGTTGTAGTTAGAGGACATGGATGCGCCGTAAGCACCGGTGTCGTGAAACACCAGATAATCGCCAACCTTTGCCGCCGGAATCGCGCGCGGTTCGACCATGCCGCCCTCCAGCTGGGTAAAAACATCACCCGATTCACACAGTGGGCCAGCGACCACCGTGTCGATAGTCTGCTGCTCATCAATCGCCCGCTCATCGCCCGCCATCAGCGAGATATGGTGATAGCTGCCATACATTGCGGGGCGCATGAGGTCACTGAAACCGGCATCGACCAGCACGAAGTGACGGCTGCCCATCGCCTTAACCGCCCGTACCTGAGAGACCAGCACACCCGCCTCGGCCACCAGGAAACGGCCTGGTTCGATCTCCAGCTTTATCGCGTGACCCAGATGCTGGGCGATACGCTGCCGTGCTGCATCCCACAGGCCGAAATAGTGATCGGTATCGATCGCCTCTTCGCCATAGCGATAAGGCACAGAGAGGCCGCCGCCCGCAGAGATCGCGGTCAAATCCTGACCCGACGCCATCACCAGTTCAACCATCGCATCACAGACCTGCTGCAGATGCGCATAATCGACGCCAGAGCCGATATGCATATGAATGCCCACCAGCTGCAGGCCGTGCTGCTTAATCGCCGCCAGCGCCTCGGCTAAATCGGCGTGCCAGATACCGTGCTTGCTGTTTTCGCCACCGGTATTGGTTTTCTGACTGTGGCCGTGACCAAAACCAGGATTGACCCGCAGCCACACCGCATGTCCCGGTGAGACCGCGCCGAGCTGATGCAGCATATCGATCGATCCGGCATTAACCGGCACCTTTAACGCGGTCACCCGCTCCAGCGTCGGCTGATCGAACAGATCCGCGGTAAAGACGATCTCGTCACCGCCAGGCTGATAGCCCGCAGCCAGCGCACGTTCGATTTCACCCAGCGATACCGAGTCCACTTTCACACCCGCCGCGCGCATCAGGCGCAGGATATGCGTATTCGAGCAGGCCTTCTGCGCAAAGCGCACCACATCAAATGCCTGCAGCTGGGCAATACGCGCCTGAATAATCTGCGCATCATAAGCCCAGAATGGCCCGGCGTAGCGGCGTGCCAGCGGCAGCAGGTTAGCGGCGCTGAGTGCGGTTTCGGTACTCTGTAAGGAACGTGGCATGGCAATTCTCCTGTGGCAATAACGGCATTAAGCCAGAATCGTGTCATAGCGAAAAATATCTGTTTTAATATCGTCTATGCAGAATGGATATAGGAAGGGTACGTGGCGAACATTAACTGGCGGCATATCGAGATTTTTCATGCGGTGATGACCAGCGGCAATCTGACTCAGGCCGCGACACTGCTGCACACCTCACAGCCGACGGTGAGCCGGGAGCTGGCACGCCTGGAGCAGCAGCTGGGATTAGAGTTGTTCGGACGGGTACGCGGTCGCCTGCAACCGACGGTGCAGGGATTGCGTCTGTTTGAAGAGGTGCAGCGATCCTGGTACGGTCTGGATCGCATCATGGAAGCGGCTGAAGGGCTGCGCCAGTTCCGTCAGGGTGAGCTGTCGATCGCCTGCCTGCCCGTTTTTTCGCAGTCGCTGCTGCCACCACTGTGTCAGCCCTTTTTACAGCGCTACCCGGATGTGAGCCTGAATGTGATCCCGCAGGAGTCGCCGCTGCTGGAGGAGTGGCTGTCAGCACAGCGCTATGATATCGGCTTAACCGAAACTCAGCACGCTCCGGCCGGTACTGATCGTCTCGCCCTGCTCACCTGCGATGAAGTGTGTGTATTGCCTCAGAACCACCCTCTGAGTCAGCGTACAGAGCTGACGCCGCACGATTTTGCGGGCGAACAGTATGTGAGCCTGTCGCGCAGTGACAGCTATCGTCAGTTGCTGGATGCGCTGTTTCATGAGCAGGGCGTCGAGCGGCGGCTGGTGATGGAGACGCACAGTGCCGCTTCGGTGTGCGCCATGGTCAGAGCGGGCGTGGGCATTTCGATTGTGAATCCGCTGACGGCGCTGGATTACGCCGACAGCGGTGTGGTGATGCGTAAGTTCAGCGTGGCGGTTCCGTTTACCGTCAGCCTGGTGAGGCCGCAGCACCGCCCTGCGTCGGCGCTGGTCGATGCCTTTGTCAGCCATCTGCAACGGCAGGTGGCTGACTTTCCGGCACGCATCGCCGCCCGCCTGGCTTAAGCGCGAACCCTGGCGGCTGCGCGGCCCGATTTGCGGAAGGTGATCAGACAGATCAGCAGGCCGATTGCCGCCAGCGCAGCGGCAGCAACCGGCACCGCCGTCAGGCCATATCCACGGCCAATCACCGCACCGCCGACCCAGGCACCCAGCGCATTGCCCACGTTAAACGCCGAAATGTTCAGGGTTGAGACCAGGTTAGGCGCCTCTTTGCCATGACGTACCACGTTGATCTGCAGGCCCGGCACCGTCGCAAAGGTCGCCATCGCCCACAGGAACAGGGTGATCTCCGCCAGCCACAGCGCATGGCTGGTCCAGCTGAACAGCAGCGAGAAGATGGCGATCAGGGAGAAACTGAGGATCAGGCTGAAGGAGACTTTCCAGTCGGCCAGTTTGCCGCCAAAAATGTTACCGACCGTCAGGCCTGCGCCAATCAGGAACAGCGTCCAGCTGACGCCACGATCGCTGATGCCCGTCACCTCTAACAGCAGCGGCGCAATGTAGCTGAACAGCGCAAACATCGCCGCGGCAAAGAACACCGTCATCAGCAGTGACAGCCACAGTTTCCCGTTGGCCAGTGCACCAATTTCACTCGCCAGGTGAACCGGCTTTTCCTGTTTATTGTTGGGCAGACTCACGATCAGGGCGATAAACGCCAGCACGCCAATCACAGCCACGCCCCAGAAGGTGGCTCGCCAGCCAAACATCTGTCCGAAACTGGTTCCCAGCGGAACGCCCAGTACGTTGGCTAAGGTCAGTCCGGTAAACATCAGTGCGACAGCGGAAGCCTGACGACCGGCTGGCACCAGACTGGCGGCGACCACCGCGCCAATACCGAAGAAGGCACCGTGACAGAGCGCGGTGACGATGCGTGCCAGCATCAGCAGGTTATAATTGTAAGCCAGCGCACACAGCAGGTTGCCGACAATAAATATCACCATCAGCAGAATCAGCGTTTTTTTACGCGGCAGCCTGGCGGTAAGCAGCGCCATAATCGGCGCACCAATCGCCACGCCCAGCGCGTAGCCGCTGATCAGCCAGCCCGCCGACGGAATTGTCACCTGAAGGTCACGCGCCACCTCCGGCAGCAATCCCATAATGACAAACTCGGTGGTTCCGATGGCGAACGCACTCAACGCCAGCGCCATTAATGCTACAGGCATAACACTCTCCCAATATCATTTGCAGGTGAACTGCACAGACGCGCAGCCCCTCGACGCTTATTAAAATTAGATCTGCGTCACGGTGAGCATTACAGCACAGTGCTGATGCGCGACATAGCCTGCGCGCAGCAAAGGATTATTGCCGGGGCCGCAATAATCCTGCCGCTTTGCCGGAACAAATGGCTTTGTCAGCCTGCTGGCTAAGCCCGTTAAAGCGCACATAACCCAGGGTCAGGTTGTCATTTCCCGCGAACCCGTTACGCTTTTTAGTGCGTATTTAATTAATAAATCCTTAACGTTGCCGATATATCCCTAATCAATTGCCAGGTGATGTGATCAACTTCTGACGCAGGGAGAGAGAATGCAACGACTCATAGCCTTAATGGTGTTTGGCTTAACCGGCTGCTCGGTGGGTCATTATGAGTACAGTAAAGAAGCTGAAAAACGGGTGGATATGACCGTGACCGGCATTCCCACCGTGCTGGGTTTAGGCACGCTTGGTACCACCATCCCACTGACGCCGGAGTACAGCCTGACCGCCGCCCATGTGGCAAAGTTTTCGCTTTACCGGGTAAAAGCCTGGCATCCGCAATGCGATCTGGCCGTGGTCTACCACAAAAACAGCGAAATGAACCTGCCACCCAACTTTCGTAACAGCCACATCGGCGATCAGGTCAATCTCTACGGCTACAGTTTTATTTCGGCCATGCCGGTCAGTTCCAGCGGGCAGAACCTGATCAATACCACGCTGGCGAACAGCTGGAACAAATCAGACTGCGTCGTGGTGGCGGCGAATGCGGGGGTGGTTAAAGGGATGTCGGGCGGCGCAGTCTATAACGCCTCTGATGATACGCTGGCGGGCGTGATTATCGGCTACAGCAATAACATTAACGACAATGTCAGCGGTAAGACACTCTATAAGAACGTTGCGCTCTATGTGCCCTATGCACGATTTCAGACCTGGCTGGATCAGGCGATTAAATCCTGATATATGCTGAACGAACAGATGTAAAAAAGGCCGGAATTTCCGGCCATTTCGCATGTTTACAACGCCAAATCTGAGTAAATCTGACAGCAACAGATAAACCAGGCGCGCAGGAAACACGGTCAGAATAGGAAAGCGTCCCGCGCCAGGGATGGCGTGGGCCGAGCGGTCATGGATGACGGCTTTTGCGTCTTTCCGATCTGACCGTGTTCCCTGAGCAGGCACGGTCTGACAGCGAACCGGGCCAAACTTTGTCAGCAAGCTTAAGGCCTGAAGATCAGGCCTTGTAGCGACTCATAACGATTACTTGCTGCCTGGACGCAGTGCCGGGAACAGAATCACATCGCGGATAGTGTGGCTATTGGTAAACAGCATCACCATACGGTCAATACCGATACCCAGACCGGCGGTTGGCGGCAGACCGTGCTCCAGTGCGGTGACATAGTCTTCGTCGTAGAACATCGCTTCGTCGTCGCCAGCATCTTTGGCATTCACCTGCTGCAGGAAACGCTCAGCCTGATCTTCCGCATCGTTCAGCTCAGAGAAGCCGTTACCGATTTCACGACCGCCAATGAAGAACTCAAAGCGATCGGTGATTTCCGGGTTCTCGTCGTTACGACGGGCAAGCGGAGAGACTTCAGCCGGATATTCAGTGATGAAGGTCGGCTGAATCAGATGCGCTTCAGCGGTCTCTTCAAAGATTTCGGTTACGACGCGGCCCAGACCCCAGCTTTTCTCAACCTTGATGTGCATTGATTGAGCAATCGCCACCGCTTTATCAAAGTCTTCCAGATCGGCCAGATCCGTTTCCGGACGGTATTTCTTGATCGCTTCACGCATGGTCAGTTTTTCAAACGGCTTACCGAAATCAAACTCCTGCTCGCCGTAAGGCACCACGGTGCTGCCCAGCACATCCTGCGCCAGCGTACGGAACAGGCTTTCGGTCAACTCGATCAGATCTTTGTAATCCGCATAAGCCATATAGAGTTCCATCATGGTGAACTCTGGGTTATGACGTGGCGAAATACCTTCGTTACGGAAGTTACGGTTGATCTCGAACACGCGATCGAATCCGCCCACCACCAGACGCTTCAGATAAAGCTCTGGGGCGATACGCAGATACATGTCGATATCCAGCGCATTGTGATGGGTGATGAACGGACGCGCAGACGCGCCGCCAGGGATCACCTGCATCATCGGGGTTTCCACTTCCATAAAGTCGCGGCCCACCATGAACTGGCGAATGCCGGCCATGATCTGCGAACGAATTCTGAAGGTGTTACGCGATTCCTCGTTGGCGATGAGATCAAGGTAACGCTGACGGTAGCGCGTTTCCTGATCGGCCAGGCCGTGGAACTTGTCCGGCAGCGGACGCAGTGCTTTGGTCAGCAGGCGCAGTTCAGAACAGTGAATCGACAGTTCGCCGGTTTTGGTTTTGAACAGTTTGCCGCGCGCGCCCAGAATATCGCCGAGATCCCACTTTTTGAACTGCTCGTTGTAGATGCCTTCAGCCAGATCGTCACGCGAGACGTAAAGCTGAATCCGGCCACCCACATCCTGCAGGGTCACGAAAGAGGCTTTACCCATGATACGACGGGTCATCATACGTCCGGCGACGCTGACTTCGATGCCGAGATCTTCAAGCTCTTCGTTGCTCTTTTCGCCATAGCTCTCATGCAGCTGTTTTGAGAGGCTGTCACGACGGAAATCGTTAGGAAACGCCACGCCATTTGCACGCAGCACGCTCAGCTTTTCGCGACGCGCTTTCAGTTCGTTATTTAACTCAACGGCGGCATCAGCGCTCTGCGGTTGTTGTTCAGACATGTCGGTTCCTTATAACCCTGCTTTTAAACTAGCTTCAATGAATCGATCCAGGTCGCCGTCCAGCACCGCCTGGGTGTTACGCGTCTCTACGCCGGTGCGCAGATCTTTGATGCGTGCATCATCGAGAACGTAAGAACGGATCTGACTTCCCCAGCCGATGTCGGACTTGTTGTCCTCCAGCGCCTGTTTCTCAGCGTTTTTCTTCTGCATCTCAAGCTCGTACAGCTTCGCTTTCATCTGCTTCATCGCCTGATCTTTGTTCTTGTGCTGAGAACGGTCATTCTGACACTGGGTGACGGTACCGGTTGGAATATGGGTAATACGTACCGCAGATTCCGTCCGGTTAACGTGCTGGCCGCCCGCCCCTGACGCACGATAGACGTCAATGCGCAGATCGGCTGGGTTGATGTCGATATCAATATCGTCATCGACTTCCGGGTAGATAAAGGCGGAGCTGAATGAGGTGTGACGACGACCGCCGGAGTCAAACGGGCTCTTACGCACCAGGCGATGTACGCCCGTTTCGGTACGCAACCAGCCAAAGGCGTAGTCGCCTGACACGCGAATGGTCACAGATTTAATGCCTGCAACTTCACCTTCAGACTCTTCGATAATTTCGGTTTTGAAGCCTTTGGCTTCAGCCCAACGCAGATACATACGCATCAGCATGCTGGCCCAGTCCTGCGCTTCGGTGCCGCCGGAACCCGCCTGCAGATCGATGTAGCAGTCGGCGCTGTCATACTCGCCAGAGAACATGCGGCGGAATTCCAGCTCGCCCAGCTTGCCCTCAAGGACATCCAGCTCGGCAACCGCTTCGTCGAAAGTCTCTTCGTCTTCCGCTTCTACCGCCAGTTCAAGCAGACCCTGCACATCTTCCAGGCCCTGCGACATCTGATCCAGCGTCTGCACGATCGCTTCCAGCGAGGAGCGCTCTTTGCCCAGCGCCTGAGCACGCTCAGGTTCGTTCCAGACATCGGGCTGTTCCAGCTCGGCGTTTACTTCTTCGAGGCGTTCTTTCTTGGCATCGTAGTCAAAGATACCCCCGAAGAACGTCGCTGCGCTCACTGAGGTCCTGAATACGGTTTTTGACCGGGTTGATTTCAAACATGGCTTTAGCGTCTTTCTTATGTTCGATGGGACAGGAAATTTAACGCACAAGTTTACCCGAAACTGGCGGCAGATTGTAGCGCTGAGACAGCGGGCTGATGCCGGGGCGGCGTGACGCGTTGCATTTGCTTATCGGGCCGCGACGACAACCGCTCGCACAGCAGGTTAACGCAGGGGAAAAACAGGCTGACGCGCCTCTGCCGTGGCCGGAGACGCGCGCCCCTTATAAAAATCAAAGCGGCCAGATATGGTCAATGATCAGCTGTACCGAGCGGTTACCGCGATACTCATTGATATCCAGCTTATAGGCCAGCTCGACCTGACGAATGCTGCTGTCGGGCCACAGAGTGGTATCGACATTAAAGGCGATCCCGTCGATCAGCGGACCGCCGTCCAGCGGTTCGACCATCACTTTCAGATGTCGCTCGCCCACCAGCCGCTGTTGCAGCAGCTTAAATTTGCCGTCAAAAGCGGGTTCCGGGAACGCCTGGCCCCAGGGCCCCGCTTCGCGCAGCATCTCAGCGGTCTGCAGCGAAAAATCCTGCGGCTGCAACGCGCCGTCTGACCAGATGATGCCCTGCAGAGATTCGCCATCCAGCCACTCACCGACCAGATCGGCAAAGCGCTGACGAAACTCCTCGTAGCGTGCGGTTTCCAGTGATAAGCCTGCCGCCATGGCATGACCGCCGAACTTCAGCATCAGGCCGGGATTCAGCGTATCCAGACGCTCCAGCGCGTCGCGCAGATGCAGACCGGCAATTGAGCGGCCTGAGCCTTTCAGCGTGCCGTCGCCCGCCGGCGCAAAGGCAATCACCGGACGATGGAAACGCTCTTTCAGACGGGAGGCGAGGATCCCCACCACCCCCTGATGCCATTCGGGATGATAAAAAGCCAGCCCCAGCGGCAGATCGCTCTGCTCACGCTCCAGCGCCTGGCACAGCGCCAGCGCTTCGCTCTGCATGCCCTGCTCTATCTCTTTGCGCGTCTGGTTCAGCGCGTCCAGCTCACTGGCTAACATCCGTGCCTGACTGAGATCCTCAGTCATTAACAGCGCCACACCCACCGACATATCGTCGAGCCGGCCTGCGGCATTGAGCCGTGGCCCCAGCGCAAAGCCGAGATCGCTGGCCGCCATCTGACGCGCATCGCGATTAGCAATCTCCAGCAGCGCCCGGATGCCTGGCCGGCATTTTCCGGCCCGGATGCGGCTGAGTCCCTGCCACACCAGAATGCGGTTGTTGACGTCGAGCGGCACCACGTCGGCAACCGTGCCGAGCGCCACCAGATCCAGCATCTCTGCAAGATTGGGTTCGGTGCGGGTGGCACCAAACCAGCCCTGGGTGCGCAGATGGGCGCGCAGCGCCAGCATCAGATAGAACGCAACGCCCACGCCCGCCAGTGCACGTGAGGGAAAGTTACAGTCCGGCAGATTGGGATTAACGATCGCCTCAGCGGCCGGTAAGGTCTCGCCCGGCAGGTGGTGGTCGGTAATCAGCACCGGAATCCCGTGCTGATGGGCACATTCAACGCCGGCGTGGGAGGATATGCCGTTGTCGACGGTCAGGATCATCGCCGCGCCGCGCGCCCGCGCCTGCTCAACCACTTCAGGGCTGAGGCCATAACCATCTTCAAAGCGGTTAGGCACCAGATACTGCACGTTGCCGCCGCCCATGCTGCGCAGCGCCATGACCGTCAGCGCGGTACTGGTCGCGCCATCAGCATCAAAGTCGCCCACCACCATAATGCGACGCCCATCCAGCAGCGCCTGATGCAGCAGTTCCACTGCGCTCTCAATCCCACTTAAGGACTGGTACGGCAGCAGGTTTTTCGCTCCGCGCTCCAGCTCTGCCGCGTCGCGCACGCCGCGTTGCAGATAGAGTCGTTTCAGCAGCGGCGGCAGCGTCGCCGGAAGCGCATCGTCAACCGTCACCTCACGGCGACGGAGTTCCACATCCTGTTTTACCACCGATTAACCACCACGCTTCTGATTGTCCAGCACCTGCTTCAGCTCCTGCGGCGACTGATAACCTGGGATCATCATGCCGCTGTCAGTCAGCATCGCGGGCGTGCCCTGAATGCCGAACAGCACGCCAAGTTTATAGTGCTGGGCGATATCGATTTTGCAGCTATCTGGTGCGGCCATCTTCGGCGCATTGCCTTTCATCGCCTCATCAAACGCTTTATTGCGGTCAGCGCTGCACCAGATCGCTTTCATCGCCGGTTCAATCTGACCGTTCAGCCCTTCACGCGGAAACGCCAGGTAACGCACGGTGATGCCCAGCGCATTGTAGTCCGCCATCTGCTCGTGCAGCTTGTGACAGTAGCCACAGGTGATGTCGGTGAAGACCGTGATCACGTGCTGCTCTTTAGGCGCTTTGTAGACGATCATCTCCGGCACCAGCGCTTCGACTTTTTTGTCCAGCAGCTGGTTGGTGACGTTGACCGGCTGTTTGCCGCTGACGTCATAGAGCGGCCCCTGGATCATGTGTTTGCCGTCGTCGGTCACGTAGAGCACGCCGCTTTCTGACAGCACGGTTTTAAAACCCGGCAGCGGTGACGGGCTGATCTCTGTCTGGTTCAGACCGAGCTTTTTAAGTGATTGCTGAATGGCGCTGTCATCGGCCTGTGCGAGACCGGAAAAGGCGCTGGCTAAAAGAGCCAGCATGGCAAAATGCTTGTTCATTTTTGTCCTTATCGCCGCGGTTCAGGCCCGCGGATGGTGTTGTTGATGCAACTGACGCAGGCGCTCAGTGGCGACGTGCGTATAAATTTGGGTGGTGGAGAGATCGCTGTGTCCCAGCAGCATCTGTACGACACGCAGATCGGCACCGTGGTTCAGCAGATGGGTCGCAAAGGCATGGCGCATGACATGCGGTGATAACTTTTCGCTGTCGATCCCCGCCAGCGTGGCGTAATGCTTGATGCGATGCCAGAAGGTCTGGCGCGTCATCTGCTGCGCCCGATTACTGGGAAACATCACGTCCAGCGTCTGACCGTTGAGCAGCCACGGACGACCATGTTCCATATATTGCTCCAGCCAGTAAACCGCTTCTTCACCTAAAGGCACCAGCCGCTCTTTATCCCCTTTACCGATAACCCGGACAACGCCCTGGCGCAGGCTGATGTCGCTGAGCGTCAAGCCAATCAGTTCGGAGACGCGCAGGCCCGTGGCGTAGAGCAGCTCCAGCATCGCTTTGTCGCGCAGCTCCAGCGGGATATCGATATTCGGCGCCTGTAACAGCCGCTCGACCTGCGTCTCACTGAGATCTTTCGGTAAACGCTGCGGCAGTTTTGGTGCTGACAACAGCGCGCTGGGATCGTCCGGGCGCAGCTTTTCGCGGTAAAGATACTGGAACAGGCGACGCATGGCGCTGAGCAGCCGCGCTGAGCTGGTCGCCTTGTAGCCGCCTTCCAGCCGTTCAGCCAGAAACTGCTGCAGATCCAGCGGCGCCACGCTAAGCAGCGTCAGCTGATGATGCGCCAGCCAGCCGGTCAGCGTCTGAAGATCCTGGCGATAAGAGGAGAGAGTGTTCTGCGCCAGATTGCGTTCAATCCAGAGCGCATCAAGAAACTGTTCTGTCAGATCGCTGTCCTGCACGTTATCTCCGCCGTCTGGTGTAAAATCATGCTCATTATGCCTGATTCAGCAGCGCTTCTGGTACAATTGCGCCAAAGTCAGTATTTACAGAGTGTTATCTGCATGAAAATCGGTCTTTTTTACGGTTCCAGTACCTGTTACACCGAAATCGTAGCGGAGAAAATTCGCGATTTTATTGGCGAAGAGTTAGTGACGCTGCATAACGTGAAAGATGACGACCCGCGCCTGATGGAGCAGTACGACTTGCTGATCATGGGCATCCCGACCTGGGATTTCGGTGAGTTGCAGGAGGACTGGGAGGCGATCTGGCCGCAGTTGCCCGCGCTGAATCTGCAAAACAAGATTGTCGCACTGTATGGCATGGGCGATCAGATTGGCTATGGCGAGTGGTTTTTAGATGCGCTCGGCATGCTGCACGATTTGCTGCAGCCGATGGGGGTACGTTTTGTCGGCTACTGGCCGCTTGAAGGCTATGAGTTCACCAGCCCGAAACCGCTGAGTGCCGATGGCTCGCAGTTTGTGGGTCTGGCGCTGGATGATGTGAATCAGTTCGAGGTCACCGATGAGCGCGTTGAGCAGTGGTGCGAGCAGGTGTTAACCGAAACAGCCGGACTGCTCTGACGGCCCTTCTGCCGGTGTCGAACCGTAGCATGAACAGGTGAGCGGCTTTAACCACCCTTGCCTGTCATTATTGAACCGCAGTGCAGGCAGATAAACGGCTTAAGACGCTTTGCCTGCCCTGCTGGCGTTAATGCCGTGCCTTGCTGAAGCAGCAGGCGCGTAACGCCCGCCATTCGCCCGGCTGCATATTGTCCTGCATCAGCCACCAGCGTAGCGTGGCACCCTGTTCGCTCTTCGCCACCAGCAGCACGCCAACGGGTAACCAGCATAAAGGCTGAGTTGGCCGCCAGCGTTTTCCCTGCCAGATCCAGCAATGGACGCTTTCCCGCTGTAACGTACCCTGCCGTTGAATCAGGCGCCGAACGCTGCGCCAGCCCTCAGCCAGCAACAGCAGAATAATTGGTGCTTTAACCAGCCAGTTGCCTGCAGGCAGCGTCATCACCACCACGCCAGTCACGGCTGCTATCAGCCAGGCGCAGACTAACCCGCACGCCAGGCGAGAGGGCTGCAGCTTACATTGCCACCGGGCCGCGATCATGGTTACGCTGCTGGATCAGGTTCACCATTCGCTTAAGCTCCGGATCCTTTGGCTCACCGTAATTCATCAGCCAGTTAAACAGATCGGGATCGTCACTCTTTAGCAAATCCACAAAGACCTGCTTATCGGTGTCGCTCAGCGTCTCATACTCAAATTTGAAGAACGGCATAATAGCCACATCCAGTTCCAGCATGCCGCGACGGCAGGCCCACTGAATGCGTGATTTATCATTAATATCCATGCATCAATTTCCACAATTCACAACGTGGCGCCTAGTGTAACCTGGTTTAATACGGCTCGCAGGCGCAGCGTCGCATGCTGTGCAACCTGCCACATTTCAGGCTGAATGTTTTCAGGGTTATCACGCCTTTTGTGCGCCGTTTTCCGTAAACAGGTTGCATTGCCAGTCGGCTCTTTTAACATTGAAGATATTATTCCGGATGAACCTTCTTATACAGGATATCTCCATGCCCACATTTACTTTACCGCCGCGCCAGCCTACCGCGTCGTCTCGTCTGCCGTTAACCCTGATGTCACTGGATAGCTGGGCGCTGGTTTCCATTACCGGCGCCGACAGCACCTCTTACCTGCAGGGTCAGTTAACGCTGGATGTCGCCGCGCTGGATGCCGACCATCATTCGCTTGCCGCACACTGCGATGCCAAAGGCAAAATGTGGAGCAATATGCGCCTGTTCCATCGCGGTGAAGGCTATGCCTATCTGATCCGTCGTGAACTGCGCGACACCCAGCTGCCCGAGTTAAAGAAATACGCCGTGTTTTCGAAAGTGTCGATGGTGGCTGATGATGAGTCAGTATTACTGGGTGTGGCCGGCTTTCAGGCGCGCGCCGCGCTGGCAAATCTGTTTGATAGCCTGCCCGACAGTGAAAAACCGGTGGTGCAGCAGGGAGAAACCACGCTGCTGTGGTTTGCCCATCCGGCCGAACGTTTTCTGATTGTCACTTCGCTGGCCCAGGCAGAAGCGCTGAAGCAGAAGCTCAATGACGATGCACAGTTCAATGACAGTCAGCAGTGGCTGGCGCTGGAGATTGAAGCCGGCATTCCGGTGATTGATCCCGCCACCAGCGTGCAGTTTATTCCGCAGGCCACCAACCTGCAGGCGCTGGATGCTATCAGCTTTAAAAAAGGGTGCTATGCCGGTCAGGAGATGGTGGCCCGGGCGAAATATCGCGGCGCCAATAAACGCGCGCTCTACTGGCTGGCGGGTCAGGCAAGTCATCTGCCCGAAGCCAATGCCCCGCTGGAGTTGCAGATGGGTGAACGCTGGCGTCGAACCGGCAGCGTGCTGGCTGCGGTACAGTTAGATGACGGGATTAGCTGGATTCAGGTCGTGATGAATAACGATCTGGAGCCGGACAGCGTGCTGCGGGTGGAAGGCGATGAAGGCGGACATCTGACCATTCAGCCACTGCCCTACTCGCTGCAGGAAGAGTAACGTCTGATGCACGTCGCCGCAGAGGCTACATGCCTGCGCGGCGACTACTCCGCTTTCTGCGTCATGTTCAGCAGGGTGCGGATGTTCTGCGCCGTGGTGGCGATGATGTCGATAGCGCCGGTGCGTAACGCGCCCAGAATCGCCATCGCTTTGGTGTTCTCCGAGGCGATGGCAATCACACACGGGATCTTGCGCAGTTCATCAATGCTCAGACCAATCACCCGATCGTTCATCACGGTATCAACATGCTGCCCCTGCGAATTAAAAAAGTCGTAACCCGCGATATCGCCGATGACGCCCTGATTCAGGCTGGCGTCGATAATTTCGTGCGGCGTAAACCAGCCTAACTTCACCATATAGCTGTTTTCATTCATGTCGCCGATGCCGACCAGCGCGAAGTCAGCTTTGCGAGCCCGATCCAGCGTCTCTTTAATGGTGCCGTTCTGCATAAATGCCGCTTTCAGCGAGCGATCTTCAACATATGCCGGAGCGTAGAGCGTTTCGCTGATGCCACCAAACTTCTTCGCCAGTCGACGGCTGATGTGGTCAGCGTTGATCGCATCACCGGGACGGTGAGTGCCGCCGATACCGCTGATGAAGTGGCAGTTACGCGTCGGCACCTGGCCCGGATGATCGGCCACCGCCGCCACGTTGCGCCCTTGCCCGACGGCCACCACCGAGTTTTCTTTAAGCGATTGCTCCAGCCAGGAGGAGACCAGCGCCGCCACCTGACGCCGCTGCTCATCATTATCCTGCAGATCGAGCGCGATCAGCGCACGCTGTAAGCGGGGAAAGCGGTCAAGCAGCTGCTGCTCAAGCCGGGTACTGAATACCGGATGGTAACGCACGTTAATCTCAACAATGCCCTCTTCCCTGGCACGCTTCAGCAGCCGTCCGACTTTGATGCGTGAAATGCCAAACTTACGCGCAATCTCTTCCTGGGTAATTTCATCCTGATAATAGGCGACTGCGATTTCGGTCAGCAGTTCGGCGTCCTGAGAAGGCGTGTGTTTTTCCATGCGTTATCTGTCTCGCAGTGAGTTACCTGACTAAGCACAGGCGTTTAAGGAGGGAATTTATACCATTGAACCGGCTCACCTCGCCAGGCATTGAGGCGGCGAGCCGGTAGCGGTGTCACAGATTAGCGACGAATGGCGTCGATTTTCAGCATCCGGGCAATCACGATATCCAGCTCTTTCTGATCGAAAATCTGCTTCCAGTCAGGCTTCACAATCTTTTCGCGTCCATATTCCATGGCGATCATGCAGGCATCAGAGAACGGATTAGTGGCGCGGAACGCTACCGCCAGCGCAATCTGAATATGCCCGTAGAGCATCGCTTTTGCGGCCTCTTCCGGAACGCCACTGTGCTTCACCGTTTCATCGAGCGCTTCTTTCATAAAGGCACCGACCATGCAGGCGACGGTCTCAACTAGCGTCGGCTCAAGATAGGCCAGTTGGGTCACCGTCACCCAGTGCACCTGCTCCACCGGGCCATACATCACGCTGATCACCTTGCTGAGTTCGGCGCGCTGCGCCTCGCTGCCCGTTTCATAAGCCGCGGCAACGTGCTGAATCGCAGCAATGCCGCCAAATGCGTCGGCGTGCTCCTCTTTAGTGTAACGCTCAAGGAACACCGATGGATGACAGGGATGCGCCACTGCATACTGAATATCGTCACGCTGGAAGATCAGATTGGCATAGGCGGCGGCTGGATCGAGCGTTAACAGCACCGCACCGGCCTTCATCTGCGGCACTACCGCTTCAGAGACCTTACCCAACACGATATCCGGCACCGCCAGGATCACCACGTCGCTTAACGGCACCACCGAGGCGGCATCCGACAGTTCACGGCCCTGTTGAGTGACCTGCTGCTGCGCCGCGGGCGAATTTTCACAGTAAAAGACCTGGTAATCACTTTTCTGGAAGTTGGCTGAAATGCGCATGCCCATCTTGCCGCCGGCGCCAATCACAGTAAGGGTTTTCAGTTGATTCATTATTTTTACTCCCGATTTTGTTTACTACGTAAAAATTCCACGCTGCGTGCTGTCCACTCAGCTTCACGCTGGCAGGTGGTGGCAGCGTCTTCCTGCCACGGCAGCCAGTGTTCAATAATCTGGTTAATGCCGCGTTCGGCCGGACGCACGCTGGCGATCATCTGGTCATAATCGAGCAAGCCTTCACCCATCGGGCAGCCGGCATAGGTAAAGCCGACCCAGCCATCACGCCGGGTAAAGGCGAAATCTTTGATATGCAGATTGCCGACCCGCGTCGCGGTCTGCGCAATGACCTGCTCAGGTAACTCCAGCCCGGCGACGCAGTTGGCCGGATCGAGACAGACACCCAGCCACGGCGACGGAAAGCGGTTAATCACGGACATCAGATCCGCCGTTTTGACCTGCTCGTAGGTCTCAAGACAGAGCCGGACCTGCTGCTCTGCATAGTCCGGCAGCACGTCAGCGATCAGTTGCGCCGCCTGCTCCAGTGAGGGGCGATGGCTGGCGGTGTAAAACATCGAGCGCACGACATGCGCATCGAGCTGTTGCGCCATCTGCAGATAGCGTTGCAGATGGGCCGTCTCCAGCCCACGAGTGCCGAGTTCCAGCGTAATGCCCAGCGCATCCGCCTGCTGCCGCAATCGTTGCAGCCCGGCATCCGACCAGCTCTCAATCGCCGGATAATCGCAAATCTGGAACAGCGACAGATCGAGTGCGGCGGTCTGCTCCAGCATCTGTTCCAGCGTCAGCGGCTGCGGGACCCGCTCTGACATGCGCCAGAAAAAGGCGTAGGTGCTGAGTCCGATCTGGCTCATGAGTGACACTCCTCTGCCAGCGCGCTGGCCTCGTCAATAATCTGCTCCAGCGCGGCAGGATCGTGGGCAAAGCGGCCGAGGAACAGACCATCCACCGTTCCGCCAAGCCGCTGAATCAATCCCGGACCGGCGCTGCCGCCGTAGATTACCTGCAGAGTAATGCCTGCTGGTGTCGGCAGCTGACGCACACCTTCACACACCGCGCGGATATAGCTTTCGGGTGCCGGTTGCGGTGCGCCAATCGCCCACTGCGGTTCCCAGGCAAAAAATAGCGTGCCGGTCAGGCCCTGCTGTTGTGCCAGCGACAGCGCCTCGCCCAGCTGCTGCTGGCACAGGGCAATCGCCTGCGACGGCTCCCCCTGCTGCGCTTCCCCGATGCATAACACCGGCGTCAGGCCATGGCTAAGCGACATCGCCACCTTGGCGGCAATCTGCGCGGAATCTTCATTGAAATGGCGGCGGCGTTCGGCGTGACCGATCTCCGCCAGCGAACAGCCCAGCTCCTGCAGCATGCTGGCGCTGACTTCACCGGTCCAGGCACCGTTTTCAGCCTGGCAGACATCCTGACCCCCAACGCGTACCGGCGTATCGGCAAAAATAGCGGCAGCCGCCGGTATCGCCGGATAGGCGGGCAGCACAAACAGCCCGATATCGCCGCGCTGAATCGCCGGATGACGCCGCGCCAGTGCGGCAACGTCGTGGCACCAGTCGAGGGTTTGCTGGTAGCCAAAATACATTTTCAGGCTGACACCCAGCCACAGAACAGGTTGTGACATGCTCAGGCTCCCTGATCCGCGGTGGCGTGATCTTTCAGCAAATCGGCCACGGTATTGACGATCATCGCCAGCGAAATCGCGCCTGCATCGGGCGTGCCGAGGCTTTTTTCAGCCAGCGGCCGGGCGCGCCCCATTTTCGGCAGCAGTTGCGCCGTGGCCTGCGCGGCGTCATCAGCCACCCGTGCCGCTTCGCACCAGGCCTCGGTCAGTGAGGTACCGCACGCAACGGCGGCGTTCAGGCTGTCGCTGAACGGGACCAGCACATCCACCATAGTCTTATCGCCGACCCGCGCTTTGCCGAAATGCTGAATCCCTTCCTGCGCCTGCCGCACGCCACGGGCAATGCGCGCGGCGTCTGGCGTCTGGCTGTCACCGATGGCGGTTCCGATGGCAGTCAGCGCCACGCCCCACAATGCGCCGGAGGTGCCTCCCGCTTTATCCGCCCAGGCATCAGCCGCACGGCATAACAGCGTGCCGGCTCCTGCTCCTCGCGCCGCCACCTCACGCGCCTTTTCAACCGCGCCCAGTACGCCGCGTTCCATCCCGATGCCGTGATCGCCATCGCCTGCCACCGCATCAATATCACCCAGTTTCTCGGCGTTGCGTTTCAGCATGGTGGCTACTGCCTCCAGCAGTTGCAGCAACTGTTTTGCGCTCTGCTGTGAGTCAGCGCTGGCGACAGGCAGGCTCTCTTCCGCCTGCTCCAGTATCGCATCCGGACCCAGCGCTTCGGCAACGATGACACTGCCTTTGCGGTAGGCTGGTGCATTGGCCGGGGCGCGCCAGAAGGTTTCCAGCTCATCATCCAGCCACATCAACGTCAGTGAAGCGCCAGCCATATTGAAGCTGGTAACAAACTCGCCGACGTCCGGCTCAATGACCTGCAACTGCGCCGCCTCAAGCAACTGCGCCACGCGGCGATAGACCACGAACAGCTCTTCATATTTCACCGTGCCGAGGCCATTAAGGATCACCGCAACCCGCTCTCCCGCCGTCTGGCTGATGCCCGGCGGCAGCTCGCTGAGCAGCCGGTTAACGAAAATTTCGGCCAGCTCATCGGCGGTCGGCACGGCCGATTCGTTGATACCCGGTTCGCCATGAATGCCCAGCCCCAGCGCCATGCGCCCTTTTTCCACGTCGAACAGCGGGTGCGACGCGCCCGGTAAGGTACAGCCAGAAAACGCCACGCCAAACGAACGGGTGCGATTATTGGCATGCTGCGCCAGCTGGAGTACCTGCTTCAGTGGATGGCCCGCTTCGGCAGCGGCGCAGGCAACTTTGAACACCGTCAGATCACCGGCGACGCCGCGCCGTTTCTCAATCTCGTCGATGCCGGCGCTGGAAATATCGTCGGTGACCGCCAGAATCTCGCACGGGACTCCATCGCCGCGCAGACGCTCGCAGGCCTGACCGAAATGCAGCACGTCACCGGCATAGTTGCCGAACATCAGTAACACGCCACCGCCATTACTGGCAGCGCGCGCCACATTATAAATTTGCTGCGCCGACGGCGAGGCAAACAGGTTGCCCATCGCCGCGCCGTGCGCCAGACCTTGTCCAACCAACCCGGCGAACGCCGGATAATGACCTGAGCCACCACCCACCACGACCGCCACGCTGCCCGGCTGGCTGCGGGTGTTGCGCACCACCCCGCCCGGCACCTGACGTACTTTATCGGCATTAGCGGCCACGAAGCCTTCGATCAGTTCAGCCGCGAAAGCGGAAGGCTGGTTAAACAGGTAAGTCATGGTAATTGCTCCTGTGCGAGAGAGGTCGGTTCCAGCTGGCGGCTACGGTTCAGCAACAGCATCAGCACTGCTGACAACAACATGAAGCCGCCAACCACAAACATCGGTACGGTGTAGCTGCTGGTGGCATCGTGCAGTGCGCCGGTGATATAGCCCGCCGAGAAGCCCGCCACATTGCCCAGCGTGTTAATCAGGGCGATGGCGGCCGCGGCCGAAGCGCCGGTCAGAAACTGCGTCGGCAAGGTCCAGAAATTGGGTAAGGCGGCAAAGATAGAGCTGGCGGTAATCGCAATCACCATGATGGTGGTGAAAGGCGAGTCCATGAACAGCGCCAGCGGCACGCTGATGCCACCGGTCACCGCCGGAATCGCGATGTGCCAGGTTTTGCAGCCACGACGAGAGGCGTCACGGGACCAGAAGAACATCACCACCGCGGCAATCAGGTAAGGCACGCCGGTAATCAATCCTTTTTGCATCACATTGAAGGTGGTGCCGAACTGCTGCTGGAAGCCGCCGATGATGGTTGGCAGGAAAAAGGCTAGCGCGTAGAGACCGTAGATAAAACCGAAGTAGATCAGACATAGCATCCAGACGCGGCGATTGCCGAGAATGCTGCGCACGCCCTGGTGTCCGGTCTGGGTTTTCGTCTTATGTTCTGCATCCAGCTCGCGGGTCAGCCAGTTTTTCTCGTCTGCCGTCAGCCATTTCGCCTGACGCGGTGTATCCACCAGCCAGAACAGCGCCACGATGCCGATCAGAATGGCCGGGATGGAGACGCCGAGGAACATCACGCGCCAGCCCGCCAGGCCAAACAGACCATGCTGTTCAATAAAGGATGCCGCCAGCGGTGCGCCGAACACCACTGTCAGTGGCTGCGCCAGATAAAACAGCGACAGGATTTTGCTGCGGTGGCGTGCGGGCACCCACATGCTGAGATAGAGGATCGCGCCGGGAAAAAAGCCCGCTTCCGCAATGCCCAGCAGCAGGCGCAGGGTATAGAGCCCGTTAATACTGCTGACCCAGGTAAAAAGCAGCGACACGATGCCCCAGCTGATCATGATGCGCGCCAGCCATTTACGGGCGCCAAAGCGATGCAGCGCCAGATTGCTCGGCACTTCCAGCAGGATATAACCGATGAAAAAGATGCCGGAGGCGAGACCGAACTGCACGGCGGTCAGGCCGAGATCCTGCGTCATGCCATTGGGTCCGGCGAATGAAATCGCCGTACGGTCGAGGAAGTTGATAAAAAACATCAGGGCGACAAACGGCACCAGTCGCCAGGAGATCTTACGAATCGCGGATTGCTCCACGTCAGTCATTGTGGTCTGGGTCATGACGCACCTCCGGTCTGGGCGCGATAAAAAGTGGTGTCAGGTGTTGGCAACGCACGCGGTGCATTGTCGAAGCAGGTGCAAAAAACAGGGCCTGGGTAATCCATGTGCGAGTCCTCAATGGGTCTTCTTGTACATTGGTATCACTATTCGAACAAATGAACAGTACACGTATAATTGAGCAGCTCTCAACAGCAACGATGAGATCTGTGATCCTCTTCAAATGAATTAAATTCAGCGTAATTTCCAGATGACCTGCCGGTACGCCGCGCCGGACGGGGAAGAGTCACGCTTACAGCGCAGCCGGTCGCCGCGACGCCGCGCAAAACAAAAGAAATACCATTGAACATATGAACAAAAATATGTCAGGCTAAAGCTGAACATTTTTGCGCCTGTCATTGCGTGGCGGGCTGAGCAGGTAACTGGCTGGAGAAGACGATGAAAACGATCGCGATTGGCGCCGATGATGCGGCGATTGAGCTGAAAAATTTGATTAAACGTCATCTGGAAGAGAAGCAGTACGAGGTGGTGGATTACAGCAATGACGCCCGCAATGACCGCCCAATGTATCCGGACGTGGCCTTTGCGCTGGCGACGGCAATCCAGCAGGGAAAATATCAGCGCGGCATTCTGCTGTGCGGTACCGGCATTGGCGTGGCGATCGTGGCCAATAAAGTCCCTGGCGTCCGGGCGGCCCAGTGCCATGACACCTTCTCGGCCGAGCGCGCCCGTAAAAGTAATAATGCGCAAGTGATGACGATGGGCGCACGCGTGGTGGGACCGGAGCTGGCGAAAAGCATCGTCAACGCCTGGCTGGCGTCGGAGTTTGAGGCCGGTGGGTCGAGCGCAAAAGTCGATAAAATTGATTATTACGAGCAGGCGAGCCTGAATAAGTAAGCCGCGCTTTTTCATCAGGCGAAGCCACCCGTTACCGGACTCCGCCTGACTTTCCTTTACCACACCACCAGAGAGGCGACGCGGCTTTCGCAGGGGAAAATGTGCCTGGCGTGGCGCTGCGGGTCTGACTATGGAGCAGAAAATGAACCCTTTAGAGGCGTTGAAACAGTTCACCACCGTGGTGGCCGACAGCGGCGATATTGAGGCAATACGTCGCTATCACCCGCAGGATGCCACCACCAATCCGTCACTTATCCTGAAAGCGGCGACGCTGCCCCGCTACCAGCCGCTGATTGAGCAGGCGATTGATGACGCCCGCACGCAGGGCGGCAGCAAACAGACGCAGATCATCAATGCCAGCGATCGGGTCGCGGTTAACCTTGGGGTGGAGATCCTGAAAAGCGTGCCGGGCAGGGTTTCGACCGAGGTGGATGCACGTCTCTCCTTTGACCGCGGCATGTGTGTCACCAAAGCCGAAAAGCTGGTGCGGATGTATGAAGAACAAGGGATTGATCGCTCACGCATTCTGATCAAACTGGCGGCCACCTGGGAAGGGATCCGCGCGGCTGAAACCCTGGAGCGCAACGGCATCCAGTGCAACCTGACGCTGCTGTTTTCCTTTGCTCAGGCGCAGGCCTGTGCCGAAGCGGGAGTGTTTCTGATTTCGCCATTTGTCGGACGTATCTATGACTGGCATCAGAGCCGTAATCCAGAGACGGAGTACGATGCGCAGCGCGATCCCGGCGTGGTGTCAGTACGCAACATTTATCACTACTACAAATCTCACCGCTATCAGACGGTGATTATGGGCGCCAGCTTTCGTAAAACCGAACAGGTGCTGGCGCTGGCAGGCTGCGATCGACTGACCATCTCCCCCGATCTGCTGCAGAGTCTGGAAAGCAGCACGCTGCCGGTGACGCGCCAGCTAACACCTTCGACGGCGGTGTCGAATCCGCCCTTTCCGCTGACGGAAGCGCAATTCCGCTGGCTGCATAATCAGGACCCAATGGCGGTCGATAAACTGGCTGAAGGCATCCGCCAGTTCGCCGTGGATCAGCAAAAGCTGGAAGATATGCTCGCTTCACGACTCTGATCGTAGCCAGGCGGAAGCCCGTTCCGCCTGGCTACCTGACATAAAAATAGATCGCACAGAAATGGCAGATAGAGCCGCCCAGCACAAACGCGTGCCAGATTGCATGATTATAAGGAATGCGGCGCGCCACATAGAAAATCACTCCCAGCGAATAGATAATCCCGCCTGCGGCAAGCAGCCAGATGCAGCCCGGCGGCAGGATCATCGCCAGTTGATAAACCACAATCAGTGACAGCCACCCCATACAGAGATAGGTCACCAGCGACAGCGCTTTAAAGCGATGCGCAATCGTGAGCTTGAACAGGATACCGGCCAGCGCCAGCCCCCAGATCACCGCCATCAGTCCATATGCCAGCGGCGTCCTCAGCGCGACCAGCAGAAACGGCGTATAGGTGCCGGCAATCAGCAGATAGATGGCGCAGTGATCGAACTTTTTCAGCCAGGGTCTGGCCGGGCCAGCCGGAATAGCGTGATAGAGCGTCGAGGCCAGAAACAGCAGGATCATGCTGCCACCATAGAGGCTGTAGCTGATAAAAGTGATGGTGTCGGCCTGCCTCTCGATGGCCTGATTGAGCATCAGTATCAGACCGACGATGCCGAACAGGCAGCCAAGACCGTGAATGATACTGTTGGCAATTTCCTCGGCGAACGAATAGCCCGCGGCGTGTTGATGTTTGTGAGAGAGTGTGGGGGTCATAAGAGGTTCCTGAGCAGCTCCATAGCGGTGATATCGTTATCCAGCGTAGCCAACAATTTTTTCAGTGTACACTTGTACGCTAAAATTATCGTGGTGAAATTCACTATCCCTTAAACCGGGTGATGAATCTGGTAAACTGGCCGCCAGTCCACTGTTCAACGAGTCATCCATGTTTTCGCATAGCGATCTCGCCCGCCTTAACGATCTGGAAATGCAGGTCTATCAGTTCATCATTAAGCACCGCGAAGGCGTCAGCTACATGACGATCCGCGAGCTGGCTGAGCAGGCTGGTGTCTCCACCACCACCGTGCTGCGTTTCTGTCGCAAGATGGGCTGTGAAGGCTGGTCGGAATTCCGCATCCGCCTGCGCTTAAACGAACAGCAGAGTGCGCCAATACTCAACACGGCGGGCGTCAGTGAAATGCTGAGCTTTTTTAAGAGCATCAATAATCCTGAGTTTGAACAGCTCATCGCTGAGGCCGCGCAGAAGATTAATCAGGCTGAGCGGGTCTTCTTTATTGGCGTCGGCACCTCCGGCAGCCTGGCAAAATATGGCGCACGCTTTTTCTCTAACCTCGGTAAATTCAGCCACGCGATTGATGATCCCTATTATCCGGTCAGTCCCGATCTCTATGAAAACGCCATTGCCCTTATTTTATCGGTTTCCGGTGAAACGGAAGAGATCCTGCGCATTGCCAGCCAGTTCAACCTGAATAAGTGCAAAATAATTGCGATAACCAACACGGAGAGCTGCTCGCTGGCGAAGATCGGTGATTTCAACCTCTGCTACCATGTGCCCATCATCCGTATGGCGGACAATTCCGACATTACGACTCAGGTGCCGGTGACTTATATTATTGAAGCAATCGGCCGCCAGTTGGGGAAATAAAACAGCCTGTTTTTTAAATGTAACAAACGCAATTATTGCCGCGCTGTTATATCGTGACTTTCATTATTGCCTTGCTACACTCAGCTCAATTTCAATATCCGTAATGGGGTGAAGCATGAGTGCAGAATTGCAGTTACCAAAAGGCTTTCTTTGGGGCGGAGCTGTGGCAGCGCATCAGGTTGAAGGCGGCTGGGATCAGGGCGGCAAAGGCGTCAGCATTGCTGATGTGATGACCGGCGGTTCACATGGCGTTGACCGGGTGATCACCGACGGCGTGCAGCCGGGTCATTTCTACCCGAACCACAAGGGTGTGGAGTTTTACTCCCACTACAAACAGGATGTCGCGCTGTTTGCCGAGATGGGCTTCAAATGTTTCCGCACCTCGATTGCCTGGACCCGTATCTTCCCTAACGGTGACGAGCAACAGCCCAACGAAGCGGGCCTGCAATTCTATGACGACCTGTTTGATGAACTGCTGAAGTATGGCATTGAACCGGTCATCACCCTTTCGCACTTCGAAATGCCTTATCACCTGGTCAAAGAGTATGGCGGCTGGCACAACCGCAAAGTGGTCGACTTCTTTGTGCGCTTCAGCGAAGTGGTGCTGAACCGCTATAAAAGCAAAGTGAAATACTGGATGACCTTCAATGAGATCAACAACCAGCGTAACTGGCAGTATCCGCTGTTTGGTTACTGCTGTTCAGGCGTGATCTTTACCGAACATGAGAAACCTGAACAGGCGATGTATCAGGTGATGCACCACCAGTTTGTTGCCAGTGCAAAAGTGGTGAAACTCGGCCACGACATCAATCCTGACTTTCAGATTGGCTGCATGATCGCCATGGTGCCGGTCTATCCCTTCTCCTGCCACCCGGACGATGTGGTGCTGGCGCAGGAATCGATGCATCAGCGCTATGTATTCAGTGACGTGCAGATGCGCGGCTACTATCCGGCCTACACCCTGAAAGAGTGGGCGCGCAAGGGTTACGACATTCAGATGGAAGCGGATGATGCCGAGACGCTGCGCCAGGGCTGTGCAGACTATGTCGGTTTCAGCTACTACATGAGCAACGCGGTGAAAACCGATGCCAGCGGCGTTGACGATCCGATCACCGGCTTTGAAGGTGTGGTGAAAAACCCGCATGTGAAAGCGTCCGACTGGGGCTGGCAGATCGATCCGGTTGGCCTGCGCTATGCCATGAACGAGCTGTATGAGCGTTACCAGAAGCCGCTGTTTATTGTTGAAAACGGCTTTGGTGCTATAGATAAGCCAAACGCCAATGGCGTAATTGAAGATGATTACCGCATCGACTATCTGCGTGCGCATATCGAAGAGATGAAGAAAGCCGTGGCATACGATGGTGTTGAGTTAATGGGCTATACGCCGTGGGGCTGCCTCGATTGCGTCTCTTTCACCACCGGCCAGTACGACAAACGTTACGGCTTTATTCATGTGAATAAAAACGATGATGGCAGCGGCGATTTTTCTCGTGGGAAGAAAAAGAGTTTCAGCTGGTATCAGCAGGTTATCGCCAGTAACGGCGAAAACTTGTAAGTCATCACGCCGCATCAGCGGCGAATTGAGTTAACGCCCACCGGCAGCGTCAATGATGCTGCCGGTGACATAAGAGGCCGCGTCGCTGGCCAGCCAGACGATCGCTTCCGCCACCTCTTCTGCTTCACCGCCGCGTCCCATCGGGATCACGCTGGCAAGCCTGTCTACTCTGCCTGGCTCTCCGCCATCGGCATGCATCTCTGTATAGATAAATCCCGGACGTACGCCGTTGACCCGAATCCCCTGCTGCGCCACTTCCAGCGACAATCCTCTGGTCAGCGTGTCCATCGCCCCTTTTGAAGCGGCGTAATCGACATATTCGCCAGGCGCACCGGTACGCGACGCTGCTGATGAGACGTTGACAATGGCTCCGCCCTGGCCGCCGTGATGCGTGCCCATCCGCTTAACCGCCTCACGACAGCAGAGAAAAGACCCAATCACGTTGGTGGCAAAGACCTTGTGCAGGCGTGCCGCATCCAGCTGCTCGGTGCGACACTGCTGAAAAAAAATCCCTGCGTTGTTCACCAGCAACGCCAGCGGTTCGGACTGCTGGTCGAGCTGCGCAAACATCGCCATCACCTGGGCTTCATCACTGATATCTGCCTGAACAGCAAAGGCTTTACCGCCCTGCTGCTGGATCTGTGCCACCACCTGTTGAGCTTCCACTTCGCGCTGACGGTAGTTCACCGCAACACGATAACCCCGGGCGGCCAGTAACAGCGCCGTGGCCCGCCCGATACCGCGGCTGCCACCCGTAACCAGTGCCAGTTTCATGCTGATTCTCCAGAACAAAGGGCCGACGAATCGGCCCTCTATGGTTAACGTTTGCCTGCGGGAAAATTACTGATAGTCACTCATCGGCACACAGGAGCAGAAGAGATTACGGTCGCCAAACACATCATCCAGACGTTTTACCGTCGGCCAGTATTTGTTGTGGCTGCCCGCCGGGAAGACTGCCAGTTCACGGCTGTAAGGATGTGACCACTCACTGACGATTTCCAGCTGTGTATGCGGCGCATTAACCAGTGGGTTGTCATCCAGCGGCCATTCACCTGACGTCACCCGATCAATCTCCATGCGGATCGCCAGCATCGCGTCGATAAAGCGATCCAGTTCGATTTTGCTCTCCGATTCGGTCGGCTCCACCATCAACGTACCCGCTACCGGGAAGGACATCGTTGGTGCGTGGAATCCATAATCGATCAGGCGCTTAGCAATATCCAGCTCACTGATGCCGGTCTGCTCTTTCAGCGGACGGATGTCGAGAATACATTCGTGCGCCACGCGATCGTCACGGCCGGTGTAGAGCACCGGATAGGCCGACTGCAGGCGGCGGGCAATGTAGTTGGCATTCAGAATCGCGACCGAGCTGGCCTGTTTCAGCCCTTCCGCGCCCATCATGCGAATGTACATCCAGCTGATTGGCAGAATGGATGCACTGCCAAACGGCGCTGCGGATACGGCGCCCTGCTGCGTCAGTACACCGTCGATCTGCACCACGCTGTGTCCCGGCACAAACGGGGCCAGGTGCGCTTTGACGCCAATCGGTCCCATACCCGGACCGCCGCCGCCGTGCGGAATGCAGAAGGTTTTATGCAGATTCAGGTGCGAGACATCCGCGCCGATATAGCCAGGCGTGGTGATACCGACCTGCGCATTCATGTTCGCGCCATCCAGATAAACCTGACCGCCATACTGATGCACGATCTGGCACACTTCGCGAATGGTCTCTTCATAAACGCCATGAGTTGACGGGTAAGTCACCATGATGCAGGAGAGTTTGTCGCCCGCCTGAGCCGCTTTTTCACGCAGGTCGCCAAGGTCGATGTTGCCCTGTTTATCGCAGGCCACGACCACCACATCCATGCCGGCCATCTGGGCTGAGGCCGGGTTAGTCCCGTGCGCCGAGCTCGGGATCAGGCAGAGATGACGATCGCCCTCGCCACGGCTTTCGTGATAGCGGCGGATCGCCAGCAGTCCGGCATATTCACCCTGCGCGCCGGAGTTTGGCTGCATACAGAGCGCATCATAGCCGGTGAGTTGCACCAGCCACTGCGAAAGCTGGCCGATCATCTGCAGATAGCCGGTAGCCTGCTCAGCCGGGCAGAATGGATGCAGCTCCGCAAATTCCGGCCAGGTGATCGGGATCATTTCTGCCGCGGCATTGAGCTTCATGGTGCAGGAGCCCAGCGGGATCATCGCCTGATTCAGCGCCAGATCCTTTTTCTCCAGGCTGTGCATGTAGCGCATCATCTCGGTTTCGCTGTGATGACGGTTGAACACCGGATGGGTCAGGATCTCGCTGTGGCGTTGCAGGCCAGCAGGAATCGCGTGGCTTTCACTGGCCACTTCGCTGTCGAGTTTTTCCAGGTCCTGGCCGTGTTCATCACCCAGCAGGATAGCGAACAGCGCCAGAATATCTTCGCGGCAGGTGGTTTCATCCAGCGTGATGCCCACGGCGTTATGGATGTCGCTACGCAGGTTAACGCCAAAGCTCAGGGCGCGATTCAGCACGGCAGCTTTATCCGCCACCTCCACCGTCAGCGTATCGAACCAGTGCTGATGGCGCAGCTTCAGGCCGCCCTGTTGCAGCCCAGCCGCCAGGATGTTGGTGAAGCGATGAATGCGTGAGGCAATGCGCTTCAGGCCCGCCGGGCCGTGGAATACCGCATAGAGACCGGCGATGTTTGCCAGCAGCACCTGCGACGTACAGATGTTGGAGTTGGCCTTTTCACGGCGGATATGTTGTTCACGGGTCTGCATCGCCATACGCAGCGCCGTGTTGCCCGCCGCATCACGTGAAACACCAATGATACGGCCTGGCATAGAGCGTTTATGTTCGTCGCGGCTGGCGAAAAAGGCCGCGTGAGGGCCGCCGTAGCCCATTGGCACGCCGAAGCGCTGAGCTGAACCAAAGACAATGTCTGCACCCTGCTTGCCTGGCGCTTCCAGTAACACCAGCGACATAAAGTCCGCCGCCACGCTGACCACCACTTTGCGGGCTTTCAGTCCGGCAATCAGTGCGCTGTAATCATGCGCTTCACCGGTGGTGCCCACCTGTTGCAGCAGTACACCAAACAGGTCGTCATGATCGGGCGCTTTGTCCGCGCTATCAATAATCAGTTCGAAGCCGAACGTCTCCGCACGGGTGCGGACCACATCCAGCGTCTGCGGATGGATATCATCGGCAATGAAGAATTTATTGGCATTTTTGAGCTTACTGACGCGTTTTGCCATCGCCATCGCTTCAGCGGCAGCGGTTGCTTCGTCCAGCAGTGAGGCGGACGCGATATCCATGCCGGTGAGATCCAGCGTCAGCTGCTGGAAGTTCAGCAGCGCTTCCAGACGGCCCTGGGAGACCTCAGGCTGATACGGGGTATAGGCGGTGTACCAGCCCGGATTCTCCAGCATATTACGCAGGATAACCGGCGGGGTGATCACCGCGCTGTATCCCATACCGATCCAGGATTTGTAACGCAGATTCTGGCTGGCAATCGCTTTCAGTTCGGCCAGAGCCTGCTGTTCAGTGGCGGCTTCGCCAACCGCTGGCGGGCCTGGCAGCTGAATGTCTGCCGGCACAATCGTGCTGATTAACGCTTCCAGCGAACGGGCACCAATAGCGTCAAGCATCTGCGCCTGCTGCTCAGGTGAAGGACCGATATGGCGCTCAATGAATGCACCGTTGTGTTCAAGCTGGCTGAGAGTCTGAGTCATTAGCAGTAAATCCTGAATCGGGCTGGGGGAACCGGAGAGCAAACATAAATCTGCGGCCTCTGTATGAGGCCGCCTGACGACTACTCGTCGATGGAGGCTTTGTAAGCATCCGCATCCAGCAGCGTGTCGATTTCAGACGCGTCACTGGCTTTGATTTTGAATAACCAGCCGCCTTCATAAGGCTCGCTGTTGACCTGCTCCGGTGAGTCAGTCAGTGCTTCGTTGACCGCCACAATCTCACCGCTGATCGGCGCATAGATATCTGAAGCCGCTTTAACGGATTCCGCGACCGCGCACTCTTCTCCGGCGGCAAACGTCGCGCCTACTTCCGGCAGATCGACAAACACCATATCGCCCAGTAGCTCCTGCGCGTGTTCAGTGATACCCACGGTGTAGCTGCCATCTTCTTCTTTGCGCACCCACTCGTGGCTGTCGCGGTACTTCAACGTATTCGGCACATTGCTCATTGGCCATTTCTCCTGAATAGAATTTACTGAGCGACCGGTTTACCGGCGCGGACAAAAACGGGACGGGTAACCTGGACCGGCATCTGGCGGTTACGGATCTCAACGATGGCGGTGCTGCCGACTGAGGCCGGTACGCGCGCCAGGGCGATGCTGCAACCCAGCGTCGGTGAGAAAGAGCCACTGGTGATGATCCCCTCCTGCGGCTGCCCCTGGTCATCGGTGAAACGCACCGGCAAGCCGTTACGCAGCACCCCTTTTTCTGTGAGGATGAGTCCCACCAGCTTTTCGGTACCGCGTTCACGCTGCAGTTCCAGCGCTTCCCGGCCGATGAAATCGCGGTCAGCAGGTTCCCAGCAGACCGTCCAGCCCATGTTGGCAGCCAGAGGTGAAACGCCTTCATCCATCTCCTGACCATACAGATTCATACCCGCTTCCAGACGCAGCGTGTCGCGTGCGCCCAGTCCGGCAGGTTTTACGCCAGCGGCCAGCAGACGCTGCCAGAAATCGGCCGCCTCGTCTGCGGGCATAGCAATCTCATATCCGGCTTCGCCGGTATAGCCGGTAGTGGCGATAAACAGGTCGCCCGCCTGCACACCGAAAAATGGCTTCATGCCAGCAACAGCCTGACGCTGCTCCTCGCTGAACAGCGTCTGTGCCTTCTGCTGCGCCTGCGGACCCTGCACGGCAATCAGCGCCAGGTCGTCGCGTTCCGTCAGCGTTATGCCATAGCCCTGCGCGTGTTGCGTGATCCAGGCGAGGTCATTTTCACGGGTGGCAGAGTTCACCACCAGCCGGAAGAACTCTTCGTTCATAAAGTAAACAATCAAATCGTCAATGACGCCACCCGAGGCATTCAGCATCCCGGTGTAGAGCGCTTTGCCTGGCTGGGTCAGTTTTGCCACATCATTTGCCAGCAGGTAGCGCAGAAATTCACGGGTACGCGGGCCTGTCAGGTCGACGATGGTCATGTGAGAGACATCAAACATACCAGCGTCGGTGCGCACTACATGATGTTCATCCATCTGGGAGCCATAGTGCAGCGGCATCATCCAGCCATGAAAATCCACCATGCGGGCACCGCAGGCCTGATGCTGTTCAAACAGAGGTGTTTGCTGAGTCATAACCATCCTGTGCAGAAGCGAGTGAGTGCAAAAATGCGCCGGGATTCAGTGCCGACGCAAACGTTCTCTTATGGCTGACGTTACCACCGAATCTGACGATTAACCATAAGCAAACCGGGGTCGAAAGCAGAGGCACAGCCTAACCAGGAACAGCTGCCAACAGGATATAAAACTGCAATTTTGTGATTAATCGCGCAATAAATGCAGGGATTTTAAATATACGCAGCAAATTTATGCGGGATGGCATTCAGGATGTTAAAAAAATCCCGCGCTCAGCGGACAGGAGAATGAGAAAAAGTAATGCGAATTCGCCCGCAAAATTAGAATAAATCAAACGAAGACCTCTGCTGGTGCAGCGTTGCCTTTTTGTGGTGCAGAGCGGTGTCAGGCATAAAAAAAGCCAGCAGAAGCTGTAATGCCTGTCAGTTAAGCGGCAGGTGATAATGCAGTCTGGTGCCGGGCCTGCTCTGAAACTTCAGTGTGTATTGTTAAAAAGGGCACGAGAGTGGAGGCCTGAGCGCCT
>NZ_SBFD01000008.1:0-171261 GCF_014156615.1 Pantoea pleuroti | reverse complement strand
CCGGCCAGGGAGGGCCGATCCCCGAACGGTTCGTCGGCACGACGTCAAAGCCGAAGGTACCGCCTGAGCGGCGCGAGGACGGCCCGGCAGCAGCAGAGGTGCGCTGGCCCGCACTGCGGCTGGCACGCCCGGAAATAAAGCTGCCACGTTTGACCGTGACAGCCTTTACTAATCTAATCTTAACACTGATCAGCATTACGCCTGCCGGGCGCGTTTTTTTATGGCTTTTCAGGGGCCATTGCGTACATAATCGCCAGCCATGGCACCCGACTTGCATCTGTTAATTCTATTGCAGCCTGCCGCAACGGTTTGCTCACTCTTCTGGTATCACATAACAGGCATTATGATTACGCGTCGACGCTTTATTCTCGGCACGGGAGCGCTCGGGCTCTCCATGACCACCGGCAAAATATTTGCCCGCGATGACATTATTCCCCTCTGGCCGGACGATCCGCCCGGCGGCGGCGGCCCATCGGGCCAGTTGCATATTAACAGCACCGGTTCCTGGTCAAATATCGTCAGCCCGGCGATTCAGCGCTTTAAACCGGAAAATCCGAATGGTGAAGCGGTATTAATTGCAGCGGGTGGCGGTTATCGCTGGATCGGCATGGGACGCGAAGCCTGGCCGGTCGCGCGCTGGCTCAATGCCAATGGCTATACCGCCTATGTGCTCAGCTACCGGCTGCCGCATGAGAAGTGGCAGGCGGGGCGGCTGGCACCGCTGCAGGATGCGCAGCGCGCCATCCGGCTGGTGCGATCCTTTGAGCGCAAGGTGCATGTGCTGGGCTTCTCGGCAGGTGGGCATCTGCTGGGCCTGGCGGCGGCGCGACCGGACTTTGAGTCCTATCCGGCCATCGATCCGCTGGATGAAGTGGTGCCCAAAGTCGACAGCGTGGGCCTGATCTATCCGGTTATCACCCTGGAAGCCCCTTATCAGCACACCAATACCCATCTGATGATGGTTGGCAAAAATGCCACGCCGCAGGATGAGGCGAACTGGTCAGTGCAGAACTACGTGACCCGGCAATATCCGCCGACGTTTCTGGCGCAGGCCGAGGACGATCACACCTCAAATCCATTTAACACCGAGCTGATGCGCGACACCTGTCGCCGTAATCGTGTGCCGGTTGAGCTGATTCAGATCAGCAAAGGCGGGCATGGCTTTGGTCTTGGCAAGGCGGGTACGCCAGCGGCATTATGGGATCAGGCTTATGTTCGCTGGCTGGATCGCGTGAGCTGAGTTGCACTGGCGCGGTGCACGACTGCACCGGGGGATCCGTTCTCCCCTGCCTGGCGAGAGGTCACCAGATCGAAGGTGGCCCTTTGTCCCGGTCCCGGTTAACGCTGCGCTCTCTGTTATCTTAAATCACCCAAATCCAAATCTAAATCCACATCTAAATCCAAATCCAGACCAAGGACCCTCAATATTGATATCAACGGACTATGCTGTCAGGTCAGGGCGCATTAATAACTCATTCCTATTTATCATGTTAACGAGGGTGTATGGAGCTAAGGGGCACTCACGCTTATTTCTGACTCTGTATACCATGAGATGACAATCCCGTGCTGTTAGTACGGCACAAAATAGCTAAATAAGGAGTCTTTAATAATTATCTTAATAAACATACGGATCTGATTGTTTCTCGGGTAAAGAACATTCCGATCTCATATCTTTTGCCTCTGCTTTCCCGCCATGACTTCGCTTTTTTCACCGATATATTGCCAGTTGATACAGATCAAAAATTGGACAGAAATATCATCTCCTATGGATTATAAAAAAACTAATGAAAGCGTTGTAGCGGGCGTTTTCGGATGACGCAATCGTCTTTCAATCCAAAGCGATTCTTCTTTTAAGCTTTATTTTGGCTGATTATGCTACAGATGGTCGTGATAAAACCCGTAAGTTTTGAACTAAAATAAAAACCCCACTTTATTGTCTTCGTTAACTTTAGATGATTTCATAACGGCTACGCATAAGATGAGGCAAATCAGACAACAATTTACCTGGGTTATTTTATCGGTGGTCTCTGATATATCTAAGAAATATTTAAGGTTTTTTTCTTGTGGTGATAAGCAACAACATCTTATTGCATTCTGTAGGATGAATATTAAGGTCAGTCTGCTTCTCCGCCAGAACAGACTTATTTTATTATGACTTTTTCTTAACGATGTGGTGAGGTGGATAGCTTTGATTTTAACACACAACAAAGGAATATATGCGTGACGATCATCCAGACATCGCTATAACAGACCAGGATCAATGCAAAGGCGTGGCCAGGGCTCATTAAAAAGTAATGTATCAATAATGAAGCGATCTTTTTTAAATACCTGAATAAAAGTTACTATCTTTTTTTCATCATTGTTCTGGAGAACATCATGCTACCGGGTAATGAAGTAAATTTTATTGGCTACCTTATTGAAGGGAAGGTGGTTTATTTACACAAGACAAAGCGACTAATTTGTCTGAATGGGTATGGTGAAGATATCATCCTGAGGAAAACCATGTCGCACGTATTAGAGTATCTTTTTGAAAATGCTACTGTCGATGTTGTCACGGATTCGGAACTTATGGAGAACGTCTGGGATAGACATGGACTGAGTTCTTCTACGCAGCGGGTCTGGCAGGTTATGTCTAATTTAAAGTCGAAGCTCTTTTTTCTGGGTTTAAGTGATGATGTGATCCTGAGAGTTTCGAAGAAAGGCTATCTCCTCAAAAGCGACAGCGTGGAGAGGTTATTTAGCAGTCGTATCACTTCAGGTATTCATTAAACACAGAGATAAATTCACTAACGATAATCCTGTGGAAATGGACGTCGGGCCTGTGAATATAATCGGTAGTCATTAAATAATTTTATCCATAAATGGATTTAATTACTATCGGTTCTGTTTTTCCGCGGTTAATCAACCTAGCTGTTACTGGGTGTAGAAAATATGAAGAGAAGCGCAGGATTTACATTTCGCGTCAGCGGGCGTATTGATTTTTCCGTTGAGCACAGTTGCAAAAAACTGGCCTTAATGGCCAGTTTTTCACAATAGTATTCTGTTTAGGGAATTAACGCATCGTCACGAACTCTTCGGAAGCGGTCGGATGGATCGCCACGGTGTTATCGAAGTCCTTTTTAGTGGCACCCATTTTCAGCGCCACGGCGAAGCCCTGCAACATCTCATCCATGCCAAATCCGATACCGTGAATGCCGACAATTTTCTCGTCTGCACCGACACAGACCAGCTTCATGCGGCACGGCTGACGATGCTGGGTGACCGCGGTGTACATGGCGGTAAACGACGATTTATAGACCTTCACCTGATCATCACCATACTGTTCGCGCGCCTGCGGCTCGGTCAGTCCCACGGTGCCAATCGGCGGATGGCTGAAGACGACGGTTGGCACGTTGCTGTAATCCAGATGCTCGTCCGGTTTGTTGTTAAACAGACGCTCAGAGAGACGACGGCCTGCCGCGACCGCGACCGGCGTCAGCTCAACCGCACCGGTGTTGTCGCCCACGGCGTAGATGCCTGACACACTGGTGTTCTGGAATTTATCGACTTTAATATAGCCCTTGTCGTCCAGCGCGACGCCAGCGGCGTCAATATTCAGGGCATCGTTGGCGGGCTCACGGCCAATCGCCCAGACCAGGCAATCCACGTTATATTCGCTGCCGTTTTCCAGCTGCAGCGTCAGGCTACCATCGCCGTTTTTAATCACGGCTTTAGGGATGGATTCGGTGTGCAACGCCGGGCCTTCGGTGTTCATCACTTCGACCAGCGTCTCGGTGAGTAGCGGATCGAAGCTGCGCAGCGGCGCGTGTTTACGGACGAACAGGTGGGTTTCTGAACCCAGCGCATTCACCACGCCCGCCAGCTCAACGGCGATGTAGCCTGCGCCGATGACCGCTGTGCGTTTTGGCAGCGCATCCAGCTCAAAGAAACCATCGGAATCAATGCCGTACTCCGCACCCGGAATAGAAGGGTGGACCGGACGACCGCCGGTGGCGATCAGAATATGGTTAGCGGTGATAATCTCGCCGTTGACTTCAACGCTGTGCGCATCGACAAAGCGGGCAAAGCCTTTAATCACTTCGACTTTGTTTTTACCCAGCACGTTGTCATAGGAGTTGTGGATGCGATCGATGTAGGCGCTGCGGTTTTTCACCAGCGTGGCCCAGTCGAAGCGATTTACGGTGGTGTCGAAGCCATAATCGGGCCCGTAGAGATGGATCGCTTCGGCGATTTGCGCGGCATGCCACATGATTTTCTTCGGCACGCAGCCCACGTTCACGCAGGTGCCGCCCAGCTCTTTCGCTTCAATCAGGGCGCATTTCTGGCCATACATAGCCGCACGGTTAATTGAGGCGATGCCGCCACTGCCGCCGCCAATGGCGAGATAGTCGAAATGTCGGGTCATTGAAGTATCCATCCGGTTGCATAAAAAATTGGGGTTGAGTGTAACGCTGCGGGTCGAAATGACGCAAAGTTTGCGCCTATGATTGTAATAGGGTTCTGTTTTTTCACTCGCTTACAGGGAAGCATACCATGCACCTTACTTTTCTCGGCACCGGCGGCGGTGCACCCAGCCTGCAACGTAACGTCACATCTATTGCTTTTACCCGCGCGCTGAGTGGTGAAACCTGGCTGTTCGACTGCGGGGAAGGCACACAATTACAGTTTATGCGCTCCAGCCTCAAACCGGGCAAGCTGGATAAGATTTTTATCACCCATCTGCATGGCGATCATATTTTCGGGCTGCCGGGATTACTCACCAGCCGGTCAATGGCCGGGCTGACCACACCGATGACGGTCTATGGCCCCAAAGGATTAAAGACCTTTGTTGAGACGGCGCTGTCGATCAGCGGCTCCTACACCGACTACCCGCTGACCATCATTGAGATTGAGGCGGGCTGGACGCTGGACGACGGTGAGTTTCGTATCAGCGCCTGGCCGCTGAGCCATCCGGTGGAGTGTTTTGGCTATCGCATTGAACAGCATGACAAACCCGGCCTGCTGGATGCCGCGCGGCTGAAAGCGGAAGGGGTGCCACGCGGCCCGTGGTTTCAGCAGCTGAAGCAGGGGGATTGCGTGACGCTGGAAGATGGGCGGGTAATCAACGGTGCTGACTATCTTGGCCCCGCAACACCCGGCAAAACGCTGGCCATCTTTGGCGATACGGCACCTACTGAAGTCGCGCTGCTGCTGGCGGCCAATGTTGACCTGATGGTGCATGAAACCACGCTGGAGGCCGCGATGGTGGAAAAAGCTAACGGGCGCGGGCACTCCACCACACTGCAGGCCGCCGAAGTGGCAAAACGCGCCGGGGCAAAACGGCTGATCGCCACCCATTTCAGTTCACGCTATCTGGCAAAAGACATGAGCCGCCTGCTGGCGGAGTGCCAGACGGTTTTTCCCTGCACTGAGCTGGCCTGGGATCTGGCGGTTTTTAACCTCTAATGATGCAGTGCGGGATAAGTGAAAAACAGCAGATGGGTCAGGTTAAGGCCAAAATGCAGGGCGGTCGCCAGCCATAAGCGGCCGCTCCAGTGCCACGCCAGCCCATATAACAGCCCGGCCAGGGTGGCAAATATCACCAGCAACAGGCCGCCGCTCAGATGCACCAGACCAAACAGCAGCGCGCTCAGTAACAGCGCCGGGATGCCGCCCACTACCTGCTTTAATCGCTGCTGCAGATAGCCACGAAACAGGGCCTCTTCCGCCAGCGAAACAAAGAACAGGTTGGCGAGCATAAATGCGCCCAGCCAGTCCGGCGTATGTCGCTCCAACGCTAATCCGCCCAATAATAGCGCGCAGTACAGCAGCAGCGGAATGGCGGCGATCAGCGCCAGTGCGGCGGGTAGCCGATAGCGTGGTGGCGTGGCAGGCGCGCGAAACAGCGTCGGCAGGCAGGCCAGCAGTACAAAAGGAATAAGCGCTTTATCGAAGTTAAACCCGAAGCTGAAAGGCACGCTGCGCGGTCCGGTCTGTACATCCTCTGCCTGAAGGGGGTTGTTAAAGCCTGGAAAAAGATGGAGGAGCAACCCGATGGCGATCAGCACCAGCAGCGCTTCGGTCACTATTTGTCGTCGATGATGGTCACGGTCATAAATACGGAGTGCCACCACAGCAGCGGTGCCGGTAAACAGCAGCAGCGCCGGCCACGCTAACACGTCCTGATAAAAACCCAGCAGTGTGGCGAGCGCCAGTAATAATAATGCCAGCCGTCGGGCCGGTTGCAGCGCGGCCAGCGCGCCAGCCAGTATGATCCACATGGTAAAGACCTGGTACAACGCCGCAGCACCGGTAGTGAGCGGCGTAGAAGACAAAGAGAGTTATTCGGGTACGATCTGGTTAACCACGAAGTGGCCGGTACCCGCAGGAACCAGTTTCTGGTGCAGCCACGGCAGCAGGGTGTTCATCTGCTGGGCCAGCTTCCACGGCGGGTTAATCACAATCATGCCGGAGGCGGTCATGCCGCGCTGATCGCTGTCCGGACGTGCCGCCAGTTCGATCTGCAGGATATTGCGAATGCCGGTCGCTTCCAGGTCGCGCAGCATATGTTTGATCTGCTGGCGTAAAACCACCGGATACCACAACGCAAAGACGCCGGTGCCAAACCGTTTATGGCCTTCCTGAATCCCTTTCACCACTGCCTGGTAGTCGCTTTTCATCTCATACGGCGGATCGATCAGCACCAGACCGCGACGCGACGGTGGTGGCAGTTTCGATTTTAACTGCTGATAACCGTCGGCACGATCGACGCGGGCGCGGTTATCTTTGCTGAATTCGTTACGCAGCAGCGGATAGTCGCTGGAGTGCAGCTCAGTGAGTTGCAGTTTGTCATCTTCACGCAGCAGATGGCGGGCAATCAGTGGCGACCCCGGGTAGTAGCGCAGCGTGCCGCTACGGTTCAGCGCACGAATCGCATCAAAATAGGGTTGCAGCAATTCCGGCGCATCGGGCTGCTGCCAGATACGTGAGATGCCTTCCAGATATTCACCGGTACGCTCGGCGTGCTCGCCGCTCAACTGGTAGCGACCTGCGCCCGCATGGGTATCCAGGTAGAAAAACGGTTTCTCTTTCTCTTTCAGCGCCGTGATGATCAGGCTCAGAACGGTGTGCTTCAGCACGTCGGCGTGGTTGCCAGCATGGAAGCTATGGCGATAACTCAGCATTGTTTATCCTGTTGAATGTATAAGGTTTTAATTGATGGAAAATCAATTTATACCAATTATTACCTCACGTATTACCCACAGAACGACGCACAGCAACCGACGCAGGAAAAGCATGAGAATCCGCGATTATATCAGGGATGACCCACTGATGGGCCAGAAGCGTGATAACAAATCGGGATTACCGCAAGCCGCTCAGGGCGGGGTATCTGGTTCCCGGCACGCAGTCACGGAAAGCGACCGCAAATCTTCCCCGACACGCCAGCCAGCATTACGTGCATGAGATAAAAGCGTGCATCTTCCGTGCTGCTATTCGCGCGTTTCTTCCCCACCTCATCCTGGCTGCCATTGATTTTCGCTACACTAAGCCGCATGTTACTTAGATTGCGTTGCGCGACCCGCTGCGCCCCATACATCTATAAAGGACTGCGCTATGACCAATCCGCTACTGACATCTTTTACGCTCCCTCCTTTCTCTGCCATTAAGCCTGAACATGTGGTGCCTGCCGTGACGGAAGTGCTGAGCCACTGTCGCGCAGAAGTCGAAAAAGTCGTGGCGCAGGGTGCGCCGTATACCTGGGATAATCTGGTTCAGCCGCTGGCGGAAACCGACGATCGCCTGAGCCGTATTTTCTCACCGGTCAGCCACCTCAATGCGGTAAAAAACAGCCCGGAGCTGCGTGAAGCCTATGAGCAGACGCTGCCGCTGCTCTCTGAATACAGCACCTGGGTTGGTCAGCATGAAGGGCTCTATCAGGCGTATCGCAACCTGAAAGAGGGCGTTCAGTACGCTGCACTGGATCTGGCACAGAAGAAAGCGGTCGATAATGCCCTGCGTGATTTCGAACTCTCCGGTATTGGCCTGCCAAAAGATAAACAGCAGCGCTACGGCGAAATCGCTGCGCGCCTCTCTGAACTGGGCTCGGCTTACAGCAACAACGTGCTCGATGCCACCATGGGCTGGAGCAAGCTGATTACCGATGAAAGCGAGCTGGCCGGTATGCCGGAAAGCGCGATGGCGGCGGCGAAAGCACAGGCTGAAGCCAAAGAGCAGGAAGGCTGGCTGCTGACGCTGGATATCCCAAGCTACCTGCCGGTTATGACCTACTGCGACAACGCCGCGCTGCGTGAAGAGATGTATCGCGCCTATGCGACACGCGCCTCCGATCAAGGTCCGAACGCCGGTAAGTGGGATAACGGCCCAATCATGGCGGAAGAACTGGCGCTGCGTCACGAGCTGGCACAGCTGCTGGGCTTCGACTCCTACGCCGATAAATCGCTGGCGACCAAAATGGCGCAAAGCCCGTCCCAGGTAATCGACTTCCTTAATGACCTGGCGGAACGCGCCCGTCCGCAGGGTGAAAAAGAGCTGGAGCAGCTGCGCGCCTTTGCCCGGAAAGAGCACGGCGTGACCGAGCTTAATCCGTGGGATCTCACCTATTACGGTGAAAAGCAGAAGCAGCACCTTTACACCATCAGCGATGAGCAACTGCGCCCTTACTTCCCGGAAGAGCGTGCGGTCGCCGGTCTGTTTGAAGTGGTGAAACGCATTTACGGCATTACGGCGAAGCAGCGTAACGACGTTGAGGTTTACCATCCTGACGTGAAGTTCTTCGATCTGTTCGATGAAACCGGCGAACTGCGCGGCAGCTTCTATCTCGATCTCTACGCCCGCGAACACAAGCGTGGCGGTGCCTGGATGGATGACTGCGTCGGCCAGATGCGCAAAGCCGATGGCAGCCTGCAGAAGCCGGTTGCCTACCTGACCTGTAACTTTAACCGTCCGGTGAAAGGCAAACCTGCGCTGTTCACCCATGACGAAGTGATCACCCTGTTCCATGAGTTTGGTCACGGCCTGCACCACATGCTGACCCGCATTGAAGCCCCTGGCGTCTCCGGTATCAGCGGTGTGCCATGGGATGCAGTGGAACTGCCAAGCCAGTTCATGGAGAACTGGTGCTGGGAACCGGATGCGCTGGCCTTTATCTCGGGCCACTTTGAAACCGGCGAACCGCTGCCGAAAGAGCTGCTGGATAAAATGCTGGCGGCGAAGAACTATCAGGCTGCGCTGTTTATCCTGCGTCAGCTGGAGTTCGGCCTGTTCGATTTCCGCCTGCATACCGAGTTTAATCCGGAGAAAGGCGCACAGATTCTGGAAACCCTGCGCGAAGTGAAAAGCCGCGTGGCCGTGGTTCCGGGTCCGGAATGGGGCCGTTTCCCGCATGCCTTCAGCCACATCTTTGCGGGTGGCTATGCGGCGGGTTACTACAGCTATCTGTGGGCAGACGTGCTGGCGGCGGATGCTTACTCCCGCTTCGAGGAAGAGGGCATCTTCAACCGTGAAACCGGTCAGTCCTTCCTGGATAACATCCTGACCCGTGGCGGTTCAGAAGAGCCGATGGAGCTGTTCAAACGCTTCCGTGGCCGTGAACCGAAGCTCGATGCGATGCTGGAACATTACGGCATTCAGGGATAAGTCGGTTCGTGAAAATCTGTTTGCTCGATGAGTCAGGCGCCGAAGACGGCGTCTTATCACGTTTAGCGCAGCGCTGGCAGCTGGAGCACGATGATGAGTCACTGCTGGCGCTGGTGCAGACCCCGACGCACCTTGAACTGCGCAAGCGTGATGAGCCAAAGCTGGGCGGCATTTTTGTTGATTTAGTCACTGGCGCGATGGCCCATCGCCGTCGCTTTGGCGGTGGACGCGGCGAAGCCGTCGCCAAAGCGGTCGGCATCAAAGGGGGTTATCTGCCGGATGTGGTTGATGCCACCGCCGGGCTGGGACGTGATGCATTTGTGCTGGCGGCGCTGGGCTGCCGGGTGCGAATGCTGGAGCGTCATCCTGTTGTCGCTGCGCTACTGGAAGATGGATTGCAGCGCGGGTATCAGGATGCGGAAATTGGCCCCTGGCTGCGCGATCGTCTGACGCTGATTCATGCGGCCAGCGCGCAGGCGCTGGGAGATATCACGCCGCCGCCAGATGTGGTCTATCTCGATCCGATGTATCCCCATCGCCAGAAAAGTGCGCTGGTGAAAAAGGAGATGCGGGTATTTCAGTCGCTGGTGGGGCCGGATGAAGATGCGGATGCATTACTGGAACCCGCCCGCCGACTGGCGAAGAAACGCATCGTGGTAAAACGGCCAGACTATGCACCGCCGCTGGCGGGTGTTGTGACGCAGGCGGCCGTGGTAACCAAAAGCCATCGCTTTGATATTTACCCACCGCTTTAAACTATAAAAAAAGCCGGCTCTGCGCCGGCTTTAATCATTTATACGGCGAAATTACGCCTCGTCTTCATCGCGCAGCGGCACAATCAGCATGTCGATATGCACGGTGTTGATCAGCTGACGGGCTGAGGACATCAGCTTGCTCCAGAAATCCTGATGATGACCACATACCACCAGGTCAACGTCATATTTTCTGATCGCGTCAACCAGTACCTGGCCGAGGTCGCCACTGCCGCTCAGCGTCTCACTGATCGGGTAGCCCGCCGCATCTGACAACCCTTTCAGCGCCGCATGCGTCTCTTCAGAGATACGCTTCTGCATATCCCCTAAGTTGACATCAATCAGGCCGGTGTAGAGGTCGGAGTAATTGACATCAACATGAATCAGGGAAATTCTGGCATCGTACGGACGAGCCAGCGAGACGGCCTTATCCACCAGCAACTGGCTTTCGGGAGAAAGGTCTACTGCAATCAGGATATGTTTATAAGCCATGATAAAACTCCTTTCACGAGATTAAGGATGGCATCCGGTGTTCCTGCCGCGTCACAGCTTAGCGAAATCCCTTGCGCGAGCGGGCGATGAGCGCCACCAAAGTGTCTACCTGCGTTGCAGGTGATGATGTTGTTATGTTCTCAGTATAGCCTTCTCTCACTGTAAATGCTGCCGTTGCCGCCTGGCTTATGAATAAGATCAAGGCTATGACAGATTTACTCGCGCTGAACGAAAATCATCGTTGGAAAAAATGTAAAGATTTCTCCTACACTGAAAAAAGGCGGTCCGATTCGCAGCCGCTCAGGGGGTCGAAAAATTTTCGCAGTCCGGTGATTCAGTGGCTGGTTATTTCTGCAGGTGGACTCAGTGTCTGACGCTGGGCCTGTTGCTGCGATTCCAGCCGGGAGGGGGAGAATATGATCAGCACTATTGCGCTTTTTTGGGCTCTTTGTGTGGTGTGTATCGTGAATATGGCGCGCTATTTTTCATCTCTGCGCGCACTGCTGGCGGTATTACGCGGTTGTGATCCGCTGCTGTATCAGTATGTCGATGGGGCGGGGTTTTTCACCTCTCATGGTCAGCCAAGCAAGCAGGTGCGGCTGGTCACTTATATCTGGGCAAAGCGCTATCTTGATCATCACGACGATGAGTTTATCCGGCGCTGCGAGCGGGTGCGGGGGCAGTTTATGCTGACCAGTGCGCTGTGCGGACTGGTGGTCATCAGTCTGGTGGCGCTGGCGATCTGGCATTAAAAAAGGGCGACTTGCTTCGTAATGCCAGTCAGTTAAGCGACAGGTGATAACGCAGTCTGGTGCCGGGCAGGGGCTGGCGGTCCTCGCGCCGCTGCGCGGTTCCTTCACTTCATTCCTCTGCCTGACGGACCGCCGGGGATGGCATATCCTGTGCCGCCCCGCCTTTCGCCCGCGTCCTGCAGGCTCTCCTGGCAGACTCATTCTGTTCAGCACTGCGGATTGTCTGCTCCTGCCCGGGGCTGGCCCGCACTGCGGCTCCCTCGCCCATAAAAAAAACTGCCACGTTTGACCGTGACAGCCTTTATCAATCTGATCTTAACTGACCAGCATTACGACCTGCGTCGCCTTTTTTTAGCTGGCATCACACCAGTTTTAAGGCAATCCAATAGAGCGAACCTGACAGCAGAATACAGACCGGCAGGGTGAAGATCCACGCCATGGCGATGTTCTTGATGGTCCGGCTCTGCAGCCCGCCACCGTCGACCAGCATGGTACCGGCAACCGATGAAGAGAGGATATGCGTGGTGGAGACGGGCATGCCGGTATAGCTGGCGACGCCAATCGACAGCGCTGCTGTCACCTGTGCTGACATTCCCTGTGCATAGGTCATGCCTTTTTTACCAATCTTCTCACCAATGGTGGTGGCAACACGACGCCAGCCAATCATGGTGCCGATGCCCAGCGCCAGCGCGACGGCCACAATAATCCAGATAGGCGCATACTCGATGGTGCCAAGCAGGTCGCTTTTCAGCTTATTGAGGAAGCGTTTGTCATCTGGCGAGGTTTCCTGCAGACGAGCCGCTTTATCGGCGGTATCGGAGATACACAGCAGCAGACGACGCATCTGACCGCGCTGATCAACTGTCAGCTGATCGTAGCTCTGCAGGTTATTCAGCAACACCTGCGCACCCTGTACCGCCTGCAATGCGCGCGCGCTGTCACAGTGGAACTCCTGCGGGCTGCTTGCTGGCACTTCTTCCGGTGTTGGCAGCTTAGGCGGTGCCATCTGGATGATGTGGGTCAGCGAGGCGTTATGCTGCTGATAATACTGCTCCAGGTGATTGACCGCATCGCGGGTTCGCGTGATGTCGTAACCGGAGGCATTCATATTCACCACGAAACCAGCAGGTGCCACGCCAATCAGGACCAGCATGATCAGGCCGATCCCTTTCTGACCGTCGTTTGCACCGTGCGAGTAACTCACGCCAATTGCCGAAACAATCAGGGCGATACGGGTCCAGAACGGCGGCTTTTTCTTGCCGTCGATCTTCTCACGGTCAGCAGGCGTCATATGAATACGCGCACGCTTTTTGGTATTGCTCCAGTAGCGACGCAGTATAAAGATTAAGCCGCCCGCCATCACCAGGCCGACAATCGGCGACAGGATCAGAGAAAGGAAGATGTTCAGCACTTTCGGGATGTTGAGCGCATCAACCACCGAGGTTCCGCTCATCAGGGCGTTGGTCAGACCGATACCGATAATGGCGCCGATCAGCGTATGGGAGCTGGAGGCCGGCAGACCGAGATACCAGGTGCCGAGGTTCCAGATAATCGCCGCCAGCAGCATAGAAAACACCATGGCGAGACCGTGAGCCGATCCAACATTTAACAACAGATCGGTGGGAAGCATATGAACAATAGCGTAAGCGACACTCAATCCACCGAGCAGCACGCCAAGGAAGTTAAATACACCCGCCATGACCACAGCAAGCTGGGCACGCATGGCACGTGTATAGATGACCGTCGCAACTGCGTTGGCCGTGTCGTGGAAACCGTTGATCGCTTCGTAAAACAATACAAACAGCAGGGCAAGAACCAATAACAGGCTAGTACTGAGGTCTAGACCAGCAAACAGATGTAGCATAAACGTTACGCCATTTTTGGAGGACATGAACGCGGCGCATTATCCGCGACAACGTGCTGTATGGGAAAGGAAAATATAGCGCTAATTTAACCTTTCGATGTAAGGCGTAAGGGTAACTCAGGGAAAAAGGGTTAGATATTAGACAGATACAATATGACACATTTGCGGCATTTTTTTGACGCTGGCGTCTCAGTGAGCAGATCACTACAATCTGCGCCTTTCCAGTTAAGTGAGCGAGTCGTAGTGGAACAGTTTGACGTTATCATCATTGGTGCCGGTGCCGCAGGGCTGTTCTGCGCCGCCCAGGCCGGGCAGCGGGGACGCCGCGTGTTACTGCTGGATAACGGCAAAAAGCCGGGACGTAAAATTCTGATGTCTGGCGGTGGCCGCTGCAACTTCACCAATCTCTACACCGAACCGGCGGCGTATCTGTCGCACAATCCTCATTTCTGTAAATCGGCGCTGGCGCGTTATACCCAGTGGGATTTTATCGATCTGGTTAACCGCCACGGGATCGCCTGGCACGAAAAAACCCTGGGCCAGCTCTTCTGCGACGACTCCGCCCAGCAGATTGTCGATCTGCTGCTGGCCGAATGTGACAAGGGCAATGTCACCCTGCGGTTGCGCAGTGAAGTGCTCAGCGTGGCGCGCGATGAAAGCGGTTATACACTGCAACTTAACGGCAGCACGGTTCAGGCGGAGAAGCTGGTCATCGCCAGCGGCGGTCTGTCGATGCCTGGCCTGGGCGCCACGCCGTTTGGCTATAAAATAGCGGAGCAGTTTGGGCTGAGCGTCTTTCCGACGCGGGCGGCGCTGGTGCCTTTTACCCTGCACAAGCCGCTGCTGGAGCAGTTGCAGACGCTGTCAGGCGTCGCGCTGGAGACCACTATCGATGCGCAGGATGGCACCCGCTTCAAAGAGGCAATGCTGTTTACTCACCGCGGCCTCTCCGGCCCGGCGGTGTTACAAATCTCCAGCTACTGGCTACCCGGAGAATTCGTCACCATCGATCTGTCGCCTGCCACGCCGCTTGAGGCGTTTCTGACGGCGCAGCGTGAAGCACATCCGAATCTCAGCCTGAAGAACAGCCTGGCGAAAATCCTGCCGAAGCGTCTGGTGGAAGTATTGCAGGCGCTGAAGGTGGTGCCGGATATCACCCTGAAGCAGCTCAACAGTAAACAGCAAACCGAGCTGGCGCAGACGCTGCACGCCTGGCGCATTCAGCCAAACGGTACCGAGGGATATCGAACTGCTGAAGTGACGCTGGGCGGCGTGGATACCACACAGCTCTCCTCGAAAACGATGGAGGCGCGTGCGGTGCCGGGACTTTACTTTATTGGTGAAGTGGCTGATGTCACCGGCTGGCTGGGCGGCTATAACTTCCAGTGGGCGTGGAGTTCCGCCTGGGCCTGCGCCCAGGCGTTGTAAGGCATTTACCAGCGCTGATGCACGTGAGGTGCGATCTTCTCCTGATAGATCTGCTTCAGCGCCGCCATCGTATCTGCAGAGAGCGCATCGACATCGCTGGCGCGGGCATTGGCTTCAGCCTGTTCGCGGTTTTTCGCGCCAGGGATCACCACGCTGACATCTTCGTTCATCAAGATCCAGCGCAGGGCAAACATCGCCATGGTGGTGTCGCCAGTGACAAAGCGGCGAATCTCGTCAACCGCCTCCAGCGCCACCTCATAAGGCACGCCGGAAAAGGTCTCGCCCTTATCGAACGCTTCGCCATTACGGTTAAAGGTGCGGTGGTCGTCAGCAGCAAACACGCTGTCGGCACGCATTTTACCGGTCAGCAGGCCCGACGCCAGCGGTACACGGGCGATGATCGCCACATCACGGCGTTTCGCTTCACGCAGCAGCAGTTCAGCCGGACGCTGGCGGAAAATGTTGTAGATCAGCTGAATTGACGAGACGTTTGGAAATTCCAGTGCCTTCAGCCCTTCTTCCACTTTCTCAACGGAGACACCGTAGTGACGGATTTTTCCGGCAGCGACCATCTCATCCATCACCGCAAAGACGTCCGGGTTGTAGTAGACCTCGGTCGGCGGGCAATGCAGCTGCACTAAATCCAGCGTGTCGGTTTGCAGGTTCTCGCGTGAACGATCAATAAAGGCGTTGAGGTTTTCAGCATTGTAACCTTCAGCCACGTGTGGCGAGAGGCGACGGCCCAGCTTGGTTGCCACAAACGGACGTTCACCGCCGCGCTGATTCAGCACCTCTGCGATGATTTTTTCGGAACGGCCATCGCCGTAGACATCGGCGGTATCAATAAAGGTAATGCCCGCATCCAGCGCAGCATTCAGCGCGGCTTTGGCATCCTCCATGCTCACTTCCCCCCAGGTTCCGCCAATGGCCCATGCGCCAAAGCCAATTTCGGAGACGCGCTGACCAGTACGGCCCAGTGTTCGTAGTTTCATGCAAACATTCCTCGATGCGTTTCAGACAGGGTGACAGAAAGCGGCTAACCAATGAGCTTAGCGCTTCCTGGCAGAGAGGCGACCAGACGTTGTCGCAGACCTGCACGGTAAAAATGCGATGCTGCTACGCCATGCTGCTGGTTACGTTGAAGATTTCAGCGGAAAACGGCACGGGCAAGGCCACTACCGCTTCGCTAATTAATTGATTTTAAGAAATTTCACCCGAAATTAAACAGGCGAGAGTGTGGATTCGGTCACATACTTCAATTTTCAGGCCAATAAGTGGATCGCCATGTTTAAATTTGTTAAGTCGGTCTTTGCCAGTCCCGAAAAGTTTTTGCAGATCATGACCCGTCAGGATATCAACGACTCAATCGCTGAAGGTGAGCGCATCATTATTGATGAAAACGGCAATATCTCGGTCAACACGCTGAGCGAGGAAGTCCATGAAGATTTTGCCCGCCACGTGAATACGTTAAAGGGAGTGTGAGGTGGGTACCGCAATATTTATGGTGTTGATGGTCAGTGGTTACTGGTACACCAGCCGTGATTTGAACAGCCGCTTTAAAATCCGTCGTTCGTCGGGCTGGGATGTCTATTTCCTGGTCGCGCTTTACGGTTGTATTTTCGTCCTGCAGGGTGTGTTCGCGACCGGCATCGTCTGGTTACTGCTGCTCTGTATCTCCGGCATCGCCAACGCCGTCCAGATGATCCCCGGCGTTCATCTGAAGTGGCAGGTGGAGTTTATGAACTGGAGCTTCCTGGGCATCCAGGCTCCGGTGGTGATCATGCTCGCCTTTGCCATTCTGCTCTGTCTCTATCGCTCAAACTGGGCAGGCAGCGCACGACTGAACGTCTCCGGTCGTAAAGACCTCTATCAGCGACTGTCACGCTCCAATGGCGTGGAGCAATTATTGTTTCAGTGTATGGAAGAGGGCGAACTGGCGTGGATTACGCTGAAGTCGCGCCGCATCTACATCGGCATGGTTCATGCTTCAACCTTTGAATATGAGAGCACCAAAAACATCGTGCTGATCCCGATGCTGAGCGGATATCGCGACAGCAAGACGCTGAAGCTGGCGGTGGAACATAACTACAGCAAATGGTACGCCGAGCATGGCATCACGCTCGACTCGAAACCCAAAGATGCAATGTCGTTCCGTAAAGTGATCATGGTTGACCAGATAGAAAGTCTGTCACTGTTCGATCCGGCCAGCGCCACGGCGCTTTCAATGGGGCATCCGCAGGAAGTGGAGAAGAGTCAGGGTAATGAAGATGGCGACAGCCCGGATGATGAAAGCCGGGATACCGCGGGTTAATCGAGCCCAATCTGTTTCCCTTAATGACAGGCTTCCTCAGGGGAAACAGATTCCACCTCACACCATATTTTCCGCCGTAAACAGCCGAAACGCCACTTTGCCCGCCTGATAGACATCCGGCTGATAGCCGGTTTCGAGATGACTCAGCATCAGATCAATCGCTAAACGGGCATGCTGCTGAGCATGCTGATCCAGGGTAAAGGCCACTTCATCGTTCAGCAGTAGCTGGCGGGTGACATCATAAAGCTCATGGGTGATGTAGGTGCATTTACCCAGTAACTGGTGGGCGCGCAGGGTGTCGCTGACATCACTATTCCCCATGCCGGTGTTATAGACCCCTGCAATCGCCTGCGACGGACGCAGATGGCGGGCCAGCTCACTGCGGATGGTCTCCCGCTGATCCTGACCCGACAGCACTTCACGCAGATGACGCTGCGGCGCGCGTTGCTCCATGGCCTCACGGAATCCCGCGATGCGCTGACGATGGGCGCGGTAATCAAAACGGCCACTGACCATCAGAATGTCGCCGGGCTGATTCACTGTCTTACTCATCAGCAGTCCGGCTGTGCGTCCCGCCTGATACTGGTCGATGCCGACATGACACAAGCGGTCGGCATCGGGCAGATCGGTGACGATGGTGATCACCGGCACATTGCGGCTGCGGCACAGCGCCAGTGCCCGATAGATGGGCGGCGAGTCATGCGCAAAAACAATGATGCCGTCGCGGTTGCTGCTGCGGGCGATAATGCTTTGCGCCAGCTGCTCAGGCTGCGCTTCGGCCACCAGGGTTTTGTGCAGTTTCAGGCGGCGATAGCCAAGCTGACTGGCAACCTCACTGAAATGGGTGGTGAGCTGCTGAAAAAAGGATGAGCCGTTATTGCTGAGGAACACCTCAATCTGCCACGGATGCTGGTACTCCTCTGGCAGCAGACGCTTCAGTCCCACTTCGCGTGCGGCTTTCAGGACTTTACGGCTGGTCTCCAGGGAGACGCCGCCGCGCTCATTCAGCACCCGATCGACCGTCGCAATCCCGACGCCTGCCATTTTTGCCACCACCTCTAAGGTGAGCTTTTTCATTCAGACTCCATGCGAAAATGGCAAATTGACTGCTGCCTGCCAGACTGTTTATCTCTTCTAACCGGTTAAAAGTAAAAGATAAAGCGATTTAATGATGGAAAGCCATCAACAGCGCTACGCCGTGGGGTTTTACCTGCAGTGCGGTCGCCCGATTAAACAGCACAACTGGCCGCTGCCTGGGCGGATTTACCGTTAAGCTTGTGACGAGACAATCAACGAGGAATAAATATGGCTCAGCAAAAAGAGGTTCTGATTATTGGTGCTTCACGCGGTATCGGTCTGGCGGTGGCGCAGGCCTTTGCCGGTGAGGGCTGGCAGGTTACGGCCACGCATCGCAGTGGCATCCCGAAGCAGGGTAACCGGCCAGACATTCACTGGCATTCGCTGGATATGACTCACTCATCAGCGGTTCAACAGTTTGCCAGCCAGCTCAGTGGCAAATCGTTCGATGCGATTCTGATTAACGCCGGAATTTCCGGGCCTGCGCACCAGAAGGTGTCACAGAGTGACGATCAGGCGCTGGCGCAGCTGTTCCTGACCAATGCGATCGCCCCGGTTCGCAGTGCAGAGATCCTGTTGCCGCTGCTGAAACAGGAAGGCGTGCTGGCGCTGACCTCATCCCAGCTCGGCAGCCTGAATGAAAATCCGGAGGCGCAGATGCCGATTTACTCGGCAAGCAAAGCCGCACTGAATATGCTGAGCCGCACGCTGACTCCGGCAGTGGAAGCGCAGAGCGGGACGCTGCTGACGCTGCATCCCGGCTGGGTGAAAACGGATATGGGCGGCGAGAGTGCGCCCCTGACGGCAGAAGAGAGTGCCGCCGGTATCGTCCAGCAGCTGATCCAGTGGCGCGGTCGCGGTGGTCATCACTACGTCGATTACGCCGGCCAGCAACTGCAGTGGTAGCCTGAAGCGGGGCGGTTACGCCCCGATGTCACGCAGCGCTTTACCCTTCATCAGATTGCGTTCAATGTGCTCCAGCGTCACATGTTTGGTCTCCGGTACCAGCATCAGCGTCAGCACGATAAACACCAGGTTGAGCGCGCCGTAGAACCAGAAGGTGTTAGCATTACCCAGCTGATCCAGCATGGTCAGGAAGGTGGCGCCAACAATCATATTGCCGACCCAGTTAGTGGTGGTTGAGGCGGTAATGCCGAAATCACGTCCTTTCAGCGGCTGAATCTCTGAACAGAGCAGCCAGATCACCGGTCCGGCCGCCATCGCAAAGCCGACGATAAACATCAGCAGCATCGCGACAGCAAAGTATTTGCGGAAATCTGTTTCAACGCCGATATGCAACAGCGTTCCCAGCACGCCCATGCCAACCGCCATCACCAGAAAACTGGTGGTCAGCATCGGCTTGCGACCCCAGCGATCGACAAAGAAGATCGCAATCAGCGTGGCCAGCATATTGACCAGCCCGACAATCACCGTGCCCCACATCTGCTCGCTGGTGCTGGAGAAGCCGGCGATGTTGAAGATTTTAGGCGCGTAATACATCACCACATTCATGCCGGTAAACTGCTGCATAACCTGTAGCAACATACCCAGCCACACCGCGCGGCGGAAATTGCCATTAGAACGGAACAGCGACCAGCCGCGCTGCTTCACCTGCAGGCTTTCCCGGATCTCTTCCAGCTCCTCCCGGGCCTGCTCGCTGCTGTTACGCAGCCGATCCAGCACCCGCTGCGCCTCGTTAAAGCGTCCGTGCGCCGCCAGCCAGCGCGGACTGTTGGGCAGAAACAGCACGCCGATAAACAGGATCACCGCCGGAATGGCGATCACACCGAGCATCCCGCGCCAGTTACCGCTGTAGCTGAACGCGGTGTCGGAGAGATAGGCCACGACAATGCCGGTGGTCAGCATCAGCTGGTACATCGAAATCATTGAGCCACGAATACGTTCAGGCGCAATCTCCGCCAGATAGAGTGGCGCGGTGTAAGAGGCGATTCCCACCGCCAGACCCAGCATCACGCGGGCACAGACCAGCGACTCCACATCTGGTGAGAAGGCCGACCACAGCGAGCCAATGACAAACAGCGTCGCGCCCGCCAGCATACTTTTCTTCCGTCCCAGCTTTGATGACATCCAGCCCGCCGCCAGTGCGCCCAGCGCCGCGCCAAACATCATCGAACTCACTACCCACTCCTGCTGATGGTTAGTGATCTGCAAATCCTTCGCCAGAAACGGTAAGGCACCTGCAATGACGCCGATATCCAGACCAAACAGCAGGCCGGACAGCGCAGCCATAAAACAGACGAACCAGGTAAAGCGGTTCTGTTGATTTCCCGATTTTTTTGCCGCGACCATGCGAGTCTCCTTGCGAGGGGTCAGTGTCAATATTGTTAATGTTATGTAAACATAGTCGATGCCAGTGTGGGGGCGATCACACTTCCGGCTATCACCGGTGTCACACAGCATTGCCGCGATAAGAAAGCAACAGAGATCAGCGGGTTGATTCAGGAAAGGAAAACCGCGGCCGGGGCACGATTACACAAAACAGGGCGCGTCAGGTCAGGTTTTGCAACTGCCCGCCTGCGGCATTACACTGCCGCTTTACTGCTATTGATTGAAGGTGCTTATGTCTGAACCTTTCCAGCGTCAGCCGCTGCCTCTGCCGGGCGGTCATAAAAAAGTCCTGCTGCACTCCTGTTGCGCACCCTGCTCGGGTGAGGTGATGGAAGCGATGCTGGCATCCGGCATTGAATACACGATCTATTTCTACAACCCGAATATTCATCCGCTCAAAGAGTATGAGTTGCGTAAAGAGGAGAATATTCGCTTTGCTGAAAAATTTGGGGTGCCGTTTATTGATGCGGACTATGACCGGGATAACTGGTTTGAGCGGGCGCGCGGCCTGGAGTGGTCACCGGAACGGGGTGAACGCTGTACCATGTGCTTTGATATGCGCTTTGAACGTACGGCACTCTATGCCCATGAGAACGGCTTTCCGGTGATGACCAGTTGCCTGGGGATTTCGCGCTGGAAAGATATGAAGCAGATTAACAGCTGCGGAGTCCGCGCAGCGGCGGCGTATCCGGATCTGATGTACTGGGATTTTAACTGGCGTAAAGGCGGTGGATCGTCGCGCATGATTGAAATCAGCAAGCGCGAGAGTTTCTATCAGCAGGAATATTGTGGCTGTGTCTATTCACTGCGCGACACCAATCGTCATCGCGTCACCCAGGGACGTGAGCGTATTCAGATTGGTGTGCAATATTATCAGCCGGATGAATCCTGATTAACCTGGATCGCGGAAAGCGTCGGCCGGCGCATATCCGCGCGCTGAGCGCGTAACAGGCCGGACTGTTACGCCACAGCTCTGCTTTATGCTTTCCGCCCGACCGTAACTGCACAGCGCACAGGGATCATCAACGTCGTCCAGCTGCTGCTTTGCCTCGTCCTTCATCAGACGTTTACGGCAGACGCTCGGCGTGCAGCCCATAATCTGCTTAAAAGATCGGGTAAAAGATTGCTGGCTTTCAAAATGGTATTTCAGCGCCAGGCTGATGATGGGCGTGCGGCTGTTTTTTAAATCATGAACACTGGCGTTAAGCTTTTTCTTACGAATATATCGCGCCAGGGTTTCATTATGATAACGGGCAAAAAGTTTCTGTAAATACCACTTAGAGTAACCCGCTTTTTCTGCAATATCATCAACGCTTAAACGCTGATCCAGATTATTATTAATCCACTCAGTGATAGAGACGATCACGCTTTCGTTATATTTATTTTCGTTCATAGAACCCCCTGTTTGATTTAAGAAGATTCTAAAATATTTATCTTAATGTGCTTATTCTTTGCGTAAAGATTTTTCAGGATTTTAATCGTTATCTCTGAAGATATTCATTTGAGGGGCTGTTATTAATAAAAAAGATGAATTGTGATTAATCTGTTGGTAATTGTGGGTGAATGAATAAGTGATTCCGCGGGACAGTAATCAAAACGAGGTGTGGGTCCGCAGCCAGACTCACGGTTTACCCTGCCGGAGACTCTGTAATCACGGCTATAGCACGGCACATCAATAGATTTTTGGCTGTGACATGCCAGGCTTACGGCTCACCTTTAACCTGGAGACCCCCCGGATGAGCCCGACATACGCGCTGAAAAAACCGCTTGCCGCCTTGCTCACCTCGCTGGCGTTATTTGCTCATGCACCTGCCAGTGCCGCAGGTGTGTATGGCGAACAGCTGGAAGGATTTCAATACCCCTATCCGTTGCAGCATTTTGATTTTCAATCCCAGCAGCAACCGCTGAGTATGGGCTATATGGATGTGAAACCGGCGCAACGGGCCAACGGCGAAACCGTGGTGCTGATGCACGGTAAAAACTTCTGTGGCGCGACCTGGGAAGCGACCATTCGCGCACTCAGTCAGCAGGGATATCGCGTGATCGCGCCCGACCAGATTGGCTTCTGCAGCTCGACCAAGCCAGCCAGTTACCAGTACAGTTTTCAGCAGCTGGCAGATAATACCCATCAGCTGCTCGCCCGGCTGGGTGTGAAGAAGGCGGTGATTATGGGTCACTCCACTGGCGGGATGCTGGCAACACGTTATGCGCTGATGTACCCGGAACAGACACAGAAGCTGGTGCTGGTTAACCCGATCGGGCTGGAGGACTGGAAAGCCAAAGGCGCACCGTGGCGATCCGTGGATCAGTGGTATCAGCGCGAACTCAAACTCAGCGCAGAGGGCATTAAGAAGTATGAGCAGCAGACCTACTATGTCGGTCGCTGGAAACCCGAATATGACAAGTGGGTTGATATGCTGGCCGGACTCAACAGTGGGCCGGGCCACGAGAAGGTGGCATGGAACTCCGCCTTAATCTACGACATGATCTTCACGCAGCCCGTATTTTATGAATTCGGCGATCTGAAAGTGCCCACCACGCTGATGATCGGCACCTCAGACACGACTGCCATCGGCAGTGATATCGCCCCGGCAGAGGTGAAAGCCCGGCTGGGTGATTACGCGGTACTGGGGAAAGAGGTCGCAAAACGCATTCCGGGGGCGCGCTTAATCGAATTCCCCGGTATGGGACACGCGCCGCAAATGGAAGAACCGGCAAAATTTAACCAGACGCTGCTCGACGATCTGGCGCGTCCCTGAACCGTCAGGCGCTGCGGCGCCTGACCTTAGATCGCCACGCGTTTCTGCTTTTTACTGAGGTACATCTGCTCATCGCTGTCGTGCAGCAACTGCTCCAGCGATTGCGGATGCGCCGCGTCAAACTCCACGACGCCGGACGAGAATTGCAGGCGATAACGGCGGTTCAGACTGATTGATTGCTGTTGCAGATAATGGTCAAACTGCATGAGCAGCGCTTCGCTCTGCTGCTGCTGCAGACCATTAAACAGCACCACAAACTCATCGCCGCCCAGACGGGCAAACAGATCCGAATGCTTGAACACCACTTTCATCGCATCGGCAAAGTCCATCAGCGCGCGGTCGCCTTCGCGGTGGCCCAGCGTGTCATTAATCTGCTTAAATTTGTCGAGATCGAGAAAGGTCAGACAGGCGGGCCGGTTTTTCAGCCGGCACTCGTTCAGCACCATCTGTCCCAGCGTCATAAAGCCGCGACGATTAGTGATCTGCGTCAGTTCATCACAGGTGGCAGTCTGAAAGGCGACCAGTTCCGCTTCGGCCATGGCGGCCAGGTCGCGCATCGTGGCCTGATCCTCTTCATTAAACTGACGCGGTTCACGACCAATGATACAGAGGGTACCCATTTTAGCGCCGCCCGGTGCCCGCAGCGGACAGCCGGCATAAAAGCGGATATGCGGTTCGCCGGTAACCAGCGGATTATCATAAAAACGTTCATCTTCTGCGGCATCTTCAACGATCATGATCTCATCCTGCAGGATGGCATGGCCGCAAAAGGAGATGTCGCGGGGCGATCCTGCGGGTTCATAGCCCTGAGCGGATTTAAACCACTGATGGTCAGCTTCCAGCAGGCTGACTAACGCGATAGGAACGTCATACAGGCGGCGCGCCAGACGGGTTAAACGATCGAAACGCTCTTCCGCTGGCGTGTTCATTATGTTCAGCGCACGCAACTGCGATAAACGTTGCGCCTCGTCGGCAGCGATTTCAGGTGCTTTCATCACAGAGCCCTTTGTTTTTTTAGCTCAAGCCAGGTTCTGGTGTTTGCCTTACGGCGAAGAAGAAGAGCGTGACATAGCCATCACGCTCTTTATAAGGAGGGGATCAGAGCACTTTTTGTTCGGCGAGATCAAGGGCGAAATAGCTGAAAATCAGGTCTGCACCTGCGCGTTTAATCGCACCGAGGCTTTCCAGCACCACATTGCGTTCATCAATGGCACCGGCCTGAGCGGCAAATTTGATCATCGCGTATTCACCACTCACCTGATAAGCCGCCAGCGGCAATTCGGTACGTTCACGGATATCACGCAGGATATCCAGATAGGCACCTGCCGGTTTCACCATCAGTGAATCCGCGCCTTGCGCCGCGTCGAGCAGCGATTCACGGATCGCTTCACGGCGATTCATCGGGTTCATCTGGTAGGTTTTACGGTCGCCTTTCAGCGCCGTTCCGGCCGCTTCACGGAACGGGCCGTAAAACGAGGAGGCGAATTTGGTGGAGTAGGACATGATGGCGGTCTGAGTGAAGCCCGCCGCGTCCAGTGCCCGGCGAATCGCCTCAACCTGACCATCCATCGCCGCTGACGGAGCGATGAAATCCGCACCGGCTGCGGCGGCAACGACGGCCTGCTTACCCAGGTTTTCCAGGGTTGCATCGTTATCGACGCCGTGATCACACAACACGCCACAGTGGCCGTGGCTGGTGTATTCACAGAAGCAGGTGTCAGACATCACGATCATTTCTGGCACGGTCTCTTTGCAGATGCGGGACATACGTGCCACCAGACCGTTTTCGTTCCAGGCATCGCTGCCGGTGGCATCGGTGTGGTGCGAAATACCGAAGGTCATCACCGAGCGGATACCCGCTTTGGCGATGCGCTCAATTTCATAGGCGAGACGTTTTTCCGGAATACGCATCACGCCAGGCATCGCCTGAATCGCTTTGTAATCGTCGACTTCTTCTTCAACAAAGATGGGCAGAGCCAGATCGTTCAGGCTCAGGGAGGACTCCTGGAACATTTCACGCATTGAGGCGCTGGCGCGCAATCTTCTTGGGCGCTGGATAAGGGAATAATCAGACATTTTCATTCTTACGCAGGTGAAAAAAGTGACAACAGTTTACTCCCTTTGACCGCGAGGGATGAAGGTTTGTGTGCGGTAAGAGAGGGGGAAAAGAACTCTCCCGCCGGGCGGCGGGAGAGCAGAACGATTACTCGTTGATATCCGGATGCTGCTGCACCAGGTTTTTACGTTTCGCTTCCAGGCGGGAGATCTCTTCGTCGATATCTTCGATTTTGTGCTCGATATTATCGTGATGTTCCTGCAGGATTTCGCGCGCTTCTTCCATATCAGAAGCCGCCGGTGTCGCGCCTTTCAGGGGCTTGTTGGCAGTTTCTTTCATGTACAGCCCGGTAATCAGACCAATCACTGCCACCACCATCAGATAGTAGGCTGGCATGTAGAGGTTATTGGTCGTTTCTACCAGCCAGGCGGCCAGCGTTGGCGTCAGACCGGCAACCAGTACCGAGATGTTAAACGCACTGGCCAGCGCACTGTAGCGGATGTGCGTTGGGAACATCGCAGGCAGTGAAGAGGCCATCACGCCAGTAAAGGCGTTGAGGATTACCGCCAGCAGCAGCAGACCACCAAAAATCAGTCCCAGTACGCCACTGTTGATCATCATAAAGGCGGGAATCGCGAAGATCATCAGGGCGATACTGCCGATGATAACAAACGGACGACGGCCGAAACGGTCACTCATCATGCCGATCATCGGCTGGACAAACAGCATACCGATCATGATGGCGATGATAATCATCACACCGTGATCTTCGCTGTAGTGCAGGTTATGTGACAGGTAGCTCGGCATGTACGTCAGCAACATGTAGTAGGTGACGTTAGTGGCGATAACCAGACCGACACAGGAGAGCAGGCTGCGCCAGTGTTTGGTCGCAATCTCTTTAAACGATACCTGTGGACCATCCTGCAGGCCTTCGCGGTCGCCCTGTTCCAGTTTGTCCACGTGCTGCTGGAATGCCGGAGTCTCTTCCAGCGCATGACGCAGGTAAAGACCGATAATTCCCAGCGGCAGCGCGACGAAGAACGGCAGACGCCAGCCCCACTCAAGGAAACTCTCTTCTCCGATAATGGAGGAAATCAGCACCACCAAGCCCGCACCGAGCACGAAGCCCGCAATCGAACCAAAGTCGAGCCAGCTTCCCATAAAGCCGCGTTTACGGTCAGGCGAATATTCGGCCACAAAGATTGAGGCACCGGTATATTCACCGCCCACCGAGAAGCCCTGAGCCATCTTCGCTAACAGCAGCAGAACAGGTGCCCAGATGCCGATGGAGGCGTAGGACGGTATCAGGCCGATACAGAAAGTACTGACCGACATGATGATGATGGTGATGGAGAGAATTTTCTGACGACCATATTTGTCGCCAAGCATACCGAAGAACAGTCCACCCAGCGGGCGAATCAGGAAAGGAACAGAGAAAGTGGCGAGCGCCGCAATCATCTGAACGCCCGGCGAAACATCCGGGAAAAAGACTTTACCCAGCGCATAGGCCACAAAGCCGTAAACACCGAAGTCGAACCACTCCATCGCGTTGCCCAGAGAGGCCGCGGTGATGGCTTTACGTAAACGGGTATCATCGATGATAGTCACATCATCGATCCCAATTGGTTTTACACGCTTCCTACGCAATTTCATAGAATTACCCTGTATTGGAACACGAAAGTCCTCAACGGCGCGAGCCGGGTGTGAGTCGTTCAGACCGCTGCGTTGAGAAATTTAAGCATAGCCGTAAATAAGCACTGTTTATGCGCCGGCAGACACAATAATTACTGTTGTGATTATTGCGAACAGCGACAGAGTATACCGTTTTTGTGTGATATCTGTCATGTTTGGGCTACATCCGGCCTGTTTTTACAACAAATAGAGCTGTTTGCAACCGCAAAAAAATTATCACTGAGCGTGACGACCGCCGTTTTTTTCAGCAAATCAGGGGTAAAGAAGGGAAGTTACGGGCCAGGCTGGTACCGGAAGCGGCTATCCGCTGTGCATCACAGGGCGGAGAGCAGAAAGATGAGTGAATGTGGCTCGACTGGCGGTTCAGCTGCCATCTTCTCTGGTTCAGACGTCGGGTTCCTGCCGGGCCTGAAGAGCCAGCTCCCGTTCAATCGGCTGTTCGCCCCTATCGGTCAGCCAGGCAACCAGCGCGGTGTTGTCCATCGGGCGGGCATAATAATAGCCCTGGATATAGACCACACCGCGCCGTTGCAGATAGCTGAACTGTAACGCGGTCTCAACGCCTTCTCCCAGCACTTCCAGTTCAAGCTCATGACTGAGCTGGATAATCGCGTCCAGCACCGGCGTTCTGCCTTCAAGGGATTCAATCGCGTTGATAAAGCCGCGATCGATTTTCAGATAATCTATCGTGAAGGTCTGTAAATAGCTCAGCGAACAGTGACCGGTACCAAAATCATCAATCGCGACCTTCATGCCGCAACCACGTAACTGCTCCAGCTTGCGTGCCACCTCCGCGCCATCTTTGATCAGGCTGCGTTCGGTCAGCTCCAGGGTTATCAGGAACTGCTTATCTTTGATCCGTTCGGCAAACTGCAGCATATCGTCGACAAAGTCAGGATGCTGCAGATGATCCGCCGCCACGTTAATGGCCAGGTGGAAATGGGGCTCAACCTGCCACGCCTGCACATCCTCTGCAATTAAATCGAGCAGATGGCGGGTCAGCGGCACAATCATGCCTTCCGCTTCTGCTGCGCCGATAAAAATATCTGGCCGCACGCCTTTACCGTCGGGCGTTGTCCAGCGCAGCAGAGCTTCAGCGCCGCTGCAGCGTTGCAGCCGGTTGTCATAGACCGGCTGATAGTGCGCCCTGAACTGGCCGCTGGTGATGGCCCGGCGAATCTCATCGCGCCATGAAATACGCCGTTTCAGCCAGTTCGCCATCAGCATCATCAGCAGAATAGAGAAGATAGCGGCCATCGGCATGATGATAAACATCACCTGACGCCAGGCCGAGATCAGTTCAGAGGGTGAGGCAATGAGGGTGACAGAGAGCGGATAGCGGTGGGAGAGAGCCTGATAAATCATGGGTTCAAACCAGCTGGACGCGGCGATGTGCGGATCGCCAAACGAGATCGGCGCGCCGCCGCTGAACGTCATGCTGAAATGATAGAGATGGCTGCTGCTGATCGCGCGCATAAAATCGATCAGATACTGGCCATCGATCACTGCCCAGAATCCCTCGCCATCGGGCAGATCGCGCATAAAAATCACTGCCGGCCGATCCGGTACGCCCGTTGTTCCGGCAATTGACAGACTCCACCAGGCTTTTCCGGTAACCGGCGCGTCGCGCATGATCATATCTTTCAGCAGGCCTGGGCGTGAACCATACACCGACGAACAGGCGATGTGATCCTGCTCCATTTTACCAATCGCGCGGAAATAGGGGTTTAGCGAGCCAATGCGCTGCAGCTGGTTTTCAATCTGGCTGCAGGGCTGATGATGAAACTGGCGCAGCACGGTAATCATATCCCAGGCGCTGTCGCTCATTCTTTCAGCCTGAGATAGCAGCGTATTCGCCGCAGTTACCTGCTGCTGATGCACGGTGTGGCGCGCATCCAGGGCGGTGAAAAAAATGCCAATAATCAGAGGCAGCACGCCGGAAATAATAATCACCAGCCTGGCGTAGTCGCGTTTTCGTTTCAGTAGCGGCACCGCTGAATCCTCTGAGTATTATTGGTGTTATGCGGAGGTGCTGATCAGTGGCGCAGCATAGCATCTCTCCGGGCGGTGCAGATTAGCGTTTTTGCGATCAGGAGAACTGACTAAGGTCAATTATCGACCAGACATTGCATTTTTTGACAGGTTGTTTGGTTTTCATTGCTATGCAGCAAAACAATCAGGTGAAAACGGGTGGCAGGCAGGGCAGAAGGCCGATCCGCCGCAGCGGCCAGGAGAGACCCTGGCCCGTCACAGGGCGGGCGCAGGGCAGGACGTTTTACTTAATCGGCAAAATAGATCTGTTTCAGTGCTACTTCAACGCCGCGCAGTTCGGCAAGGCCTTTCAGGCGGCCAATGGCGGAATAACCGGGATTGGTGCGCTTATGCAGATCGTCCAGCATCTGATGGCCGTGATCGGGACGCATGGGAATCGCCCGCAGGTTGCCCGCCCGACGGCGGCGCTGCTCTTCCGCCAGAATAACCTTGATCACGCTGACCATATCGACGTCGCCCGCCAGATGCGCCGCTTCATGGAAGCTGGCCGGGTTTGCCTCGCGTTTCGTGGCGCGCAGATGGATAAAGTTAATGCGGTCGGCATAGGTTTCCGCCATCTCAACCAGCGCGTTGTCGGCACGCACGCCATAGGAGCCGGTACAGAAACAGAAACCGTTGTGCAGACTGTCCACGGTTTCTTTCAGCCACTGCATATCTTCCTGCGTAGAAATAATGCGCGGCAGACCCAGAATAGGACGTGGTGGGTCATCCGGATGCACCGCCAGTTTAATGCCCGTTTCCTCCGCAACCGGCACGATGGCGCGCAGGAAGGTCGCCATATGCTCGCGCAGTTTCGCTTTGTCGATGCCGTCATACTGCGACAGCTGCGCCTGAAACTGCTCCAGGGTGTAACCCTCTTCGGCGCCTGGCAGACCGGCGATAATATTGCGCACCAGGGTGCTTTTCTCTTCTGCGCTCATGGCGGCAAAGCGCTGAGCGGCGGCCTGCTGCTCGGCAGCGCTGTAATCCTGTTCCGCTCCCGGACGCTGCAACAGATAAAGTTCGAAGGCCGCAAAAGCGTCGGCGTCGAAGCGCAGCGCTTTTGCGCCATCCGGCAGCGTCCAGGCGAGGTCGGTTCGCGTCCAGTCCAGCACCGGCATGAAGTTGTAGCAGACGGTATCAATGCCGCAGGCAGCCAGATTGCGTATCGACTGCTGATAATTGGCGATATAGCGAAGGTAGTCACCACGCTGGGTTTTAATCGCCTCATGGACCGGGATGCTCTCTACCACCGACCAGACCAGACCTTTTTCCGCCAGCAGTGCCTGACGCGCTTTAATCTCCTCAACCGGCCATACCTCGCCGTTAGGGATATGGTGCAGCGCCGTCACAATGCCGGTCGCGCCCGCCTGACGCGCATCATCCAGTGAGACCGGGTCGTTGGGGCCGTACCATCGCCATGTATGTTCCATTTTTACTCCTCAACTGTGATGTGGCCCAGTGGTCAGGCCGCTGGACCAAGAGTATGATAGTGGACAAAACAGGGCCGTGATCCGGATCGCAGCATGACAAACTGTATCGGTGAAGAGATCGCTTTTACGTGCAATCAGAGGAGAGGGTGATGACGCTGCCAGTAATAAAAACCGAGCGCCTGTACCGTCAGATCGCCAACGTTATCATGGCCGGTATCACGCGCGGTGACTTTGTGGCAGGTGGGTTGCTGCCACCGGAGCGCGAGCTGGCAAAACAGCTGGGTGTCAGTCGTTCATCAGTGCGTGAAGCATTGATTGCGCTGGAGATGACCGGCTGGGTCGATATCCGCACTGGCAACGGTGTTTACGTCGCCCAGCCGCTGCCGCAGGCTGCGGTTCCGCAGGAGAGTGAAACCTGTAGTCTGCAGGATCTGTTGCAGGCGCGTGAAGCTTTTGAGGGGATGCTGGCGGGATTTGCCGCACGTAACGGCACCACCGTTCAGCGTGCAGCACTGCTGGCGCTGACCGCTGAACTGCAGCAGTACAATGAAAATGACGCGGCCTTTCTGGAGCAGGACAAGCGCTTCCATCTGCTGATCAGTGAGATGAGCGGCAATGATGTATTACGCGACCTGCTGGAGCAGTTATGGAACCGGCGCCACAGCCCGCATGTGCAGCGACTGGAGCGCCATTATGCCGATAACAGCTTCGCGCAGGAGATGAACGCAGACCATCAGCAGATCGCCAATGCGATTGTGGCGGGCGATGAAGCAGCAGCCCGTCAGGCGATGGAGAGCCATCTGCAGCACGTGCAGCAGCGGCTACTTGGTTAATGCCCGTGCCCGCTTGGGTCGTCCGGTGCCCAGCATAATCGCCAGACGGCTGCCGCCTGGCGTGGTTTCCATCAGAATTTTAGTAATGCTGGTGAGCGGCACCGAGAGCAGCATGCCGACCGGACCGAGCAGCCAGCCCCAGAATACCAGCGACAGAAACACCACCAGTGTCGATAAGCCAAGACCGCGCCCCATCAGGCGCGGCTCCAGCATATTGCCAAACACCATATGAATCGCGGTAAACAGCGCCGCCACCATCGCGGCATCAAACAGGCTGTTCAGTAACAACGCCTGCAGGAAGGGCGGGATACCGGCGATAATCGGGCCGATATTGGGAATAAAGTTGAGGATAAACGCTACGACACCCCATAACAGCGCAAACTTCACATCCAGCAGGTAGAGACTCAGCCAGACTGCGATGCCGGTTATCAGACTCACCAGGGTTTTCAGCGCCAGATAGTGCGTGACGCCTTTCAGCGCTTTATGCAGTCCGGCGATGCGAATTTTCGGATTCACCAGCGCGTTGCGCATTTTATAGGGCAGGTGATGGACCTCAAACAGCATAAACACCACGGTCAGCACCAGCAGCACGGTATTGGTCATCGCGCCGGAAAAGCCGCTCAGCGCCACGGTAGCCAGGTTCATCATGGTATTAGGATCGAAACGCTGTACCAGCGCATCGGTTGAAATATTAAGATGAAAGCCCGCCGCCAGATGTTGCAGCACCGTCATTTTCTGCTCCATGGTGGCGCGCAGTTGCGGATAGAGATCGGAAAACTCGCTCATGGAGCTGGCAATAATGGCACCCAGTAGCACGAGAGCGCAGAAAATCACCGTGATCACCAGCCCAATCGCCAGCCCACGGCGGAAGCCACGACGCATCAGCATCGTCACCAGCGGATTCAGCACAATGGCAAAGAACGCCGCCAGCAGCAGCGGAACCAGAATATCGGACGCTGCCCGAACCCCGGCGAGGATAATGACCAGCATCGCCAGTTTTATCAGAATATTTTGTCCGATCTTTTCCCGTTGCAGCTCGCTCATTCTCTCTCTCATAACGTAATTTGGCTGTTGAAAGTGTAGCTGAAACAAAATTAACAATCTGATTTATCAGAGAAACGGTAAAGCGCGGCGGCAGGTGGATGATGTCATCAGCGCCATAGCACTCAGCTATCGCGGCAGAGCCGCAAGTCCCCATTGTTCCGGTTTTTACCCGGCTTTCTGCTGCACGTCCGGGCAGGGGCAGCCGTCCGATAACCGTGTCATTAAGATGCGCCAGTGGTGAAAGCGGGTATAGTTAAAGGATAAACCTTATCATTCAGCCAAATACGAGCGCGAGGACTCATGCCTGAACAGCCTTCAGCGGAACCGAACACCCCATCCGGAAACCTGCACATCTCTCTGCTGATCCTCTCTATCGTGGCCTACAACTTTGCCAGCTATCTCACTATCGGTCTGCCGCTGGCGGTATTGCCAGGATGGGTGCATGACCAGCTGGGCTTCAGCGCATTCTGGGCGGGCCTGGTGATCAGCCTGCAATATGTGGCGACGCTGCTGAGCCGCCCACACGCCGGACGCTATGCCGATCTCTGGGGGCCAAAGAAAGTGGTGGTGACCGGCCTGGTGGGCTGTCTGATCAGCGGGCTGTGTATTCTGCTGGCGGCGCTCATCGAATCACCGCTGTTAAGCCTGACGCTGCTCTGCGTGGGCCGCTTGATTCTGGGCGTGGGCCAGAGTTTTACCGGCACCGGTACCTCGTTGTGGGGTGTGGCGCGGGTGGGTTCGCTGCACATTGGCCGGGTCATCTCCTGGAACGGTATCGTCACTTATGGCGCGATGGCGATTGGCGCACCGCTCGGCGTAGTGATATTCCGGGCAGGTGGCCTGCTGTGGCTGTCGCTGGTCATTGTTGCTATCTGCGTGGTGGGCATCGTCTGCGCGGTGCCGCGTCCGGCCGTAAAAGCCAGCCGGGCCAGACCCCTGCCGTTTCGTGCGGTGCTGGGGAAAATCGCCGGTTTTGGTGCGATTCTGGCGATGGGTTCGGCGGGTTTTGGTGTCATCGCCACCTTTATTACCCTGTTCTATCAGGATAAAGGCTGGGAAGGGGCCGCCTTTGCGCTCTCCCTGTTCAGCGGCGCTTTTGTCGGAGCGCGTTTGCTGTTCCCGAATGCGATTAACCGCCACGGCGGTCTGCGGGTCGCCAGCATCTGTCTGGCGGTTGAAGCCGCCGGACTGTTTCTGGTCGCCGCAGCGGGTGATCCCTGGATGGCAAAAGCGGGCGCATTTCTGACCGGTGCCGGGTTCTCGCTGGTATTCCCGGCGCTGGGCGTGGTGGCGGTAAAAGTGGTGCCGCAGCAGAATCAGGGCAGCGCGCTGGCGACCTACACCGCCTTTATGGATCTGTCGCTGGGGATAACCGGGCCACTTGCCGGATTCATCATGACTTATGCGGGGGTCTCACGCGTCTACCTGCTCACGGCGCTGCTGGTCTGCGTCGCTTTTTTCTGCACGCTGCGCATGCAGCGGCGTCAGGCGGTGTTGCCGGCAGCAGACGATTCTTCAGGATAAAAAAATGGCCCAGCAGCGGGCCAGAACGTCTTTTCAGACACAGATAAACCGATTAATGGTGCGCGCAAAGTGCAGAACAGGATTCAGGCCTGCAGCAGTTCAATACTGTTGCGAATCTGGCGTTCAATCTCCGCAGGGGGCCAGTTGCTGAGCTGACTGGAGAAGGGCTCAAAGGCATAAACGCCCTTATAGCCGAGCATCTCCAGCCGCTTCACCTGTACCACGCTCTTCAGTACATCGTTATCACTCAGCATGATGCGTTCTTCATCGGTCAGTTCGGCGATTGGGCGCCGATCTTCCACGCCCGAAAGGTGCACCAGACCGATCTGATTAACATCAATGCCTGCTGGAAACTCCAGTTCAGCCTGCTCATAAAGATGATGATGAAAGGTATCCAGCAACAACTTAAAGGGCACGTCCGCCGCGGCGATCAATTGCTGCGCGTGTACCGCCGAACGCAGTGAGCTGACCGGAAAACCCAGCGGCTCCACCAGCCCCTGAATGCCATAGTGGGCAAAGCGCGGGGCCAGCTGCTGCATCGCCGTCTGAGTCTGCTGAGGCGACACGGCAATCCCCTCATTCAGCGGACACATGACCAGCGCCTTTGCACCAATCTGTTGTGCTGTCTGTAACAGTGCTTCGGCCCGGGCCAGTAGCGCGTCATCAATGCGGTTAAACGGATAGAGCGCATTAATGGTGATGATATCAATATGATACCTGTCGGTCAGAGCGCGCAGCTGATCGGTGCTGAGATCGTCAGTGACGCTGCCGCCCGGCATGTCATTACGCAGTTCAACCTTGCTCAGCCCCAGGCGCTGAACCAGCTGAAAAAATGCCTCCAGCGAGAGCCGGGGCGCAATTTTGCGGTTAATACAGAAACGGGTTGGATCGATGGCCATGCGCTGACTCCGGGACAGGAGGATGATGCGACCAAAGAGAACATTTATTTCATTAATAGTGAATAATGAAACGCAAATTATTAGATCAGCCTCGCATTAATTTCATATTCCGTTTCAGCCGGATGCATAAAGGCTGGATCGACTTCGCAGTAAAACGCCCAAACCACTCCCAGGCTATTACCCTGCTACGCTAAGTCTGGCCGCTATTAGTGGCCTCCCGTCATCGTAATGCCGCGAGAGACTGAGTGGCGGGAAAAATGCGATCTGTGCCGCTAAAATCAAATTTTCCAAAAATAACCATTTGAAAAATTTGTTCCACTGTAATAGCTTCATAGCACGCTTTCAGGTTTGCCTGGTCAGGCAGTGTGGCAGGTCGCATGGTCCGTCTGCAGGGAACTTAACCATCTAAAGAGGCAACATCATGACAATCATAGGTAACTTTATTGGCGGTAAAACCACTTTCAGCGCCAGCAACGAAACCATTCCTGTTTACGATCCGGCAACCGGCAAAGTGGTACGTGAACTGACGCAAAGTACCGCTGATGAAGTGGCCCAGGCGATTGGTGTCGCGCATGACGCTTTTGCCGCCTGGTCGAAAACCTCGCCGCTGCGTCGCGCCCGCGTTCTGTTCAACTTTAAAGCCCTGATGGAGAAGCACCGTGACGAGCTGGCGGCGCTGATTGTCTCTGAGCACGGCAAAGTCTGGTCTGATGCGCTGGGTGAACTGACGCGTGGCATCGAAGTGATTGAGTTTGCCTGCGGGATCCCCCATCTGCTCAAAGGCGAATATTCCCCGAACGTCGGCAGCGGCGTTGACAGCTACTCGCTGATGCAACCGGTCGGCGTCGTGGCGGGCATTACGCCGTTTAACTTCCCGGCGATGGTGCCGCTGTGGATGTTCCCGATAGCCCTGGCCTGCGGTAACACCTTTGTGCTGAAGCCACCGGCTCTGGATCCTTCCGCGGCAGTGCGTATGGCTGAACTGCTGACCGAAGCGGGCCTGCCCGATGGCGTATTCAACGTGGTGCACAGTTCCAATGAAGATGCTGAGCAGCTCTATAAAGATCCGCGTATTGCCGCGGTGAGCTTCGTCGGTTCTTCTGGCGTGGCTGAGCATATCTATAAAACCGCCAGCGCCCACGGCAAGCGGGTACAGGCGTTTGGCGCGGCGAAAAACCACGCTATCGTTATGCCGGATGCCGACCTGGATGCTACCGTCAACGCCATTATGGGCGGTGCGTTTGGCTCTGCTGGTGAACGCTGCATGGCGCTGCCGGTTGTGGTCGCCGTGGGCGATGATACCGCCGACAAGCTGATCGCCCGTCTGACTCCGCTGGTGAACGCGCTGCGTATCGGCCCTGGCATTAATCAGGGCGCTGATGAAAATGAGATGGGACCGGTCGTTTCGGCGGCGCACCAGAAGAAAGTGCTGGGCTACATCGACAAAGGCGAGCAGGAAGGCGCGAAGCTGGTGGTCGATGGCCGTAACGTGCAGGTTGCGGGTCACGCCGAAGGTTACTACGTCGGCGGCACGCTGTTTGATCATGTCACCTCTGAGATGGTGATCTGGCGCGAAGAGATTTTCGGGCCGGTGCTGAGCATCATGCGCGCACCGGACTACGACAGTGCGCTGCAACTGGTTAACAGCCATGAATTCGGCAACGGCAGCGCGATTTTCACCAGCAACGGTCACACCGCACGTGAGTTTGTGCAGAACGTTGAAGCGGGTATGGTCGGTGTCAACGTGCCGGTTCCGGTGCCGATGGCGTTCCACAGCTTCGGCGGCTGGAAGCGTTCAGTGTTTGGCGCGCTCAATGTTCATGGGCCGGATGGCGTGCGCTTCTATACCCGCATGAAAACGGCCACCGTACGCTGGCCATCCGGTCAGCAGACCGTGTCTGAATTCAGTATGCCAACCTTAGGCTGATTCATTTCAACGCTGATCCCGGTGCGCGACCGTCAGGATAATCTGCCGGTCGCTTTGTTCGCTGGCATCACGCCCGCGAGCCCACCGCAGCGTCAATCGTGACAGAGAGGAGTATCAGGATGTCTTTACTGTCGAAAGCACAAGCCCCTGACGCGCAGGGTCGTATTCAGCATGTGACGCCTGAGCGCGCCGGCTGGCGTTATGTGGGATTTGATGCCTATTTGCTGAAGAAAGGGGAAACCCTGCGCCTCAGTAGTGGTGATAAAGAGCTATGTCTGGTGCTGGTGGCCGGGCTGGCCTCGGTAAAAACCCGCCATGCTGAGTTTCCCGGTATCGGTCAGCGCATGTCGCCTTTTGAGCGCGTACCGCCTTATTCCGTTTATGTGCCACATGATGATGAAGTAGAGGTTTACGCTGACAGCGATCTTGAGCTGGCGGTCTGTAATGCGCCCGGTCAGGGGAATCTGCCTGCGCGCCTGATTGCACCAGCCGATGTCGGCGTTGAGCATCGCGGAAAAGGGCGCAACCAGCGCCTGGTTCACAATATCCTGCCTGACAATGAACCGGCTGATAGCCTGCTGGTGGTGGAAGTCTATACCAACGAGGGCGATACCAGCTCGTATCCCAGCCACAAGCACGACCAGGAGGAGAGTGAAAACGAAACCTACCTGGAAGAGACCTACTATCACCGTTTCGATCCGGAGCCTGGCTTTGCCATGCAGCGCGTCTACACCGACGACCGTTCCCTGGATGTCTGTATGGCACCTTATAATCGCGACGTGGTGATGGTACCGCGCGGCTATCATCCGGTAGCGACGCTGGCGGGATACAATAACTACTATCTGAACGTGATGGCGGGGCCGGTGCGGCTGTGGAAATTTACCTGGGAGAAAGATCACGCCTGGGTGAACAGCGACAGCTATCCGCGGAAAGCGTAAGTCTTCACTGAAAAATAAACAGCAATCACGGTTTATAACCCGCGTTCATATCAGTAAAAAGGGCAGCCTGTCGCGCTGCCCTTTTTTGTGTGTGGAACTCAGCTGGTCTTTGCGTTGTTCAGTGCCAGCGAAACCGCCAGCGTCTGTGCCAGGCAGAGTGAAGCGACCTGCGAACGGAAGCCATCGACCTGCGCTTCACGTACCACAAAGCAGACATCGCTGAAGGCGGCCAGCGGACTGACCTGACTGTCGGTAATGGCAATCTGATGCGCACCGCGCTTGGCACCCATTTCAACCACCTCGACCGCTTCACGTGCATAAGGCGAGTAGCTAATTGCAATCACCACATCTTTCGGGTTTACCAGGCTGAGTTGCTCGGTAAACATCCCGCCCAGGCCATCAATCAGGAAAGCGCGGCGCTCCAGATGACGCAGCGCGTAGACCAGGTAGGAGGCGACGCTGAAAGAGCGGCGCAGTCCGATGACATAGATATTCTCAGCTTCATTCAGCAGCTTCACCGCTTTGTTCAGCTGCTCAGGATTAACCTGCATCGCCAGCTGCTGCAGCGCCTGGCTGTTAACCATGGTAAAGACGTTGAGGATTTCCGCCGGACTTTCAGGCGCACTGGCGCTGTCGTCCGTTGAGGTCTGGCGAAACAGGCGAGCGCGCTCGGTATAGTTGACCGTCTCTTCCATCAGGTGCTGACGAAAAACCTGTTTCATTTCGTTGAAGCCGCTGAAGCCAAAAGCATTCGCAAAGCGGATCAGCGTGGACGGTGGCACATCGGCCTGCTGAGCAATCGAGGCGACGGTATCGAAAGCAATACTGTTACTGTTATCAAGGATGTAGCGCGCAACCTGTTTAAGACGCTTGCTCAGCGTTTCGTAGCGGCGACGAATATCGTCCTGCAAGAGAGAAAGTTGGGTGGGATTATTGTTCATCACTTCTGCCCGTATAATTAGAATAATGGCTGCATAATGAGCGCTATATTACCAGATGGATGGAAAATTTCATTTCTTTGCGTCAACGATGCAGTTTATTTCATGGCTTTATGAAATGGTTCACAGATTAGCCTCAGCACCCGAGGCGCGCCTCTGCACAGGTCATAACAGGATGAAAACCGACGTGGAAAGTAAGTGAGGGGAAGAGGGATGCGAGTAAAAACGCCATCCCGGGTGTGATGGCGTGAGATTGTTGAAAAGTGTGTCCCTTCCAGCTGTAAGACTGTGCAGGCTCAGGTAACACGGTCAGATCGGAAAGTCGCTAAAGCCATCCCTGGCCGCTCGGCCCGCGCGATTACGCACCTCGTCCCTGAGGTGCGCCCGTAGCCGGGCCAACGCGTTGCGTTGTTCAAAAACGCTCCCGGCGTTTTTGTCCCTGGCGCGGGACGCTTTCCTCCTCTGACCGTGTTACCTGCGCATTGAGCTTATTCGTTGCGGCAACGTTCACCCTGCTTTGAATGAGTCAGCAGTCTGAGGCTATCCTGGTTGAGACAGCCTCTGGCAGAGCAGGAAATCAGGCGCGGGCAGCGCGCCAGTACTCAATCAGTCGCAGATAGTTGCCTTTAACCGTCTCAATCAACGCCTGATCGTCCAGCTCCCCCTGTAACCACTGGCGGGAAGGCTGACCAAAGATAGTGCGGCCTACCGCAAAACCTTTCACCCAGGGCGCTTTGGCCGCCGCGGCGAAGCCCGCTTTAAGCTTCTCTTCGGGCGCATCCAGACCGAGTAACAGAATGCCGCGACAGTGGGGATCCTGCTGCTCAATCAGACCGCTAATCGCCTGCCAGCTTTCCGCCGACAGCGGTGGCAGTTTCCACCAGTCAGGCTGGATGCCCAGACTGTAGAAATGGCTCAACATATCAAAGTAATACGCTTCGTTCTTATCCGGGTTGTTGTCGGGCAGAATCACTTCCAGCAGCAGCTCATGACCGCTTTTGTTACAGCCGTTCCAGACATCGAGCACCAGCTCATCCTGCTCTTTACGCAGTTCAGCACTGTCATGCGGATGATAGAAGACCAGACATTTCACCACGTGTTCGGCAGGCCAGTCGATCAGCTGCGAGCCGATGTTGCCATGCTCCAGGCGCAGCGGACGCGAGCTCGGCAGCTCAATCGGGCGGCCAATCCACCAGTTCTTACCGGTGATGGCGTTCAGCGCCTTCTGACCGTAGGTTGTATCCGCCAGAATCCCGCTTTTATTCTCTAATCCTGCCTCTCTGGCAGCCTGCTGAGCAGCTTCCAGCAGCAGCAGTTTCAGTTCCGGAATGCGGCTCTCATCAACGCCCGCTTCCTGCGCCATATCCGCCAGCTGTTTGCGGTGGTCAAAGGCGAAGACATTCAGCTCCGGCCACTGCTGCTTGCGGGTAGTCACGCGGTGCAGGTGGTTCAGACGGCTGTCGAGATCGGGACGTTTCACCTCTTTGTCACGACTCAGGAAATCATCCAGTTCTGCTTTGGTTGGCATGGCGGGCGCACAACCGTGGCGTGATACCACCAGCGCTCCGCAGGCGTTGGCGTAACGGCACGCCTGAGTCCAGCCCTCATCATTCAGCCAGCCGCGCAGCAGGCCAGACATAAAGGCATCGCCCGCGCCCAGCACGTTGAGAACCTCGACGCGAACGCCCGTGTGCAGCTCAGTCTGTTCCCAGCTATCCGGGATCTCACCTTCAAACACCACGCAACCCAGCGGACCGCGTTTGCAGACCAGCGTCGCCTGACTCGCCTGACGCACGTTTTTCAGCGCGGTCAGGGTGTCGGTACTGCCACCGGCAATATGAAACTCCTCTTCGGTACCGACGATCAAATCGAAATAGTGCACCACTTCCTGTAACTGCTGCGTGACCTGTGACGACTCAATGAAACGCGTTTCACCGTCGCCCAGAGAGGTCAGTCCCCACAACACCGGACGATAATCGATATCCAGCGCCGTGCGCAGGCCGTTGCGGCGGGCGATATCCAGCGCTTTCAGCACCGCTTCGCGGGTCTGAGGATGGGATAAGTGGGTGCCGGTAACCGCCACGGCGCGCGCAGAGGTAATAAAGGCTTCATCGATATCGTCCGGAACCAGACCCATATCGGCGCAGTTATCGCGGTAGAAAATCAGCGGAAAAGTCTCTTCATCTTTAATGCCGAGGATCACCAGTCCGGTCAGACGCTGCGGATCGGTGATTAGCGCATCGGTGTTACAGCCTACGCGCTGCAACTCTTCACGCAGAAAGCGACCATTATGCTCATCTCCCACCCGTGCCAGCATCGCCGATTTCAGCCCCTGAATCGCGGTGCCATAGGCGACGTTGCCCGACGAGCCGCCCAGATATTTAGCAAAGGAGGTGACATCTTCCAGTCGCGCCCCGATTTGCTGGCCATAAAAATCAACGGCGATGCGCCCGATACAAATCACATCAAGCGGTTTCTGTTGTGTACTCATACCTGTGGTTTCCTTCTGTGATTAGCAGCGCTGGCGGGCGTAAAGACCGACACCAGTTTCGCTCTGCTTCCGGGTCTGTAGGTGTCTGACTGGCTATGAGGGGAGTATGAGGAATAAAAATTCCATATTCAATACGAAATGAAATATCCATCGCAATTTTGTGAACCAGGTAAAACTCCTGATTGCCGCCCGCCTGCGCGAACTCTGCCAGCGTGATGTGCGGTATGTCAGGGTTGTGAAGGGGATCGCAGGAATCCGCACGCCAGTCAGGCAAGCTGCTGCATTGAAATGAATTTTTTCATCAGGCACCACTCTCTGTTAAACGTTCCAGATTTCCCCACTGCAATCGCCCGCCAGACCTGTTGCCGTCATTAAATTTGATCTCACTCGCAAAATGAAATGTTTCTTCTGTAATCGTGTTTTATGAAAAATATATTTGTTTATAATCGCCTCACGTTTCAGTTATTCAGGTCGCCTTTTCCGCCGATGACAACGCCTAGCGTGCTGTCGCGGAAGTCGGGGTCCACCAGCATGTAAGGAAGAATATGGGCACTATCAGACTGACCACGGCACAGGCGCTGGTTAAATTTCTTGATAATCAATTTATTGATGTCGATGGCGTTGAGACGAAGTTCGTAAAAGGCATCTTCGCCATTTTCGGACATGGCAACGTGCTGGGGCTGGGCCAGGCGCTGGAACAGGATAGCGGCGATCTGGTGGTTTATCAGGGCCGTAATGAGCAGGGCATGGCTCATGCTGCCACCGGCTTTGCGCGCCAGTCGCTGCGCCGCCAGATTATCGCCTGCAGTTCATCTGTGGGGCCTGGCGCGGCCAATATGATCACCGCCGCGGCGACCGCGACCGCCAACCGCATTCCTCTGCTGCTGCTGCCAGGCGATGTCTTCGCCACCCGCCAGCCCGATCCGGTGCTGCAACAGATTGAGCAGAGCTACGATCTCAGCATCAGCACCAACGATGCCTTCCGCGCCGTCAGCAAATACTGGGATCGCGTCAGCCGCCCGGAACAGCTGATGTCCGCCTGTATCAACGCCATGCGCGTACTGACCGATCCGGCAGAAACCGGCGCGGTCACGCTGTCTCTGCCGCAGGATGTGCAGGGCGAAGCCTGGGATTACCCGGACTACTTCTTCCAGAAACGGGTGCACCGTCTGGATCGCCGCCTGCCGGTGGCGGCGCAGCTGGCAGATGCCCTGACGCTGATTAACCGTAAGCGCAAGCCGATGATTATCTGCGGCGGCGGAGTGAAATACTCCGAAGCGGGCGAGGCGCTGCGCCAGTTTGCCGAGCGCTATCAGATTCCCTTTGCGGAGACGCAGGCGGGCAAAGGCACGCTGGTCTCTGACCATCCGCTGAATGTCGGCGGCGTGGGCGAAACCGGCTGTCTGGCGGCTAACCTGCTGGCGAAAGAGGCCGATTTAGTGATCGGCATCGGCACCCGCTACACCGACTTCACTACCGCGTCGAAATGGATTTTCCAGCATACCGATGTCAGCTTCCTGAACATCAACGTCAGTAACTTCGACAGCTACAAGCTCGATGGCGTGCAGCTGCTGGCCGATGCCCGCGAAGGGCTGACCGCGCTCACCGCCGGGCTGGCCTCGCAGCACTACAGTAACGACTGGGGCAACCAGATTGAGCAGGCGCAGAGCCAGCTGCTGAAAGAGACGCAGCGTGTCTACCAGGTGGAATATCACGATGGCGACTTTGTGCCGGAGATTGCGGATCATCTCGACCGCGAAGCGGTGTTCGCCGAGTTTAACCGCCTGACCCAGTCGCTGCTGACACAAAGCAGCGTGCTCGGCACCCTGAATGAGCAACTGCCAAAAGACGCAGTGGTAGTGGCAGCGGCGGGCAGTCTGCCGGGCGACCTGCAGCGCGTCTGGCGCACCAAAGATTACAACGCCTACCACGTTGAATATGGCTACTCCTGCATGGGTTATGAAGTGAATGCCGCGCTGGGTGTGAAGCTGGCGCAGCCGCAGCGCGAGGTCTATGCGCTGGTCGGTGATGGCTCCTTTATGATGCTGCACTCAGAGTTGGTCACCTCAATTCAGGAAGGGGCGAAGATCAACGTGGTACTGCTGGATAACATGACCAACGGCTGCATTAATAACCTGCAGATGGAACACGGCATGGACAGCTTTACCACCGAGTTCCGGTTCCGTAATGCGGAAGGCGGCAAGCTGGACGGCGGCTTTATCCCGGTCGATTTCGCCGCTATCGCCGCCGGTTATGGCTGCAAAACCTATCGTGTGACCACGCTGGAGCAGCTCAAGGCGGCGCTGGAAGATGCCCGCACGCAGACGGTTTCCACCCTTATCGACATCAAAGTGCTGCCAAAAACCATGATCCACAAATATTTCAGCTGGTGGCACGTCGGCGTGGCGCAGGCCTCGAAGACCGAACGTTCTCAGGCGGTGGCGGACAAGCTCAACAGCCATCTGGATCAGGCGCGAAAATATTAATTTCAGGGCCGTGCCGCGGCCCGTTTTGCTCTTCTCCGTACGAACCCTACACAGGTGTAATTATGACTTTGAAACTTGGCGTCATCGGTACAGGTGCAATTGGTCAGGAACATATTCGCCGCTGCAGCCATGTGCTGCAGGGTGCACAGGTGGTTGCCGTCTCTGACATTAATGTCGAAGGCGCGCGTGCCGCACTGCAACGCCTGAATATTGAGGCGGAGGTATTCGAAAATGGACACGACGTGATTCAGTCTCCGAATGTTGATGCGGTGCTGGTCACCTCATGGGATCCGACCCATGAAGAGTTCACCTTAGCGGCGATTGCCGCCGGTAAACCGGTGTTCTGTGAGAAGCCGCTGGCGATGAGCGCTGAGGGCTGCCGCCGGGTCGTGGATGCAGAGATTCAGGCGGGTAAACGCCTGGTGCAGGTCGGCTTTATGCGTCCCTACGATGCGGGCTATCGTGCACTGAAAAAAGTGATCACCGATGGCGATATCGGTGAGCCGCTGATGCTGCACTGCGCGCACCGCAACCCGACCGTGCCGGAGAACTACACCACGCCGATGGCGATCACTAACACCCTGATCCACGAGCTGGATGTGCTGCGCTGGCTGACAAACGATGACTATAAAACGGTGCAGGTGGTCTTCCCGCGCGTCACCTCGAAGTCACACAGTCAGCTGAAAGATCCGCAGATCGTGCTATTCGAAACCCAGAAAGGGGTTCGCATTGACGTCGAGATCTTCGTTAACTGCGCTTACGGCTATGACATTCAGTGTGAAGTGGTGGGTGAAGAGGGGATTGCCCGCTTGCCAGAGCCCTCTTCGGTGCAGCTGCGCAAAGAGGCCCGCCTGTCGAACACCATTCTGGTGGACTGGAAAGATCGCTTTATCGAGGCGTATGACGTTGAGCTTCAGGCGTTTATCAACGACATCAAAGCGGGCCAGTTGACCGGTCCTTCTGCCTGGGATGGCTTTGCCGCCTCAGTCGCCGCCGATGCCTGCATTAAAGCGCAGAACAGTGGTGCGATTGAGCCGGTAGAGATGCCGCCGCGTCCTGCTTTCTATAACTGATTTAGCTGTCTATGCGGCATGGCCGCTCTCCGCCTGGGAATAAGATAATGAACAAAGAGAATGTAAAACTGGCGATCGCCCCGATCGGCTGGACCAACGATGACATGCCGGATCTCGGCAGTGAGAATACCTTCCAGCAGACCGTCAGTGAGATGGCGCTGGCTGGCTTTACCGGCAGTGAAGTGGGCAGCAAATATCCCCGCGATCCGGCGATCCTGAAACCGATGCTCGACATTCGCGGCATCGAGATCTGCAACGCCTGGTTCAGCACCTTTTTCGCCAACGGCGACAAACAGAAAACCATCGAACAGTTCATCGAGCATATGAACTTCCTGCATGCGATGGGCGCGCGGGTGATTGGCTGTTCTGAACAGAGTAAAAGTATTCAGGGCACCGGGCTTGCGGTGTTTGAAGAGAAAGCCATTTTCAGCGATGAAGAGTGGCAGTTAACCGCGGAAGGCTACAACGAACTGGCCCGCATCGCGGCGGAGAAGGGGATGCGCGTGACGCTGCATCACCACATGGGCACCGGTATTCAGACCACTGAAGAGATTGACCGGTTTATGGAGATGACCGACGAGCAGGTCGGTTTGCTCTATGACACCGGCCACGTCTACTACTCCGAAGGCTCCCAGCAGAAGATGCTGGCGGTACTGGAGAAATATCTGCCGCGCATCTTCCACGTTCATCTTAAGGATGTGCGTGATGAGGTGGTCGCCGAGGTGCGTGAGAACCATCTCTCGTTCCTGGAAGGAGTGAAAAAGGGCACCTTTACCGTACCGGGCGATGGCGTGATCGACTTCAGACCGGTGTTCAAAATCCTGGATGATTACGGCTATAAAGGCTGGATGGTGGTTGAGGCGGAGCAGGATCCGGCACTGGCCAATCCGTTTGAATATGCGGTGAAAGCGCGGAAATATATTCGCGAGAATGCAGGTTTATAAAAAGCCCTTCTGACCGAAGGCTGGCTTCCCCGCCGTGCAGGGAAGCCAGCCGTCTGGTTTACTTCAGCGTAATGCTTTTCACGATGTTGTCAGCATCGCTCTGCGCCTGCTGCTGATTATCACCTGGCAGCGTAATCTGCAGCGTCACCAGTTTGCCATCCACTTTCGCCAGAACCACTGAAGACCATGAGGTCTGGTTGTTGGCAGAAATCACCGTATCCAGCTGCTGCGCGGGCTGATCTTTCAGCGTCACAGATTTGTTCGACACCACCTGCAACTGCGGATCGCGGTTACGCTGCTGCTGTTCCATGCGCTGCGACAGCACATCCAGCCCATCATTGGTCGGGTCACCGGCAATCACAATAATTGCGCGGGCACCGGTTTCATCCGCATAAACGTGCATGTTAGTGGTCTGCGAACCCAGTTTACCGCTTTTATCGGACATGCCTGGTGGCAGCGAGAAGCTCAGTTTGCCATCCATCAGCGTGACGGTTTGCGCCGACTGACTGGCGCTGACGCCGTTGTCATTCGCCGCTTCATCTTTCTTCTGGTCACAGGCCGCTAAGCCGAGTACCAGTAAACCCATTCCTACATATTTCACCAGGTTGCGCATCAGAATCCCTTTTTAAGTTTCCAGTCAGGCATTAATACAACAGGAATCAGGTTGCAAACGCAACCTGATGATTGTCAGAAGATCTTAGCGGATAGTAGTGGAAACCGTATGGGCGCTTAGCCGAAATTTACCTGGCGGGCGGTCTGGCGTTCAGCCATACGCTTCAGCGCCGCGTTGAGCAGCACACCGTAGGCGGGCAGGAAGAAGACCATGCAAATCAGCACTTTGAAGCTGTAATCCACCAGGGCAATCTCAACCCAGTGCTGCGCCATAAACGCATCGGGGCTTTTATAGAAGGCGATAAAGAAGAAGGCCAGCGTATCGCTGATATTCCCCAGGAACATGGCGCAGCCCGGCGCAATCCACCACTGTGGCAGGCGACGCAGACGGTTGAACACGTGAACGTCGAGAATCTGACCCAGCGCGTAAGCCATAAAGCTGGCGCAGGCGATACGGGCAACAAACAGATTCATCACTTCCAGTGCCTGCCAGCCCTGCCATTCACCCTGATAGAACAGCGCCGAGACACTGTAAGAGATAAACAGCGCCGGGATCATCACGGCCAGAATAATGCGTCGGGCCAGCGGTGCGCCAAAAATACGCACGGTGAGATCGGTCGCCAGGAAGATAAACGGGAAGCTGAATGCACCCCAGGTGGTGTGGAAGCCAAACACTGAAATGGGCAGCTGAACCAGATAGTTACTTGAAGTGATCACCAGCAGGTGAAACAGCGATAACCAGAAAAGCGCATGCATGCGCTGACGCGAAGAAAATGCGAGCATATTCAACCTTTTTAATGTTGGGGTGAGGGAACCCATTGCGGGACGCCGTTCGGGCAGCGCCTGGCAGTTTTATGAGCAAAAAGCGGCGGCATCTTACCGCGTTGTGCTTTTTATGCAATGGTTAATTTTAGCGCAATCGTTATCGCCTTGCTTCACCGCCAGCACGCGCTAGAATGAGCGCCCCTTACCTGAACCGAGTTGATTATGAGCGATGCTTTTTCCTCTGCCGACCATCAGCTGGATGCCCGTGGCCTGCGTTGCCCGGAGCCGGTGATGATGGTGCGCAAAACCGTACGCAGCTTGCAGGATGGCGAGACGTTGCTGATCATCGCCGATGATCCGGCCACCACGCGCGATATTCCCGGCTTCTGCCGCTTTATGGAACATGGCTTGCTGGCGCAGCAAACCGACACGCTGCCCTATCAGTTTCTGATCCGCAAAGGCATGGCGGGTTAACGACAGCCGTACAGGCCGCCGTTAACTTCACTCTTCTGATCAGAAGCCGCCTGCTCAGGCGCGGCGACGCAGTAACCTCAGCGCGTTGGCGGTGACCAGCGCGGTCGCACCCGAATCCGCCAGCACCGCCAGCCAGAGTCCGGTCAGACCCAGCAGGGTTGTAACCAGGAAAATCGCCTTCAGCCCCAGCGCAATACCGATATTCTGACGGATGATGCGCCGAGTCCGGCGTGCCAGCGCAATCATCGGAGCCAGATTGCTGAGCTGATTACGCGTCAGGGCAGCATCGGCCGCTTCCAGCGCCACATCGGTGCCGCTGCCCATAGCAATGCCCAGCGTTGCCGCTTTCATTGCTGGCGCGTCGTTAATGCCATCCCCGACCATCGCCAGCGGCTGTTGCTGACTCAGTTCACGGATCGCCGCGACTTTATCGGCGGGCAGCAGACTGGCGCGATAATCAATATCCAGCTGGCGGGCAATGGTCGCCGCAGCGCGCGGATTGTCGCCGGTCAGCATCAGGCTCTCAATACCCAGCTTTTTCAGCGCCTTTAACGCATCGACGGCATCGTCGCGCAGCTGATCGCGCAGAGCCAGCGCACCCAGCGCTTCGCCATCGCGCATCAGCACCACCAGAGTTTCACCTTCAGCTTCCTGTTGCGCTATCTGCGCATTTTGCTGCGGCGTCAGACCGGGCGCATGGCCGGGCGTCAGCAGCTGAATCTGCTGGCCAGCGACTTTCGCGCTGATGCCGCGTCCCGCCTGCACCTGCTGATCCTGCGCGTCAGGAATCACCAGATAACGCGCCTGCGCGGCCGCCACGATAGCGCTGGCCAGCGGATGGGTGGCACCCTGTTCTGCAGCGGCGCTCAGCGCCAGCATCTCTGACTCGCTGGTCGTGCCAAACCGCAGGATCTGCGTCAGCTGTGGCTTGCCCAGCGTCAGAGTACCGGTTTTATCAAACGCCATTCTGCGCACCGAACTCAGCCGCTCCAGCGCCGCACCGCCTTTGATCAGTGCGCCCTGTCGCGCCGCCGCAGCCAGCCCGGAGGTAATGGCTGCAGGCGTGGAGATCACCAGTGCACAGGGGCAGCCAATCAACAGCAGTGTCAGCCCTTTGTAGATCCACGGCTGCCAGTCGCCTGCGCCGAGCAGGGGCGGTACCACCATCACCAGCACAGAGAGCAGCATGACCAGCGGCGTGTAAATACGGCTGAACTGGTCGATAAAGCGTTCGACCGGCGCACGATGCGTTTCCGCTTCTTCAATCAGTTGCAGGATACGGTCGATCGCGCTTTCACCCGGCTTCGACACCACTTCCAGCATCACCAGTCGATCAACGCTGGTGGCACCGGCGAGAATTTTTTCGCCGCTGGCCCGCGTTACCGGCAGTGATTCACCGGTTAGCGCGCTCTCATCGAAACTGGCAAGCGGACTGATTAAGCTGCCATCGACCGGCAAGCGACTGCCCGCCGCGACTTCAATCACATCGCCGGGTTGCAGCGCTGCGAGTGGTACCTCAGTACGTTTGCCCTGTTCAAGGCGAATCGCCGATTCAGGCCGCAACGCCATCAGGCTGGTTACGCCGCTGCGCGCCCTGGAGGCGGCATAGCTTTCCAGCTGTTCGCCCAGCTGAAACAGCACCAGCACCATCGCGGCTTCAGCGTGTGCGCCAATAATCAGTGCTCCAGCTGACGCCAGCGTCATTAATGTCTCAATAGTAAAAGGCGATCCGCTGCGCAGACGCTGCCAGGCGCCGCGCGCCACCGGGACCAGGCCGACCAGCGTGGTCAGCACAAACAGCCGATCGCCCCAGGCGGGCGAGAACTGGCTGAGAATGCTACTGGCAAGCACCAGCAGCGCCAGCAAAATCAGCATCCGGTTATGCTGCCAGCCCGGCGTAGCGGGGGATGTGGCCGACGTGGCTGATGGGGTTGCGAGCTGGAAGCCGGCTTTTTTCACCGCCTGTTCAACGGCGTTTTGTACATCCTGGTCAGCGTTGACCACCAGTTTCTCGCTGCTGAACAACACACGGGCGTCGGTCACGCCACTTACCTGACGGACAGCGGTTTCAATGGTGCGGGCACACGACGGGCAATCCATCCCGCTGACCTGCCAGCTAAAGGGATAACTGTCGGCGCCTCGCCGGTCACTTTCCTCAGCGGCGTCGGCGTCGTTGCCAGGGCTGCAGTTACTGTCACAGCAACAGCCTGCCGTCTCCGCAGGTACAGGCGTCGCGGCGTGGATAGAAAGGGAGAGGGGGCGGGCCTGGCGAACCTGGCACAGCGGTTTTGCTGCGGCGTGACTGGCACGGGGTTTACCGCAGCCACAGGCGTGATGTTGATGCATATGACCTCCAGAGTGTAAGAATAGTGGGATGAGCAACGCAGCCCATCCTTTATCCTACACTCTGGAGTGAACTCCAGAGTCAAGGCTATTTTCTCAGACGACCCACAATGAGCGCACGATCATAAAGTGACCGGCAAAGTAGCAGGCGGCGACAATCGCGCTGTCGGCGGAAAAGCGGCGACGATAGTGTGAAATAAACCAGACGGCGTTGGCCAGCAGCAGCAGACCGGCACCCACCATGATCGAGAAGCTGTAATCGGTCGGGCGGAAGAAGTACTGCTCGGTCGCTATCCAGGTCATCACCAGCGTCATGCCGATAAAGGTGCAGACAGGCCAGCGCAGATCTTCCAGTCGGCTCCAGATGATGCCAATCAGGGCGGCACCGATGATGAGCAGCGTCAGCGGAATCGGCCAGAAGAAGGTCATGGTCATGCTGGCGGCGAAGCAGAGGGTATAAAGCAGGTGCGACAGGAAGAAAGCCCCGATGGCATAGAGCATCTGCTGACGCGGCAGCAGCGTTAACGCATCACCAACCAGCGTCGCCACCAGACCGGCCAGAATCAGGTAGTCCGTAGTCTGCAGCACCGGTGCCTGCCAGGCCAGCCCGACAAGCAGCAGCAGCGTGACCGGCTTAAATAACCAGCGTTGCCATTGCGGGCCGCGATAGGTGGCGTCGACATAGAGCCAGCCGGAGAAAAGTACAGCGAGGAAAGACCAGAGCATTGTTTCTCCCTTTTTTGTTCAAAATGGTGAAAGATCCCAAAATATCCCTTCCAGTTTAGGTTAAGCCTCTGAGATGTGACAATCAGGCAACTCTGGTTGTATGCTTTGCCGCCTGATTAATCATCCTGCAGGCATGAGAGCGCTATGAGCAAACCGCCGCTAATCTTTATCATCGTTCTGGCGATTATCGCCGTGCTGGCGACCCGTCAGTTCATTAAGCAGCGCCGGGAAGTGGCGGTGAATGACGCTTCACCCGAGCGTTCTCTGCAGGCTGAGGTCAGAACCAAACGTGAATTTCCTGCACCCAATCGCCGTTCACGGCAGCGGGAAGTGATCGCCGGGGAAGAGATGCGCTACGAGGTGCTGTTTCACCCGCTGAACGGCGCCAGCGACATCAAAGTGCAGCTTAAAGAGGCGGAATATCATCAGCTGGACAAGGGCGCCAGAGGCGAGCTGAAGATGCAGGGCACGCGCTTTATCAGCTTCACACCCCGGCAGTAACCGGCGGGCATTGCGCCCGCCTGGAATTATTTCTTGCGTGGGAAGTTTTTCTTCTGCCAGGCGACCAGTTCGAACACCCCGAACAGAAACACTTTGGCCTGGGTGACGCGGTCAATCGGTGGCGCATCTTTGGTCTGCGTGGTGCGCAGTAACACCAGCTGCAGGCCATGCATCAGGATCATGAAAATCAGCGCAACGTTGATAAAATAAGTCAGCGGTTTCGGGTAGGGATGAATCAGGTTAGCCAGTAAAAATCCCCACACGCATAGCATCAACAGACGCCCCAAATTAAGTAACATCCTGCGTCTCCTGTTGACGTTGATACAAACGATAAGCCACTTGTCCGGCTATTTTCTCGCGATAAAGATCCCACTCTGGCGGCACCGGCGGTGCGCCATTTTCCACTTCACTTTCAACGTAAATCAGCGCCTGGTCGGCCAGCCAGTGATTCTGCTCCAGCAACTGTAATGTCTGTTCCAGCAATCCCTGACGAAACGGCGGATCGATAAACACTACATCGAACGGTTCACCTGGTTGTGCCAGCCAGTTTAACGCATTGGTCTGAATCACGGTGCCATTACTGGCGCGCAACGTCTGCAGATTTTTTGTCAGCTGCTGCGCCACCGGACGTTCCAGCTCCAGCAGCGTCGCCGATCCCGCGTAACGCGACAGGGCTTCCAGTCCTAATGCGCCGCTACCGGCAAAGCAGTCGAGGCAGCGCGCCTCTGGCAGCACCGGGGCCAGCCAGTTAAACAGCGTCTCACGTACCCGATCGGTGGTCGGGCGCAGTCCGGCGCTGTCCGGCACCGGTAATTTGCGTCCGCGCCACTGGCCACCAATGATGCGAATCTGCCCGGCACCGCCTGTACTGCGGGGGTTTTTATTCATCTTGCTCACAACTCGTCATAATTTGTTGCGTAGTTTAACGGGCGAATCGGTGAGAAGAAACGTTAAAAAAGGGTGCTGTGGTGAGCTGGCTGGAAAGTGTTAGACTACTGAGTTGCTGAAGTCATGCATTATTCTGCGGTTTACGCCGGTCTGGCGCTGACCAACTTTCATTGATTTACCCCTGGAAACCACGCGCGACCGGGACAAAGCCATCGAGGAGTGTCGTCACACAATGGCAAAAGAGAAAAAACGTGGCTTTTTTTCCTGGCTGGGATTTGGCAAAGAGGAAGAGAAACAACCTGTCGCGGAGGAGCAGACACAAGAGGTCGCAGAATCCGCACAGCAGCAGGCAGAACAGGAAGCCCCGGCATTAGGCCAGGCTGAAGCGCAAGCGGAAGAGACTGTCGTTATCACCGAAACGGTGGCCGGACAGCAGCGTGAGGCGGAAGTCACCGCGGCAGCGCCGCATGAGTCGGCACCCGCGGTGCTCGATGAGGCTGAGCCGATTGAGGCCGATCCTGAAGCGTTACTGGAGGTCTCCGCACCTGAACATGACGCGACGCCGGTTATTGACGCCGACGACGTGGTCACGCCGATCGCTGACGAGGCTCCGGCAGATGCGCCGTTAAGCGAAGAAGAGCTGACCGCGCTGGCGCTGGGCGACGCCCCGATCGTTGAAACCCCGCACGGCGAAGCGGACGCGGCATTAAGCGAAGAAGAGCTGACCGCGCTGGCACTGGGCGACGCCCCGATCGTTGAAACCCCGCACAGCGAAGCGGACGCGGCATTAAGCGAAGAAGAGCTGACCGCGCTGGCACTGGGCGACGCCCCGATCGTTGAAACCCCTGACAGCGAAGCGGACGCGCCGTTAAGCGAAGAAGAGCTGACCGCGCTGGCGCTGGGCGACGCCCCGATCGTTGAAACCCCGCACAGCGAAGCGGAAGCGCCGCTGACCGAAGAAGAGCTGGCCGCACTGGCACTGGGCGAAGCTGAAGTCACCGACACGGAACCGGCAGAGGCATTATCCGATACCGTCAGCGATCTCCCGCTGGCCGCCGCGCCACTCATCGTGCAGGAGCAGGAGCGTCCCAGCAAAGAGGGCTTCTTTGCCCGCCTGAAGCGCAGCCTGGTGAAAACCCGTCAGAACCTCGGTTCCGGTTTTGTCAGCCTGTTCCGTGGCAAAAAGATTGATGATGAGCTGTTTGACGAGCTGGAAGAGCAACTGCTTATTGCGGATGTGGGTGTGGATACCACTCGCCGCATCATCACGCATCTGACCCAGCAGGCAAACCGCAAGCAACTGCGTGACGCGGAAGCGCTCTACGGTCTGCTGAAAGCGGAGATGGCCTCGATTCTGGCAAAAGTGGATGCGCCACTTGAAGTCTCAGGCAAAACGCCGTTTGTCATCCTGATGGTTGGTGTCAATGGCGTAGGTAAAACCACCACCATCGGTAAACTGGCGCGCCAGTATCAGGCCGAAGGCAAATCCGTGATGTTAGCGGCTGGTGATACCTTCCGAGCCGCGGCTGTTGAGCAGTTGCAGGTGTGGGGTCAGCGCAACAACATTCCGGTGATTGCTCAGCACACCGGTGCAGATTCCGCTTCGGTGATCTTCGATGCTATTCAGGCGGCTAAATCGCGTGGCGTTGACGTGCTGATTGCCGATACCGCGGGTCGTCTGCAGAACAAATCGCACCTGATGGAAGAGCTGAAAAAAATCACCCGCGTGATGAAAAAACTGGATGATTCAGCGCCACACGAAGTGATGCTGACGCTGGATGCCAGCACCGGACAGAATGCGGTCAGCCAGGCCCGACTGTTTAATGAAGCCGTTGGCGTGACCGGGATTGCGCTCACCAAGCTGGATGGCACCGCCAAAGGCGGCGTGATCTTCTCGGTGGCCGATCAGTTCGGTATTCCGATTCGCTACATTGGCGTCGGTGAAGGCATTGAAGATTTACGGCCGTTTAAGGCGGAAGATTTTATTGAGGCACTGTTTGCCCGAGAGGACTAATTAGGATGATTCGCTTTGAAGAGGTCAGTAAGGCATATCTCGGCGGACGTCAGGCGCTGCAGGGAGTAGATTTCCGTCTGCGTCCTGGCGAAATGGCGTTTCTTACCGGCCACTCCGGTGCCGGTAAAAGTACCTTGCTGAAGCTGATTTGTGGCATTGAGCGCCCGAGTGCCGGAAAAATCTGGTTCAGCGGCCATGACATTTCCCGCCTGCGTAACAGCGAGGTGCCTTTTCTGCGTCGTCAGATCGGCATGATTTTCCAGGATCACCACCTGCTGATGGATCGTTCGGTTTATGAAAATGTGGCGATCCCGCTGATTATCTCCGGTGCCAGCGGCGAAGATATTCGTCGTCGTGTTTCGGCGGCACTGGATAAAGTGGGTCTGCTCGACAAAGCGAAAAGTTATCCGATTCAGCTCTCTGGCGGTGAACAGCAGCGTGTGGGCATCGCCCGTGCGGTGGTGAACAAGCCAGCCGTGCTGCTGGCCGATGAACCGACCGGTAACCTTGACGACGCGCTGTCAGAAGATATTCTGCGCCTGTTCGAAGAGTTCAACCGCGTCGGCGTCACCGTCCTGATGGCGACGCATGACAGCGGTCTTATCGCCCGACGCAACTACCGGATGATGACGCTGAATCAGGGACGTCTGCACGGAGGCCACGATGGTCAATAAACGCATTAAACGTCCGTCTGCGCCGAAAGCGAAGCAGCAGTCGAAGAGTAAAGCGCTGAAGGGCGGCTGGCAGGAGCAGTGGCGCTATGCGCTGCGCGGCACGCTTTCTGATATGTGGCGTCAGCCGCTGGCAACTCTGCTGACGGTGATGGTCATCGCCATTTCACTGACGCTGCCCAGCGTCTGCTACATGGTGTGGAAAAACGTCAGCCAGGCGGCAACGCAGTGGTATCCGGCGCCGCAGTTAACCGTTTATCTCTCCAAAACGCTGGATGACACGGCGGCAGAAAACGTGGTGGCGCAGCTCAAGCAGGTCGAAGGCGTGGATAACGTCAACTACCTGACGCGGGAAGAGGCGCTGAACGAGTTCCGCAACTGGTCAGGCTTTGGCGGCGCAATGGATATGCTGGAACAGAATCCGCTGCCTGCTGTGGCCATCATTACACCTAAGCTCAATTTCCAGAACTCAGACACCATGCAAAGCCTGCGCGATCGGGTCACTAAAGTGCAGGGCGTGGATGAAGTGCGGATGGATGATAGCTGGTTTGCGCGGCTGGCGGCGCTGACCGGGCTGGTGGGGCAGATCGCCTCAATGATTGGCGTGCTGATGATCGTGGCAGTGTTCCTGGTGATCGGTAACAGCGTCCGGCTCAGCATTTTTGCCCGACGCGACACCATTAACGTGCAGAAGCTGATTGGTGCCACTGACGGCTTTATCCTGCGTCCGTTCCTCTATGGCGGGGCGCTGCTGGGCTTCAGCGGCGCGGTGCTGTCGCTGCTGCTGTCGGAAGTGCTGGTGCTGCGTCTGCAGTCCGTTGTTGCCAATGTGGCGACGGTATTTGGTACCACCTTCTCACTGGAAGGCTTCTCCTGGGATGAGGCGCTGCTGCTGTTACTGATTGCGGCGATCATCGGCTGGGTGGCTGCGTGGCTGGCAACGGTACAACATTTACGTCGATTTACGCCGCAGTAAACGCCTGCAACATTTTTTTGTTATAATGGTCCTCTGCTACCGATGGCGGGTGCAGAGGATATTTCCCCTCTTCCCTTCCTGTCATCTGTGTGTAAAATATTCACCGCTATAATTGAACTTGTGGATAACTTTACTACTCTAAGTAGCACAGATTGCTTTCGGATTCCGCGCGACGTTGACGTAATGTATCGTCTGCGCAGGGAAATGTGCGGCAATTCCACTGAATTTGTGAGGGTTTGAATGACCAAAGAAATGCAAACTTTAGCTATTGCTCCTCTTGGCAACCTGGAGTCTTACGTCCGGGCTGCGAATACCTGGCCGATGCTCTCGGCAGAAGAGGAAAAAGCGTTGGCTGAACGGCTGCATTACCAGGGCGATCTGGATGCGGCAAAGACGCTGATCCTGTCTCACCTACGCTTTGTAGTTCATATCGCTCGTAATTACTCCGGCTACGGTCTGCCACAGGCTGACCTGGTCCAGGAAGGCAATATCGGCCTGATGAAAGCGGTACGTCGCTTCAACCCAGAAGTGGGCGTACGTCTGGTTTCGTTTGCCGTGCACTGGATTAAAGCGGAGATTCACGAATACGTGCTGCGTAACTGGCGTATCGTGAAAGTCGCGACCACCAAAGCACAGCGTAAGCTGTTCTTTAACCTGCGTAAAACCAAGCAGCGTCTGGGCTGGTTCAATCAGGACGAAGTCGAGATGGTTGCGCGTGAGCTGGGCGTAAGCAGCAAAGATGTGCGTGAAATGGAATCGCGTATGGCCGCGCAGGATATGACCTTTGATATGTCTGCCGACGACGAGAGCAGCGAAGGCCGCTCTATGGCACCCGTGCTTTATCTTCAGGATAAAACCTCTGACTTTGCTGACGGTATTGAAGAGGATAACTGGGATGCGCACGCGGCTGATAAGCTGAGCTATGCGATGGAAGGTCTGGATGAGCGTAGTCAGCACATCATTCGCGCCCGCTGGCTGGACGAAGACAATAAAACCACGCTGCAGGAGCTGGCCGATCAGTACGGCGTGTCAGCCGAACGTGTCCGGCAGCTGGAAAAGAACGCCATGAAGAAACTGCGTATGGCGATCGAAGCGTAACGCACTTCGACATCTCAAGGGGCGACTTTATGTCGCCCTTTTTGTTTTTCTGCGCCTGACTATTCTACCGCCATTATCCATCCATCACTCTGCGCCCTGAAGCCACACGCCTGCATAAAGGCTGCCCGCACCTGCTGATCGTCACTGCCATCATCGGCAATCCACCAGTCTGCTATCGATCCATTCTGCCTGATCGTCTCTTCCAGTAAATATTGTCCCACCCCGCGTCGGCGCGTGACATCGCGCACCGACAGCCGGTGAACCTTGCCGTGGATCCCGGCGATTTCCAGCTGCAAACCCGCCAGCAGCCGGTCGTTAAAACGGGCAGCATAAAGACGATGGCGCTCATCCAGCTGCTGCTCCAGTTGTTCAATCTCCAGATCCGGCCAGACTTTGCCAAGATCGATGCGGTCCTGCGCGGTCAGCGTGGTTAAACGCTGGATAGTGAGCTTCATAACAAAAACCTCTGTAACAGGGGAAAGTGCAGCGAAAATGTACAACCAGAGTGCTACCACATTTTCATCAATAAAACAGGTCAAAAGATGGTCGGGATGCCAGGATGATAGTTGTAAACAGGGAGAGCGTGCGATCAATCCAGCATAACGCGCTGGCAAAGCGGTGAAAAACCGGCCGTTGCCTCCAGTGTATTATGCTGTTTCACTCAGTCAATTCTGAATATGTCAGTTGATTTACAGAAGAAACTTCCTGTTTAATAACCTGAAAAATAAAGCCTTATTAATAAAAAATGTCAGAAAAGTACGCTAACTCATTCATGCTTAATCAGTTTTCGACTTTATCTGACAGCACAAACACTCACAACATACACGACAAAACAAATGGGGTAGTCAGGATGAAAATGAAAGGTCGCGCATTACTGGCGGGATGTGTAGCACTGGCGATGAGCCATGCGGCGCTGGCTGAAGATATCAAAGTGGCGATTGTCGGCGCAATGTCTGGCCCGGTGGCGCAGTACGGCGACATGCAATTCGCCGGTGCGACTCAGGCAATTGAAGATATCAACGCCAAAGGCGGTGTTAACGGCAACAAACTGGTTGCGGTGAAATATGACGACGCCTGTGACCCGAAACAGGCAGTTGCGGTAGCGAACAAGGTAATTAACGATGGCATCCGCTACGTGATCGGCCATCTCTGCTCTTCATCCACCCAGCCCGCTTCTGACATCTATGAAGATGAAGGCGTGCTGATGATTACCCCGGCGGCGACCGCACCTGACCTGACTTCCCGCGGCTATAAACTGATTATGCGCACCACCGGTCTCGACTCCGATCAGGGTCCGACCGCCGCGAAATATGTGATGAGCGAGCTTAAACCTAAGCGTATCGCTGTGGTGCATGACAAACAGCAGTATGGCGAAGGCCTGGCGCGCTCCGTACAGGAGAGCCTGAAAAAGCAGGGCGCTAATATTGTGATGTTTGAAGGTATCACCGCTGGCGATAAAGATTTCTCTACGCTGGTGGCGCGCTTCAAGAAAGAGAACGTCGATTTCGTCTATTTCGGCGGTTACTACCCGGAAATGGGCCAGATAGTGCGTCAGGCACGTGCTGCGGGCCTGAAAACCCAGTTTATGGGACCAGAAGGCGTGGGTAACGCCTCGCTGTCCAACATCGCCGGTGCCGCATCTGAAGGCATGCTGGTGACCCTGCCGAAACGCTACGATCAGGTTGAAACCAACAAACCGATCGTGGAAGCGCTGAAAGCGAAGAAACTGGATCCAACCGGACCGTTCGTCTGGACCACCTATGCAGCTCTGCAGTCGCTGGCAACCGGCATGGAGCGCAGCAAGAGCGCTGAGCCGGACGCTATCGTGAAAAACCTTAAGGAAGGTGCCGCGGTGCCAACCGTGATGGGCAACCTGAACTGGGATGAGAAGGGTGATCTTAAGGGCTTTGAATTCGGCGTCTTTAAATGGCACGCCGATGGCACCTCGACTGCTGTGAAGTAAACCAGGCTGTTTTGTGGTGAGCGGGAGGCTGGTTAACCGGTTTTCCCTGACCAGCGACACGAACGCCTGGTGCTTGTCTGCCAGGCGTTTTTTGTACCCCGATCGCCCATGATCGGTTAAGTAAGGGTCAAGGTATGTCCGAGCAGTTCCTCTATTTTATTCAGCAGATGTTTAACGGTGTGACCCTTGGTAGCACCTACGCGCTGATCGCCATCGGTTACACCATGGTTTACGGCATTATCGGCATGATCAACTTCGCCCACGGCGAGGTCTACATGATCGGCAGCTATGTCTCCTTTATCGTGATTGCCGCCCTGATGATGATGGGCATCGACACCACCTGGCTGATGATTGCGGCCGGCTTTGTGATGGCGGTAATTATCTCCAGCGCCTACGGCTGGAGCATCGAGCGCGTCGCCTACCGGCCTGTGCGCTCGTCCAAGCGCCTGATTGCGCTGATCTCCGCCATCGGGATGTCGATATTCCTGCAAAACTACGTCAGCCTGACGCAGGGTTCACGCGACCTGGCGCTGCCGAGTCTGATTACCGGACAGTGGACGGTAGGCGAGAGCAACGGCTTTGCCGCTACCATCTCCACCATGCAGATTGTGATCTGGGTGGTGACGTTCCTGGCGATGCTGGCGCTGACCACCTTTATCCGCTACTCGCGCATGGGCCGCGCCTGCCGCGCCTGCGCTGAAGACCTGAAAATGGCCAGCCTGCTGGGAATTAACACCGACCGCGTGATCTCGCTGACCTTTGTGATCGGTGCAGCAATGGCCGCGGTAGCGGGCGTGTTGCTGGGACAGTTCTACGGTTCAATCAATCCCTTCATCGGCTTTATGGCAGGCATGAAAGCGTTCACCGCCGCCGTACTGGGCGGGATTGGTAGTATTCCGGGCGCGATGATTGGTGGTCTGGTGCTGGGCATCGCCGAGGCGCTGACCTCGGCCTATCTCAGCACGGAATATAAAGATGTGGTCTCGTTTGCCCTGCTGATTGTGGTGCTGCTGGTGATGCCGACCGGGATTCTGGGTCGCCCGGAGGTCGAAAAAGTATGAAGACTTCCTTTATCAATGCCCTGATCTCCTCGGTGATGCTGCTGGTACTCGCCACCTTCTTTATGGGGCTGCGCCTGAATCTGGACGGCACTAATCTGGTGGTGCAGAACGCCGGTAGCGTGCGCTGGAACTGGATCGCCACAGGCTGTGCGGTGGTGTTTCTGTTTCAGTTGCTGCGTCCGGTATGGCAAAGCGGCCTGAAGAAAATTTCCGGTCCGGCGCTGGTGTTACCGGGTCTTGATGGCTCGACGCCGAAGCAGAAGCTGGTGATGGCGGTGCTGATTATCGCCGCCGTTGCCTGGCCATTCCTGGTGTCACGCGGCACCGTCGATATCGCCACCATGACGCTGATCTACGTGATGCTCGGTCTGGGCTTAAACGTGGTAGTCGGCCTTTCTGGTCTTCTGGTACTGGGTTATGGCGGCTTTTACGCCATCGGTGCCTACACCTTTGCGCTGCTGAACCACTATTACGGTCTCGGCTTCTGGCAGTGCCTGCCGCTCTCCGGCATAGTCGCCGCGCTGTTTGGTCTGCTGCTGGGCTTCCCGGTGCTGCGACTGCGCGGCGACTATCTGGCGATAGTGACGCTGGGCTTTGGTGAGATCGTGCGTATTCTGCTGCTGAACAATACCGCCCTGACCGGCGGGCCGAATGGCATCAGCCAGATCCCGAAACCAACGCTGTTTGGTCTGGAATTTGGCCGTACGCCGCGTGAAGGCGGCTGGGATACCTTCCATAACTTCTTTGGGCTGAAGTACGATCCCAGCGACCGCATTATCTTCCTCTACCTGGTGGCGCTGCTGCTGGTGGTGCTGACGCTGTTTGTGATTAACCGGCTGCTGCGGATGCCACTGGGCCGTGCCTGGGAAGCCCTGCGCGAGGATGAGATTGCCTGCCGTTCACTGGGCCTCAGCCCGACCCGCATCAAGCTGACCGCCTTTACCATCAGTGCCGCGTTTGCCGGTTTTGCCGGCAGCCTGTTCGCGGCGCGTCAGGGCTTTGTCAGCCCGGAATCCTTTACCTTTGTCGAATCCGCCTTTGTGCTGGCGATTGTGGTTCTGGGCGGGATGGGTTCGCAGTTTGCGGTGATTCTGGCCGCCATCCTGCTGGTGGTGTCACGCGAGCTGATGCGCGATCTCAATGAGTACAGCATGCTGGTGCTGGGTGGCCTGATGGTGCTGATGATGATCTGGCGTCCGCAGGGCCTGTTGCCGATGAAGCGTCCGCATCTGAAGCTCAGGACTGGTAAACAAGGAGAGCAGGCATGATTCAGCCTTTATTAGCCGTTGAAGGCCTGATGATGCGCTTCGGCGGTCTGTTAGCCGTGAACAATGTGGCGCTGGAGCTGCGTCCGCAGGAGATCGTTTCGCTGATTGGCCCCAATGGTGCCGGTAAAACCACCGTGTTCAACTGCCTGACCGGCTTTTACAAGCCAACCGGCGGGACGATCACATTGCGTGAGCAGCATCTGGAAGGGTTGCCGGGCCAGAAGATTGCGCGGATGGGCATTGTGCGGACGTTCCAGCACGTGCGTCTGTTCCGTGAGATGACGGTCATTGAGAACCTGCTGGTGGCGCAGCATCAGCATCTGAAAAGCGGCGTATTTTCCGGTCTGCTGAAAACCCCGGCGTTTCGCCGCAGTGAGAGCGAGGCGCTGGATCGTGCGGCGACCTGGCTGGAGCGGGTAGGGTTGCTGAATCTGGCTAACCGTCAGGCGGGCAATCTGGCCTATGGTCAGCAGCGTCGACTGGAGATTGCGCGCTGTATGGTGACGCGCCCGGAGATCCTGATGCTGGATGAACCGGCGGCGGGCCTTAACCCCAAAGAGACCCATGAGCTGGATGCGCTGATTGCGGAGCTGCGTGGCGAACATAAGGTGTCGGTGCTGCTGATTGAACATGATATGAAGCTGGTGATGGGGATTTCTGATCGTATTTATGTGGTCAATCAGGGAACGCCGCTGGCTAACGGAACGCCGGAAGAGATTCGTAATAACCCGGATGTCATTCGTGCCTATTTAGGAGAGGCCTGAGATGGCAAATGCGATGTTAACCATTGAGAACGTCAGCGCCCACTACGGCAAAATTCAGGCGCTGCACAACGTCAGCCTCTATATCAATCAGGGCGAAATCGTCACCCTGATTGGCGCTAACGGTGCCGGAAAAACCACGCTGCTGGGTACGCTATGCGGCGAACCGCGCGCGACGCAGGGCACCATTACCTTTGATGGCAAAACCATTACCGACTGGCAAACCTCACGCATTATGCGTGAAGCGATCGCCATCGTGCCGGAAGGCCGGCGGGTCTTTTCGCGCATGACGGTAGAAGAGAACCTGGCGATGGGGGGCTTTTTTGCCAGCCGTCCGGACTACCTGACGCGGATCAAGCGCGTTTATGAACTCTTCCCGCGTCTGGAGGAGCGTAAAATCCAGCGCGCCGGGACGATGTCGGGCGGCGAACAGCAGATGCTGGCGATTGGCCGTGCGCTGATGAGTCAGCCGCGCCTGCTGTTGCTGGATGAACCGTCGCTGGGACTGGCACCAATCATTATTCAGCAGATCTTCGACACCATTGAGCAGCTGCGCAGCGAGGGAATGACGATTTTCCTGGTGGAGCAGAATGCGAATCAGGCGCTGAAGCTGGCGGATAGGGGCTATGTGCTGGAGAACGGGCATGTGGTGCTCGAAGACACAGGTGCAGCACTCCTTTCCAACGAAGCCGTCCGCAGCGCGTACTTAGGTGCCTGATGGGGCACGGCCTGGCTTACTGGTCAGGTTGTGGTTGGGCAGTGCTCGCCATCCTCACGTACTACGTGTACGCTCCGGTGGCTGCGCGCTGTCCGCCCGCAACCTGCCTGCGCCGCCGACGGCCTTGAGCATCGATTTGGGGGAGCTGAGGATGGCCTTATGGGCGTGATTTAAAACCCCAGTCAGGCATTTTCAGCTTCCAATCGCTCTGCAAATTATGTAACCAAAAGCTGGCAGCGGTGACGCGTTACCGCTGCGCTGCCAGCCTCCTCTTTTGCGCATACCGGTCTGTCACCCGGCTGTCATCTTTCTGTTATTAATCCTTCATTTCCCCGTGTCATGTTACTTCGCGAAACAGAAATCCGTGATTTCACGCGTATTTACCTGCACAGGAAAATTCTATGTCCGTCGTTACCTTTCGTCGTAGCCTGATGAGCGTGCTGCTCGGTCTGACGCTCAGCAGCCATGCCATGGCCGCCACTGAGATCCCTTTCTGGCACTCTATGGAAGGCGAGCTAGGCAAAGAAGTGGATTCGCTGGCACAGCGTTTTAACCAGACGCATCCCGATTACAAAATTGTTCCGACCTACAAAGGTAACTACGAGCAGAGCCTGGCGGCAGGGATTGCGGCAGTGCGCAGCGGCAAAGCCCCTGCGGTGCTGCAGGTTTATGAAGTCGGTACGGCGACCATGATGGCCTCGCAGGCGATTGTGCCGGTGCATCAGGTCTTCAAAGACGCCGGTATCCCCTTTGATGAAAAGCAGTTCGTGCCAACGGTGGCGGGCTACTACAGCGACAGCAAAGGTCAGTTGATCTCTCAGCCGTTCAACAGCTCGACGCCAGTGCTCTACTACAACAAAGACGCCTTTAAAAAAGCGGGTCTGAACCCGGACCAGCCGCCGAAAACCTGGCAGGAGCTGGCGACGGATGCCGCCGCACTGCGCAAATCGGGCATGAGCTGTGGCTACGCCAGCGGCTGGCAGGGCTGGATCCAGATTGAAAACTTCAGCGCCTGGCACGCTCTGCCGGTAGCGACCAAAAACAACGGGTTTGACGGACTTGATGCGGTGCTGGAGTTCAACAAGCCGGTACTGGTTCGTCATATCGAGCTGCTGGAAGCGATGAACAAGAAAGGGGACTTCACCTACTTTGGCCGCAAAGATGAGTCCACCGCCAAGTTCTACAACGGCGACTGCGGTATCACCACCGCCTCATCCGGATCGCTGGCTGATATCCGTCATTACGCCAAATTCAACTTCGGCGTTGGCATGATGCCGTATGACGAGACCGTGCCGAATGCGCCGCAGAACGCCCTGATCGGCGGTGCCAGCCTGTGGGTGATGAAAGGCAAAGATGCCGCAACCTACAAAGGTGTGGCTGAGTTTATGCAGTTCCTCGCTAAACCGGAAATCGCTGCGGAATGGCACCAGAAAACCGGCTATCTGCCGATTACCACCGCCGCCTACGAGCTGACTAAGCAGCAGGGCTTCTACGATAAGAATCCGGGCGCGGATATCGCCACCCGTCAGATGATGAACAAGCCGCCACTGCCGTTCACCAAAGGCATGCGCCTGGGCAATATGCCGCAGATTCGTACCGTGATCGACGAAGAGCTGGAAAGCGTCTGGACCGGCAAGCAGTCGCCGCAGAACGCGATGGATAACGCAGTGAAACGCGGTAATGAGTTGCTGCGCCGCTTCCAGCAGCAGGTGAAGTAATCTCTCCTTGCGGGCCAGCTCAGGCTGGCCCCTCTCTTTGACGCCAGGTATGCCATGTCTTCATCTCGTCCGGTCTTTCGCACCAGTCTGTTGCCCTATCTTCTGGTGCTGCCGCAACTGCTGATTACCGCCATCTTCTTTCTCTGGCCTGCCGGTGAAGCGCTATGGTACTCGCTGCAAAGCCTCGATCCCTTTGGCATCTCCAGCAGCTTTGTCGGGCTGGAAAACTTCAGACGGCTGTTTGCCGATCCTTACTATCTGGATTCGTTCTGGACCACCATAAAATTCAGCGGCATGGTCACGGTATTCGGCATGGTGTTCTCGCTGCTGCTGGCGGCGCTGGTGGATTATGTGGTGCGGCTGCGCCGTCTCTATCAGACGCTGTTGCTGCTGCCCTACGCCGTTGCGCCTGTCGTGGCCGCGGTGCTGTGGATGTTCCTGTTTAATCCGGGCCTGGGCCTGTTCAGCTATCTGCTGAACCACATCGGCTACAACTGGAACTATGCGCAAAACAGCGGTCAGGCGATGTTCCTGGTGGTGCTGGCATCGATCTGGCAGCAGATGAGCTACAACTTCCTGTTCTTCTTCGCCGCACTGCAATCGATCCCGAAATCGCTGGTGGAAGCCGCCGCGATTGACGGTGCCGGACCGGTGCGTCGCTTCTTTAATCTCTCTCTGCCGCTGATTACGCCGGTCAGCTTCTTCCTGCTGGTGGTGAATCTGATCTACGCCTTCTTCGATACCTTCCCGGTGATCGATGCCGCCACCGGCGGCGGGCCGGTGCAGGCGACCACCACGCTGATCTACAAAATCTATCGCGAAGGCTTTACCGGTCTGGATCTCTCCTCGTCCGCTGCGCAGTCGGTGGTGCTGATGCTGCTGGTCATCGGGCTGACGGTGCTCCAGTTCCGCTTTGTTGAACGTAAGGTGCAATACCAATGATTGAGAATCGACGCGGGCTGGATCTCTTCAGCCACATCGTGCTGGTGCTGGGCGTGCTCACCATCCTGTTTCCGCTCTATGTCGCCTTTGTGGCGGCGACGCTGGACAACGAAGCAGTCTATCAGGTGCCGATGACGCTGGTGCCCGGCACGCACCTGTGGGAGAACATCTCGCGCATCTGGACGCACGGCGTCAACGGCAACGGGCCGGCGTTTGGCCTGATGCTGCTCAACAGCATGATCATGGCGCTGGGCATCACCTTCGGCAAAATCACGGTGTCGATGCTGTCGGCGTTTGCGCTGGTCTGGTTCCGTTTTCCGCTGCGTACGCTCTTTTTCTGGCTGATCTTCATCACCCTGATGCTGCCGGTTGAGGTGCGTATTTTCCCGACAGTGCAGGTGATCGCCGATCTCAACCTGCTCGACAGCTACAGCGGATTAACCCTGCCGCTGATGGCTTCGGCCACCGCCACCTTCCTGTTCCGTCAGTTCTTTATGTCGCTGCCTGATGAGCTGGTGGAGGCGGCGCGTATCGACGGTGCCAGCGCGATGCGCTTCTTCATCGACATCGTTCTGCCGCTGTCGAAAACCAATCTGGCGGCGCTATTCGTCATCACTTTTATCTACGGATGGAACCAGTATCTCTGGCCGCTACTGATCATCAACGACGCCAGCCTCGGCACGGCGGTGGCGGGGATCAAAAGCATGATCTCCACCAGCGGCTCACCGACCCAGTGGAACGAAGTGATGGCGGCAATGTTATTAACCCTGATCCCACCGCTGGTGGTGGTGTTGGTCATGCAGCGTGCCTTTGTGCGCGGTCTGGTTGAGAGTGAGAAATAAGATGGCAGGCGTAACCCTTCAGGCAGTAACTAAATCCTACGATGGCAAAAATCAGATCATTCAGCCGCTGAATGTCACCATCAATGACGGCGAATTTATGGTGATGGTCGGGCCATCCGGCTGCGGTAAATCGACCCTGCTGCGCATGGTGGCCGGACTGGAGCGCGTCAGCTCCGGCGATATCTATATCGACGACCGGCGCGTTACTCAGGAAGAGCCAAAAGATCGCGGGATTGCGATGGTGTTCCAGAACTACGCGCTCTATCCCCATATGTCAGTGGAAGAGAACATGGCCTATGGCCTGAAAATCCGTGGCATGGGCAAAGAGCAGGTTCGCCAGCGGGTGCTCGACGCGGCGCGCAGTCTGGAGCTGGATCACCTGCTGATGCGTCGGCCTCGCGAACTCTCCGGCGGACAGCGGCAGCGCGTGGCGATGGGCCGCGCGATCGTGCGTGAACCGGCGGTCTTTCTGTTTGATGAGCCACTCTCCAACCTTGATGCCCGCCTGCGGGTGCAGATGCGGCTGGAACTGCAGCTGCTGCATCGCCGCTTACAGACCACCAGCCTCTATGTCACCCACGATCAGGTGGAGGCGATGACGCTGGCGCAGCGGGTGATGGTGATGAACAAAGGGGTGGTCGAGCAGCTCGGCACGCCAGTCGAGGTATATGAGCGTCCCGCCAGCCAGTTTGTTGCCTCGTTTATTGGCGCGCCCGCCATGAATCTGCTGAAAGGGCAGTTCAGCAGCGATGGATCACGCTTCGACCTCGACGCCTCGCACGCTCTGCCGCTCAGCGACAGTAAAGCGAAATGGGCTAACCGGCCGGTAGTGCTGGGTATCCGGCCAGAGCACATCCGGCTCAGTAGCCGCGAGCAGGGCGGCGTACCGCTGCGGGTCGATACGCTGGAAATGCTGGGGGCTGATAATCTGGCACATGGCCGCATCGGTGACACGCCACTGGTGGTACGCTTAGCCCACAGTGAACGCCCGCAGCCCGGCAGTACGCTGTGGCTGCATCTGCCGTCAGATGCGTTACACTTCTTCGATTCAACCCATGGGAAGCGTCTGGAATGAGCACACAACACTGGCCCTATCCCCGCATCGTCGCCCATCGCGGCGGCGGTAAACTGGCACCGGAAAATACGCTGGCGGCGATCGACACCGGCGCGAAATATGGTCATCAGATGATTGAATTTGATGCCAAATTATCGGCCGATGCGCAGATCTTCCTGCTGCATGACGACACGCTCGATCGCACCAGCAACGGCTGGGGCGTGGCGGGTCAGCTGCCGTGGGAGAAGCTGTCGCAGCTTGATGCGGGCAGCTGGTTTGGCAACGCGTTTACCGGTGAAAAGCTGGCGCGGCTGGATCAGGTGGCGGCACGCTGCCGTCAGCATCAGATGATGGCGAACATCGAAATCAAACCGACCACCGGCAGCGACGCTGAAACCGGACGCGCCGTGGCGCAGGCTGCCGCGATACTGTGGCAGGATCAGGTCGCACCGTTGCTCTCTTCGTTCTCTTTTGAAGCGCTGGAAGCCGCGATGAAGGCAGAGCCGCAGTTGCCTCGTGGCCTGCTGTCGCACAGCTGGGATCCGCAGTGGCAGGAAAAAACAGCTGCGCTGGCGTGTGTCTCAATTCATCTTAATCATAAGGTGCTGACCGCTGAGCGGGTCGCCGAACTGAAAGCCGCAGGCCTGAAGATTCTGGTTTACACCGTGAACAGCCCGGATCGGGCGCGGGAATTGCTGAAATGGGGCGTCGATGCCATCTGTACTGACGCCATCGACATCATCGGCCCCGATTTTCATTAGTTCTGGTTTAGATTCTGATTCTGATTCTGCTGGCCCGGCTGCGTGGTAATCACCCGCTGCTGGGCGCTGTTCCGCTGTTCCTGCATTTTACGCTGCGTGTCCTGCGTCTGACGCTGCTGATCCTGGCGCAGCTTCAGCTGTTGCTGCTGCTGCTGGGTCTGCATCTGCGACTGCATCCGCTGCTGGCTGGGGTTATAGCCAGGTTTATTCGGATCGTTAGTGCTGTTCAGCGTGTTCGCCTGACTGGCGAAAGGCAGCAGAGCGGCCAGAATAATCATCCACTTTTTCATCACTCCTCCTTCCTTAAAGCGACAGGGTTTTGGGTGCGCAACCGCGTACACCGATATCAGGGTCGTAGCCATAAGTTTACCCGATATCACAGACCTTACTTTCCGATCTATTCCTGATTTGACTTAACCCCGGTTATTTTGCTGTATTTGTAGGCACTTGCAGAAATGATAAAAAAATGTAAATAACAATATGGGATGGTGGCAGGATGAAAATGCAGCAAACAGTGCGTCAGCTTAGCTGGTCGCTGGTGATGAGTTTCACCGTCGTGGCAGGCGCTAACGCCGCGCCAACGCAGGCTCCTCCGGTCTCCTACGGCGTGGACAGTGATACTTTTCACCCGGTAAAAGCGCAGCACGGCATGGTTGCGTCAGTGGATGCGATGGCAACACAGGTTGGCGTGGAGATCCTGCGTCAGGGCGGTAATGCGGTGGATGCCGCGGTGGCGGTGGGCTTTGCGCTGGCCGTGACCCATCCGCAGGCGGGCAACCTCGGCGGCGGCGGTTTTATGCTGCTGCGCACTGCCTCTGGCCGCGCCACGGCTATCGATTTCCGTGAGATGGCACCGGGACACGCGTCGCGTGACATGTTCCTGGATAAGCAGGGCAACGCCGACAGTAAGCTCTCGCTGACATCACATCTCGCCTCCGGCACGCCGGGCACCGTAGCCGGACTGGCGCTGGCTGCGCAGAAATATGGCACTCTACCGCTGAGCACGCTGCTGGCACCGGCGATCAAACTGGCGCGTGACGGTATTCCGGTTAACGACGCGCTGGCGGACGATCTGAAAACCTACGGCAAAGAAGTGCTGATCACCCATCCCAACAGCAAAGCGATTTTCTACAAACCGGACGGCACACCGTGGCAGAAGGGCGATAGGCTGGTGCAGAAGAACCTGGCTCACAGCCTGCAACTGATTGCCCGTCAGGGACCGGATGCGTTTTACAAAGGTGAAATCGCGGATGAGATCGCCGGAGAGATGGCGCAACATGGCGGCTTGATCAACAAAGCTGACCTGGCGGCCTATCGTGCGGTCGAGCGTAAGCCAATTAGCGGGACATACCGTGGCTATGAAGTCTTCTCAATGCCGCCGCCGTCATCCGGTGGCATCCACATCGTGCAGATTCTGAATATCCTGGAGAACTTCGATCTGGCGAAGATGGGCTTTGGCAGTGCTGATGCCATGCAGGTGATGGCGGAAGCGGAGAAATATGCCTACGCGGACCGCTCGGAATATCTCGGCGATCCCGATTTCGTGAAGGTGCCGTGGCAGGCGCTGACCAGTAAAGCCTATGCCAAAACCCTGGCGCAGCAGATCGATGTGGCAAAAGCGCGACCTTCCAGCGAGATCAAACCGGGCAAGCTCGAACCTTATGAAAGCAATCAGACTACCCATTTCTCGGTGGTGGATAAGCAGGGGAATGCGGTCGCGGTGACTTATACGCTTAACACCTATTTCGGCAGCGGAATTGTGGCGGGCAACAGCGGCATCCTGATGAATAACGAGATGGATGACTTCTCAGCCAAGCCAGGCACGCCCAATGTCTACGGGCTGGTTGGCGGGGAAGCGAATGCGGTGCAACCGGCGAAACGTCCGTTGTCATCGATGTCGCCGACCATCGTCGCCAAAGGGGGCAAAACCTGGCTGGTGACCGGCAGTCCTGGCGGCAGCCGCATTATCACCACGGTGTTGCAGATGGTGGTTAACAGCATCGATTTCGGGATGAACGTGGCGGAAGCCACCAATGCGCCGCGCTTCCATCATCAGTGGCTGCCGGATCAGCTGCGGGTGGAGAAGGGCTTCAGTCCCGATACGCTGCGTCTGCTGGAAACCAAAGGTCAGCATGTGAAGGTACTGCCGTCGATGGGCAGTACGCAGAGCATCATGATTGGGCCGGATGGCATGCTCTATGGCGCTTCCGATCCGCGCAGCATTGATGATTTGAGTGCGGGTTATTGAGATTTAAAACTGCTGACAAACTCAAACCCGGGTGAATCTGACAGCAATAAATAAGCTTAATGCGCAGGGAACTGGGTCAGAAGAGGAAAGCGTCCCGCGCCAGGACGGCGCGGGCCGAGCATGTCATGGATGACGGCTTTTGCGTCTTTCCGATCTGACCCTGTTTCCTGCGCAGGCGCTAACTGACAGCGAACCTGGTCAGGGTTTATCAGCAGAAAGGGCGCCTTCGGTGCTCTTTCTGCTTCCACACGTCAGGCTTTAACCCGCGCCATATAATGCGCGTCGATCAGTTCACCGTGCCGCATTGCGAAGCCTTTAGCCGTTCCCTCAATCTCAAAACCGAAACTCTGATAAAGGGCGATGGCCGGGCCATTATCGACGAACACGGTCAGTTCCATTCGGCTCACCTGTAGCCAGTTGTCGCACAACGCGACCATTTCACGCATGAGTGCGGTTCCGACGCCACGCTGACGATAGCGTTCATCCACGCCCATACCCAGTGAGGCCACATGACGGCGTCTGGCACGCTCTTCCACATGCAGCGCACACTGACCGACGACCTCCTCATCAATACAGGCCACCAGCAGATGCGCATTCGACGGAGGCGTCGCGAGACGGGTATGCCACATCTGGAGTGATGAGTGGGGCAAATGGAGTGTGCTGGCCTGGGTATCTGGCTGACCGTAGATCCTGTGCAGCGCAGCAGCATCTTCTGGCATGACATGGCGGACAACTATTTCACTCATGGTTTCTCCTTTAGTCCATTAAAACCCTTTAAACATCAAGGTATTCACCGCGTTAATCAGAGTAAAAAATGTGAAAATGACTTTACAGACGCGAATGATAATGATTATTATTGTCATGCGTTCTCGGGAGGTCGCCCGACAGCCTGAGAAAGCACGACATTGCTCACATTGCTTCCAGTATTATTTAGCCAGCTTATCCGCTGGCTTTTTTTTGCCTGCCCTTCTTCAGTGCTTTTCAGTCACTGCTCAATGCTCATTCAACTATTTTGAACAGAGGCGTGAAGTTTTTCAGCTATCAATCAGACCCCCTCAGGGACAGACTATAAAAAACATTGAGGAGATTTGAACATGATTTATGTACGCAAAGCTGAAGAACGCGGTCACGCAAACCATGGCTGGCTGGATAGCTGGCACACATTCTCTTTCGCCAGCTATCACGATGCGAACTTTATGGGTTTCTCCGCGCTGCGGGTCATCAACGAAGATGTGATTGATGGCGGCCAGGGGTTTGGTACCCATCCTCACAAAGATATGGAAATCCTGACCTACGTGCTCTCCGGTACGGTTGAGCATCAGGACAGCATGGGCAACAAAGAGCAGATCCCGGCAGGGGAGTTCCAGATTATGAGCGCCGGCACTGGCGTACGTCATTCTGAGTACAATGCCAGCGAAAGCGAGCCGTTGCACCTTTATCAGATCTGGATCATTCCTGAGCGTACCGGTATCGAGCCACGCTACGATCAGCGCCGCTTCCCGGATGTGCAGGGGCGTCAACTGGTGTTAAGCCCGGATGCCCGTGAAGGGTCGCTGAAAGTCTTTCAGGACATGACCTTATCGCGCTGGGTAATGGCTGCTGGCGAACAGGACAATGTCGCGATTGATGCGGGACGTCGTATCTGGATTCAGGTGATGAAAGGTGATGTTACCGTTAATGGCAACGCGATCACCACCAGCGACGCCCTGGCGATCTGGGACGAAAGCGCGCTGACCATTGAAGCCAGCTCGGCTGCAGAAGTCCTGCTGTTTGATCTGCCACCGGTCTAAGCAGATAACGGGCGCGCATCGTCGCGCCCGGTTGGCAATTTTGTGACAGAAAAGTGATAGACTCATCGTACTTTAGCTTTAAGGGCGATCCCAGGCGCTACGATGAAGAAGAAAAGACCGGTATTACAGGACGTTGCCGATCGCGTCGGCATTACTAAAATGACCGTCAGCCGTTACCTGCGTAATCCAGAGCAGGTCTCCGTTGCCCTGCGGGATAAGATCGCGGTGGCACTGGATGAGCTGGGTTATATCCCCAATCGCGCCCCTGATATGCTTTCTAACGCCACCAGCCGCGCCATTGGCGTACTGCTGCCGTCACTCACAAACCAGGTTTTTGCTGACGTATTGCGCGGCATCGAAGCCGTCACTGACGAAGCCAACTATCAGACGCTGGTCGCCCACTTTGGTTACAACCCGCAAAAAGAGGAGCTGCAACTGCGCTCGCTGCTGGGCTGGAACATTGATGGGGTTATCCTCACCGAACGCACCCATACACCAGGCACGCTGCGCATGCTGGAAGTGGCCGGTATCCCGGTGATTGAGGTGATGGACAGCGTCACGCCCTGCCTGGATATGGCGGTAGGCTTTGATAATGTTGAAGCGGCCCGGCAGATGACGCAGGCAATCCTCAGCAAAGGTCATCGTCATACCGTCTACCTCGGCGCACGCCTGGATGAACGTACGCTGCAGAAGCAGCGTGGTTACGAAATCGCGATGCGCGAAGCGGGGCTGACGCCACGCAGTGTGATGATGGAAGATGCCTCTTCATTCAGCGCCGGCTGTGATCTGCTGCGTGAGGCGCAACGTCTCTATCCTGAAACAGATAGCCTGTTCTGTACCAATGACGATCTGGCGGTCGGCGCGATGTTTGAGTGCCAGCGCCAGGGATTGCAGGTGCCCTCTCAGATGGCGATTGCCGGTTTCCACGGCCATGACATCAGTCAGGTTGTCACGCCACAACTGGCGACAGTGCTGACGCCACGCGACCGCATGGGGCGTGAAGCCGCGGCGCTGCTGCTGGCGCGCATTGCCGGAGAAACCAGCACCTGCCAGCCGCTGGATGTCGGTTTTGAGATCAGTGAAGGTGGCAGCATCTGATTGTGGCGTTTTTATGAGTCAGCTCACACTTTCATGCATTTCCTGGTAAAAAGGTTGCCAGGCTGTTAAGCGGCCAGGAGAATGAGAAACGACATTGTTATCGGTAACATTGGCAAATTCTCACCTGCCGGAGCAGAAAAATGACAACGCAATCCCCGTCGCATCACGTTTTTATCCTGATGGGCGTTTCAGGCAGCGGAAAGTCTGCCGTCGCCAATCAGGTCTCTCACCAGCTGAATACAGCCTTTCTTGACGGTGATTTTCTCCACCCACGCGCCAACATCCTGAAGATGGCCGATGGTCATCCGCTGGATGACAACGATCGCCAGCCGTGGTTACAGGCACTGAACGACGCCGCGTTTGCCATGCAGCGCACCCAGGCAATTTCCGTGATTGTCTGTTCAGCCCTGAAGAAAAGTTATCGCGACATCCTGCGTCAGGGAAATGACAACCTGCGTTTCGTCTACCTGAAGGGCGATTTCGACACCATCGAAGCCCGCCTGAAAGCGCGTAAAGGCCACTTCTTCAAGCCGCAGATGCTGGTGACGCAGTTTGCGACGCTTGAAGAGCCGGGTAGCGATGAGCCGGATGTACTGGTGGTGGATATCGCGCATTCACTGGACGATGTGGTGGCGGCTACGGTTGCGACTATCCAGGACGCTATCAGCCAGGGTTAGAGATGAATACCGCAACACTCGTTTTGACCGCAGCAGGCTCCGTCCTGCTGCTGCTTTTCCTGGTGATGAAGGCCCGTATGCACGCCTTCGTCGCATTGATGTTAGTGTCCATCGGTGCCGGGCTGTTCTCCGGCATGCCACTGAATCAGATCGCTGAAACCATGCAGAAGGGGATGGGCGGCACGCTCGGCTTCCTCGCGATTGTGGTGGCGCTGGGTGCCATGTTCGGCAAAATCCTGCATGAAACCGGCGCAGTTGATCAGATCGCCATCCGGATGCTGAAAACCTTTGGTCAGAGCCGCGCCCATTACGCGATGGGCATTGCCGGTCTGATCTGCGCGCTGCCGCTCTTTTTTGAGGTGGCAGTCGTGCTATTGATCAGCATCGCTTTTGCAGTAGCACGGCGTACCGGCGGCAATCTGGTGAAGCTGGTGATCCCGCTGTTTGCCGGTGTGGCCGCAGCGGCGGCGTTCCTGCTGCCTGGACCGGCCCCGATGCTGCTGGCCTCGCAGATGCACGCAGACTTTGGCTGGATGATCCTGCTGGGGCTCTGTGCGGCGATCCCGGGCATGCTGATTGCCGGGCCGCTGTTTGGCAACTTCATTGGCAACCACGTTTCGTTCAGCGCGCCGCCGGAAGATCATCAACCGGATGTCGATGAGAGCAAGCTGCCGTCGTTTGGCTTCAGCCTCTCACTGATTCTGTTTCCGCTGGTGCTGGTTGGCCTGAAAACCATCGGCGCACGCTTCACGACCGAAGGCACCACCCTGTATGAGTGGCTGGAATTTATCGGCCATCCCTTCACCGCAATCCTGCTGGCGCTGCTGGTGGCGATTTATGGCCTGGCTTATCGTCAGGGTATGGATAAAGAGCGGGTAATGCAGGTGTGCGGCAGCGCGCTGCAACCGGCTGGGATTATCCTGCTGGTGATTGGCGCGGGCGGCGTGTTTAAGCAGGTACTGGTGGACTCCGGCGTGGGTCCGGTGCTGGGCAATGCGCTGACCGGCGCAGGACTGCCGATTGCGCTGGCCTGCTTTATTCTGTCAGGTGCGGTGCGGGTGATTCAGGGATCGGCGACGGTCGCCTGTCTGACTACGGTGGGCTTAATCATGCCGGTGATTGAACCGCTGCACTACAGCGGCGCTCAGCTGGCGGCGCTGTCGATCTGCATCGGCGGTGGCTCCATCATTATCAGCCATGTGAACGATGCCGGTTTCTGGCTGTTTGGTCGCTTCACCGGGGCCAGCGAAGCGGAAACCCTGAAGACCTGGACGCTGATGGAAACCATTCTCGGCACCGTTGGTGCGGTGGTGGGGATGATCGCCTTCACACTACTCTCTTAATTACGTCGGTTCTGCGCTTCCCTGTCTTCATGGGAAGCGCAGATACTCTCCTACAGCTTCAGATAAGCCCGAATGCCATCGAGGAACATCTGAGTTGCCAGCATAATCAGAATCAATCCCATCAGCCGCTCCAGCGCATTGACCCCTTTATCACCCAGCAGCCGCAGGAACAGACCTGACATCAGCAGAATGCCCACCGTCACGCCCCAGGCGATCAGCAGCGCGCCGACCAGGTGCGACATCTGATGCGGATATTGATGCGACAGCAGCATCAAGGTCGCCAGCAGCGATGGCCCGGCTACCAGTGGAATCGCCAGCGGCACCAGGAAGGGCTCTTCACCCGCCGGTAAACCAGAACTGCTGCTTTCCGCCGACGGGAAAATCATTTTGATGGCGATAAGAAACAGGATAATCCCGCCGGAAATCGACACCGTTTCAGTACGCAGATTCAAAAATGCCAGGATGCGTTCGCCGGTAAACAGGAACAGCAGCATGATGATCAGGGCAATCAACATTTCACGGATCAGCACCACTCGCCGCCGTTTCGGCTCCAGATGCTTTAAAACCGACATAAAAATCGGCAGATTGCCCAGCGGATCCATAATTAACAACAATAATATTGTCGCTGAAATCATTTCAGTCATCGGTTTTACGCCATGTTGTTCACGAAAAAGCGGAGTTATTAGTTACGCTGCTGAAAAAGTTAGCGTAATCGAATTAATTCACTTGCTACCCGGCCTGCATTTTGTAGAGTGAAGGGACACAGGTAAATCTTATTATTACGCAGAGCGGCGTGAAAATAGCACGCTGCTCTCTCCTCTGAAATGAAAAGCAGGTGTAACTGCCTTAGACGGACACGACATGAAGAATGTAGGTTTTGTTGGTTGGCGCGGTATGGTCGGCTCTGTGCTGATGTCCCGCATGAGTGAAGAGCGTGATTTTGATGCAATCAATCCGGTCTTCTTCTCGACGTCGCAGCATGGTCAGGCGGCACCCGCATTTGCGGGCAAACAGCAGGGCACACTGCAGGATGCGTTTGATATTGAGGCGCTGCGGGCGCTGGATATCATTATTACCTGCCAGGGCGGCGACTACACCAGTGACGTCTATCCAAAGCTGCGCGCCAGCGGCTGGCAGGGATACTGGATTGATGCGGCCTCCACGCTGCGCATGAAAGATGATGCCATCATCATCCTCGATCCGGTCAACCATGCGGTGATTCGTCAGGGCATCGACAGTGGGATCAAAACCTTTGTCGGCGGTAACTGTACCGTCAGCCTGATGCTGATGTCTCTGGGCGGCCTGTTTGCTCAGGACCTGGTGGAGTGGGCTTCGGTTGCCACCTATCAGGCGGCTTCTGGCGGCGGTGCGCGCCACATGCGTGAACTGCTGACCCAGATGGGCATGCTGCACGATCACGTTGCGACTGCGCTGCAGAACCCGGCCTCCGCCATCCTCGACATCGAGCGTAGCGTGACCGACTTCACCCGTTCCGGCACTCTGCCGACCGATAACTTCGGTGTGCCGCTGGCGGGCAGCCTGATCCCGTGGATCGACAAACAGCTGGAAAACGGTCAGAGCCGCGAAGAGTGGAAAGGCCAGGCGGAGACCAACAAGATCCTCGCCACCCGTAACGTCATTCCGGTGGATGGATTGTGCGTGCGCGTCGGGGCACTGCGCTGCCACAGCCAGGCCTTTACGCTGAAGCTGAAACGCGACCTGCCGCTGGCTGAAATTGAGCAGCTGCTGGCCTCTCACAATGAGTGGGTCAAAGTGGTGCCGAATGACCGCGAACTGACGATGCGTGAACTGACGCCCGCCGCCGTTACCGGCACGCTGACCACGCCGGTTGGCCGGTTACGTAAACTGAATATGGGGCCGGAATATCTCTCCGCCTTCACGGTGGGCGACCAGCTGTTATGGGGCGCAGCCGAACCGCTACGTCGCATGCTGCGGTTGTTAACCAGCTAAACAGAAAACATCGCCAAAGGCCGGATTTATCCGGCCTTTTTTGTTTTTGTCGTACACGAAACAATCTGCCGTTTCGCTTACTCAGTGATCAACTTCCCTTTTTTGCCGGTCGGTAAAGATTATTTTGCTTTAGTCCATAGCAAGTGCCGTGACCAAGCTATGATTTAACCATGATGTGCCACAGGTAACGCTTGTGCTTTCCGGATTAAATGGTTGTGGTACACGGCAAAAACACTTTTCCCACGGAATGGCCTGACTTCTTTGTCGTTGTACGTATGGCTCAATGAAGAGCAGCGCAGGTGAACCGCGACAGGCTGTGTCGCGTTCATTTCGGCTGCCAATTATCACAGGAAGAAAGTCATGTCAGAGCTTCCCGATCGCGATGCGATCAATGCCCTGTTTGCGGGTAATTATGCCGACCCTTTTTCGTTACTAGGGATGCACCGAACTCAGCAAGGCCTTGAAGTCAGGGCGTTGCTCCCCGAAGCGCTTGAAGTGTGGGTCATTGAAACCTCCACCGGGCGCAAACTGGCTCAGCTGGTGTGTGAAGATGCACGCGGCTTCTTCAGTGGCGTCATTCCACGCCGCAAAAACCCGTTCCGCTATCAGCTGGCGGTGAACTGGCACGGCCAGCAGAACCTGATAGACGATGCCTATCGCTTTGGCCCGCTGCTGCAGGAGATGGATCTGTGGCTGCTGGCGGAAGGGACGCACCTGCGCCCTTATGAGACGCTGGGTGCGCACGGTGACGTCATCGATGGTGTCTTCGGTACCCGCTTCTGCGTCTGGGCACCCAACGCCCGTCGCGTTTCAGTGGTTGGCGATTTCAACTTCTGGGATGGCCGCCGTCATCCGATGCGTCTGCGTCAGGAGCTGGGCATCTGGGAGCTGTTTGTACCGGGCGCGGTCAACGGCCAGCTCTACAAGTATGAAATCATCGACGCCAATGGCGAACTGCGCATCAAAGCGGACCCGTACGCGTTTGAAGCGCAGATGCGTCCGCAAACTGCGTCGATGATCTGTGGTCTCCCGGAGCCGGTTGAGATGAAAGCGGAGCGCAAGGCTGCCAACGCCTTTGACGCGCCGATCTCCATCTATGAAGTGCATCTGGGCTCCTGGCGTCGTCACACCGACAACAACTTCTGGCTGAGCTACAAAGAGCTGGCTGAACAGCTGGTGCCCTACGTCAAAGAGATGGGCTTTACCCATATCGAACTGCTGCCGATCAACGAACATCCGTTTGATGGCAGCTGGGGCTATCAGCCGCTGGGCATGTATGCGCCAACCCGCCGTTTTGGTACCCGTGACGAGTTCCGCGCCTTCATTGACGCCGCCCATGAGGCGGGCCTCAACGTGCTGCTCGACTGGGTGCCGGGCCACTTCCCCAGCGACGATTTCGGTCTGGCAAGGTACGACGGCACCGAGCTCTATGAGCACAGCGACCCGCGTGAAGGCTTTCACCAGGACTGGAATACCCTGATCTACAACTTTGGTCGCCGGGAAGTGAGCAACTACCTGTCGGGCAACGCGCTCTACTGGACGGAGCGCTTTGGCATTGATGGCCTGCGTGTGGATGCGGTGGCGTCGATGATCTACCGTGACTACAGCCGCAGCGAAGGGGAATGGGTGCCGAATCAGTACGGCGGCCGTGAGAACCTGGAAGCGATTGAGTTTCTGCGTCACACCAACCGTACGCTCGGCACCGTGGCATCCGGTTCGGTGACCATGGCCGAAGAGTCGACGGACTACCCTGGCGTGACGCGTCCCACCGAAGACGGCGGGCTGGGCTTCTGGTTCAAATGGAATCTGGGCTGGATGCACGACACCCTCGACTACATGAAGGTCGATCCCATCTACCGCAAGCACCATCACGACCTGATGAGCTTCGGCATGATGTACAACTACACCGAAAACTTTGTGCTGCCGCTGTCGCATGACGAAGTGGTGCACGGTAAGCGCTCGATTCTCGATCGTATGCCGGGCGATGCCTGGCAGAAGTTCGCCAACCTGCGTGCTTACTACGGCTGGATGTGGGGCTTCCCCGGCAAGAAACTGCTGTTTATGGGCAACGAATTTGCCCAGGGTCGCGAGTGGAACCACGACGTCAGCCTCGACTGGCATCTGCTGGAAGGGGACGACAACTGGCACCACGGCGTTCACCGTCTGGTGCGCGATCTCAACCACACCTATCAGTACTACACGCCGCTGCATCAGCTCGACTTCGATCCGGCAGGTTTCGAGTGGCTGGTGGTAAATGATGCGGAGCACTCCGTCTTCGCCTTTGTCCGTCGTGACCGTGAAGGCAACGAAGTGATCGTCGTCAGTAACTTTACGCCGGTGCCGCGTCCGGGCTATCGCTTTGGCGTTAACCAGCCTGGCTACTGGCGTGAAGTGCTGAATACCGATCAGCATGAGTATCACGGCAGCGACGTGCGCAATCATCGGGTGCATACCGATGAGCAGGAGAGCCACGGGCGACCGCAGTCGCTGAGCCTCAATCTGCCGCCGCTGGCAACGGTATGGCTGGTGCGGGAGGCTGAATGACCATCACTGCCGGAGATCCTGAACCGCTGGGTGCCAGTTACGATGGCAAAGGCGTTAACTTCACTCTGTTCTCACAGCATGCCGGGCGCGTAGAGCTCTGCCTGTTTGATGAGCAGGGCGCTGAACAGCGTCTTGACCTGCCTGGCCGCAGCGGGGATATCTGGCACGGTTATGTTCCGGCGTTAAAACCGGGACAGCGCTACGGCTACCGGGTGCATGGTCCCTGGGCGCCGCAGCAGGGACACCGTTTTAATCCGGCGAAGCTGCTGGTTGACCCCTGCGCCCGCGCAGTTGAGGGCGATGTACCGGATGACCCGCTGTTTCATGGCGGCGAGGCGCAGCCCGATCCGCATGACAACGCGGCGATTGCGCCGAAGTCACGGGTAGTCGCGGAGGATTTTGACTGGCAGGGTGATGTCGCCCCGCGCACCCCGTGGGGTAACACGGTGATTTACGAAGCCCACGTGCGCGGCCTGACGCAGCAGCATCCGGAAATTCCGGAAACGCTGCGCGGGACTTACGCGGCGCTTGGTCATCCTGTTATGGTGAATTACCTGCGCAATCTGGGGATTACCACCCTTGAGCTGCTGCCGGTGGCGCACTTCGCCAGTGAGCCGCGACTGCTGCAGCTCGGCCTCAGCAACTACTGGGGCTATAACCCCTTTGCGCTCTGGGCGGTGGATCCCCGTTACGCCTCCGGCCAGCCGGACGTGACGCCGTTGCAGGAGTTTCAGCAGGCGGTCAAAAACCTGCACGCCGCGGGTATCGAAGTGCTGCTGGATGTGGTGTTCAACCACACCGCTGAACTCGATGAGATTGGCCCGACGATCTCCATGCGCGGCATCGACAACGCCAGCTACTACTGGCTCGATGAGCAGGGCGATTATCAGAACTGGACCGGCTGCGGCAACACGCTGAATATTCATCATCCGCAGGTGATGACGTGGGCTTTAGAGGCGCTGCGCTACTGGGTGCGGGTCTGCCACGTCGACGGCTTCCGCTTTGACCTCGCGCCGGTGCTGGGCCGCACACCGGATTACCAGCGTGATGCGCCATTTTTTGAGGCCATACGCGCCTGTCCGCTGCTCTCTCAGGTCAAGCTGATTGCTGAACCCTGGGATATCGGCCCTGACGGCTATCAGGTTGGCCGTTTTCCGCCGCCGTTTGCTGAATGGAACGATCAGTTTCGCGACACCGCGCGTCGTTACTGGCTGCACGGCGACATAAGCAACGGCGAGTTCGTCCGCCGCTTTGCCGCCTCCAGCGATCTCTACCAGCATAATGACCGGCCGCCACACGCCACGGTTAACCTGATCACCGCCCATGACGGCTTTACGCTGTGGGATGTGGTGAGCTTCGAACGGAAACACAACGAAGCGAACGGGGAAGATAACCGTGATGGTCACGGCGATAACTACAGCCACAACCACGGCAAAGAGGGGCTGAACGTCAGCTTCGACGTGATTGAACGACGCCGTCGCAGCGTGCGGGCACTGCTGACGACGCTGCTGCTGTCACAGGGTACGCCGATGCTGCTGGCAGGCGATGAGCGCGGCCACACCCAGCGTGGCAATAACAACGCTTACTGTCAGGACAACGCCCTGAGCTGGCTTGACTGGCAGGCGGATGAGAAGGGATTAGTCGGATTTACCGCTGCACTGATCGAGCTGCGCCAGCGCATTCCGGCGCTGACCGCAGATCGCTGGTGGCAGGACGGTGACGGCAATGTGCAGTGGCTCAATGCTGGTGGCCAGCCACTGCAACACGATGAATGGGCACAGGGGATGCACAGATTGCAGATCCTGCTGTCCGGCCGCTGGTTAATAACAATAAACGCCACGGATACGGTGAATGACATCGTGTTACCAGACGGAGAATGGCGCGCCCTTCCTCCTTTCGCCGGGGACGACAACCCCATCCTGCTAACTGTCTGGCATGGTCCCGCACACGGTGTGTGCGTGTTCCAAAAGCAATCATAAGGAGTCAGACATGGTTAAGTTAGATAGAACAGATCACCTGATGCTGGCCCGCCAGCTCCCTACACAGACGGTTGCTCTGATCCTCGCCGGCGGACGCGGCACGCGCCTGGTCGACTTAACGGCCAAACGTGCCAAACCGGCGGTGCATTTCGGCGGCAAGTTCCGCATTATCGACTTTGCCCTCTCCAACTGCGTCAACTCCGGTATCCGACGGATTGGCGTGATTACTCAGTATCAGTCTCATACCCTGACTCAGCACATCCAGCGTGGGTGGTCGATCTTCAATGAAGAGATGAATGAGTTTGTCGATTTGCTGCCAGCGCAGCAGCGATTTTCGACCGAACAGTGGTATCGCGGGACGGCCGATGCCGTGACGCAAAACCTTGATGTGATTCGCCGCTATCAGGCGCAGTACATCGTGATCCTTGCCGGGGACCACATTTATAAGATGGATTATTCACGCATGCTGCTGGACCACGTGGTCAACGAGGCGAAATGTACCATCGCCTGTTTACCGGTGCCGGTGCATGAAGCCACGGCGTTTGGCGTGATGGCGGTGGACGAAGAGAACATGGTGATCGACTTCGTGGAGAAACCCGCGAAACCGCCCACTATGCCGGGTGATGACACCCAGGCGCTTGCCAGCATGGGGATCTACGTTTTCAACGCAGACTATCTCTATGAACTGCTGGAAGAAGATCTGCAGACGCCAGGCTCTAACCATGACTTCGGCAAAGATATCCTGCCGAAAATCGTGGCAAGCGGCGAAGGCTATGCGCACTCCTTTGCGCTCTCCTGCGTACAGAACGACGACAATGCGCCGCCTTACTGGCGAGATGTCGGGACGCTGGAAGCCTACTGGCGCGCCAATCTCGACCTGGCATCGGTGATGCCTGAACTCGATATGTATGACGTCACCTGGCCGATTCGTACCCACATGGAGCCGCTGCCGCCGGCCAAATTTGTTCAGGATCGTTCCGGAAGTCACGGGATGACCATGAACTCGCTGGTCTCGGGTGGCTGCATCATCTCCGGGTCGGTGGTGGTCAATTCGGTGCTGTTCCCGCGGGTACGCGTTAACTCTTTTTGCAATATTGATTCAACTGTACTGCTGCCTGATGTGGTAGTGGGCCGATCGTGTCGTCTGCGTCGCTGCGTCATTGATCGGGCCTGCGAGTTACCCGAAGGCATGGTTATTGGCGAAAACCCGGATGAAGACAGTCGCCGGTTTCACCGTTCGGATGAAGGCATCGTACTGGTAACCCGCGCCATGCTGGCCAGACTGGCCAAAGCGGGGCTGTAAGCGATAAGCGAAACTTACGCAATCGGCACGCGGAGCGTGCCGGATAACTTAATGAGGTCGAGGATGCAGGTTTTACATGTCTGTTCGGAACTTTTCCCGCTGCTAAAAACGGGCGGACTGGCTGATGTCGTCGGGGCATTACCTCAGGCACAAATAGCGGGCGGCACGGATACGCGGGTACTACTGCCCGCTTTTCCCGCATTGCGCAAAGGCATACCTGATCTCCAGGTCGTGACAGAGCGAGAAACATTTGCCGGTCATGTACGTCTGCTATTTGGTGAATTTAACGGTGTGGGCATCTACTTAATTGATGCCCCCGGCCTCTACGATCGTCCGGGTAGTCCCTACCATGACGAATCGCAGTTTGCGTATGTCGACAACTATCTGCGCTTTGCGCTGCTGGGCTGGGTTGGCTGTGAACTGGCGTGCGGCATGGACGCGATGTGGCGTCCCGATATTGTGCATGCCCATGACTGGCACGCAGGCCTGACCTGCGCCTATCTGGAAGCGCGTGGTCGTCCGGCTAAATCGGTCTTCACCGTGCACAACCTGGCGTATCAGGGGCTGTTCATGGCGCACCACATGGAAGAGATTGGCCTGCCATGGTCGTTCTTTAACATGCACGGGCTGGAGTTCTTCGGTCAGATCTCCTTCCTGAAAGCGGGACTCTTTTACGCCGACCATATCACGGCGGTCAGTCCGACTTACGCCCATGAAATTACTTCTGCCGAATATGCTTACGGCATGGAAACCCTGCTGGCACAGCGGATGCGTGAAGGGCGTCTCAGCGGGATTCTTAACGGCGTTGATCCCTCTATCTGGGATCCGGCGCACGATCTGTTGCTCAGCGCGCGTTATAACCGCGACACGCTGGAAGCGAAAGCGGAGAACAAACGTCAGCTGCAGGTGGCGATGGGACTGAAGGTGGATGATAAAGCGCCGGTGTTCTGCGTGATCAGCCGTCTGACCAAACAGAAAGGGCTGGACCTGGTGCTGGAGGCGCTGCCCGGCTTGCTGGCGCAGGGCGGTCAACTGGTGCTGCTGGGCCAGGGCGATGCTGAACTGCAGCAGGGCTTCCTGGCGGCGGCGGCAGAGCATCCGGGCAGCGTCGGCGTGCAGATCGGTTATCACGAAGCGTTCTCACACCGCATTGTCGGCGGCGCAGACGTGATTGTGGTGCCGAGTCGCTTTGAGCCCTGCGGTCTGACACAACTTTATGGCCTCAAGTATGGTACGTTGCCATTAGTGCGCCGCACCGGCGGGCTGGCCGATACCGTGAATGACAGCTCACTGGAGAATCTGGCCGACGGCATCGCCAGTGGATTCAGTTTTGAAGATGCCAACGCCTGGTCACTACTTCGGGCCATCCGGCGCGCGTTTGTGTTGTGGTCCCGCCCTTCGCTCTGGCGCTATGTTCAGCGCCAGGCAATGGCGATGGACTTTAGCTGGCAGGTGGCAGCACAAGCCTACCGTGATCTCTACCAACGTTTGATGTAACGGATTGGGAAAACTGGATATGAATGCACCTTTCACTTACGCCTCACCAACGTTGACGGTTGATGCCTTAAAGCATTCGATTGCCTATAAATTGATGTTTACCATCGGCAAAGATCCCTCTATCGCCAATAAGCATGAGTGGCTTAACGCCTCGCTGCTGGCGGTGCGCGACCGGATGGTGGAGCGCTGGCTGCGTTCCAGCCGTGCTCAGCTGTCGCAGGATGTCCGGCAGGTCTATTACCTGTCGATGGAGTTCCTGATGGGCCGCACGCTGGGCAATGCGCTGCTGGCGATGGGGATTTATGACGATCTCAACCAGGCGCTGGATGAGATGGGTCTTGATCTGGCCGAGCTGATGGAAGAGGAGAACGATCCGGGGCTGGGCAACGGCGGTCTGGGTCGCCTGGCGGCCTGTTTCCTCGACTCGCTGGCGACGCTGGGCATGCCGGGCCGTGGGTATGGCATCCGGTATGACTACGGCATGTTCAAACAGAACATTGTGGAAGGTGAGCAGAAAGAGTCGCCGGATTACTGGCTTGAATATGGTAATCCGTGGGAATTCCAGCGTTTCAATACCCGTTACAAAGTGCGCTTTGGTGGCCGCGTCCAGCACGAAGGCGCGAAAGTGCGCTGGCTGGAGACCGAAGAGATCCTGGCGATGGCCTATGACCAGATCATTCCGGGCTTTGACACCGACGCTACCAACACCTTACGGCTGTGGGGCGCGCAGGCCAGCAACGAAATCAACCTCGGCAAGTTCAACCAGGGCGACTACTTTGCGGCGGTGGAAGATAAAAACCACTCCGAGAACGTGTCGCGCGTGCTCTATCCGGATGATTCGACCTACTCAGGCCGCGAGCTGCGCCTGCGTCAGGAATATTTCCTGGTCTCCGCGACGGTGCAGGACATTCTGAATCGTCACTGGCGAATGCATCAGACCTGGGACAACCTGGCGGATAAAATCGCTATTCACCTGAATGATACCCATCCGGTGCTGGCGATCCCCGAACTGATGCGCCTGCTGATCGACGATCATAAATTCAGCTGGGACAACGCTTTTGACGTCTGCTGTCAGGTCTTCTCCTATACCAACCATACGCTGATGACCGAAGCGCTGGAAACCTGGCCGGTCGATATGATCGGCAAGATCCTGCCGCGTCACCTCAGCATTATTTTTGAAATTAACGACTTCTTCCTTAAGACCATTCAGGATCACTATCCCGATGACCTGGATCTGCTGTCGCGCATTTCGATCATCGACGAAAACGATGGCCGCCGGATACGCATGGGCTGGCTGGCGGTGGTGGTCAGCCACAAAGTAAACGGCGTTTCGGAGCTGCACTCCAACCTGATGGTACAGTCGCTGTTTGCCGATTTCTCCCGCCTGTTCCCTGGCCGCTTCTGTAACAAAACCAATGGCGTTACGCCGCGTCGCTGGCTGGCGCTGGCGAACCCGGCGCTGTCAGAGGTGCTGGATGAGGAGATTGGCCGCAACTGGCGTACCGATCTCAGCCAGCTGGGCGAGCTTAAGGCGCAGATCGACTATCCGGCGTTTATTGAAAAAGTGGCGGTCGCTAAGTATCAGAACAAGCGTCGGCTGGCCGACTGGGTGGCGAAGAATCTGGACGTGGTGCTCGACCCGAACGCGCTGTTTGATGTGCAGATCAAGCGTATTCACGAGTACAAACGCCAGTTGCTCAACGTGCTGCATGTGATCACCCGATACAACCGTATCAAGGCCGATCCGCAGGCGGATTGGGTGCCACGCGTCAATATCTTTGCCGGTAAAGCGGCATCGGCTTACTACGTTGCCAAGCACATCATTCATCTGATCAACGATGTCGCCAATGTGATCAACAACGATCCGCAGGTGAAGAACAAACTGAAGGTGGTCTTCATCCCGAACTACAGCGTGAGCCTGGCGCAGATCATTATTCCGGCGGCCGATCTTTCTGAGCAGATCTCTACCGCAGGGACGGAAGCGTCCGGCACCAGTAATATGAAGTTTGCGCTGAATGGCGCGCTGACCATCGGTACGCTGGATGGGGCCAACGTTGAAATGCTGGATCACGTCGGTGAAGAGAACATCTTCATTTTCGGTAATACCACGCCACAGGTCGAAGCCCTGCATAAAGGGGGCTATAACCCGCGTGACTATTACGAAAAGGATGAAGAGCTGCATCAGGTGCTGACTCAGATTGCTTCCGGTCTGTTCAGTCCGCAGGATCCGGGCCGCTACCGCAATCTGTTTGATTCACTGGTCAACTTCGGCGATCACTACCAGTTGCTGGCGGATTATCGCAGCTATGTGGATACCCAGGATAAGGTGGATGCGCTCTACCGTAAACCGGATGAGTGGCAACGCCGCGCGGCTAAAAACATCGCCGGAATGGGCTACTTCTCGTCGGACCGTACGATTCAGGAGTACGCTGATGAGATCTGGAATATCTCGCCAGTAAGGTTGTAAGGCGCGGGCAGTCAGGTTTCTGACTTTTTTGCGGCCGAGGGATCGGCCGCACTCTCCTGTGCTCTCTTTGCTCACCGCTCATTCTGCACCTCTTCAGCAGGTTCAGCCTCTTATCGCCTCTGCGTCCGTAAGTGCCTCTTGTGCGAGCCAGATCATTACACCCTGGCTGAGAATCGCTACTATGCGGGAAAGCAAAATGACCCTACAGGCAACAGCAGCAATGAGTGACAACATCAACCAGGAAATTACCTTCCGTAAACTCAGCGTCTTCATGATGTTTATGAGCAAGGGCAATATCGCCCGCACGGCGGAAGCGCTGGAGCTGAGCAGCGTCAGCGTACATCGCGCACTGCATACGCTGGAAGAGGGCATCGACTGCCCGCTGTTTATCCACAAGGGCCGCAACCTGGTGCCGCTGCCTGCCGCCTGGACACTGCTGGACTACTGTCGCGACGTGACCACCCTGATGGGCAAAGGCATCGAAGAGGCGCGCAAAGTCGCAGGCATCGGCGGGGGGCGTCTGCGACTTGGCACGCTCTACTCCCTGACGCTGGAGACCATTCCCCGACTGATCATGGGCATGAAGCTGCGTCGGCCCACGCTGGAGCTCGATCTGACCATGGGTTCCAATCAAATGCTGCTGAATATGCTGGAAGATGACGCGCTGGATGCGATTCTGATCGCCACCGATGACGGCGAACTCAGCGACGCGCATTTTGATGTGATTCCGCTGTTTGAAGACAGGATCTTTCTGGCCACACCGGCCGGGGAGACGCGGGACGGAGCCGGTCCGGTGGATCTGCGTGATTATGCCGACCGTGATTTTGTCTCGCTGGCTGAAGGGTTTGCTACCTATGCCGGTTCGCAGGAGGCGTTTCAGATAGCCGGATTTGAACCGCGCATGGTCACCCAGGTGAATGACATCTTCTCGATGATAAGCCTGGTGCAGGCGGGCGTCGGCCTGGCACTGATCCCGGGACGGATGAAGAAGGTGTATGAAAACAACATTCAGCTGCTGACGCTCGCTGAGCCTTACCAGATGCGTCAGCAGATCTCGATTGTCTACTCACATCGCCGCGAACGGGATAATGACCTGCTGGCACTGGCGGCAGAAGGGCGGATGTACGCCCGCAGCCTTACTGACTTAGCCGTTTAACCAGATGGAGTGCAACCTCAATGCTGTTGCGCTCCAGACAAATCGCGTCGCCCTGCCAGCCTGCCTGAAGCGTCAGGCCGGTCAGCACATTGCCAGGCGGCATCTCAATCGCCAGTCGGGCATCGCGCTGATTGGCTGAAACCATCGCATCATTCCACTGCACCGTACGCGCCATATTAAAGGCAAGATCGTCGGCAATCTTCTCCGGCTCCCAAATCACGCGTCCGGTTGAACCGCTGAGGTAAGCGCAATGGGGGCGGGAAAGGCTGACGGACCCGAACGCGCGCGCCAGTTCTGCGGCGGGCTTATCCAGCAGCGCGCAGTGCGACGGCACGCTCACCGCGAGTTTAATCGCTTTGCTGGCACCGGCATCCAGCGCTTTCTGCGCGACTACCGCCATATCCTCATCGCGGCCAGCAATCACAATCTGCGTTTCCGCATTCAGGTTGGCGATATAGGTGTTGCTGCCGGGCATCAGTTTCTCCAGACGACTCAGCGTCAGGCCGGTGATGGCGGTCAGGCCATATCCCTCCGGATAAGCCTGCTCCATCAGATCGCCACGCAGCGCCACCAGCCGCAGAGCATCACTGAAATCCAATGCGCCGGAAATCACCGCAGCAGGAAACGCGCCAATCGACAGACCGCTGACGATATCGGGTTTCACCCCGCGGCGAATCAGCTCGCGCGCCCAGGCGACACCGCAAATCAGCAGACTGAGCTGTACGGCGCGCGTGTGGCGCAGTGCATCGACACTGTCGAGCTGGTCAGTCTCGTCGCCCAGGACTGCACGCACGCTGTTTAACAGGGCGTCGCCGTCGGGAAGGTGCTGTAACATCCCGGCACGCTGAGTGCCCTGGCCGGGAAAGGTAAAGAGTATTTTCATTGTAGCTCCCTGCTCCAGGGTGAAGCGGTCAGTATCGGTCCGGTGACGGTTTTAACCAGCGCACGGCCTTCACGCAGCCATTCGCTGAGGGCAAACGCGCCGGACGGCGTTTCTATCTGCGTATCGACCCGGCAGGCCAGCGTATCGGTTTGCGCCTGCCAGCGTTGCAGCGCATCGCGCGCCAGCGGCTCTGGCGCGCGAATAACTAAATCAAGATCGCTGGCGGCATGCAGCGTGGGTTGCTGTGTTGCCAGTGCGTAACCGGTACTGCCGGTAATACCCCAGCGCCACGGCCAGTCGTGCTCACTGAGGGCAATCGCCGCGCCGACCGGCGCATAAGCGGTAAACGGCGAGGCAAGCAACTGCGCACGCGCCGCCAGCATCTCCGGAGTGACAACGCGAACGATATCCGCTGCATTGACCCATCCGGCGGCGCGCTGTTCGCGGCGCTCGCCGCGCACACCCACCGGTATCAGCCCGGTTTCGCTCCTGTCGCGCCGCACCACGACCGGAAGGCCCGGATGCCAGAACTGGCTGACCCAGCTCTCACTGATGGCGGCTAAGGCGCTGCCGTCTCGCAGCCAGAGCAGATCGTGGGGGCGCGGAACAGAGCTCATATTACATTCCTGATGTCAGCGTAATGAACAGTGGTAATGACAAAATACAGAGAATAGAGCTGAGCAGCAGCACAGCCTCTGCATCCGGCGACTGCACGCCAAAGCGGTTGCCAAACACCACCCCGAAGAAACCGGCGGAGAGCGCAATCATCAGAATGGCGGTAATTGCCACCGGACCGCTGAGACCCAATGCCAGCACCAGACCCCAGGCGATAAAGGGCTGAATCAGCAGTTTAGTCACCGTGCCGACGCCCACCACCGCGTTGAGTTTCAGTTTGCGTGCCGACAGGATGACACCGGTCAGGAAGAGTGCAGCGGCCGTGGCAGCCAGACCCAGCGGTTTGATGGCGGCCAGCACCAGATCAGGCATTTTAACGCCCAGCGCTGATAACACCACGCCAATCAACGGTCCCAGTACGATCGGTTTTTTCACTGAACGCCACATCAGAATCGGCAGCATGGTCAGGGTTGAACCGTGTTCGGTGCCATCGGCAAACGCTTTTTCACGTTCCAGAATCAGCAGGCAAAGCGGTGTAAGCAGCACTGAACCACAGGCGATGGAGACCGCTACCGAGAGCGAGGTGGCACCATTTTCACCCAGCACGCTGGCCAGAATGGGCAGGCCCAGCGCGGCGTAATTTGGCAGCGCCACAGTCAGTGTCAGCACAGCCGCATCCTGCGGTGATTTTTTGAAAACTTTTGTAGCCGCGAAATAGACAGCTCCATAGGTAATCCACATTGCGCCGGTAATAACCACAATCAGCGGCCATTGCGCCACGATGCCCGGCCAGGGCGTTTGTACCGTGGCACTGAACAGCGCGGCGGGCAGCGCAAAATCCATGACGAAAATATTCAGCAGAGAGACGTCTTTGTTGTTGACCATTCCGGCCTTACCGGCCCAGAAACCCAGCAGCATGATGACAAAAATTGGAGCAAGGGCATGAACAATTATGTAAATCATAAATCACCTGTATTTAAGAAAGAATTTTCTGTTAACAGCGATGTTTATAATTCTGAACACGGCCACTGCCCCGGGGCGCACTTAGCAATGCGCCCCGTCAGACCGGTTTCGGCAGGTTTATTTTTTTATTTAATTACCAGGTTGCGCGCATCCGCTCGCGAACCAGGGAGGAGCTGTGGCGATTGGATGCGCCCAGCCGGTTTTTCAGGCTCGGATCCTGGCGCGCATCGCTAATGGCTTTCTGCAAGGCGATCTCGACCATCGCCACATCGGCGTCAGAAGGTGCATCAGGATTGGCCACGTTCAGCAGATCGGAGAGCAGACCCAGTGTATGGAAGTTGCTGACGTCATAGGCCATCGGCGGAATGGTCGCCGCCAGTTTCTCCAGCGCTTCCACGGAACGCAGCGTGATACGCGCGGCGGACTCTTTACCCATCGCGTGCACCAGCACACCCTGATCGTTGAGCGCAATCAGGCGGTTGGCCTGATAACCGTGCGCCAGGAAGGCACCAGACATCGCTTTGCCAACAATCAGCCCAATTACCGGATGACCCGCAAGGCGTGCTTTGGCATAAGCGCCCGCAGCCCCGGCCAGCGCCTGATGAATACCGAACGCCTCTTCGCGACGGCCATAGGCCTGACTCGGTACGTCGATCACCGCCACAATCGGGCGTTTCACGTCGCTGTTCTTGTCCTCTTCCAGCGTTTCATTCACCACTTTCGCCAGCGTCCAGCCTTCCAGCAGGCCGACTTCGCCTCGCGCGGCACGCGGATAGTGGTTTTGTGCATCGGGCACCACGGCGATAAAGCGCACGCTTTCGCCATTGAGCTGGCCGTCCGCCACCTGGACAGAGGCGCACAGGCCGCTGAGGCGCTGCGCATCAGGTGCAAGTTTTTCCAGCCAGGTTGCACCGCGGCTGTTAGTCTGGGTCATTATTTATCCTCCCGGGCGAAAAGCTGTTTAATCTGCGCCGTGTCCGCCTGCTGACGGGTGTCGAACTGTGTCAGACGTGGCAGGAAATCGGCATATTTATCGCTGCGGTGCTGCGCCGGAACGCCTTTGGCGATGCAGTCATTCATCGCACTCTTAACCGCATTGACGCCATCACCGACCAGCGCATCGACCAGGCCGCTGGCGTAGCGGATTTCACCGCCGGTCATGCTCCAGATAAACGGGCGATCGCGCGAGTCATACTCTTCAATGCCCGCTTCCTGCTCAATCACCTGCGGACCATTCAGCCCCAGGCGCGCTTCACGCGTCACAATCAGGTAGCTGCACAGCGCAGCGGCGATGGACATCCCGCCAAAGCAGCCGACGGTACCAGCAATAATGCCGATAACCGGGGTATAGCGGCGCAGATCGACAATCGCGGCATGAATATCGGCAATCGCCGCCAGCCCCAGATTTGCTTCCTGTAAACGCACGCCGCCGGTTTCCAGGCAGAGCACCGCCTGAGTGGGTATTCCGTTGCGATTGTCTTCGGCTGCCAGTTCCAGCGCCGCCGCCATTTTGGCACCGGAGACTTCGCCCATGCTGCCACCCTGGAAGGTGCCTTCAATGGCGATAACGACCGCAGGCTGACCGTTCAGCGTGCCGCGTGCCACCACCATGCCGTCATCTGACTGCGGCACCACACCCTGCGGGGCCAGCCACGGCGACATGATGCCTTCAAAAGGATCCAGCAGTTCGCGATAGCTGCCGTCGTCCAGCAGTGCACGGGCGCGCTCACGGGCGCGTAATTCAATAAAACTGGCATCGTTACGCATGGCTCACCTCCTCAAAAACCTGTTCAATACGGATACGCGCTACGCCGGGTGTCGCGCCGAAATCGTGAATAATCAGCTTTCCGGCAGGCAGACCGTTGGTTAAATTCAGGCGGTCAAACAGCGCCTTCCAGCGGGCGTCGCTGTTATCCAGTGAGGTGGTGATATCAATGCTAAGCGTTTGTCCTTCGGTTGCGGTGTACAGCACTTCCATATCACCGGAACCAACGACCCCTGCCAGAGCTTTACCGCTGAGTGCGCGGTTAGCAGGTAAAGATAATGTGATGTGTTCCATAATGGCCTCTAGAAATAAGAATGTTCAGGTGAACAGACCCGATCAATGAACAGCGTCGCGGCCAGCAAATCGGCGGCCCCGCCAGGCGAAGCGTTGAGCGACAGCATGCGCTGGTCGAGCTGCGCCAGCGCCTTCTGGCCGCCTGCTGTGCGACAGCCGCCAGACAGCAGCACGGCGCGTGCTCCCTGCTGCATCGCTTTCAGTCCGGTCATACCGGCCCGTGACAGCACGCAGGTATCGCTGAGCGAGGTCATGATCGCCATCAGCGCATCAAGGCGGGCTTCGCTTTCACTGGCACCCGTTGCACGACTTGTCAGCAGCTGTGGCAGCGCCAGCTTCATCACGTGAGGAAACGCCTGTTGCGCCTCTTCGCGTGCGCCGGGCACCTGATAGCGGTGCGTCGCTTTTAACCCTTTGCTGAACAGTTTTGGCGCGGCGCGGTCCGGCAGGCTGGCCAGCGCGGCTGCGGTGCGGGTCAGCTGGTCGGCACTGGCCGCGCCACCGTGCATGGCTGCAGCACTGACCAGCAGTCCCAGCGCCCAGATCGCACCCCGATGGGTGTTGACGCCGCCGGTTGCCGCCATCATCTGCTGTTCACCGTCACGGCCCAGCCGACCCACCGTTTCGCGCAGGGCAATATCAGCAGGGCGCAGCCAGCTGTGACGGGCCAGCGCCAGAAAGGTCGGCACAAGGCTGTGAGCGGAACGCTCCATCAGCGCCAGCGTCAGGTCCTGATGCGCGCCGTTTCCCCGACTGTCTACCAGACCCGGCTTGGGGCTTAGCCGCGCTTCATCGGTCAGACAATCGTGCGCAATCGTCGCCAGCTGACTGGCCTGCGCCTCGGTTTGAGTCTGCGACAGAAGTTTCATTACCAGCTCCGGAATTTTGCCGGTGGGTTATAAAGACCACCCGACCATTCCACCAGGTCAGAGACGCTGCTGGCGGCGAGCAGTGAGCGGGTCGCATCTGAACGACGAATGCCCATATCTTCCGGATAGACCACTTTGCCGCTTTTACGCAGGGCCGCCACGCGCGCCGCATCGACGCCAAGGCCGATATCGGTGATACCGGCTACCGCAGCGACCATCGCACGGCGCTCTTCAAGGCTTTCCGCGCGATAAAGATAGGCAATACCCTCTTCGGTCAGCACGTGGGTGACGTCATCGCCATAGATCATCACCGGTGCCAGCGGCATACCGGTCGATTTCGCCACTTCAACGGCATCAAGCGTTTCAACAAAGGTCGGTTTGGCACCGGCCTGGAAGGTTTCCACCATCTGAACCACCAGCTTTTTACCGCGCTGCATCGGATCCGGTTCGGTGATCATATTGAGCCATGCAGGCGTGGCATGACGTCGGCCGTGCGGATCGTGGCCCATATTAGGCGCCCCGCCGAACCCGGAAAGGCGACCGCGGGTCACGGTTGAGGAGTTTGCCAGGCCATCAACCTGCAGGGTGGCGCCGATAAACATATCCACCGCATACTGACCTGCCAGCTGACAGAAGGCGCGGTTAGAGCGCATAGAGCCGTCGCTGCCGGTGAAGAAGATATCGGGACGGGCGCGAATGTACTCTTCCATGCCCAGTTCGCCACCGAAGCAGTGCACGCTCTCAACCCAGCCGCTCTCAATCGCCGGGATCAGCGTCGGATGCGGGTTAAGGGTCCAGTGCTTACAGATTTTGCCTTTCAGGCCGAGTTGTTCGCCGTAGGTAGGCAGCAGCAGTTCGATCGCGGCGGTGTTAAAACCGATACCGTGGTTAAGTGACTGCACCTGATGTTCGGCGTAAATGCCTTTAATCGCCATCATCGCCATCAGGATATGTTCCTGTTTAATCAGGCGCGGATCGCGGGTAAACAGCGGTTCGATAAAGAAAGGTTTATCGGCTACGACGATGTAATCGATCCAGGAGCCGGGAATATCGACGCGGGGCAGGTCGGTCTCGTCATCGACCAGCTCATTCACCTGGGCAATCACGATACCGTCACGGAACGCGGCGGCTTCCACCAGGGCAGGCGTATCTTCCGTACTCGGGCCGGTGTAAAGGTTGCCTTTGCGGTCAGCTTTATAACCGGCAATCAGCGCAACGTTTGGACTCAGATCGACATAGAGGCGGGAATAGAGTTCGATATAGGTGTGGATTGCGCCTATTTCCAGCTGCCCGTCTTCTAATAGCTGAGAAATACGCAGACTTTGCGGACCGGAAAAAGAGAAGTCGAGTTTACGCGCAATGCCTTTTTCGAAAATATCCAGATGCTCACTGCGGCCGACGCTCGGCATAATCATATGCAGGTCGTGTACTATCGCCGGATTAACCTCAGCCAGGGTACGTGATAAAAAATCGGCCTGCTTCTGATTATTCCCTTCCAGTACCACCCGGTCACCCGGTGCAATAAGTTTTTCAAATGCTTCTACAGCTCTTTCAGTAGGAATGACTTTGCCATCAACAGGGAAGGATGCCAGACGACGTGCTTTTTCACTGCGGCGCGTGTTCCATTCCCGGGCAGGCGTTTGGCCTGTGTTCATTTCAACCTCCTGATTAAAATAACGGTTGTTTCGTTTTTACTGAGGAAAGTTTGTGCTTTCTGATGACGTCGTTCAATTAAGCAAAAAGCCTGAACGTTATATTTACAGTAACAATAGGATGTGAACGTTTTGATATGCGAAGCAGAAAGAGTTGAGTTTAGGCGCTGACCAAAAATGTGATCGCATAAACGGATTTCTGTATAAAGAATGGTGTGAGCCTGGCATTTTTAATAAAAAGTACGTCGTACAAAAATAAACTCTGCTAAACGCTGAAAGGAGCAACCTGTCGGATCAGCACCTGGATGCAGCGACCCGCTATCGCAGAGATAAAAAAAGCAGGCCGAAGCCTGCTTTCTGATTCTCTACTTAGGACAGTTTATGATGCCAGCGACAGGGCGGGTTTAGCTTTCGCTGCCAGCCACTCGGTGACTCGCGCCTGCTGCTCTTTGGTCAGCCACATGCCCTGCTTGGTACGACGCCAGATAGCATCATCCAGCTCACGAACCCACTCATGCTGCACCAGGTAGCGTAATTCTGCTTCGTAAAACTCGTGACCGAAGTTCTCACCCAGATCGTCCAGGCTTTTCGCGCCAGCCAGCAGGGTTTCAGTACTGCTGCCGTAGGTGCGCGAGAAGTGGCGCGCCATATTTTCACTGATAAACGGATAGCGACGACGCAGGCTGGCCGCGTAATCTTCACGGGTGCCGGAGATATTTCCGCCTGGCAACACGCAGTTCTTCGTCCATGCCGGGCCTGCGTTCGGGTAGTACTTCGCCAGTTTCTCCAGCGCATGTTCTGCCAGCTTACGGTAGGTGGTCAGCTTGCCGCCAAACACCGACAGCAGCGGAGCCTGACCATTATCGTCGCGCACATCCAGGGTGTAATCACGGGTGATCGCCTGCGGCGAATCGGATTCGTCATCACACAGCGGACGGACACCGGAATAGGACCAGACGATATCGTCAGCGGTCAGCTGCTTTTTAAAGTGTCCGTTGAACACTTTCAGCAGATAGTCGGTTTCGCTGTCATCAATATTGACGTTTTTCGGATCGCCTTTGTACTCCACGTCGGTGGTACCGATGATGGAGAACTCATCCATCCACGGGATGACAAACACGATGCGGTTATCTTCGTTCTGCAGGATGTAAGCCTGCTTTTCGGTATGGACGCGTGGCACCACGATGTGGCTGCCCTTGATCAGGCGAATACCGTAAGGCGATTTCAGCTTCAGGCTGTCGTCGAACAGCTGTTTGACCCACGGGCCGGCAGCATTGACCAGGCCTTTCGCCTGCCAGGTAAAGGTTTTACCGCTGTCGACATCTTCCGCTTCGACCTTCCACAGGCCGCCTTCACGCCAGGCGCGGGTCACGCGGGTGCGGGTACGCACTTCGCCACCACGCTTCACGACTTCCTGTGCGTTCAGTACCACCATGCGGGCATCATCGACCCAGCAGTCAGAATATTCGAATCCGCGCGTAATTTCCGGCTTCAGGGCCGAATCCGCGCCAAATCGCAAACTTTTGCTGCCTGGCAGACTGGTACGCTTGCCAAGATGGTCATACATAAACAGGCCGGTGCGGATCATCCACGCCGGACGCAGATGCGGACGGTGCGGCAGACGGAAGCGCATCGGGAACGCCAGATGCGGAGCCATTTTCAGCAGCACTTCACGCTCGGCCAGTGCTTCACTCACCAGACGGAATTCGTAATGTTCAAGGTAGCGCAAGCCGCCGTGAATCAGTTTTGAACTGGCAGAGGAGGTCGCGCAAGCCAGATCCCGCGCCTCCAGCATTAACACCGACAGTCCGCGTCCTGCAGCGTCTGCTGCAATGCCGGCACCGTTGATGCCGCCGCCGATCACGATCAGGTCTTTGGTTTCCACGTCATCTCCTCCGATGTTCGGAATAGTTCACTAATGTTCGTTTTCGAGCATAATCATAATCGCAAACCAACATTGACGCCAGCTTTTAACCAGGTAAAAACATTTTTGCGTGATATAGCTAACATTCTGCCCACCAAAAAAACCGGTAGCCGTAACGATTGTCAGGTTATCGGCGTGGATTCTCGGGTTACACTACGCGCTATTGTGACGCTGTTATGAGAGATCCCATGGAAACGTTCGAATGTATTGATGTGCAGCAGGCGCAGGCGCGTCTGGCGCAGGGTGCGCTGCTGGTAGATATCCGCGATCCGCAAAGTTATGCCCTGGGTCATGCGGCGGGCGCGTTGCATCTGACCAACAGCAACCTCAGCGATTTTGTCAGCGGTGCCGATCACAGCCTGCCGGTGCTGGTGATGTGCTATCACGGCAACAGCAGCAAAAGCGCGGCACAATATCTGCTGGGACAGGGCTTCAGCGCGGCGTACAGCATTGATGGCGGCTTTGATGCCTGGCGTGCTGCCTTTCCTCAGCAGGTTGCCCTCGGCAGTGAATAGATTGCCGCTCGTCACATGGAGAGTTACTGATGCGCATTACCCAATTTAATCAGCCCCGCATGGCGCAGGCCTTTGTTGACTACATGGCGACGCGGGGCATCACGCTGCGTATTGAGCATGAAAATCACTACGTCATCATGCTGGATGATGAGAGCAAGATTTCAGTGGTCGAAAACGAACTTCAGCAGTTTTTGCACGACCCTAACCATCCGCGTTATCAGGCCGCCAGCTGGCACAGCGGAAAAACCGACAGTGGCCTGCGCTATGAGCGCAGCAATATCTGGGCGAATATCCGTGAGCGTGCCGGTCCGCTGACCATGACGCTGATGGTGCTCTGCATCGCGATATTTATTCTGATGCAGGTCATGGGCGATCGTACCGTGATGGCGTGGCTCTCCTGGCCGGATGCCGATCAGCATCTTCAGGTCTGGCGCTGGTTCAGCCATGCGCTGCTGCACTTTTCACTGCTGCACATTCTGTTTAATCTGATGTGGTGGTGGTATCTGGGCGGCGCGGTTGAGAAGCGACTTGGCAGCGGCAAACTCTTTGTCATCCTGCTGATTTCGGCTCTGCTCAGCGGCTGGCTGCAGGCGAAGTTCAGCGGCATCTGGTTTGGTGGCCTGTCGGGCGTGGTCTATGCCCTGATGGGTTACTGCTGGCTGCGCGGGGAGCGCGATCCCGACAGCGGCGTCTATCTTGAACGGGGATTGATCGGTTTTGCACTGGTCTGGCTGGTGATTGGCTGGTTCGGCGTCTTTGGTCTGGCCATTGCCAACGCGGCGCACGTCGCCGGTCTGGTTGTCGGACTGGCGATGGCGCTGGTGGATACGCGTAAAGTCACGCGTCGTTAGACAGGATTATGCGGGTTAACAGGAGAGGAACGTGAAGCAGACGCAACGTCATGACGCGATTATCGATTTAGTGCGTCGTCAGGGATATGTCAGTACTGAGGAGCTGGTGGATCATTTTGAGGTCAGCCCGCAAACCATTCGTCGCGATCTCAACGATCTGGCCGATCAGAACAAAATTCAGCGTCACCACGGCGGCGCAGCGCTTCCCTCCAGCTCTGAGAATACCGCCTGGCACGACCGTAAAATGATGTGGTCAGCGGAAAAAGCGCGGATTGCCCAGCGCGTGGCCAGCCAGATCCCGGATGGTGCCACGCTGTTTATCGATATCGGCACCACGCCGGAAGCGGTGGCGCATGCGCTGCTCAACCACAGCGATTTGCGCGTGGTCACCAATAACCTTAACGTTGCGATGCTGCTGATGGATAAACCCGATTTCCGGGTCATTATCGCGGGCGGTGAAGTGCGGACCCGCGATGGCGCGGTAATGGGTGAAGCGACGCTCGACTTTATTTCTCAGTTCCGGCTCGACTACGGCATTCTGGGGATCAGCGGCATCGATATGGATGGTTCGCTGCTGGAGTTTGACTATCACGAAGTCCGCACCAAGCGCGCCATCATTGAAAATTCACGCTGCGTGATGCTGGTGGTGGATCATTCGAAGTTTGGCCGTAACGCCATGGTCAACCTCGGCAACATGAGTCTGCTTGACTACCTCTACACTGACAAAACGCCGCCTGCCAGCGTAATGAAGGTGATTGAGCAGCATGAGGTTCATCTCGAACTCTGCTGATTTCTGCCACGCCAGCCTCCCGGCTGGCGTTTTTCTTTGATTGCTGTCGCTTTTTTCCTCACTCCCGTCTTTACTTAACGGTTGCTGGCACCCGGTTGCCAGCCCGTGCGCTTTCTATTTTTGCTTCACCTCATTGCGTAACAGAAGGGAGTGATATGCCGCAGCAAAAATTTAATAAAGCCCGTTTTAATGCCGCCTTTACCCGCCAGTGGCAACAGTTAAGTCTCCGTTCCGCCCAGCAGATGACCCCGCACCAGGCGTGGCAGGCGGTCAGCGCCGCGCTGGCGGAGCTACTGGACGCGCAACCGGCACCGCGTCCGGCTGTGCGGCAGCGTCACGTTAATTACCTCTCGATGGAGTTTCTGATTGGCCGTCTGACCGGCAACAACCTGCTCAATCTCGGATGGTATAACGACGTCAAAGCGGCGCTGGCTGAGCACGAGTTCGATTTAACGGAACTGCTGGAGCAGGAGGTCGATCCGGCGCTGGGCAACGGCGGGCTGGGGCGACTGGCCGCCTGCTACATGGATTCGATGGCAACGGTGGGGCAGTCCGCTACCGGCCACGGACTGAACTACCAGTACGGCCTGTTTCGCCAGTCTTTCGATGATGGCCAGCAGATTGAGGCGCCCGATGACTGGCAGCGTGAGCGCTATCCCTGGTTCCGCCACAACGCGGCGCTGGATGTGGAAGTCGCGATGGGTGGCCGGGTAGAAAAGCAGGAAAACGGCAGTGTAAGCTGGCTGCCCGATTTTACGCTGCGCGGCGAGGCCTGGGATTTGCCGGTAACCGGCTATCGCAACGGTGTGACGCTGCCGCTGCGCCTGTGGCAGGCAGTGAGTGCGCATCCGTTTGATCTCACGGCGTTTAACGACGGCAATTTTCTGCAGGCGGAGCAGCCGGGCATCGAGGCGGCAAAACTGACCAAAGTGCTCTATCCCAATGACAATCATCAGGCCGGCAAGCGGCTGCGCCTGATGCAGCAATATTTCCAGTGCGCCTGTGCGGTGGCGGATATCCTGCGTCGTCACCATCTGGCGGGACGCAGCATTCACAGCCTGCCTGACTTTGAAGTGATTCAGCTCAACGATACGCATCCCACCATCGCCATCCCGGAGATGCTGCGCGTGCTGCTGGATGAGCATCAGCTGAGCTGGGATGACGCGTGGCAGATCACCAGCCGGTTGTTTGCTTACACCAACCACACTCTGATGCCGGAGGCGCTGGAGCGCTGGGATGAGAAGCTGATGCGCAGTCTGCTGCCGCGCCATATGCTGATCATCAAAGAGATCAACCAGCGGCTGAAAAAGCAGGTGAAGCAGCGCTGGCCGGATGACAAAGCGATGTGGCACAAGCTGGCGGTGGTCGCTGACGGTCAGGTGCGGATGGCCAATCTCTGCGTCGTCAGCGGGTTTGCGGTCAACGGCGTGGCGGCGCTGCACTCAAGCCTGGTGGTCAGCGATCTTTTCCCGGAATATCACCAGCTCTGGCCGCAGAAATTCCACAACGTCACCAACGGCATCACACCGCGCCGCTGGCTGAAGCAGTGTAATCCGGCGCTGGCCGGGCTGATTGATGAGACGCTGAAAACCGAGTGGGCCAATAACCTTGAGGCGTTAAGCGGTCTGGAGGCCTATGCCGACGATCAGGTTTTTCGTCAGCGCTATCGCAGCATCAAACAGCAGAACAAAGCGCAGCTCACAGAGTATATCGCCCGCCACACGGGGATTATCGTGAACCCGGCCGCGCTGTTCGATGTGCAGATCAAACGGCTGCATGAGTACAAGCGCCAGCACCTCAGCCTGCTGCATATCCTCTACTGCTATCAGAAGCTCTGTAATAACCCGGAGGATGTCACCTTCACGCCACGGGTGTTCCTGTTCGGGGCCAAAGCGGCGCCCGGCTATTACCTCGCCAAAAATATCATTTACGCCATTAACAAGGTGGCGGAGGTGGTGAACAACGATCCACGCGTTGGTGACAGACTCAAAGTGGTGTTCATCCCCGACTACCGCATCACCGTGGCCGAACTGATGATCCCGGCGGCCGATCTCTCAGAGCAGATCTCCACCGCCGGATATGAAGCCTCCGGCACCGGCAACATGAAGCTGGCGCTGAACGGTGCGCTGACGATTGGCACGCTGGATGGCGCCAATGTCGAGATTGCCGAACAGGTGGGTGAGGAGAATATCTTTATCTTTGGTCACACCGTGGATGAGGTCAAAGCGCTCAAGGCGAAAGGCTATAACCCGAAAAAGGTGCGTAAGCAGAACAAGCCGCTGGACGATTTACTGAAATCGCTGGAGAAGGGCAAATTCAGCAACGGGGATAAACATGCGTTTGACCTGATGCTGGAGAGCCTGACGAAACATGGCGATCCCTGGCTGGTGCTGGCCGATTTCCAGGCCTATATCGAGGCGCAGCAACGGGTGGAAGCCCTGTGGCACGACCCGGAAGGCTGGACCCGCGCCGCCATCCTCAATACGGCACGAACCGGCATGTTCAGTTCGGACCGGTCAATTCGTGACTATCAGCAACGTATCTGGCAGGCACCGCGCTAAGGAGCAGCAATGAAGCAACATTCACTCGGTCAGGCCGCTCGTGCCGCGGGAATTTCACTGGACTACATCAACGTCAATGGCGAGAAAGAGGCGATCAGCGATGAGACCCTGCAGGCGCTGCTGGCGGTGATGGACGATCCGCAGGACGCAAAAAAATCGCCGCTGCCGCTGGTCGCGGTATTCAGCGGCAGTGGCAAGCGACAGCTGACGCCACAGGGCAGCGGCGTTTACCGCTGGCAGTTGCAGACTGAAAACGGCAAACAGCACAGCGGCGAGTTAACCGCCGGTGAGCCTTTTATGCTGCCTGGCCCGCTGGCGCAGGGGTACCACCAGCTCACACTCAGTAAGGGCAAAAAAAGCTGGCAGACGCGGATTATCGTCGCGCCGCGCCGCTGCTATCTGCCTCCGGCGCTGGAGGCGGGGGAAAAACGCTGGGGTGCGCTGGTGCAGCTCTACACCGTGCGCTCTGAACAGAACTGGGGCATCGGCGACTTCGGCGATCTCGATCAGCTGCTGGTGCAGCTGGCTGAGCGCGGTGGCGATTTCGTCGGGCTGAATCCGCTGCATGCGCTCTATCCCGCCAGCGCCGGTTTCGCCAGTCCGTACAGCCCGTCGTCGCGCCGCTGGCTGAACGTAATCTATATCGACGTCAGTCAGGTAGCCGATTTTCAGCAAAGCGCGGCGGCACAGAAGTGGTGGAAAAGCGCCAGAACCCGGAAGGCGCTGACCAAAGCGCGTGAGGCGGAGCTGGTTGACTATGAGGCTGTAATGGCGCTTAAGCTCGCTGCGCTGCGGCACGCCTGGGCGCACTTTCAGGCGCGAGACAGCCAGAGCGAAGAGCATCAATCCTGGGCGGCCTTTGTGCGTGAAGGCGGCGATAGCCTGCGTTATCAGGCCGCCTACGACGGCATACAGCTGGAGCGGCGGGCAGACAAGGCGCAGCAGGGCGGCTGGCCTGCGTGGCCGGAAGCGTGGCGCAACAGCCAGTTGCCGGAGGTGCAGCAGTGGTGTGCACAGCATGAAGAGGAGATCGCTTTCTGGCAGTGGCTGCAATGGCTGGCGCAGCAGCAGTTCTCTGGCTGCTGGACGCACAGTCAGGCACTGGGCATGAGCGTCGGACTCTATCGTGACCTTGCGGTGGGCGTGGCGGAAGGCAGCGCGGAAACCTGGCACGACCCGGAGCTTTACCGCCTCAAGGCCTCGGTAGGTGCGCCGCCCGACCGTCTCGGTCCGCTGGGACAAAACTGGGGCTTACCGCCGATGGATCCGCACGTAATGAAGGCGCGCGGCTACCAGCCATTTATCGACATGCTGCGCGCCAACATGCGCGACTGCGGCGCGTTGCGCATTGACCATGTGATGTCACTGCTGCGTCTGTGGTGGGTGCCTGCCGGGGAGACGGCGGATAAAGGCGCCTATGTGGCCTATCCGGTCAACGATCTGCTTGGCATCCTGGCGCTGGAGAGCCACCGGCTGCGCTGCATGGTGATTGGCGAAGACCTGGGCACCGTGCCCCAGGAGATTGTCAGCCTGCTGCGTAAAAGTGGCGTCTTTTCATGGAAGGTGCTCTGGTTTGAGCAGGAGAAGGATGAGCGCTATCGCGCGCCGCAGGACTATCCGCGCCAGTCGATCGCCAGCGCCAGTACGCACGATCTGCCTACGCTGACCGGTTTCTGGGAGCAGGGCGACCTGGCGCTGGGGGAGAAGATTGGCCTCTATCCGGGCGATGCGGTGAAAGCGTTACATCAGCAGCGCGCCGCGCAGAAGCAGGCGCTGCTGGATGCGCTGCATCAGGCGGGTGCCTTACCGGCACGCAGCCAGAAGAAGGCGGAGAAGCTCGCCATGACGCCTGCGCTGAATCGGGCAATACATCGCTTCCTGGCGGATACCGACAGTGCGCTGCTTGGCCTGCAGCCTGAGGACTGGCTCGGTATGACCACGCCGGTCAACGTCCCGGGCACGGTGGATCAGTACCCTAACTGGCGACGCAAGCTGAGCAAAACGCTGGAGGAGATCTTTGCGGACAAGGAAGTGAATGCACTGCTGAAGGTGGTCAGCCAGCAGCGTCAGTCAGGACAGAAAGGGCAATAACAGAAGCGCGGCAGCCAGGCTGCCGCGCTTAACATCAGTAGAACGAGTGTTCACCGCGCTGATGCTCAGTAATATCCCGCACGCCTTTGAGTTCCGGGAAGGCGGCCAGCAGCTCTTTCTCAATACCATCTTTCAGGGTCACGTCGATCATCGAACAGCCGTTACAGCCGCCGCCAAACTGCAGAATGGCGTAGCCCTCATCGGTGATCTCCATCAGCGACACGCGACCGCCATGGCCGGCCAGCTGTGGGTTGATCTGCGCCTGAAGCAGATACTCAACGCGCTCAACCATTGGCGCATCATCAGAGACTTTACGCATTTTGGCATTCGGCGCTTTCAGCGTCAGCTGCGAACCGAGGTTGTCGGTAACGAAGTCAATTTCAGCATCTTCCAGATAAGGCTTGCTCAGTTCATCAACGTAAGCAGAGAGCTTTTCGAACTTCAGTTCGGTGTCAGTAGCTTCAACGGCATCGGGCGGACAGTAAGAGACGCCACACTCGGCTGTTGGCGTACCCGGGTTAATCACGAATACGCGAATCTGGGTGCCATCTTCTTGTTTGGATAGCAGTTTAGAAAAATGTTCCTGGGCAGAGTCAGTAATTCGGATCATGTCGATTGCTCAATAGTTGACTAATTTAGTTGGTTATAATACGCCCATCAAAGACGCTCTACAAGGTACGGCACAGGCACCAGACCTGCACGCTGGCGGCACCCTGGGCTATTAACAGGCGGCTGATTTCATCTACCGTACTGCCGGTGGTAATGACGTCATCCAGCAGAGCGATATGGCGTCCCTGCACCGCCATTTCAAGGCGGAAAGCACCCCGTAAGTTGGTGCGGCGCTGGCGGGCGCTGAGCTGATGCTGTAATGCGCCCCCGCGCTTGCGGGAAAGACCTTCGCGCCATTCACATCCCAGCCAGTGCGCCAGCGGTGCGGCCAGTAATACCGTCTGATTAAAGCCACGCTGCCAGCGTCGACGCCGATGCAGCGGAACCGGCAGCAGCAGATCGGGACGCGGCACACTGCCACGGCGGTAAACATTAAGCCAGCTTAGCAAAAGCAGCCGCGCCAGCATCACTCTGAGTGCGGTTATGTGAGAAAATTTAAGCTGGTTAACCCACTGGCTGAACGGCGGACAATAGTCATTGACGCAGACCAGCGCCTGCCAGGCGGGCGGTTTAAGCTGGCAGCGGCCACAGGCGACCTTTGCTGAACCTGCCGGCAATCCGCAGCGCGGACAGAGCAGCGGTAACGGCGGCAATCCGCGCAGACATAAGCTGCAGATGCCGTGCCGGGCTATCCGCAACGGCATCCGGCATAGCCAACACAGGGCGGGCATTGCTAGCATAGCGACCTCCTTATCATTTTCGGGATAGTAACTGATGACGTCGCTCTACTGGCACACCTGCGGAGAAGGAAAACGCGATCTTGTGCTGCTGCACGGATGGGGACTGAATGCCGAAGTCTGGCAAAGCATAATTCCGCGACTCAGCGCGCACTATCGCCTGCATCTGGTCGATCTGCCGGGCTATGGCCGCAGCCAGCATTTCGGTGCGCTGGCGCTTGAGCAGATGGCAGCGCAGTTGCTGCCTGCGCTGCCACCGCAGGCGATTGTGGTCGGCTGGTCGCTGGGCGGACTGGTGGCGACGCAGCTGGCGCTGAGTGCGCCAGAAAAAATGGCTGCACTGATCACCGTTGCGTCGTCGCCCTGTTTCACCGCCACAGAGAGCTGGCCCGGCATTAAACCGGAGACGCTGCAGAACTTTCAGCAGATGCTCAGCAACGATTTCCAGCGCACGGTGGAGCGCTTTCTGGCGCTGCAGACGCTGGGTACCGAAACGGCTCGCGCCGATGCGCGGCAGCTGAAAGAGGTGGTGCTGTCGCAGCCGATGCCGGAGGTGGCGGTGCTGGATGGCGGACTGGAGATTCTGCGCCAGGTCGATCTGCGCGACGCGTTACCGCAAATTACGCTGCCGTTCCTGCGGCTCTATGGCGCGTTAGATGGCCTGGTGCCGCGCCGGATTGCGGCGGAGATAGATGAAATGTTGCCAGCATCGCCCTCAGTGGTTATCGAAAAAGCCGCACATGCGCCTTTTATTTCCCATCCTGAGAGCTTTTGCCAGCATATTGTTAATTTTATCAGTAATCTGCCGGGATAATGACGCTTTGAACTGGCAAAATCGCCGACAGCAGCAATACTTCTCTCTGTGAGCGAGGCCGTTGCAATTTTATGTGATTAGTCATGGAAATGACTATGCCGTTCCATACTGCCTTACGCGTTTAGCGGCTGCTTACATCTCACAATGGATCATGAATGAGGGTAAACATAATGAAGGTTTTTAAATGGGTTGTGGCTTCAATGATGATGGGCGCGATTTCATTTTCTGCGATGGCAGCGAAGGAAGTCACCAAAGAAGAAGTTAAGACAATGAACCTGCAGAAGATTGGCACCGTTAACACCACGGCGGAAACCACCTCGCCAATGGATGCTAAAAAAGTGCTGTCGCAGCTCGCTGACGAAAAAGGCGGTAAATATTACCTGGTGATCGCGGGTCGCGAACACGGCAAATTCAGCGCAACGGCTGAAGTGTACAAGTAATTAACGTAGCCACATGAACTGCCAGGCATCCAGCTTAACCGGCTGGGTGCCATCAATTTTCTCTCCGCTCACCACATCCTGCAACGTATGCGCCACCGGCAATTGCGTCTCCACTGATCGTCCACTGAGATTAAACACGCACAGCAGCCCGTCACCGCTTTCTGGCTGATGACGTCTGAGCACCAGCACGGCGTTTTCGCTCTCATAAAGCGTCATCGGATTATCCGGGTGAAACGCAGGCTGGCGACGACGCAGCTGAATCAGCTGGCCGAGCCGGGTATAGACCTGCTGGCGCAGCCAGTTACCGCCCGCCAGATCCGCTTCTATCTGCTTTAAATCATACTTCTGCCGATTAATCGCCCGGTTGTGTCCGGCGGCGCGCACGCCATCGTAATGGTTACGACCACCCAGAATGCTCTGGATATAGATGGCAGGCACGCCGGGAAAGACCAGCAGAATCGCATGGGCCAGCAAAAAACGTTTCAGCCGCGTGGCGTCGTCGTCGTCTTCACGGTTGAGCGCATCCAGATAGGTGACGTTGATTTCATAGGGGCTGGTGGTGCCGTCAGGGTTGTTTTTATAGGAGACCAGCGCGCCTTCCAGCGCCAGATCGCGCACCAGCGCGACAATCTCTACTTCAGACAAAATGCCGCGTGCCGGATTAAGGCCGATGCCGTCGTGTGACGCCAGGAAGTTGAAAAAGGTGGTGTCGTTGCTGCTGAGATCCAGAGCGCTCGCCCACTGCCGCAGGGCGCGCGCCGAGCCGGTGTGAATCGCATGCAGCACCAGCGGCGGCAGCGAAAACTGATAGACCATCTGCGCCTCATCGTGCCCGTTGCCCAGATAGCTGATGTTGTCCTGATGCGGCACGTTGGTCTCGGTGATAATCACCGTGCCTGGCGCAACCTGGTCGGCAATAGCGCGAAACAGCTTCACCAGCTGATGGGTCTTTTCCAGATGAATACAGCGCGTGCCGGGCGTTTTCCACATGTAGCCGACCGCATCGAGACGCACATAGTCAGCGCCGCGTTTCAGGTAGTCGAGCAGCACATTGACCATGCGCAGCAGCACCTCAGGATTGGCAAAGTTGAGGTCGATCTGGTCGGCGCTGAAAGTGGTCCAGATAAAGCGGGTATCGCCATCCGCCATTTTAAACGGCGTCAGCAGCGGCGAGGTGCGCGGACGCGTCACTGCGCTGAGATCGGTGGCGGGCGGCATACTGATAAAGAAATCGTCCCAGCCGGGATCCTGCGCCAGGAAGTGGCTGAACCAGGCGCTGTGTGCCGACATATGGTTGCAGACAAAGTCGAACATCAGCCGGGTTTCCTGATGCAGTCGCGCGATATCCTGCCAGTCGCCGCACAGCGGATCGACCTGATGGTAATCAATCACCGAAAAGCCGTCATCGGACGACCAGGGGAAAAAGGGTAGCAGGTGAACCAGCGGAAACGTGGATTGGAGGTGCTGCTGATAGAACCGGGAAAAGGTGCTGAGCGTGGGTTTATCGGCTTCGCGAAACTGATCGGCATAGGTGATCAGCACCACATCCTGCTCATCCCAGTGTGCCTTGCGCGGCAGCTTAATGGCCTCGCGGGCTGTGGCGATGTCAGCCAGCAGGCGCGCAAAGGTCGCCTCCGGAAATGTGCCAGCATAAATCTTATCAATCAGATCGGTGATCGTTTCCATCGTGAATTGGGTGCCACAGCAGGTGTTGTTTTTATGACAGGCGTCTTTTTAGCGTAGCGCGATGGCGGGGATTTTCAACCGGGGAGAGGGGTGTGAAGAGGGGGCCAGGCAGTGGCCCCCTGAAAAGCTTAGCGTTTTTTACCGAAAGCAGCAGCCAGCGCATCACCCATCGCACTGTTACCTGCTGACGAGCTGACCGGACGCGGACGACCTTTTGCGTTGTTCTGACGTTTCTCTTCGCGCGGAGCAGCGTTCTTCGCGCCACCACGGGCATTGCCTTCGCCAGGCTGCTCATCAAGACGCATGGTCAGGGCAATACGCTTGCGCTGGAGATCGACCTCCATCACTTTCACTTTAACGATATCGCCCGCTTTCACCACCTGATGCGGATCTTCCACGAAGCGATCGGAGAGCGAAGAGATATGCACCAGGCCATCCTGATGCACGCCGATATCCACAAATGCACCGAAGTTGGTCACGTTAGTGACGGCACCTTCGAGGATCATGCCCGGCGTCAGATCGTTCAGCGTCTCTACGCCTTCAGCGAACTGTGCAGTTTTAAACTCAGGACGCGGATCGCGGCCCGGTTTCTCCAGCTCTTTCATGATGTCGGTGACGGTCGGCAGACCAAAACGTTCATCAATGAAATCGCGGGCGCTGAGATTACGCAGGCTGCCTGCGTTGCCCATCAGATCGCTCAGTGCCTGCTCGGTGGCGGCCAGGATGCGCTCCACCACCGGATAGGCTTCCGGATGCACAGTTGAGGCATCCAGCGGGTTATCGCCATGGTTGATGCGCAGGAAGCCCGCACACTGCTCAAAGGCTTTTGGCCCAAGGCGGCTCACTTTCAGCAACTGCTGACGGTTCTGGAAGCGGCCATGCTCATCACGCCAGCCGACAATATTCTGCGCCATCATGCGCGTCAGGCCCGCTACGCGGGTCAGCAGCGGCACCGAGGCGGTGTTGAGGTCAACGCCGACGGCGTTCACGCAATCTTCTACTACCGCGTCGAGTTTCTTCGCCAGCTGGCTCTGACTGACGTCATGCTGATACTGACCCACCCCGATCGATTTCGGGTCGATTTTCACCAGCTCAGCCAGCGGATCCTGCAAACGTCGGGCAATCGACACCGCGCCGCGCAGTGAAACATCGAGATCCGGGAACTCCAGCGCCGCCAGTTCAGAGGCCGAATAGACAGATGCGCCAGCTTCACTGACAATCACTTTCTGCGCCGTGACCTGCGGGAACTGCTGCTGCAGATCCAGGAAGAAGCGCTCAGTTTCACGTGAAGCAGTGCCGTTGCCAATCGCCACCAGCTCAACCTGATGCTTAATGCAGAGTGCCGCTACGGCGGCCGCGGCTTTCGCGGTCTGGCCGGTATGCGGATAGACGGTATCGGTCGCGACGACCTTGCCGGTGGCATCGACCACCGCCACTTTGACGCCGGTGCGCAGGCCCGGATCCAGCCCCATGGTGGCGCGCATACCGGCGGGAGCGGCCATCAGCAGATCGTGCAGGTTGCGGGCAAAGACGTTAATCGCTTCATCTTCTGCGCGTTCGCGCACCGTGCCCATCAGCTCTGTTTCCAGATGCAGCATCACCTTGATGCGCCACGTCCAGCTCACCACCGCTTTACGCCAGTTGTCGGCAGGAGCGTTATTCAGGCGCAGGTTCAGGTGCTCAGCAATCAGCGTTTCGCCGTGGCTCTCACGCGGTGCTTCATCAAACTGTGGATCGGCATTCAGCGACAGTTGCAGCACGCCTTCGTTGCGGCCACGCAGCATCGCCAGCGCACGGTGCGACGGCACGCCGCTCAGCGCTTCGTGGTGATCAAAGTAGTCGCGAAACTTCGCGCCCGCTTCCTCTTTGCCTTCCACCACGCGTGACACCAGATGGGCATTTTTCCACAGGTAATTACGCACTTTCGCCAGCAGCGCGGCATCTTCAGCGAAACGCTCCATCAGAATGTAGCGGGCACCATCCAGCGCGGCACGGACGTCGGCGACGCCTTTATCGGCATCGACATACTGTTCGGCAAGCTGCTCAGGGATGTGAGACGGATCCTGCCACAGCGTCTCTGCCAGCGGCTCCAGACCCGCTTCGATAGCGATCTGTCCACGCGTCCGGCGTTTCTGTTTGTAGGGCAGGTAGAGGTCTTCAAGCTCGGTTTTGCTGAGGGTGGTGTTGATCGCGCGGGCGAGGTCGTCAGTGAGTTTCCCCTGATCGTCAATCGACTTCAGAATCGACTGGCGTCGCTCTTCAAGTTCACGCAGATAGCTGAGGCGGGTTTCCAGCTGGCGCAACTGGGTATCATCCAGCCCGCCGGTGACCTCTTTACGATAGCGTGCGATAAACGGCACGGTATTCCCTTCATCCAGCAGGCGAACGGCGGCGTCAACTTGCTCTGGACGCGCCTGGAGCTCACTGGCAATTATCTGGCTCAGAACTTTCATCATCAGGATTGTCTTGCTTTCCGGGTTGAGAAATAGCCGACAGTTATACGGATTGATGGTTAAAATTGCCAGAGACGCGGGCGGCTTTCAGCGATAATCTGAAGGGTTATTGCGGGTAGTCAATCGCATTGATATACCACAGCGCCGGCCCCACTGGCGTCTCGACGGTGGCGGCATCGCCGACCTCTTTTTTCAGCAGCGCCCGCGCCATGGGCGAGTCGATGGAGATGTAATCTTTGCGGCCAAAAATCTCATCGTAGCCCACAATGCGGAAGCGTTTGAGGTCGCCCTCATCGTTTTCAATTTCCACCCAGGCGCCAAAGAAGACTTTGCCATCCTGCTGAGGGGAATAGTCAACGATACGCAGCTGTTCAAGACTTTTGGTCAGATAGCGAACGCGACGGTCGATTTCACGCAGCCGTTTTTTGTTGTACTGATAATCGGCATTTTCACTGCGATCGCCAAGACTGGCAGCCCAGGTGACTTTTTTTGTCACTTCCGGTCGCTCTTCACGCCAGAGATAGTCGAGTTCTGCTTTCAGCTTATCGAAGCCTTCGCGGGTAATGAGTCGGGTTTTCATGCTATACCGGCCAGAGAGATCCAAAGAAGAACAGTGTAAGACAAAGGGGGCGCGGCAAAAAAGGGCGGGGAAAGGGTTTTTAAAGGCTAAAAACCCACGTTGACTTCCCCGGCGGCGAAAGGGTTGGTGCTGAACAACAATCTGAAGCCAGTAATCTGAAGCTATAAAAGAAATCGTGATACTTATTTACCGGCGTGAGTCGCCGTGGTGGTCGATGTACCGGTGCTGTGACCGTCACCGCCGCCGCCGCCCATGGTGGCCAGTGCAACGCCCAGCAGGGCTGCGACTGCGCCAACACCGATGGCGTTAGAATTACCTTGTGCTGTGGTGGTTGCCGCTGCGCCAGCTGCTTCACCGGTGGCTGTGGCAGCATAAGCTGGAGTGACGCTGCTTAATGCCAGCGCGCTCAGCAGTAAAATTGTTTTTTTCATTGTGTGTAATCCCCGTTGAGACATCGAATGTTGCCTGAGCAGTCTGGTTGAAAACGGAGAAGCCGAAAAGTTGGCTTTACTGATTGATTTAACGGACTTTAATTTCAACTGGCCTTGCTGGTGGCACCGCTGAAACTAATCCGAGAGGAGAGTGGGGCGTTACGCAGGTTTGCTGGAATATTATGCTGCCTGGCCGCTGTTGAGGTAGATTATCTGGAGCTTATCCACAATGATGGCTGATCATTAAGTCAAATTGTCTGCTAACTTGCTGAATTCGTTCATCGAATAAAAACCGGACCGCTTCTGACGCCAGCGATTCAGAGAAACAGAGCCATTTTTTCAGATTTGCCGTAACCGGGGCCGGGCAGCGCCAGACGCGTTAAAACTGGCCCGGAATCGCCTTAAATCAAATATAAGCTCCTGTTTAATATGCTTTGTAACAATTTTGGCTAGAATATAAACCATTAATGACTGTCACTATAAGGCATCTTTTTTTAACAATGTTGGCTCAGGCAATAGCGCCTTTGGGAGTTGAAAATGCAAGAGAACTACAAAATTCTGGTCGTCGATGATGATATGCGTCTGCGTGCACTGCTTGAACGCTATCTCACCGAGCAGGGCTTTCAGGTGCGCAGTGTCGCTAATGCCGAGCAGATGGATCGTCTGTTAACCCGTGAATCCTTCCATCTGATGGTGCTCGACCTGATGTTGCCGGGCGAGGATGGTCTCTCTATCTGCCGTCGTCTGCGCAGTCAGAGCAACCCGATGCCGATTATTATGGTGACCGCCAAGGGCGAAGAGGTGGATCGTATCGTGGGGCTGGAGATCGGCGCTGACGACTATATTCCTAAACCCTTTAACCCGCGTGAGCTGCTGGCGCGTATCCGAGCGGTGCTGCGCCGTCAGGCCAATGAACTGCCAGGCGCGCCTTCGCAGGAAGAGGCGATCATCGCGTTTGGTAAGTTCAAACTTAACCTCGGCACCCGCGAGATGTTCCGTGAAGATGAGCCGATGCCGCTGACCAGCGGTGAGTTTGCGGTGCTGAAAGCACTGGTCAGCCATCCGCGTGAGCCGCTGTCTCGCGATAAGCTGATGAACCTGGCGCGTGGCCGTGAATACAGCGCCATGGAACGTTCGATTGACGTCCAGATCTCCCGCCTGCGTCGCATGGTGGAAGAGGATCCTGCGCATCCGCGTTATATCCAGACCGTCTGGGGTCTGGGCTACGTCTTTGTGCCGGACGGCAGTAAAGCATGAAGCGACTGCGCTTCTCGCCTCGCAGTTCGTTTGCCCGCACCCTGCTGCTGATCGTTACCCTGCTGTTTGTCAGCCTGGTAACGACCTATCTGGTGGTGCTGAACTTCGCCATTCTTCCCAGCCTGCAACAGTTCAATAAGGTGCTCGCTTACGAAGTTCGTATGCTGATGACCGACCGGTTGCAGCTGGAAGATGGCACGCAGCTGGAAGTGCCACCGGCGTTTCGCCGGGAAATCTACCGCGAACTGGGGATCTCGCTCTACACCAATGCAGCAGCAGAGGAGAGCGGATTGCGATGGGCGCAGCACTATGAATTCCTGAGCGAGCAGATGGGCCAGCAGCTTGGCGGTCCCACCGATGTGCGGGTTGAGGTTAACAAAAACTCGCCCGTCGTCTGGCTGAAAACCTGGCTGTCGCCCGATATCTGGGTGCGGGTGCCGTTGACTGAGATTCATCAGGGCGACTTCTCGCCGCTGTTCCGCTACACCCTGGCGATTATGCTGCTGGCGATTGGCGGTGCCTGGCTGTTTATCCGCATCCAGAACCGACCGCTGGTGGATCTGGAGCACGCCGCCCTGCAGGTCGGGCGCGGGATTATTCCGCCGCCGCTGCGCGAGTATGGCGCGTCAGAAGTGCGATCGGTGACCCGCGCCTTTAACCAGATGGCGGCCGGGGTGAAGCAGCTGGCGGATGACCGCACGCTGTTAATGGCGGGCGTCAGCCATGATTTGCGAACGCCGCTGACCCGTATTCGTCTCGCCACCGAGATGATGAGCGAGCAGGATGGCTACCTGGCCGAATCGATTAATAAAGATATCGAAGAGTGCAACGCCATTATCGAACAGTTCATTGACTACCTGCGTACCGGTCAGGAGATGCAGACTGAGCGCGCCGACCTTAACAGTGTGCTGGGCGAAGTGGTGGCCGCTGAAAGCGGCTATGAACGTGAGATCGAAAATGCGGTGATGCCGGAAGAGTTAATGCTGGATATCAACCCGCTATCGATTAAACGGGCACTGGCTAACCTGGTGGTCAACGCCGCGCGATACGGTAATGGCTGGATCAGGGTCAGCAGCGGACGGGAACTGCATCGTGCCTGGTTCCAGGTGGAAGATGATGGACCTGGCATCAAGCCGGATCAGCTGGCGCATCTGTTTCAGCCCTTTGTGCGCGGCGACAGCGCCCGCAGCACCAGCGGTACCGGTCTGGGCCTGGCGATCGTGCAGCGTATTATTGATGCCCATCAGGGCTCGCTGGAGATTGGCGAGAGCGAACGCGGCGGTTTACGCATTCGTGCCTGGTTACCGTTAGTGGAAAGCATGGCGCTGAGCCACAACAACGGCAGCAACAGCGTGTCGGGATGATAAAAACGGCGCGGCAGTTTCATTGCCGCGCCGCTTCTTTTAGCGTTGCGGGCCAGCTTTCACCAGCGCAGCACCTGCGGCGTTATCCGTGTACTTGTCGAAGTTATCAATAAAACGCTGCGCCAGACCTTCGGCGGCGGCGGTCCACTTCTCCTCACTCTCCCAGCTACGACGCGGATCGAGCGTATCACTATCCAGTTCGCCCAGCGTAACCGGCATCTGCAGATTAAAGATCGGCAGCGTTTCCATCGGCGCATCATCCAGCTCACCCGCCAGAATGGCATTGATAATGGCGCGGGTATTCTTCAGTGAGATGCGTTTGCCGCTGCCGTTCCAGCCGGTATTGACCAGATAAGCCTGCGCACCGGACGCCTCCATCCGTTTCACCAGCACTTCTGCATACTGCGTCGGATGCAGCATCAGGAATGCCGCGCCGAAACAGGCGGAGAAGGTGGGGGTCGGCTCAGTGACGCCACGCTCGGTACCCGCCAGTTTGGCGGTGAAACCTGACAGGAAATGATACTGCGTCTGCTCCGGCGTCAGACGTGAAACCGGTGGCAGCACGCCAAACGCATCCGCGGTCAGGAAAATCACTTTCTTCGCGTGGCCCGCTTTTGAGACCGGCTGCACGATATTGTCGATGTGATTGATCGGATAGGAGACGCGGGTGTTTTCGGTTTTGCTGCCGTCGTCATAATCGACGCTGCCATCTTCGCGGACCACCACATTTTCCAGCAGCGCATTGCGGCGAATGGCGCGGTAGATCTCCGGCTCAGCCTGCTCAGAAAGGTTGATGGTTTTGGCGTAACAACCGCCCTCGAAGTTAAACACGCCATCATCATCCCAGCCGTGCTCATCATCGCCGATCAGCTGGCGGTCAGGATCGGTAGAGAGCGTGGTTTTGCCGGTGCCTGATAGGCCAAAGAAGACCGCCACATCGCCCGCTTTACCCACGTTTGCTGAGCAGTGCATCGAGGCGATGCCTTTCAGCGGCAGCAGGTAGTTCATGATGGCGAACAGACCTTTCTTCATCTCGCCGCCGTACCAGGTTCCGCCAATCAACTGCATGCGTTCAGTCAGATTGAAGGCGACAAAGTTTTCAGAGTGAAGACCCTGCGCCTGCCAGTCTGGATTGGTGCATTTGGCGCCGTTCATCACCACAAAGTCGGGGGTAAATTCGGCCAGTTCAGCGTCGTCAGGCTGGATGAACATGTTCTTCACGAAGTGTGCCTGCCAGGCCACTTCGGTGACAAAACGTACGCTCAGACGGGAATCGGCATTGGCACCACAGAACGCATCCACCACAAACAGGCGCTTGCCGGAAAGCTGGCGGGTGACGCAGCTTTTCAGCGCGTTCCAGGTCTCCTGCGACAAGGGCTGATTGTCGTTTTTGCCGGTGCCCTGGTCGTTCCACCACAGGGTATCGCGCGTGGTGTCGTCACGCACAATGTACTTATCCTTTGGCGATCGCCCGGTGAAAATCCCGGTGTCTACTGCAATCGCGCCGCTCTGCGTCAGGGTGCCACGAGCAAAACCTTCGAGGTCCGGGCGCGTCTCTTCCTGAAATAGCGTGTCGTAATCAGGGTTGTAAACCACTTCCGTGGTATCCACGATGCCCAAAGCGGCAAGGTCTTGCGAGGTCAGGCCGTTAACGCGCATTTTACTGCTCCTTAAATCGGTGTCTGTTCTGCAAAGCAGAGATAGGTTGGGATCGTGCCACCGGCTGTTGTATCGGCTGTGGCGAATCACTGACAGTCGACTGCGCTTCGTCACGACAGCCTGCAAAGATCACCGGGCTATTCAGGGCATCTGCCTCTGACTTCCGGGCGTTTGCACGATCGCGCGCAGTTTACTCTTCTGCGTTAAGGGAAAAAGGGCAGTGATCTAAAAATGCGACTCAGGGCGCGTTAAGGCTATGTTTCGAACGTTTAAAAGATGTTATGAAAGTAAAAAAAGATAATTTGTCTGAAAAATTATGGGGATAGGGATGGGCGGCGGGGAAGGGGCGGCAGAAGCCGCCCGATAAATCAGTGAAGCTGGTTATTATTCTCAAGGGAGTGGCTGCGGATAGCGGCGATATCGACGGCGTCAAACACGTAGTTTGAGCCGCAATAGTCGCAGTGCATGTCGATTTTGCCATCTTCCGCGATGATCTCATCCACCTCTTCCTGGGGCAGCGTGTTCAGTACTTCGCCACAGCGCTCACGCGAGCAGGTGCATTTGTAGATCACCGGCTGCGGATCGTAGAGGGTAACCTCTTCCTGATGGTAGAGACGCCACAGCGCTTCATTCGCAGGCAGATCGATCAGCTCTTCCGTTTTAATGGTTTCGGTCAGCGTTGCCAGATGGTCGAAAACCTCTTTCTCCGTATCCTGCGCCGGCATCACCTGCAGCAGAATACCCGCGGCGCCTTTGTCGCTGGTGCGGATAAACAGCCGCGTTGGCAGCTGCTCTGAGCGCATGAAGTAATCTTCCAGGCACTCCGCCAGAGTTTCACCTTCCAGTCCCACCACACCCTGATAACGTTCGCCCTTTTCAGGGGAAATGGTGATTACCAGATAGCCATTGCCCACCATGCTTTTCAGGGTACTGTCGTCCGGGATGTCGCCTTTGATACGCGCTACGCCGCGCAGTTCCTGGTTGTTGTTACCGTTGATCACCGCCAGCGACAGCGGACCGTCACCCTGCAATTGCACAGTGATTTCGCCATCAAACTTCAGCGTGGCAGTCAGCAGGCTGGTGGCGACCAGCATCTCACCCAGCAGCGTTTTAACCGGTGCCGGATAGTCATGGTTCTTTACGGTTTCACGCCAGGTTTCAGAGACGTTCACCAGCTCGCCGCGCACGGCGGCATTTTCAAACAGATAACGGTGCAGTTGATCCTGGACTGACATATTTTTTCTCTCACTGGTACGGGGCGATGGCGCGTCAGCTAAGACGGTGTTACTCATCGCCCGATAATTTAAACTTCATCAAATCGCGACGCTCTTTTTTGTCAGGTCGCCGATCGGGATGGGGCATAGTCAGCGCATTCATTTTGCGCGCCTGCGCCATTTTTTCGCGTTTTTCAATGCTGGCATCTGTTTCGCGATAGAGCTGCTGGGCCTCGCTGGCGGGACGGCGCTGAGCGCTGATGTCCGCCACCACCACGGTGCGTTCATCGTTGCCCTGACGCAGTGTCAGTTCCGCATTCAGCTCCACCACTTTGCCGGGTTTGCTGCGCTGGCCGTTGTAATGCACTTTGCCGCCTTCAATCATCTCCCGCGCAATCGCCCGGGTTTTGTAAAAGCGCGCGGCCCACAGCCACTTGTCGAGGCGTACCTCTTCGCTGCTTTTCTCTTTCTTCATTGCTGCTCCTGACTCAGATCAGCGTCCGGTAATCGCCGGTGGCGCGATGACGCTGAAAGATTTGCTCAGGGCGATCCGAATCGGGGTTCTTTACGCCTAAGCACTCGCCGATGCCCCATATCGTCGCAGCATCCAGAATCACTTCGCTATCATCGATAAACAGCGTGCGCGGCGCAGAAAAGCCGGTGTGCTGTTGTACCGCCTGCCATAAACGTTGGTCTTCTTTCGGATACCCAAAGGTATGGGTGGAAAGTAATAAATCAAGGTGCGGCGCTAAACCCGTCTGCGCCAGTTTGACGTCCAGATTGTAAGGATGCGCGTTGGTCAGCAGGATAGTGGACTTGCCCGCGCGACGCAGAGCCTGCAAAAAAGGCAGCGTATCGTCACGCAGCGCAATGCGGCTGCGCATCGCCCATGTCATGGCACGAATGTCCAGCGCCAGCGCTTCTGCCCAGTAATCCAGACAATACCAGTTTAGCGTATGGGCGACGGCCTGATACTTTTCCGCGATGATCGTTTCGGCTTCCGCCCGGGTAATGCCGCGTTGCTGACTGAGTTGTTCAGGCACATGCTCCAGCCAGAAGTGACGATCAAACGCCAAATCCAGCAGTGTGCCATCCATGTCGAGCAGCACGGTATCAATCTCAGACCAGTTGAGCATGCGGATGTTTCACCCTGTAAAAAAACCGGGCGACAGGGTAGCACAGAAGGACAGGGCTCAGAATATCGGGCGCACGCTCTGCAAAGTGCCGAGGTTATGATTGAAGCACTTGTCGTAGTAGTGCTGGATATCGATCATGCGCTGGCGATTAAGGTGCATACGGCGCAGCGCCAGTAACCCATTGATCACACCGCATGTCAGCAGCACCAGTAGCAGCAATACGGTGCCGAGATAGCGCCACTGCGCCATGGCATCCGGTTCATTGTGCAACACGATATGACGCGTGCCGTTGGCATCCGTTGAAATGCTGGTGATGATGCCGCTGGCGCTGAAAGGCGTATGCAGCAGCATGGCGGAGATACGTTGCAGTTCGCGCCACTGAGAGGGCGGATCGAGATCAAACAGAGACACGGTTGGCTGAGGCTGATTCACCAGCTGGCGACCCTCGTCGCTGACGATCAGGAACCCCCCTGGCGGCGGGCTGTTAAGATTTTCTGCCGCACGACGGGTTTCGCGGAAAAAGAAGGTCGAGGTGGCGGTATTAACCAGGTTTTCCAGGGCTTCGGCACTGACCGGCCGCAGCAGCACATTCATGCCGTTTAGCTGGCCGGAATCTGCGCGACGCATCAGCGCTTCCCAGTCTTTGGCATTGCCCAGGTTCACCAGCGCATTTTTCAGGCGCATACAATCCTGTGGCTGATTACAGAGATCCTGCGTTTTCATCACCAGATCGGAGAAGTCATCCAGCAGAATCATGCCGGACTTCTGAATCGCGGAGGCCAGCTGCGGATTCAGTTTAGGATCGGTATTGGTTTCCGGATGCAGCTGCTTGGTGGTGGTCTCCTGCAGAGCAGCGGCTTTATCAATAATGTCCGATTGCGGCTGCGGCAACGGCGTGGCGTTATTCCAGTAGACCGCCGAGCAGTCGAACGGCATGAAGGCGTAACTTCGGTTGCTCTGATAGTTGTCCGGCACCGAACACATGCCGGTACCGCTTACTTTGAGGTTGTCGCCAATATTCAGGGGCACGCTGCTGAGTTTATCGACGCTGCTGACCTCCAGGCTGTCGGTGCCCCTGGCCCAGGCCAGACTGAGCTTGATCGGCATGCCGAGCGGGATCCAGGTGACCAGCATGGTCAGCACCATCAGTGAACCACAGGCCAGCACTACGTTTTTCCGCCAGCGCTGAATAGGGAAGTTTTTGACTTCATCCTGCAGCGACAGGAAGCGGCCCTGACGCACCACCTGACGGTTGAGGTAGATCTCCACATCCGTCACCTGTCCGAGATCGTGCGCCACATAAGGCTGCCAGTGCGGTGGATAGGCGAGGTCAATAATCCCCAGTGTGATATTGCTCTGCTCCTGGTTCGATTCGCTGAACAGGCCCCAGCGCTTTGGCGCGCCGCGCAGGCAGTGTATGTCACGCAGGCCGCGCTCACCTGGAATGCGGTAGAGCAGCCACAGGCTGGCGGCAATCATGACTGCACCCGTCAGCACCAGCCAGATCATCAGCGTTGCGGGTACTAACAGGCTGAAGAAGAAGAGTAAGAAGGCAAGAGAGATGATCACCGCTTCACGCGTGCCATCTGGCCGCGACAGACGATACTCTTCCGGTGTCTCTTTGCGTACCTGCAGCAGTTCGACGTTTTCCGTTTCCGCTTTGCGGATAGAGGCGTTGGTCGACACCGGACGCATCAGCGTCGGCAACGATTGCTGATCTACGGCGTAATCCACCAGCGAGTGGCCGTTCAGCGAGATCACCAGCGGAATAGATTGGGTGCGGATTAACTCAACGTAGTTTTCGTCGGCGATGTACTGTTCCCACAGCGGCGGCAGATGAACTTCAACTTCATCAAGGTAGTAGCGCCATTTATGGGGATCGTCCGTAGAGAGTCCGTAGCGGGTAATCGCACGGGTAACGGGATAGACATTGTTGCTCTGTGCCGTCAGCGTCAGACGTTCGGACGCGCTGCGCTTATCGGTCGTCACCGTAGTACGGGGCTGCTTTTCCAGCGCGGCGACATACTTATCAACCGCCTCACGCTCCTGAGCAGAGAGTTTACGGCAGGGCGGACTGATAAATGGCAGAGGTTTCGCCAACGGCGGACGATGCCGCATAGCGTACCAGAACCCAATGCCTGCCAGTATTGAACAGGTCAGCACTATGGCCAGGATCATCAAGATTGTGCTCATGCTCTGCTCAATTCAGCCAAAATGCTGCCTTCACTTTAAACTTTCGCTTTCGGTTATGCTCGCTATAAAAGAGGCATTCCGGAAGATTATATAACCCTGAGGAGTCAGACACCCGATGAAATAGTGCCAGCGTATATCTGATTAGCATTTGTTAAACCCTGCCTTGTCCGAATGGTAACCGGCTCAGACTGGATTAAATATCGGTATTATCTGAAACTTATCGCAGCATATTGACTAATGCAAATTTAGTCTTAACTGATAACCAAAGGCTGTTATTCAATCGATGTAATCTGTGTAACGATAACGTGATTGTCTGACTGTCGCACAATTGCCTGTGGTTAGGTATGCTAATTCGCTCCAGATAGCCGGCGCAAAATAATTTGAGGCTGATATGAAAATTCCAAAAAAACCTGACATCCTCAATATCACCGCCGTGGCACGTTCACGGTTATTCACCATTGAATCGGTCGATCTGACTTTCAGCAATGGTGCGCATCGCGTTTATGAGCGGATGAAGCCCTCAGAGCGTGAAGCGGTGATGATTGTGCCGATTATTGATGACCATCTGATCCTGATTCAGGAGTATGCCGTCGGACTGGAAACCTATGAGCTTGGTTTCCCGAAGGGGCTGATCGATTCAGGTGAAACCGTGAATGAAGCGGCGGTTCGCGAACTGAAAGAAGAGGTCGGTTTTGGTGCTGATGAGCTGACAACGCTGGGCAAACTCACCATGGCGCCCTCCTACTTTTCCAGCAAAATGAATATTGTGGTGGCGGAAGGTCTCTACGCCGAAAAGCTGGAAGGCGATGAGCCGGAGCCGCTGATTGTCCACCGCTGGCCGCTGAGCGATATGATGTCGCTGCTGGATGAACCCGATTTCCGCGAGGCACGTAATGTCAGTGCGCTGTTTATGGCGCGCGAATGGCTGGTGAAGCAGGGGCGGCTGAGTTACTGAGCGAGCGCATAAGTAAGGAAACGCGCCTGTCAGCAGGCGCGTTTCGATTTTATTCTGCTCTTGCATTTTCTCGTATGGCTGATGCGGGCTTCAACAGTGGGGCGGTCAACAGATAAACCACGCATGCCACGAGAATCGAATTAAGTACCGGTACGCCGCGCTCAACCAACAGTCCGGTGGCTCCGCCCGCTGCACTGGCTATCAGCGCGGGCCAGCCGATAAGCTGAGACGTTGCCGGTAAGGAATTGCTGTTGCGGCTCAGCGCCAGCGTCTGGCGGTCAGTTTTCAGCACATAGTAGTCAATGATCATCACGCCCAGTACTGGCGGGAAGATGACCCCCAGAAGTTCCAGAAAATCGACAAAACGATCAAGAATCCCAAGAATTGAACAGAGTGTGCCGAGCATACCGAGCAGCAGCGTAATCACAGGATAACGCGGTTTATAGCCGGTTAAGCCTTCAATCGCATTGGCGATGCCCAGCGTTGACGAATAGAGATTCAGGTCGTTAATGCGCAGGGTAGAAAAGACCACAACCAGCAAACCCAGTGAGCTGGTTGTTTGAGTAATAATCGCGATGATGTCTGAGGTCTTCAGTTCTCTGGCAATCAGAATTGCCAGCCCATTAATCCCATATTCTCCCGCCAGAATGGTCAGCAGCGTAATGGCGAAGACATCTTTACCGTTACGTGAGAAACGCGTCAGGTCGGGAGTCATCAGACTGGCCAGGATTGCACCGCCAATTACCATAGTAATGGCGGCGCTCACGGTAATGGTTTCGCTCGCAATAACCGGCGGCGTCATCTGGCCAGACTGGCCGTGGAAAGCGTGCCAGAAAATCCAGCCGACCAGCACGATGAAGAGCGGAACCGCAATACGTGCGGTAAAGCGCAGCGCCTTAAAGCCAAAGGTAACCAGTAAAGTCAACACGGCTCCTGAAAGCGCTGCCGACTCTGCAAAGCTGAGTTTTCCGTTCAGGGCATAGCTCAGCGATCGGGCGAAAACGGCATTCTGAATGCCGAACCAGCCCAGCAGGCTGACCGCGACCAGCAGACCAATGAACACTGAGCCATGGCGACCAAAACCACACCAGCGAGCCAGCAGACTGCCCGGCAATCCCTCGCGCATCCCTGCATAGCCGAGCGCGAAGGTCAGCACGCCAAATAGCAGGCTGGCCAGAGTGATTGCGGTAAACGCCTCGCCCGGCGTCATACTGTTGCCCAGAACCGCGCCAAGCATAAACTGATCCAGCGCAGTCAGCATGCCCATATGCACAATGGCGACGCTAAGCAGTGAGAGCCTTTTATTTGCAGGTACAGGGCTCAGTGGATAATCATCAAATTTACTCAAAACATGGTTTCCTTACCGGTTTATATATAAATAACGCCTGTGCTGAGAAACCTCTCTGGCAGATAATTCTCCAGTGACTCCGCACGACAGTAGCTCTCAAATTGTTGTAGCGAATGCACCCCCGCTTTTTGATAAAGCGTGGTGATGCGGTTACCGATAGTTTTTACGCTGAGGTTGTAGATGCGGGCAATCTCTTTCGCGCTGAATCGCCGTAGCAACAGGAAAATGACATCCAGCTCGGCGGGGGTAAAAAGGGGGTGCTCAAGACGCGTCGTCAGTACAGAAGATTTTTTGGGATCGATAAAGCTCATTGCCGTAAGGTTATCCACCGGACGTGCATTCCAGATGCAGCCCAGCCACTGATTTCGGTTGTCGAAAACAGGGTATTTCTCGCTGATAAAAGGGGTGAGATAATTGTTGCCATACCAGTAGTGGGTTTCAATCACGGCCACGCTACTGTTATTCAATTTTACCTGTTGATCATGCTCGCAGAATTCATCGGCGCAATCACTCCAGCGCGTGGGGAACTCACTGTCTCTTTTTCCCTCAAATAAATAACTTTTAGGCGTAGCAGTATACATTTTTGCAGCTTCATTCATATAAAGATGCTGCGATGCGGCATTCTTAAAACCCCAGGGTGTCGGTAATAAATCCATGGTGGTGGCGAATGCAGAAATGAAATCATCAATACTACGGTATGGGCTGTCCATGGCGCCTCGCTGAAAGCATTCAGATTATAATCTTTTTGCCAGATAATAACGTGCGTAGCGCTGCGCATATCCATCCTGTTCGCCATAGACGCGATAACCCAGCTTTTCGTAAAAACCACGAGCCTGGAAACTTAACGTATCAACGATGGACATATGGCAGCCTCGATTGCGCGCTTCTTCTTCCGCTGCCTGCATCAGCTGACGTCCTGTGCCATGCAGGCGCCAGGCATCCTCTATCCATAAATAATGAATATCGAGCGTGCCACACCAGGTATGGGCTAACAGGCCACCCTGGATATTTTTCTGGTCGTCATACAGGATAACATTCAGCGTTTTCATATTGATGTCAGCAAAGCGTCCATTATGCTGCCAGAGTCGCTGAATAATATACTCTTCAGTTTTAGGGTCTTGCGTATGACCCACTTTAATTTCCATATATAAAAGTATCCATAGGTGATTAAATCAAAAAAGAGGATATCGGGCTTTCTATTCCTATCATGATGATAAGCGATGCGCAAGAGTTAATATCCCTCCTGTTATTAGGCGCAATTAATATTAAGCTGGTTGTCGTTGTTCAGCTGATATGCCAATAACTATGTTTGCTGGCACCAGGGAAGACTAAGCTAATCATAGCGATATAATAACTATATTCTTTTTTAGGTTCACTTTCTGAATCGATTCATACACATTGCTTTATATTATCTGACTGATTTAATGCCGATCGCTCAGGGTGATCGGCATTTTCCTCAGCAACAGATGATGATCTCTCTCCGGCTTTTACCTTTCTTTTTTTCCCATCCCAGTTGACTGAGTCGCTCATGCACGAAAAGCATCGCGTGTTTCATCAGGATAAGCGGGCCAATAAAAAAGGCTGATCACTTCAGGTGACCAGCCTCAGATATTTCACATTGCAGATATCACATCAGAACAGCTCGTGACTCTCACCGTTATCCATAATGGTGGTACCCACATCATGAACCGAATATTCGGTTGGCTGGGTGCCATTGATGAAGTACTCCTGACGGGTGTTACCCCCTCCATTTGCCAGCTTGCCGGTGCTGCGATCGATAGTGACGGTGACCACGCCATCCGGCGGCGTTAACGGCTGCACCGGTACACCATCCAGCGCACTCTTCATGTACTCATCCCATGCCGGTTGCGCGCTCTTCGCACCGCCTTCATAGCCCGAAATCTGATCGGGAATGGCGCCGGAGAGCGTGCTGCGGCCCAGATTGCGGCGCGCATCATCAAAGCCGATCCAGACTGAGGTGACCACGCCAGGGCCGTAACCCGAGAACCAGGCATCTTTCGAGCTGTTAGTGGTACCGGTTTTACCGCCGATATCATTACGCTTGAGGTCACGCCCGGCACGCCAGCCTGTTCCCATCCAGCCCGGTTCGCCAAAGATGTTACTGTTCAGCGCGCTCTTGATCAGGAAGGTGAGCGGGGTGTTGATCACGTGGGGTGCATATTGCTGCTCACCCTGTTGTGCCTGAGCGGGAACCTGCTCCAGTTCAGGCTGAGGAACGGCCTGATTCTGGTTGTTATTTGAGGCAGCAACGTTCTCGACGCTCTCTTCATTCAGAGCCAGCGCTTTTTTGGTCTCGCCGTAGATCACCGGCAGATTGCACTGCGGGCAGGCGATCTTCGGTTTCTCTTCAAATATGAGGCCGCCCTGTTCGTTCTCAATCCGGGTGATGAAGTAAGGATCGACCAGGAAGCCGCCATTCGCCATCACGGAGTAGCCGCGCACCACCTGTAACGGGGTAAACGAGGCCGCACCTAATGCCAGCGATTCAGTATGAACAATGTTCTGCGCCGGGAAACCAAAGCGCTGCAGATACTCCGCGGCGTAATCCACGCCCATTGCACGCATCGCACGCACCATCACCACGTTTTTCGACTGGCCTAAACCCTGACGCAGGCGAATCGGACCATCGTAAGTTGGCGGGGAGTTCTTGGGACGCCAGTCAGCACCCGCACCCGCATCCCAGCGTGAAATCGGCACATCGTTAAGGATTGAGGCGAGCGTCAGCCCGCGATCCATTGCGGCGGTATAGAGGAAAGGCTTGATATTAGAGCCGACCTGGCGCAGCGCCTGGGTCGCACGGTTAAACATGCTCTGGTTAAAGGCAAAGCCGCCTACCAGCGCGCGCACCGCACCATCATTCGGATCCAGCGAGACCAGCGCCGAGTTCACATCAGGCACCTGGCCCAGCCACCACTCATCACCCACTTTGCGTACCCAGATCTGCTGGCCTGCCTGCAATACCTGCGTCACGCTTTTCGGCGTCGGGCCCTGCACGGTGTCAGACTTATAAGGACGCGCCCAGCGCACACCGGCTAATGCCAGCGACACATTGCTGCCATCTTTCAGCATCACGGTCGCTTCATCGCTGCGCGCTTCCGTTACGACAGCCGGATTGAGCGGACCGTAGACCGGCAGCGTCTTCAGCGCTTTTTCAATCTTCGTCTGATCCCAGGCCGGTTCACCCACTTTCCACAGCACGCTGGTCGGGCCGCGATAGCCATGACGCATATCGTAGGCCATGACGTTATTGCGAACGGAGGTCTGCGCGGCTTCCTGCAGGCGACGGGTTACGGTGGTGTAGACCTTGTAACCGTCGGTGTAGGCATTCTCACCGTAGCGTTTCACCATCTCCTGACGCACCATCTCGCTGAGATAGGGGGCAGAGAAAGCGATTTCCGGGCCGTGATACTTCGCTACCAGCGGCGTATTACGCGCCTCATCATACTGCTGCTGCGTGATGTAATGCTGATCCAGCATACGCGCCAGCACCACGTTGCGGCGCGACAGGGCACGACTTGGCGAGTAAAGCGGGTTAAAGGTGGAAGGGGCTTTCGGCAGACCGGCAATCATCGCCATCTCACTCAGCGACAGCTGGTCAACCGGCTTACCAAAATAGACCTGTGAGGCTGCGCCGACGCCATAAGCACGGTAGCCGAGGTAGATCTTATTCAGGTAGAGCTCAAGTATTTCATCTTTGTTCAGCAACTGCTCAATGCGGATCGCCAGGAACGCTTCCTTTATTTTACGCATCAGGGTGCGTTCCGGGCTCAGGAAGAAGTTACGGGCCAGCTGCTGAGTGATAGTACTGGCACCCTGCGAGGCGTGACCGGAGACCAGCGCAACGCTGGCCGCACGGAAAATACCCACCGGATCAACACCATGGTGCTCATAAAAACGGCTATCTTCGGTCGCAATAAACGCTTTCACCATCACAGGTGGCACTTGCTGCAGAGTCAAAGGAATACGGCGCATTTCGCCATACTGGGCGATCAGATCGCCATCGGCGCTGTAAACCTGCATAGGGGTTTGCAGACGCACATCTTTCAGCGTGTTTACGTCGGGCAGCTGTGGCTCTATGTATTTGTATAAACCATAAATCGAGCCAGCTCCCAACAGGATGCAACACACTGCAAGGATCAATAAATACTTTACGAACTTCACCTGGAATTTCCCATCTGTTGTCGTTTAAGCAGTTTATAAACAACCGCGCGGTAGTATAAAGGCAAGCCAGACGCTTTGATATGTCCATTTTCCCGGACGATAAGGAGATCGCGCGTATGGCTTTTCATACCTGGCAAATTGGGCTGGATATTCAGAATAGGCAGATTTGCGCCCTGGCCCTCCAGCCGCGTCGTGATGGCTGGCAGCTACGCCACTGGTGGCAGCAGCGGCTGCCGCAAGATACGTTAAGAAACGGCGTGCTGCAATCTTCGCCTGAATTACTGGCGGCCTTAACGACCTGGCGTCAGCGGTTGCCACGCCGTTATTCGCTGCGGGTCGGACTGCCAGCCCAGCTGGTGCTTCAGCGCCAGCTTCCCCTGCCCGCGCAGTCGCTGAATGAGCCCGCGCTGGGGCACTACGTGCAGGCGGCCGCACGCCGTCTCTTTCCGCTGGAGCCTACTGCGCTGGCGCTGGATTACCGGCCGGATGCGCAGAGCGGTCAGCTCTGCGTCACGGCAGCGCGGCTGGAGATTATCGACCAGTGGGCGGCCCCCCTGTTGCAGGCGGGTTTAAAGCCGCAGGTGTTCGAACTGACCACCGAGGCGCTGAAGCGGTTAGCCCGCCAGGCAGCGCTGCAGGACGATGCGGTGCTGGTTCTGCAGCAGGATAATCGCTGGCTCTGGAGCGATGCGCACACCGCTGCTGACACAGGCGAAGCCGCCACGCTGGAGGCACTGCAACAGCAGGCCTTTCCCGGGACTCGCTCTGTCGCCTGGTGTACCGCAGAGCAGACGCCGTTGCCCGCAGACGTTAGCGCGTTTTCCCCTTTTGATCTGTTTCGTTATAAGCAGCCACCTTTGCCGGAGAATCCGGGCGCTTTTGCGCTGGCGGCCGGGCTGGCGCTGCGCGACGGAGATGAGTGATGGTCGCGGTTAATCTGCTGCCCTGGCGGCAGCGCCGTCGGCAACAGCAGCGGCGACAGAGCCTGATCATGCTGTCACTGGCGATGGGCACCCTGTTACTGGTGGTGATGCAGCAAACCTGGCGGATCCATCAGATGCGTCAGCAGGTGGCGCAGGCGAGCAGGGCGCAGCAGCAGGCGCTGGAAAGCCTGGGGCAGCAGTTAGCGCAACAGAAGCAGTTACTGGAGCAGCTCGCGGTCGTGCAAAAACAGCAGGCCAGGCATCGCCAGCAGGCTGCACAACTGGCCGCCTGGCAGCAGTTCTGGCTCGATTTACCCGCGTTACTGCCCGACACCGCCTGGCTGACCCGGCTGGAGAAGCGCGACAACCGTCTGACACTGGAGGGGCGGGCGCAGGATATCGCGGCAGTCCGACAGTTCCGCCAGCAGTTAACCACCGTGGCCCTGTTTGGTCAGGTGACGCAGGGCGGGGTTAAGCGTCAGGCTGATGGCCATTATCGGTTTTCACTGCGGGCAGAGATGCAGGAGGTGAACAGTGAGTGAATGGTGGGATCGCTGGTGGCAGATGGCCGCTATTGCGCGCTATGGCTCGCTCACCGCGCTCTTATCCGGTCTGCTGCTGCTCTCCTGGATCCTGTGGTTACGGCCACAGCAGCAGGCGCTAATTGCTGAACAGCAGAGACTGTTGCAGTTGACCCGCACTCTGCAGCTGCGTCAGCACAAGTGGCGTCAGAACCCTGATAATGCGCAGTTGCAGTTGCAGCTGCAGTCGATGCAGATGGCGAGATCAGCATCTGCATCGGGCCGTGCAGTGGAAGAGATCCTGGCGGCACGCCGTAACCAGCTGGAAGAGTGGCAGCCGGACGCCCCCTCACGCATGCTGACGCTGCATCTGCAGTGGCCGGCGTTCCAGTCGCTTTTTGCCGAGCTTGCCCAGGCCTCCGCACCGTTTCCGGTGCATTTCCAGCTGCTGGCGCAGCCGCAGTACCTGGAAGCTCAACTCTGGCTGGAACCTGACGATGCGCCATAGTCTGCTGATTTTACTGTTGTGCTGTAGCGGCGTACTGGCGCGCGATCCGTTCCGGGCTGTTGCCGGTTCCGTCTGTGAGGCATCAGTGGAACCGCTCACCGACTGGCATCTGCAGGGGATCATTGGCCGGGAGGCGCATTTCCATGCCTGGCTGCTGACCCCGCAGGGAGAGAGCGTTACGGCCCGCACCGGCAAGCCATTTCCATTCGCACCCTGGCAACTGGCGGATATGACTCGCCGCAGCCTCACCTTAGCGGTGCCGAATAGCTGCAACGCACAACAGGCCGTATTTTATTTAAAAGGACGTTCGCATGATAAGGATAACCACTCTGCTGCTACTACTAAGCTGCCTGCTGCCGGTTTACGCCGCTGATGAGGAGCCTCTCAGTCTGACTTTCGATAACGCACCGGTAGAGCGTATTTTGCAGGCGCTGGCGGACTATCAGCAGATCAATCTGATGATTGCGCCAGAGGTTGAAGGTTCGTTATCGCTGCGGCTGGATAATCTGCCCTGGCATCAGGCGCTCGACCTGGTGGCGCGCATGGCAAAGCTGACGCTGGTTGAACAGGATAATGTCCTGCTGGTCTATCCGGAAAGCTGGCAGCAGGCTCAGCAGCAGGCTCAGCAGCAGGCACGTGAGGCTGAGCAGCAGCTACAGTTGCAGCAGGTTCCTTTGCAACAGCGCGCTGTGATATTGCGCTATGCCAGCGCCAGCGAGGTGTATGCCAGCCTGCTGAGTGAGCGTCAGTCGCTGATGACGCCGCGCGGTAGCGTGACGGTCGACAAACGCACCAACGCATTGTTACTGCGCGATACTGCGGCGGCTTTGAAAGAGACGGAGCGCTGGATACGGGCGCTGGATCTGCCACTGGAACAGATTGAACTGTCAGCCCACATCGTCACTATCAGCGAGGAGCATCTGCAGGAGCTGGGCGTGAAGTGGGGATTGCAGGCGGGGGACGCCGCCGTAACTGATATTCTGCATCATCCCCGGCTGGATGTTCCGCTGGCGGTGAGTTCACCCGGCATCAGCGTGGGTATGGCGCTGGCGCGCATCGGGGGGCAGCTTCTGGATCTGGAGTTAAGTGCGCTGGAGCAGGAGAACCAGATTGAAATCATCGCCAGTCCACGTCTCTTTACCTCACATCAGCAGACTGCTTCGATTAAGCAGGGCACAGAAATTCCTTATGAGGTGTCGGCAGGAAACAGCGGTGCCACCAGTATTGAGTTTAAAGAAGCGGTGCTGGGTATGGAGGTGACACCGACGATTTCCGGCAATGGCCGCATCCAGCTGAAGATCCATATCAGTCAGAATATGCCGGGTCGCAGCATCAGAACCGGCGATAACGACATATTATCCATTGATAAACAGGAAATTGAGACTCAGGTCACGGTCAGTGACGGGCAAACCCTGGCGTTAGGCGGTATCTTTCAGCAGCAGCGCACCCGCGGACAGAATCAGGTGCCGCTACTGGGAAATGTGCCGCTGATTGGCGGGTTGTTTCGCCAGCAATCTGATCAGCGCAAAAAAAGAGAGCTGGTGATCTTCATTACGCCGCGATTGGTCAGGGAAGCAGCGCTTACGGCTGGATAAAACGGAAAATGCGTCCCTTAAGGCCATCTGCGTTGACGCAGGAGAGGAATTAGCTTACAAGGTTTAGCGATTTTCAATACGGTGTAACCGTCTATGCTGGGTAAATCCCGGCAAACAGATCAGAAAACTCCTCTGTACGCAGCGTTGTAAAGACGCAGCGCTGGCGCGTTACAGTTTCGCGAACACAGGCCAATTCAGAAATGGATGTGCTGAAGGCAATATAATCGGTTGCCAAACAGCCTTGAGTGTTGAGATAATTTTTCATCTGACTCTTGCTAACGCTCATGAGGTCTCAGTTCCTGTCCCGCCAGCAAATGCTGAACGCGGGGTATCATTAACGAATTCTTAGTAATACCGACAAAATGGCAGAGAAACGCAATATCTTTCTGGTTGGGCCGATGGGTGCCGGCAAAAGCACTATTGGCCGTCAGTTGGCTCAGCAACTCAACATGGAGTTCTTCGATTCCGATCAGGAAATTGAGCGACGCACCGGAGCGGATGTGGGCTGGGTTTTTGATGTCGAAGGCGAAGCTGGCTTTCGCGATCGCGAAGAAAAAATCATTAACGAACTGACCGAGAAGCAAGGCATCGTCCTGGCGACAGGCGGTGGTTCCGTCAAATCCCGGGAAACGCGTAATCGTCTCTCCGCCCGCGGTGTTGTGGTTTATCTTGAAACCACCATCGAGAAGCAACTGGCGCGCACCCAACGTGACAAAAAACGTCCGTTGCTGCAGGTGGATTCACCGCCGCGTGAAGTGCTCGAAGCGCTGGCTGGCGAACGTAACCCGCTCTACGAAGAGATCGCCGATGTAACCATTCGCACAGATGATCAGAGTGCGAAAGTGGTGGCGAATCAGATTATCCACATGTTGGAAAAAAGTTGATCCAACGTTCGAAGGCTCCTTAACAGGTATCGGGCACCATGGAGAAGATCACCGTCTCACTGGGGGAACGCAGTTACCCCATCACTATCGCTGCCGGACTGTTTAACGATCCGGCTTCTTTTTGGCCGCTAACCGCGGGCGAAAACGCCATGGTGGTGACAAACCAGACGCTGGCTCCGCTTTATCTTGACCAGCTGACGGCGCTGCTGACGGCGGCAGGTGTAAAAGTGGATCAGGTGATCTTACCCGACGGCGAGCAATATAAGACGCTGGCCGTGATGGATCAGGTTTTTACCGCGCTCCTGCAAAAGCCGCACGGTCGTGATACGACGCTTATCGCCTTAGGCGGCGGCGTTATTGGCGATCTTACCGGTTTTGCTGCGGCCAGTTATCAGCGTGGCGTACGCTTTATTCAGGTACCAACCACCTTACTGTCGCAGGTCGACTCTTCGGTTGGCGGCAAAACGGCCGTTAACCATCCGCTGGGCAAAAACATGATCGGCGCGTTTTATCAACCCGCGTCGGTGGTGATTGATACTGCCTGTCTGCAGACGCTGCCCGCGCGCGAACTGGCGTCGGGTCTGGCGGAAGTGATTAAGTACGGCATCATCCTCGACGGTGCGTTTTTCCAGTGGCTGGAGCAGAATCTTGATGCCCTGCTGGCGCTGGATGAACAGGCGCTGGCGTACTGCATTCGTCGCTGCTGTGAACTGAAAGCCGAAGTCGTGGCCGCCGATGAGCGTGAAAACGGTCAGCGGGCGTTGCTGAATCTGGGCCATACTTTTGGTCATGCGATTGAAGCACATATGGGCTATGGCAACTGGCTGCACGGTGAAGCGATTGCAGCGGGCATGGTGATGGCGGCACGCACGGCTGAACGCCTGGGGCAGTTCCAGGCGCAGGAGACGGAACGCATTATTGCCCTGTTCCTGCGTGCCGGTTTGCCGGTACATGGGCCAGAGGCGATGAGTGCGGAGATGTATCTGCCGCACATGATGCGCGATAAGAAAGTTCTGGCGGGCGAATTGCGGCTGGTACTCCCGCTGTCGATTGGCCGCTCTGAAGTGCGTGGTGGCGTGGCACATGATATGGTGCTGGCTGCAATTAATGATTGTCAGCAATCCTGAGATTAAGCAGTTGAGTGGTGACGCGGCGCGCAGGGTGCGCAGTGCGGAATGCCGCTTTACGGAGGAGGCAAAATGGATGAGTTTAAACCGGAAGATGAGTTAAAACCTGACGCCAGCGATCGCCGTCCCTCGCGCCCTCGTAAGTCGTCTCCCGCAGCCAAAATACCGGTTTCGCGCCAGCGCATCATGATGGGTGTCGGGATCCTGGTTCTGCTGTTACTGGTACTGGGTATTGGTTCAGCGCTGAATGGCCCGGATGAGAAAAAACCTGCTACTGCGGGTAATACGCCTGCCGCTGGCGGTGGTTCCGGCAGCGAGAAGAACATCGACCTGGCCGGCTCCTCTTCCATGTCAGGTGGACAGACGACGCCGACAGGCGAGCAGACCACGCCAGCTACCAGCGAAAATAACGCGGCGACCAGCGGTAATGCTGCATCTGACCCGCAGCGCGACGTCTCAATGCCGCCTGTGGCTTCAACGCCTACGCAGGCAGCCCCTGTTGAGACGCCAGCGAATCAGCAGCGTGTCACGCTGCCGGGCGATCTGAACAGCGCGCTGAGTAATCAGCAGCAGCAGGTCGACAGTGCCGCAGTGGGCACGCAGGGTGGCAGTTCACTGCCAACGGCGCCTGCCACGGTCAGCGGCAATGCCGGAACGGCTGCGAATCCGGTTACGGCCCCTGCAGGCCGTCAGACGCCAAACAAATCAAACGCTTCTGCCCGTCCGGCGCACGATTCATCGCATAAAACTGCCTCGAAGCCTGCAACCCGTGACAGCAAAACGCATACCACGCCAGCACGTACGCCAGCCCCTTCTGCTCCGGCCACTGCGGCGGCAGGCAGCAGTTCAGCCAGCAAATCATTGCCAGGCGGCAGCTATACCCTGCAGCTGAGCGGTGCATCGAAGGCGGAAAGCCTGAATGCCTGGGCTAAGCAGCAGAATCTGAGTGGATATCACGTCTACAAAACCACCCGTAACGGTCAGCCGTGGTACGTGCTGGTAAGTGGTTCCTATGCCACACCGGCTGATGCCAAACGCGCGGTAGCCTCACTGCCTGCCGAAGTGCGTGCGAAGAACCCGTGGGTTAAACCAGTAAGCCAGGTGAAGAAAGAAGCCAGCCAATAGCGGATGTGGGGCCAGTTTCTGGCCCCGTTTTAAGCGCAGATCTGCTGTCGGTCCAGCCACAGCCTCACAATAAGATGTAATAACCACGACAGCATGAAAAAAAATCGCGCTTTCCTGAAATGGGCAGGGGGAAAATTTCCCTTAGTAGAAGAGATCCATCGCCATCTGCCGCAAGGCGACTGTCTGGTAGAACCCTTTGTTGGCGCGGGTTCGGTGTTTCTGAACACTGAATTTGATCGCTACCATCTGGCTGATATCAACAGTGACCTGATTAATCTCTATAACATTGTTAAAACGCGCACGGCGGATTTCATCCGTGACGCGCAGCTGCTGTTTACGCCGGAAAGTAACAACGAGATCTGTTATTACCAGCGTCGCACCGAATTTAACACCAGCACCGACGCCTACCTGCGCGCGCTGTTGTTCCTCTATCTGAACCGTCACTGTTACAACGGCCTCTGTCGCTATAACCTGCGTGGCGAGTTTAACGTGCCGTTTGGCCGCTATCGCAAACCCTACTTTCCGGAAGCAGAACTGTTATGGTTTGCCGAGCGTGCGCAAAAAGCGACGTTTGTCTGTGAATCGTACGATGTTACCCTGACCAATGCCGGTAAAGGCTCGGTAGTCTATTGCGATCCGCCTTATGCGCCGCTGTCGGCAACGGCCAATTTCACGGCTTATCACACCAACAGCTTCAGCCTGCGTGAGCAGGAGAACCTGGCGGCGTTAGCGGCAAAGCTGGCTTCGTCGGAGGACCGGATTCCGGTACTGATTTCTAACCACGACACTGCACTGACGCGTTTATGGTATCAGGATGCAGAGTTACATGTGGTCAAAGCCCGGCGTTCTATCAGCCGAAGCATAACGGGTCGCACCAAGGTCGACGAACTGCTGGCACTTTATAGCTAGTCTGTTTCGTCCGCGACCAACGCATTACGCCAGCCTGCGTGCTGGCGCACAACAGTGGGAGAATCGGATGAAACAATATTTGCTGGCCCCTTCAATCCTTTCGGCGGACTTTGCTCGCCTGGGCGAAGACACAGCCAAAGCGCTGGCGGCCGGAGGTGACGTGGTTCACTTCGACGTGATGGACAACCACTACGTGCCTAATCTGACCATGGGTCCGATGGTGCTGAAAGCACTGCGCGACTATGGCATCACTGCCCCCATCGATGTGCATCTGATGGTGAAGCCGGTAGATGCGCTAATCCCTGATTTCGCCAAAGCGGGTGCCACCTACATCACCTTTCATCCCGAAGCCAGCGAACACGTTGACCGCACCCTGCAAATCATTAAAGAGCATGGCTGCAAAGCGGGTCTGGTGTTTAACCCGGCGACCCCGCTGAGCTACCTCGATTACGTCATGGATAAGCTGGATATCATTCTGCTGATGTCAGTGAACCCCGGCTTTGGCGGTCAGTCATTTATTCCTGGCACACTGGATAAACTGCGTGAAGCGCGCAGGCGTATCGATCAGAGCGGTTACAGCATTCGTCTTGAAGTGGATGGCGGCGTGAAGATCGACAATATTGGCCAGATTGCCGCCGCTGGTGCCGACATGTTTGTCGCTGGTTCCGCGATCTTCGGTCACCCTGACTATAAAAAAGTGATCGACGATATGCGCAACGAACTGGAGAAGGCCAATGGCTCATTTCACTGATATTCGTGCGCTGGCGTTTGATCTTGATGGGACACTGGTGGATAGCGCACCCGGCCTGGCCGATGCGATTGATCGCACGCTGAACGATCTCCGTCTGCCGCAGGCGGGCCTTGAGCGTGTCTCAACCTGGATTGGCAACGGAGCGGATATCATGATGGCCCGTGCGCTGACCTTCGCGCTGGGCCGTGAGCCGCAGCCGGAAGAGCAGCGTGATGCGCGGGCGCTGTTTGACCGGCATTATGCCGATACCGTGGATGCAGGCAGTACGCTGTTTCCACAGGTAAAGCAGACGCTGGCCGCATTAAAGGCTGCCGGGCTGCCGATGGCGATAGTCACCAACAAGCCGACGCCGTTTGTGGCACCGCTACTGGATTCGCTTGGCATTGCTGATGCGTTTTCGCTGATTATCGGTGGCGACGATGTGCCGGTTAAAAAACCGCATCCTGCGGCAATCTTTATGGTGCTGGGTACCTTTGGTGTGTTGCCGAATGAGTTGCTGTTTGTCGGCGACTCACGCAATGATATCCAGGCGGCACAGGCGGCGGGCGTACCCAATATCGGCATGACCTTTGGCTATAACTATGGCGAGCCGATTGCCACCAGCCAGCCCGATTTAACCCTCGACTCTTTCGACGAACTTTTGCCCGCTCTGGGGCTGTAAATATCAGGACTTAAGTATGAAACCCATCGTTTTCAGCGGCGCACAGCCGTCCGGCGAACTGACCATTGGCAACTATATGGGAGCGCTGCGTCAGTGGGTGCAGATGCAGGATGATTTCCACTGCATTTATTGCATCGTTGATCTGCATGCGATCACCGTGCGTCAGGATCCTGTTGCACTGCGTAAAGCGACGCTGGACACGCTGGCGCTCTATCTGGCCTGTGGTATCGACCCGCAAAAAAGCACCATCTTTGTTCAGTCGCATGTGCCAGAGCACACGCAGCTGAGCTGGATCCTGAACTGCTACGCCTACTTCGGTGAACTGAGCCGCATGACGCAGTTCAAGGATAAATCAGCGCGTTACGAAGAGAACATCAACGCCGGTCTGTTCGACTATCCGGTGCTGATGGCGGCTGACATTCTGCTCTATCAGACCAACCAGGTGCCGGTGGGTGAAGATCAGAAGCAGCATCTGGAGCTGAGCCGCGATATCGCGCATCGCTTCAATGCGATTTATGGCGATATCTTCCGGGTGCCAGAGCCGTTCATTCCGAAGTCTGGCGCACGCGTGATGTCGCTGCTGGAACCGACGAAGAAGATGTCCAAGTCTGACGATAACCGCAATAACGTGATCGGCCTGCTGGAAGATCCGAAAGCGGTCGTGAAGAAGATTAAACGCGCCGTCACCGATTCTGAAGAGCCGCCAGTGGTGCGCTACGACATCAAAGAGAAAGCAGGCGTCTCTAACCTGCTGGATATTCTGTCGGGCGTGACCGGTAAAACCATCGCCGAGCTGGAGCAGGAGTTCGAAGGTAAGATGTATGGCCACCTGAAAGGCGCAGTAGCCGATGCCGTGTCGGGTATGCTCTCTGAGCTGCAGGAGCGTTATCACAGCTTCCGCAACGATGAGGCACTGCTGGAGCAGGTGATGCGTGATGGCGCGGCCAAAGCACGCGCACAGGCGCAGGAAACGCTAAAGAAGGTCTATCAGGCGGTAGGCTTTGTCGCGATGCCGTAATGGCTGAGCAGACAACCAGGACGGCGGGCATTGTGCCCGCCGTTTTTATTTGCAGGACTCAGAACCAGCGCAGGCTGCCACGCAGACTCACTACGCTGCCGATGATCATCAGGCTGGGACTGGTTACCTGACCGGCTAACGCTTCCAGCTCGCTCAGTGTCCCGGTGACCACGCGTTGACGCGTAGTGGTGCCGTTTTCCACCAGCGCCACCGGCATATCGCTGCACATACCGTGCTTTATCAGCTGCTGCTGAATCTCGCCGGCCTGCGTGAGCCCCATATAAAAGACCAGCGTCTGCTGTTCCGCCGCCAGCGTCTGCCAGGCGAGCGTGCCCTCTTTCTGCAGATGTCCGGTAACCAGTCTGACACTCTGCGCATGATCGCGGTGGGTCAGGGGAATACCGCTGTAAGCTGCACAGCCCGATGCGGCGGTGATCCCCGGCACCACGCTGAACGGAATCTGCAGCTGCGCCAGCGCTTCCAGCTCTTCACCGCCGCGACCAAAGATAAAGGGATCGCCGCCTTTCAGCCGCACTACGCGTTTTCCCCGCTGCGCCTGTTCGCAGAGCAGCTGGTTGATCTCATCCTGCGGCACGCAGTGATGTCCGGCGCGTTTCCCGACAAAAATGCGCTCGGCATCGCGGCGCACCAGATTCAGGATCTCATCAGAGACCAGCCGGTCATAGACGATGACGTCTGCCTGCTGGATTAGCTGTAAGCCTTTCAGGGTCAGTAATCCGGCATCACCCGGACCGGCACCGACCAGCGCCACTTCACCCTGTTGGCGAAGGTCAGACTTAAAGAGCTGGCCGGTAATCTGCTCCGCACGTTCACTGTCGCCGTTGGCCAGCGTCTGGGCCAGCCGCTCGCTGTTAAAGAAGCGTTCCCAGAAGTGGCGGCGGGCACTGACAGAGCTGAACTGTTGTTTAACCCGCGTGCGCAGGGTGCCTGCCAGCTGCGCCAGCTGGCCAAGGTGTTGCGGCAGCATCGCCTCCAGCTTCTCCCGCAACAGGCGCGCCAGTACCGGCGCGCGTCCACCGGAAGAGACGGCGACCATCAGCGGGGAACGATCGATGATCGACGGCATAATGGCGCTGGCCTGCTGCGGCGCATCCACCAGGTTGCAGAAGATCTGCTGTTTTTCGGCGGCTTCAGCTACCTGCTGATTAACCGCATCGTCGCTGGTCGCGGCGACAACCAGCCAGCAGCCGGTGAGCCAGTGCGGATCAAACGCCCCTGGCAGCAGCGTGATGGTTTCCTGCTGCGCCCATTGCCGGAAGGCGGGGGAGAAATCAAGGGCACCGACCAGCAGTTCGGCGCCGGCCTCCAGCAGCAGGCGGGCTTTCCGCTCAGCCACGTCACCTGCGCCGACCAGCAGGCAGCGTCGGCCCTGCAGGCGGCAGAACAAGGGGAAGTAGTCCATCAGACGTCCTTAAAAAAGCCCGCGGAGGCGGGCTGTTGACGGGAGTTACAGGCAGACTTCGACCTGTCCGGCATTGACCCGCACCGGCCAGGCCGCCACGGAGCGCGTTTCATCCTCCATGCAGTAGCCATCGCTAAGACGGAAACGCTGCTTTTTCAGTGGGCTGGCAACCCAGAGCGCATCCTGATGTTCAGCAATAATGCCGCGTGACAGCACGCTGGCTCCGGCAAAGGGATCGATATTGCTGATCGCATAGAGCTGCTCATCGTTGCGGGGACGGAAGATAGCAACCTGCTGGCCTCTGACCAGCGCGCAGACGCCCGTGGCGGGCAGGATCTGCGTCAGCGGGCACACCGGATTCCACTGGCTCATGATTCGGTCTCCTCAATCAGGGTCACGGCAATGCGTTCATCGGCGCGTGCCGGGCGGTGCTGGTCGCGCTCCGCGACCCGCTGCACGCCAGGATCGCGCTGCGGCGAGTTGATAAAGTGGGCAAAGCGTGTCAGGTGATCCTTATCTTCCAGCGTCGCTTTCCATTCGCAGCTGACGCTGGTACGCAGGGCGGCCAGCTGCTGCTCCATCTGGCCGTTGAGGCCAAGTTTGTCATCCACGATCACCTTACGCAGATAGTCGATGCCGCCTTCCAGACTCTCCAGCCACAGCGAGGTGCGCTGCAATTTGTCGGCGGTGCGGATATAGAACATCATGAAACGGTCGAGATAGGTGACCAGCGTCTGCTGATCGAGATCGGCCGCCAGCAGATCGCCATGGCGCGGTTTCATGCCGCCGTTGCCGCAGACGTAGAGGTTCCACCCTTTTTCCGTCGCGATAATGCCGACATCCTTGCCCTGTGCTTCCGCACATTCGCGGGTGCAGCCAGAGACGCCAAACTTCATCTTATGCGGCGTACGGATGCCTTTGTAGCGGTTCTCCAGCATCACGCCGAAGCCGAGGCTGTCACCCACGCCATAACGGCACCAGGCGCTGCCAACACAGGTTTTCGCCATCCGTAACGCCTTGGCGTAGGCCTGGCCGGTTTCAAATCCGGCGTCGATCAGCTGTGACCAGATGGCGGGCAGATCGTCTTTCTGCGCGCCAAACAGACCGATGCGCTGAGAGCCGGTAATTTTGGTGTAAAGCTGATAGCGCTCGGCGATCTCGCCAATCACTTTCAGTCCCTGAGGCGTGATTTCACCGCCGGGCGAGCGCGGGATCACCGAGTAGGTGCCATCTTTCTGGATGTTGCCAAGATAGAGGTCGTTGCTGTCCTGTAACGGCGCGTGCTGGGGATTGAGCACATACTCATTCCAGCAGGAGGCGAGCAGTGAGCCAACCACCGGCTTGCACACTTCACAGCCGTAACCCTGACCATAGCGGGCCAGCAGTTCGTCAAAGGTTTTAATCTCCTCTACCTGAATCAGGTGATAAAGCTCCTGGCGTGACCAGGCGAAGTGGGCGCAAAGATGATTATTGACCTCAATGCCCTGACGACTGAGTTCACTGTTGAGAACCTGGGTGATCAGTGGGATACAGCCACCGCAACCGGTGCCGGCACGGGTGCTGCTTTTCAGTGCTGCCACGGTATGACAGCCACCCTGAACCGCCTTAATGATGTCGCCTTTACTGACGTCAAAACAGGAGCAGATTTGTGCGGTATCAGGCAGAGAATCGACGCCGATGGCCGGTTTATCACCGCTGCCGGCTGGCAGAATCAGCGCTTCCGGATTAGCAGGCAGCGGAATACCATTCAGCACCAGCTGCAGCAGGTTGCCATAGTCGCTGGTGTCACCCACCAGTACGGCACCCAGCAGGGTTTTCTGATCTTCACTGATAATCAGGCGCTTGTAGATCGATTTGCTCTCATCCAGCCAGACCACGCTGCGTGCGCCTGGCGTAGTGCCGCGCGCATCGCCAATGCCTCCGACATCGACACCCAGCAGCTTCAGTTTGGCGCTCATGTCCGCGCCGGTAAACGCATTGTCGCGGCCCAGCAGATGGTCGCTGGCGACCTGGGCCATTTTGTATCCCGGCGCCACCAGGCCATAGACACGATTCTGCCAGGCAGCGCACTCACCGATGGCGTAAATGGTGGGATCGCTGGTCCGGCACTGGTCATCAATGACAATGCCGCCGCGCGGACCCAGGGCTAATCCACACTGCTTCGCCAGCTTGTCCTGCGGCCGGATACCGGTCGAGAAGACGATAAAATCGACCTCCAGCGCGCTGCCATCAGCAAACTGCAGCGTTTTGCCGCCGTGCTCGTGATGCACAATCTGTCGGGTATTTTTACCGGTATGGACCCGCACACCCATCTGCTCAATCTTGCGGCGTAACTGCGCACCGCCTTGCTGATCTAACTGCTCCGCCATCAGCACCGGCGCAAATTCAATAACGTGGGTTTCAATGCCCAGATTTTTCAGTGCGCCCGCCGCTTCCAGCCCCAGCAGGCCGCCGCCAATCACCGCACCGCGTTTGCTGCGGCGCGAACAGGCTTCGATGGCGTTGAGATCCTCGATGGTGCGATAGACAAAGCAGTCGCTGCCTTCAGCACCGTTGATTGGCGGGATCCACGGATAAGAGCCGGTGGCAAAAATCAGCGTATCGTAATGCACCGCGCGACCGGTACTGGAGTGAATGAGCTTCTCATCACGGTTGATCGTGATGGCGCGTTCACCCAGCAGTAGATTGACCTGATGTTTGTCGTAATAGCCTTCACGAACCAGCGACAATTCTTCAGCGGTGTGATGGGAAAAGTAGGCGGACAGGTGGACACGATCATAGGCGACACGGGGTTCTTCACAAAAGACGGTCAGCGAAAACTGGTCAGGTTCCGCTTTCTCTAGTAATTCTTCTATGAAGCGGTGGCCGACCATGCCGTTACCGATAACGACGACATTGTGCTTGCTCATTTTTGCCTCAAATTTGCGATATCTGCGGCTACAATAGCGCGCCGTTTCCGGCACTTATTGATATACATCAACCACGACGCCATATACCTATTAAGAGGTATGTGGTTGATTTGAGGTAATTTTTTCTGGTGCGGATAACCCGCTGATTATTCGGGCTTGCGGCGGGTCACCTGAATCGTGTTAGTTTTAAAACACAAAACCGGAAAAGGAGTCGGCAATGATGTCACCTAAGTGGATCAATAACGTGCGTTTACCCTGGCGGGATGGGTTATGGCAGATCGCCATCGCCGATGGCAAAATTGCCCGGCTCTCAGCCCAGCCGCAGCACGCTTCACCGGCGGATGAATCGCTGGACGGCGAGGGTGGCTTAGCCTGCGCGCCTTTTATTGAGCCGCATATTCATCTGGATACGACCCAGACCGCTGGCGAACCCGCGTGGAACCAGTCCGGGACGCTGTTTGAAGGCATTGAGCGCTGGGCTGAACGCAAAGCCATGCTCAGTCATGAAGATGTTAAGCGGCGGGCGATGCAGACGCTGAAGTGGCAGATTGCCAACGGCATTCAGTTTGTCCGTACCCATGTTGACGTTTCTGACCCGTCACTGACGGCGCTTAAAGCGATGCTGGAGCTAAAGGCAGAGATGGCGCCGTGGATCACTATCCAGATTGTTGCTTTTCCCCAGGAGGGTATTCTCTCTTATCCCAACGGTGAAGCGTTGCTGGAGGAGGCATTGCGGCTGGGCGCGGATGTGGTCGGCGCGATCCCGCATTACGAATTCACCCGTGAATATGGCGTTGAGTCGCTGCATAAAACCTTTGCGCTGGCTAACCGCTATGATCGGTTGATCGATGTTCACTGCGATGAGATCGATGATGAACAGTCGCGCTTTGTGGAAACCGTGGCGGCGCTGGCGCATCGCGATGGCAACGGCGCGCGCGTGACGGCCAGTCATACCACCGCGATGCACTCTTACAATGGCGCGTATACCTCACGACTGTTTCGACTGCTTAAGCTGTCGGGCATTAATTTTGTCGCGAATCCGCTGGTCAATATTCACCTGCAGGGCCGCTTTGATACCTACCCTAAGCGGCGCGGCATTACGCGGGTGAAAGAGATGCTGGAGGCGGAGATTAACGTCTGTTTCGGCCACGACGATGTGTTCGATCCCTGGTATCCGCTGGGCACCGCCAGCATGCTGCAGGTGCTGCATATGGGCTTACACGTCTGTCAGTTGATGGGCTATGAGCAGATTGATGCGGGTCTGGATCTGATTACGCATAACAGCGCGAAGACGCTGCAGCTGTCAGGCTATGGCATTCAGACCGGTAACGATGCCAGCCTGATTATTCTGCCGGCAGAGAGTGGTTTTGATGCGGTAAGAAGGCAGGTTCCGGTGCGCTATTCACTGCGTCGCGGCATCGTGGTGGCAGAGACAAAGCCTGCAGAAAGCGAGATTTACTGGCGGGAGCGGGAGCGTATAGACTTCCGGCGTTAAACAGCAGGGCGGCGATCAATCGCCGCCCTGAATGATTAATGCGTAACGTGACCGTGCGAGCGATGTTTAGTGACCAGCCCCAGCAGGACACACATCACAAACACCACCGCGTAGAGGCCGTTGGCGGTGGCCAGTGCCGTGTGCACGCCGCTCTTCTCGACAATCGGCGCGGTCACCACGAAGGTCAGCATGGTGCCGACGGTACCGCAGGTCAGAATGAAGTTCACCAGCTTCGGTGACGCCACTTTGGTCTGCAGCGAGCCGAGCGTGATGATGGTGGTGTAAATCGCGCTGGAGCTGAAGCCCAACACCATAATGATCCACTTCAGCATGCTGGCATCGCTGCTGCTGACGAACCAGTACATCAGCACGGTAGCCAGTCCCGCCAGCACCATCAGAATGCGTTGCAGATCGAAGAAGCGCAGCAGGAAGCTGAAGGCCCACATACCCACCATATAAGCGGTCCAGAAGCTGCCCACCAGTTGTCCGGCATCATTAATATTCATGCCCATGACTTTGGTGGCATATTCCGGCACCCAGGAGATAAAGCCAAGCTGGCCCAGAATGTAGCAGAGCGCCGCCACTGCCAGCAGCAGCACGCCCACACCCCATTTTTCTTTCTCAACTGTCGGGCTGTTTTCAGGCTTACGCAGCACCGGGAATTCAACAAACAGCGTCATGATGAAGATCGCGACGTAGATAAAGCCGATGCAGACGTAGACCCAGTACCACGGCAGCTGACGCGCCAGCAGAATCCCCGCCAGCACCGGAAACAGCGTGCCCGCCATGCTGAAGAAGGAGTCGGTAAACAGCAGGCGTGAACCACGCTGACGGCCTTCATACATATGGGTGATCAGGAAGGTGCCGATCGACATGGTAATGCCGCTGACCACGCCCAGCACAAACATACAGAGCGAGAAGACGGTCAGATCGCGGCTGGTCATCAACCCGATTATCGCCAGTACCATCAGGACGAAGCCGAAAATCAGCTGACGCTTCAGTGGCACAATCACCATCAGCCAGGCGTTCAGGAAAACCGCAGCCAGGATGCCGCTGTTGAGGAAGGTGAAGGTATTACTCATGCTGGAGATGGGGATCTGGAAATCTTTTGCGATATCGCCCATTACCATGCCGGTAACGATCACCAGCGCGCCGGTAAGCGCGTAGGAGAAGAAGCTTATCCAGGTGAGGCCAATACGATTACGGTTTGTCATGTTCTGAACCTGTTGAGAACCGGGTGCCAAAAAGTGTCAGAAAGTGTAAACGGAACCGTGATCTTAATAAACAACCAGTGAAACCAGAGATCCATATTTCATGTGTTGTGTGATTTTAATCACGTAATTGCCGGGGTTTAACGTTTGCTCCCCCCATTTGCTGCCACAGCGTAAATATAGGTAAAACGCTGGCTCCTGGAATAGAGTCTCTTTACAATCAATCACGTTTTTGTGCCCGCTCTCCCAGGTAAGGAATCTTTCATGTTTAAACGTACTTTAACAGCGGCCATCACCCTGTTAGCGCTCTCTTCCGTTTCCGCCCAGGCGCTGGCTGCAAAAGGTGACACCCACGTTCTGCTCACCACCTCCGCCGGCAATATCGAACTCGAACTGAATAACCAGAAAGCGCCGGTTTCTGTGAAAAACTTCGTTGATTACGTCAACAACGGTTTTTACAACAACACCATTTTTCACCGCGTGATCCCGGGCTTTATGGTGCAGGGTGGGGGCTTCACTACGGACATGCAGCAGAAGCAGACCAACGCGCCGATCAAGAATGAAGCGGATAACGGCCTGCGTAACCTGCGCGGCACGATCTCCATGGCACGTACCGCCGATAAAGACAGTGCGACCAGCCAGTTCTTCCTCAACGTCGCGGATAATGCATTCCTCGATCACGGACAGCGCGATTTTGGCTATGCCGTATTTGGTAAGATTGTGAAAGGTCAGGATGTGGTTGAAAAAATTTCTCAGGTACCGACCAAAGATGTGGGTCCTTACCAGAATGTTCCATCCAAACCGGTAGTTATCCTCTCCGCCAAAGTCCTGCCTTAAGTCCGTTCGTCGCCATCTGCGGATGGCGACCGCCTGCTGCATCCGGCAAAGCCAGAATTTGCTCTTATACTTAGGGCAAAAACCTGAGCAGGAGGCGGCATGGCGAACAAACTCACCGAAAAACAGAAGGTCACCCTGTGGCGACAGCGGCGTAGCGCCAGCTATCAGGCCAGCTGTCGGCTGGAAGGCTTTACGCCAAATGAAACCAGCGTAAACAGCGATGATGCGGCCGCACGTCTGGCGTCACTGAGGAGGCAATATGGACTCTAATACCGCCGTCAGCCAGGATCCCTATCTGTGGCAGCATGACAATGTGCTGAAAAACCTGCCCGATATTCACGATGCCGCGCAGCTGCGTAAGGCGGAACTGAGCTTCAGTGCGGCGCGTGCCGCCACGCTGGAGCTTGGCCCCCGTAATCCTGGACTGCCTTACCTGCGCCAGATCCACCGTACGCTGTTTCAGGACGTCTACAGCTGGGCTGGTGAACTGCGCACTATCGATATCTGGCGCGATGAGACGCCGTTCTGTCATTTCGAATATATCGAAAAGGAAGGTAACGCCCTGATGGCCGCGCTGGAGGAGGAGAAGGGACTCGCTGACCTGCCGCGTGACGCGTTTATTGAGCGTGTTGCCCACTACTATTGCGAAATCAATATGTTGCATCCTTTCCGCCACGGCAATGGTCGGGCGCAGCGGATTTTCTTTGAACAGCTGGCGCTGCATGCCGGTTATCTGCTCTCCTGGGAAGAGACGGACGCTGAGAGCTGGAAAGCGGCGAATCAGGCCGGTGTGGCCGGAGACCTGACTCTGCTGGAGCAGGTATTTGCGAAAGTGGTGAGCGAGGCGGCTTAACCGCGTAGAATAGCGGCGCGGGTAATTATTCTGGACTGGTCATGCTGCTGCTTATCGACAATTACGACTCCTTTACCTGGAATCTTTATCAATATTTCTGCGAGCTGGGCGCGCAGGTTCAGGTGGTGCGCAATGATGCCATCACGCTGGAGCAGATGGCGGCATTACCGCTGACTCATCTGGTGATCTCGCCTGGTCCCTGCACGCCGTCGGAGTCAGGTATTTCACTGGCGGCGATCCGGCATTTCGCCGGTCAGCTGCCGGTGCTGGGCGTCTGCCTGGGCCATCAGGCAATTGCGCAGGCGTATGGCGCGCAGGTCGTGCGTGCGCGTCAGGTGATGCACGGCAAAACCTCTGCGATTCAGCACACCGGCCAGGGCGTGTTCCGCAATCTGAATAATCCGCTTACTGTAACCCGCTACCATTCGCTGATTGTACAGCGCGACTCCCTGCCTGATGCATTCGAGGTGACTGCCTGGACGGTGCGTGACGGCGAGCCTGACGAAATTATGGGATTCCGCCATAAAACCCTGGCGCTGGAAGGCGTGCAGTTCCATCCCGAAAGCATTCTCAGCGAGCAGGGACATCAGCTGCTGCGTAATTTCCTTGAGCAATAAGTTGCCTTTGAGTGATTTTTTATGCATATTTTGTGATTATTATTTCAAAGTTGCACATCAATCATCTAAATGGGGTCATCAATGGCAGCGGAAAAAATTGCGGTCACGCGGGAGACGTTCGATAACGTTATTTTGCCTGTTTATGCACCTGCGCAGTTCGTGCCGGTAAAAGGCAAGGGCAGTCGTGTATGGGATCAGCAGGGCAAAGAGTATATCGATTTCTCAGGTGGTATCGCCGTCACCGCACTAGGACACTGCCATCCTGCGCTGGTGGATACGCTGAAAAGTCAGGGCGAGACGCTGTGGCACACCAGCAACGTCTTCACCAACGAACCGGCGCTGCGTCTTGCCAGTAAGTTAATTCAGGCGACCTTCGCTGAGCGGGTCTTCTTCGCTAACTCCGGGGCCGAAGCCAACGAAGCCGCTTTTAAGCTGGCGCGCTACTACGCCTGCAAACGTCACAGCCCGTTCAAAAGTAAGATCATCGCCTTTCATAACGCCTTTCATGGCCGGACGCTGTTTACCGTCACGGTCGGCGGACAGCCAAAATATTCTGACGGGTTCGGGCCTAAACCGGCGGATATCGTCCATGTGCCGTTCAATGACCTGAACGCAGTGAAAGCGGTGATTGACGATCACACCTGCGCCATTGTGGTTGAACCGATTCAGGGTGAGGGCGGCGTCGTGCCCGCAACGCAGGAATTTATGCAGGGACTGCGTGAGCTTTGCGATCAGCATCAGGCGCTGCTGGTGCTGGATGAAGTGCAGAGCGGCATGGGGCGCAGCGGCAAGCTGTTCGCCTATGAGCATTATGGCGTCCAGCCCGATATTCTGACCTCAGCCAAAGCACTGGGCGGCGGTTTCCCGGTCAGTGCCATGCTGACCACTAACGAGATCGCCTCGACCATGGCGCCGGGCGTGCATGGCACCACCTATGGCGGCAATCCACTCGCCTGCGCCATCGCCGAAACCGCGCTTGATATTATCAATACGCCGGACGTGCTGGCAGGCGTTGAGACACGTCGTCAGCACTTTGTCACGGCGCTGCAGGCCATCGATGCGAAGTATGATCTCTTCAGCGATATTCGCGGCAAGGGTCTGCTGATTGGCGCGGCGCTGAAACCGCAGCATGCCGGTAAAGCACGCGACATCCTGAATGCCGCGGCCGCAGAAGGCGTGATGGTGCTGGTTGCCGGAACCGACGTGATGCGTTTTGCCCCGTCACTGATCATTGAGCCTGCCGACATCGAAGAGGGCATGAGCCGCTTTGCCACGGCCGTCGGCAACGTGCTCAACGGCTAGCTTAGTTTTTACGTAAGCGTCTGATCAGCCAGCGGCCATGTTGCGGCCGCTGGTTCCACGCCAGCGATGAAATGGTGTACATCACGCTCAGATGATCGAGAATGCGCCGTACATGCTGCTCCACCACCGTGATCGGTCCCTCACTGATATTTTCCAGGTCATCCAGCAGGTTAACCTGTGAGCTTTCACCATCATATTCCAGCCGCTGCTGACACCGCTGCAGCGCGATTTCACAGGATTGCAGGTAACGCTCAGCCAGCGAGGCAGTGAGCATGGTGTGCTCCCGCGCCAGAATCGTCATAGCGTTGATATGTTCGACGATAAACTGACTGTGCGTGACCCAGAGCCGCATATCACTCAGATAGCGGGAGTTGAACGCGGGTTCCTGCATCGCCTGATTCAGTGAGTTAAACAGCGCATTGTGTGCCTGATTGACCTTCACGCGCTGATAAGCCAGTTTCTCTGGTGACTGTTCGTCACCCAGCAACAGCCGTAGCGCATCCTGATAGGTTTCCAGTGCATCATGGGCGTTCTGCCGCAGCAGGCCGCTCTGCCACTGCGGCCACAGCCAGAGCATCCCGCCAAAAGCGATCAGACAACCCATCAGCGTATCCATGAGTCGCGGCAGCAGAAACTGCGCGCCATTCAGCGACAGCAATTGCAGCGAGTAAACCGCCGTGACCGTAAAGCCAATCATCGACCAGCCATAGAACTGGCGGGTAAAGCGATAGCTGATAAAGGTAATCGCCAGCATGATCAGCAGTACCAGCGACTCTGGCACCGCCATGCGCAGCGTGGCAGCCGCGATCACCAGACCGGCAAAAGTGCCCAGTGCCCGGTGCTGAATGCGGACACGGGTAGCGCTGTAGCCGTTCTGGCTGACGAACATGATGGTCATCAGGATCCAGTAGGGTTTGGGGATGTTGAAAAACAGCGCCAGCGCGCTGCCCAGCATCAGCATCACCGCAAAGCGGCCGGCAGTGCGCAGGGCCGATGAGCGGAACGAGAGATAACTACGCAGCGCCGGTAACAGCGGCAGACGGCGCTGGCGGTCAGCCATCAGATCGCGCTGATAAAGGGGTTTCTGGGTGCGCAGGACCCGCGCGATGCGGTTGAAGTGGTAAAGGCAGAAGTTACCCACCGGATTGTCGGGATGCTGATGGGCGATTTTCTCCAGCGCGCCGAGCTGTTTATCCATCGCAAAGCGATCGGGTAGCTGGTGATAGAGAATGTTATCCGCCAGCACCCGCAACCGGGCCGAGATGGTTTTGGCATTCCAGCGGATCACCGCTTCGGCGTGGCTCTGTTCGACCAGTTTCTGCACCTCTTCCGGCCGATGCAGGCTGACCGAGATATGTTCCTGCAGATCCAGCGCCACCTGAAAGGCGCGCGTCAGCCGTTTATGGCTGTGATCGCGGCTTGCCGACAGCATATGCATCTGCTGATAACAAGTGTTAATCAGATCGACCACTTTCTGCTGGCGTGCCAGCAGCGGCGGCAGCGCCTTTTCCGGATCGGTCAGCTGCGTCAGCAGGGTATATTTTGCGTCGCAGTAGTTAGCCAGCTCGCGGTAGATCAGGCTCAGGCTTTCGCGCATCGGCTGCTCTTTCCACAGCCAGAACCAGAACCAGTTAAACAGCCCGTACCACAGCGTGCCACCGATATAGAGCAGCGGGGGGACATAGATTGGCATGCGGCCAATCAGGCTCAGGGTAAAGATGGCGGCAATCAGGGTGCCGGGCAGCAGACGACCATGTAGCGGGCTGATCTCCCCGGTAACGCCGAGCAATAAGGGCATGGCAAACAGGATGAGCGGCAGCGGAATAGCATGCAGGGTGAGCCACTGCATCAGAAAGCTGCCGAGGGCAAACAGGCTGCCGCCAACAATCAGGCGTTTGAAGAAGCGTTTATGCGGGGTATCCAGACCGGCAATGTTGCAGCAGGCGGGCACTAATGAGAACAGCAGACCTTTTTGCAGGTCGCCAGCCAGCCAGCCCAGCGCCACTGGCAGACAGAGCACCAGCGTTTGCCGCAAGGCGTAGTTAACTTCAGGATGGTAAATAATTCGACGCCACATCGGCCCAACACAAACAATAACGGCGTGATGTTGCCATCACGCCGTGGGTGACAGGAATTAGCGGGTGCCGTAAACGACGATGGTTTTGCCGTGTGCGGAGATCAGGTTCTGATCTTCCAGCATCTTCAAAATACGGCCCACGGTTTCACGTGAACAACCAACAATCTGGCCAATTTCCTGACGAGTGATTTTAATTTGCATGCCGTCGGGATGCGTCATGGCATCTGGCTGCTTCGCCAGGTTGAGCAGGGTCTGTGCAATGCGTCCGGTTACGTCGAGGAAAGCGAGGTTACCCACTTTTTCAGACGTCACCTGCAGGCGACGCGCCATCTGCGATGAGAGTCGCATCAGGATGTCAGGGTTAACCTGGATCAGCTGACGGAATTTCTTGTAAGAAATCTCCGCCACTTCGCACGCGCTTTTCGCACGTACCCAGGCGCTGCGCTCCTGGCCTTCTTCGAACAGGCCAAGTTCACCAATAAAATCGCCCTGATTCAGGTAGGAAAGAATCATCTCTTTGCCTTCTTCATCTTTAATCAGAACCGCGACGGAACCTTTCACGATGTAGTAAAGCGTTTCTGCTTTTTCACCTTGGTGAATCAGCGTACTTTTGGATGGATACTTGTGAATATGGCAATGGGACAGGAACCATTCGAGTGTAGGGTCTGTTTGCGGTTTGCCGAGAACCATTCGCTATTATCCTCTGTTGTAATCGTGCCCAAAATACAGGGGGCAGTTTTCCCTGTCAGGCGGTGAAAGCTTCAAGCGTTTCCATTTCAGGAAAGTATTCGGGCCGCATCAGGCGCAGTGCGCATCATCCTTCCCGGCTTCGTCATCGGGTGACGAAAAATATTTTCAGCACTGTTTGTAGCACAGCTTTTGCCGACTGTCTTCTGTTGTCTCGCTTCAGCTACGGGCGGATTTCTCTGGATTGCTGTTTACCAGGCGAAAGCGTACTCTGGCGACAAAACAGCGTATTCCGGAGCAAAAATCATGCAGGCAAGAGTGAAATGGGTAGAAGGGCTGACATTCCTCGGAGAATCCTCATCCGGCCATCAGATACTGATGGATGGAAATTCGGGTGATAAAGCGCCCAGCCCAATGGAGATGGTGCTGATGGCGGCGGGCGGATGCAGCGCGATTGACGTGGTATCAATTCTGCAAAAAGGCCGAAACGATGTGGCTGATTGTGAAGTAAAACTGACCTCAGAACGTCGTGAAGAGGCGCCGCGAATCTTTACGCACATCAACCTGCATTTTATCGTGAGTGGTAAAGCGCTCCAGGATAAAGCGGTCTCACGCGCTGTGGATCTTTCTGCTGAAAAATATTGCTCTGTGGCCATCATGCTGGGTAAAGGCGTCAACATTACGCATAGCTATGAAGTGATCGAACTTTAGTAGCCTCAGGGGCCAATGCGGGCCTTTTAACTTCATCTGCAAGATCTGGTTTGGTCCGCTGTCAGACTGTGCCTGCGCAGGGAACCGGGTCAGATCGGAAAGACGCAAAAACCGCCATCCATGGCATGCTCGGCCCGCGCCGTCCCTGGCGCGGGACGCTTTCCTCTTCTGACCCGGTTCCCTGCGTGTTAAGCTTTTTCGCTGCTGTAAGATTCATCCTGCCCAAAGTTTGTTTGTAGCGACCTTCCTGAAACCGGATGCGGTTGCCGGACGTGAAGCGAAGGGAGCATATACCTGTAGCAAAGCATAGCGGGCCAAGGATGGCCCGCGCTGAGCCTGCCAGGGATGGCGGTTTTGCGTCTTTGCGAAAGGTGTATGCTCCCTGAAGCCTGCTTAGCGGTAAGTCTTTAGCCGCAGGAAAGCCAGTTTTACCATCTTTATGAAAGACATCTGCTCTCAGAGCGGTTTTTGCTGGCCTCTTACTCTATTCGCTTGCCTTCCATCAGCCGCTTCACCAGCGGGCCCATAATCAACTCCATCGCCAGACCCATTTTGCCGCCAGGCACCACCAGCGTATTGATGTGCGAGATAAACGAGCCCTGCAGCATCGCCAGCAGGTAGGGGAGGTCGATATCTTCCAGCGCCTGGAAGTGGATCACCACAAAGCTCTCATCCAGTGACGGAATAGCGCGGGCAGCGAACGGGTTTGAGGTATCGACCGTCGGGACGCGCTGGAAGTTGATATGGGTGCGTGAGAACTGTGGTGTGATGAAGTTGATGTAATCTTCCATCGAGCGCACTACCGAATCCATGACCGCTTCACGTGAATGGCCGCGCTCGCCGGTGTCGCGCACCAGCTTCTGAATCCACTCCAGGTTCACAATCGGCACCACGCCAACCAGCAGATCAACCTGTTCTGCTACGTTGTGCTGCGCCGTCACCACGCCGCCGTGCAGCCCTTCGTAGAAGAGAATATCGGTGTTCTGCGGCAGCGGTTGCCACGGCGTAAAGGTGCCGGGCACCTGATTCCACGGCACCGCTTCATCGTAGGTGTGCAGATATTTACGCGACTGCCCCTGTCCGCTCTGACCATACTCTTTAAAGCTCTGCTCCAGCAGGCCAAAGTCATTGGCTTCCGGGCCGAAGTAGCTGACATGACGTCCTAAATCGCGCGCCTTACGAATCGCCATATCCATTTCAGGGCGGGTAAAACGGTGAAAACTGTCACCTTCCAGCTCTGCCGCATGAAGATCGAGCTGCTGAAAGATTTTGCGAAACGCCACGCTGGTGGTGGTGGTCCCTGCGCCGCTGGAACCAGTCACCGCGATAATGGGATGACGTGCAGACATAGAAAAGCTCCCTGTGAGGTCGGGCAATAGGCATTGTTAACACGAAATGCCGTTGGGTGCATCAGCCACGAAATTCTTTGCGCGGCATGATATTGACCGATTCGTGCAGTTCCGACCACACCAGCACCACTTCACCCGTTTCCAGCTGACGTCGCACATCGGCCACCTTGTCGATCAGGCTGCGTTCCTGCTCGCCATAGTCCGTGCCTTCGCGCAGCACAAAGGTTTCAATCAGATTTTCAAGGGTCTCAGGTGAGACCTGTTGCCAGGGAATAATCACGAGTTCAGTTATCCAGAAAAGGGGCGATCCACTGGGGGATACGCTGTTCCAGCCACATTTCAGGCTGGCGTAATGTCCCACCAACAAAACCTACATGGCCGCCGTGTGGTGTCAGTTGATAAGTAATAGTGGCAGATAATTGGCTGCTGTGCGGGATCACCTCATCACTCATAAAAGGATCATCTTTGGCGTGAATGATCAGCAGCGGTTTCTCTGCGTGCTTCAGCCAGGGCATGGCGCTGGCACGATGATAGTAATCGGCCGCATCCAGAAAACCGTGGGCGCGGGCGGTAATGGCATCATCAAAGTCGCGCAGTCGCCGTAGCGCTTTCAGCTGCGCCAGATTGACCGGCAGCGTATCCGGCCAGGCGTGCAGTTTGCGGCGGGCATTTTTCTTGAGCTGCGCCAGCAAATAGTATTGATAGACGCGTGAGAAGCCGCTTTCCAGTTTTAGGCTACAGGGCTCCAGCTGCAGCGGAGCGGAGACAATGACCCCCGCGTCTACCTCAGCGGCTGCGCCCTGCTGGCCCAGCAGGCAGCCCAGCATGTTACCGCCCAGCGAGAAACCGACCGCGGCGGTGGGCACGCGGCCCCAGCGGGTGCGCAGCCAGTGCAGAAAAAAACGGGCATCTTCGGTTTCGCCGGAGTGATAGATACGGTTGAGCCGATTCGGTTCGCCGCTGCAGCCGCGAAAATGCATCACCACCGCCAGCCAGCCGCGCGCACGGCAGATCGCCATCAGGCCATGAATATAGGGGCTGTGAAAACTGCCCTCCAGTCCATGAAACAGCACCACGCGCGGTTTATGCTGCGCGAACTGCGGGTCTTCACTCCAGGCGAGATCGACGAAGTCGCCATCCGGCAGGTCGAGACGCTGCCAGTGGGGATCGCTCGCGATACGACGACGTAACAGGCGCGGCAGCAGGGTCTGCAGGTGCGCGTTACGCAGACTCTCAGGTGGCGTGAAGTGCTCGTTTTCTGGTCCGGTAAATTTCATGTGGTAAAAGCTTGTCTGTTCCATATCACACTGTTAGCTTCGATAAGTTTTTTCTTGCAGGGTAAGGAGTACCCGATTGCCATGGAACTGAGTCTTTTCTTATCAATGTTGGGATTTCTTTGGGTCGCGGCCATTACGCCCGGGCCTAATAATATGTTACTCACCGCCTCGGGCGCTAATTTTGGCTTTATGCGCACCATTCCGCTGATGATTGGCATCATGATCGGGATGCAGGTGATGCTGCTGATGGTGGCCTTTGGCGTCGGCGGGCTGATCCTCCTCTATCCTTCGCTTCACCTGGTGCTGAAAATCGCCGGTAGCCTCTATCTGCTCTGGCTGGCGTGGAAGATAGCGACGTCCAGTTATGAGAAGCTGGAAACCGATCAGGCGCCGGATGCGCCGATGCCCTTCTGGCAGGGCGGCTTGTTGCAGTTGATCAATCCCAAAGCCTGGCTGATGGCGCTGGGCGCGGTCGCCAGCTTCAGCCTGGCCGGTGACGCGTATCGCCATTCAGTGATGGCGATAAGCATCGGCATGTTTCTGGTTAATCTGGTATCGGGTGTTATCTGGATGGGATTTGGTGCAATGATCGGCCGCATTCTGCGCAGCCGTCGCGCCTGGAAAATCTTTAACCTCGCCATGGGGCTGCTGACCGCTGCCTGCGTGCTGTTAATCTGGCACTAAGTTAGCTGGATGCGCGTTCAACGCGCGTCCAGGGCAGCACCTCGCGGATGACTGGCGCATTAGCGTTGCGGATCTTCTGTAGCAGCAATTGCACGCTACGCGCTCCCAGCTGGTTCATCGGCTGCTCGATGGTCGTCAGCGGCGGATTCAGGCTGCGGGTAAACGACACGCCATCAAACCCGACCACCGCCAGATCTTCCGGCACGCGCAGACCCGCTTCCAGCGCCGCATGTACCACGCCTACCGCCAGCACATCTGAAACCGCAAACACCGCATCCGGCGGTTCCGGCAGCGCCATCAACTCTCTTAGCCCCTGACTGCCCGCCTCACAGGAGATTTCGTAAGTGTAGGAGACGCCGGACCACGCATACCCCAGCTCCTCAATCGCCTGCCGGTAGCCCTTTTCACGATGATGCGAGTAAAGGTAACGCATGTCGCCATTGATCAGCCCGATGCGTTTACGCCCTTTACCGGCAAGGTAGTGGACGGTATCGCGTGCGGCTTCAAGGTGATCAATGCTGACCGAGGAGGCGGGAATATCCGGATCAAATTCGCAGCACTGCACCCAGGGCGCCCCGGCGATGAGCGCCTGCAAATCCTGTAAACCGGAGGCCGCATCCATAGTAATTACGCCATCCACCACTTTCCCGGTCAGCAGGGAGAGATAGGCGGCTTCACGCTGGAGCTGCGAGGCTGAGTTACAGAGCAGGATGTGATAGCCGTGCAGTTCCGCTTCGGCCTCGATGCCCTGAACCACGCGTGAACAGAAGGGATTGGTGATATCCGAGATCAGCACCAGCAGCATGTTGCTTTGCGACGTACGCAGCTGACGCGCCAGTAAGTTGGGCTGATAGTCGCAGGCAGAGATTGCCGCCAGAACTTTCTCACGCGTATCGGGCTTCACGCCGGGATGCGCGTTGAGAACCCGCGATACCGTGGCTTTGGAGACGCCAGCCAGCTGAGCGACTTTCTCGATCGACATCGGATTCAGAAACCTTAACAGGCAATAATTGGGAACGCATATGAATAGCACAGGGACAATGTGAGCGCCTGACATTTTTGCTTACTTTAGCTATTTTCAGCATTTGCGATTTTTGACTTAGTTTTGCAGATAGTGATCTAAGAACTTATTTCTATTAGGGATAATTTTTAATTCCTTTATGAAACTATAGCTCGCAGAGACACTGCCTCCACTATAAAAACGGTGGGGTAGTGATCATGGCAGCAACACGTTTAACTTTTTTAGCCGCAGCGCTGGCGCTGCTGGCGTTTCGGGCTGATGCGGTCAATGTCACCGTGGCTTACCAGACCTCGGCTGAACCGGCGAAAGTGGCGCAGGCTGACAACAGCTTTGCGAAAGAGAGCGGGGCCAGCGTTGACTGGCGCAAGTTTGACAGCGGCGCCGGGGTATTACGTGCGATGGCGTCCGGTGACGTCCAGATTGGCAATATCGGTTCCAGCCCGTTAGCGGTCGCGGCGGCGCAGAAGCTGCCGATTGAAGCCTTTTTACTCGCCTCTCAGCTGGGCAACTCTGAAGCGCTGGTGGTGAAGAAGAACATCACTACGCCCAAAGATTTAATTGGCAAACGCATTGCGGTGCCGTTCATCTCCACCACCCACTACAGCCTGCTGGCTGCGCTGAAACACTGGGGCATCAAACCGTCACAGGTACAGCTGGTCAATCTGCAGCCGCCAGCGATTATCGCGGCCTGGCAGCGTGGCGACATTGATGGCGCTTACGTCTGGGCACCGGCGGTTAATGAGCTGGAAAAAGAGGGCAAGGTGTTAACCGACTCTGCGGAAGTGGGAAGCTGGGGATCGCCGACGCTGGATGTCTGGGTGGTACGCAAAGATTTTGCGCAGCAGCATCCTGAGATCGTGACCGCTTTTGCCCGCAGCGCGCTTGACGCGCAGCAGGCCTACCTGAACAGCCCCGACAGCTGGCTGAAACAGTCCGATAACCTCAGCAAACTCTCTCGCCTCAGCGGTGTGCCGGAAGCACAGGTGCCCGGTCTGGTGAAGGGCAATACCTACCTCACGGCGCAGCAGCAGGTTGAGCAACTGGGCAAACCGGTCAATAAAGCGATCGTCGATACCGCGCAGTTTCTGAAAGCGCAGGGCCGGGTGCCGCAGGCGGATAATGACTACAGCAGCTATGTGACCTCCCGTTTCGTCGAGCCATTAGTTAAACCTTAAGGAGGCACTATGCTGCGCATCGCTCACCTTAATGCCCGTTATGCCGGACAGCCGGTGTTGCAGGATATCAATCTGCAGCTGGATAGCCATGAGCTGCTGGTAGTGCTCGGCCCCTCCGGCTGCGGCAAAACTACACTGCTCAATCTGGTTGCCGGTTTCCTGCCGGTGGAGTCGGGCAGCATCACGCTGGATAACCAGCCGGTGACCGGGCCTGGTGCGGAGCGCGGCGTGGTGTTTCAGCATGAAGGATTACTGCCGTGGCGCAACGTGCTGGATAACGTCGCCTTTGGCCTGCAGCTGGCGGGGATGTCGCGCACGGATCGCGACACGATTGCCCGCCGGTTAATCAGGCAGGTGGGGCTGGAAGGTGCGGAAAAACGCGCCATCTGGCAGTTGTCCGGCGGTCAGCGTCAGCGGGTGGGCATTGCGCGCGCGCTGGCCACCGATCCACAACTGCTGTTGCTGGATGAGCCTTTCGGCGCATTGGATGCCTTTACCCGCGAGCAGATGCAAACCCTGCTGCTGACGCTGTGGCGCGACAGCGGTAAACAGATTCTGCTGATTACGCACGACATAGAAGAGGCGATTTTCCTGGCCAGTGAACTGATTCTGCTGTCGCCAGGACCGGGCCGCATCGTTGAGCGGCTGCGTCCTGGCTTTGGCCAGCGCTTTGCCGCAGGGGAGTCGTGCCGCAGCATCAAATCCGATCCGCAGTTTATCGCCCAGCGCGAGTACGTGCTGAGCCGGGTATTTGATCAGCGGGAGGCGTTTGCATGAGTGCACTCATCAATGACAAGTCTCTGCCGGTGCGCCGTCGTTTGCGCTGGCCGTTTTCAACCGCCTTTACGCTGAGCATGCTGAGTCTCTCTCTGCTGTTGCTGCTCTGGTGGGGGGTGACCGCGCTGGGCCTGATAGCACCGCTGTTCCTGCCGTCGCCACAGCAGGTGTTAAGCAAGCTGCTGCTGATTGCCAGCGCGCAGGGCTTTATGGATGCCACGCTGTGGCAGCATCTGGCCGCCAGCCTGACACGGATGCTGATTGCGCTGACTGCCGCTGCCGCCATCGGTATTCCGGTAGGGATCCTGATGGGCCTCAGCCCGGTCGCTCGCGGGTTGCTCGATCCCCTGATTGAACTCTATCGTCCGATTCCGCCACTCGCCTATCTGCCATTAATGGTGATCTGGTTCGGCATTGGAGAGACCTCGAAAATCCTGCTGATCTATCTGGCGATTTTCGCGCCGGTGACGCTCTCCACCCTGGCCGGCGTGCGTAACACACAGCAGGTCCGACTGCGTGCGGCTCGCTCGCTTGGGGCTAATCGCTGGCAACTGCTGCGCTGGGTGATTCTGCCAGGCGCGTTGCCGGAGATCCTCACCGGTCTGCGCATCGGTCTGGGGGTTGGCTGGTCAACGCTGGTGGCCGCTGAGCTGATTGCCGCCACGCGGGGTCTGGGTTTTATGGTGCAGTCAGCAGGAGAATTCCTCGCCACCGATGTGGTGCTGGCGGGTATCGCGGTAATCGCCTTTATCGCTTTTAGCTTAGAACTCGGGCTCCGCGCGTTGCAGCGCCGTCTTACGCCCTGGAGTGGAGAACAATCATGAACGAACGTCTCAGTTTTACCCCGCTTGGCCCGTACATTGGCGCGCAGGTCTCAAACCTGGATGTGTCTCGCCCATTGAGTGATGCTCAGTTTGAGCAGCTTTATCATGGCCTGCTGCGTCATCAGGTGCTGTTTCTGCGTGACCAGAAAATAACGCCGGAACAGCACCGCGCGCTGGCAATCCGCTTTGGCGATCTGCATATCCATCCGGTCTATCCGCATGCGGAAGGCGTTGAGGAGATTATCGTGCTGGATACCCATCAGGATAATCCGCCGGATAATGACAACTGGCATACCGATGTCACCTTTATTGATACGCCGCCAGCGATCGCCTTGCTGGCCTCGAAGGTGTTACCGGAGTCGGGGGGAGACACGCTCTGGACCAGCGGCATTGCGGCTTACGAAGCGCTCTCTGAACCCTTTAAGCAGCTGCTGGCAGGTCTCCATGCCGAGCATGATTTCAAAAAGTCATTCCAGGAGTATAAGTACCGCAAAACGGAGGAGGAGCATCAGCGCTGGCAGCAGGCGGTAGCAAAACATCCGCCGGTGCAGCATCCGGTCATCCGCACCCATCCGGTCAGCGGCAAAAAAGCGCTGTTTGTGAATGAGGGCTTTACCACGCGGATCGTCGATTTAAGCGAGAAAGAGAGTGATGCGGTGCTGGGCTTTCTGTTTGCGCACGCCACCAAACCGGAGTTTCAGGTGCGCTGGCGCTGGCAGCCAGACGATCTGGCTATCTGGGATAATCGGGTCACGCAGCATTATGCCAATGCCGACTACTATCCTGCCCGGCGTATCATGCAGCGGGCAACGGTGCTGGGCGATAAACCCCGTTAAAAGAGAATCTCCCCGCGAGCGGGGAGATTTTTTTATGAGGCCATAATCTGTTCGAGCTGTTCCTGCGCTTCCAGCCACGCCATCTCCACCTCTTCCAGCGCAGATTTGCTCTCCGCCTGACGCTGCAGCGCGGTGGTCAGGTCCGCTTTACGGCTCTGTTCATAGATAGCGCTGTCTGAGAGCTGAGCTTCGGCTTCGGCCAGCTGGCTCTGCCATTTGCTCATCTGCTTTTCCAGCTTCTCTATCTCTTTGCGCAACGGCTGCGTCTGGGTGCGCAGTTCGGCATCACGACGCTTCTGGTCTTTACGCGCCTGGGCACTGTTGCCGTTATCCTGCTTCGGCGCGGCATCCTGTTGCGCCTGCTGCTTCTGCAGATCGCTCAGCCACTGTTGATAATCTTCGAGATCGCCTTCAAACACATCCACTTTGCCATCATGCACCAGATAGAGATCGTCGGTGGTCGCGCGCAGCAGATGACGGTCGTGCGATACCACGACCAGCGCACCTTCGAAGTCGATCAACGCTTCGGTCAGCGCCTGGCGCATATCAAGATCGAGGTGGTTGGTGGGTTCATCCAGCAGCAGCAGGTTAGGGCGCTGCCAGACAATCAGCGCCAGCACCAGTCGCGCTTTCTCTCCGCCGGAGAAGCGCTTAGTGATTTCAGTGACTTTATCGCCGCGGAAATCGAAGCCACCCAGATAGTCGCGCAGCTGCTGTTCCAGCACGTCAGGCGCAATACGCGACAGATGCTGCAGCGGTGACTCATCGGCTCGCAGGTACTCCAGCTGATGCTGGGCGAAGTAACCGAGCTTGATCCCTTTCGCCAGACCCATCTTGCCGTCCATCGCCTCCAGCTCACCCGCCAGCAGCTTAATCAGGGTCGATTTACCGGCACCGTTACGTCCCAGCAGGCCGATGCGCGAGCCGGGGACCAGGTTGAGCTTGATGGCGTCGAGAATAATACGATCGCCATAACCCGCGGTGACCTTCTCCATCTTCATCAGCGGATTAGGCAGGTTCTCCGGCTTGCGGAAAGTGAAGCTGAACGGGTTATCGACATGGGCGGGCGCAATCATCTCCATGCGCTCCAGCATCTTGATGCGGCTCTGCGCCTGCTTCGCCTTGGTGGCCTGAGCGCGGAAGCGATCAATGTAGCTGTGCAGGTGCGCCACTTTCTCCTGCTGGCTCTCATACAGCGCCTGCTGCTGAGCCAGTTTGGCGACGCGCTGCCGCTCAAAGGAGCTGTAGTTGCCGGTATATTCGAACATCGACTCCTGTTCGATATGAATAATTTTGTCGATGACGGGATCGAGGAAGTCACGATCGTGCGAGATCAGGATCAGCGTGCCTTCATAACTCTTCAGCCAGCGCTCCAGCCAGATCACCGCATCGAGATCGAGGTGGTTGGTCGGTTCATCCAGCAGCAGCAGATCGGAACGGCAAATCAGCGCCTGTGCCAGATTAAGGCGCATGCGCCAGCCACCCGAGAAGTCGCTGACCGGGCGTTGCAGCTGTTCCTGACTGAAGCCCAGACCATGCAGCAGGCTTGAGGCGCGCGCATGGATACTCCACGCCTGCACCGCGTCCAGCTTGCCATGCAGCAGCGCGATGGCATTGCCATCGTCACGCAGATTGGCGTCCGCCAGTTCTGCTTCAAGCTGGCGAAACTGGCGATCGCCATCAATCACGTACTCCAGCGCGGCTTTATCCAGCGCAGGGGTTTCCTGATTCACCCAGGCCAGCGCCCAGTGAGTGGGGAAAGTGACGGTACCGGCATCGCTGGTGATTTCACCTTTTAACAGCGACAGCAGTGTGGATTTTCCACAGCCGTTTTTACCCACCAGCCCGACCTTCTGGCCGGGATTGATGGTGGCGGTGGCGTTGTCGAGCAGGACGCGGATGCCGCGGCGAATTTGTAAGGCTGAGAAGACAATCATGTAAGCGCCGTATCGTCAGAATATGTTAATTTACTGGCAACATAATGAGATTTTGCTGCGTCGTGCATGGTAGCGGAAAACCGCACCAATGACGACGCTTTGGAGGGAAAGGATGTCGCAGCCACCCAGGGTTTTGCTGCTTTATGCCCATCCGGAATCACAGGATTCGATCGCCAATCGGATTCTGCTGCAGCCGGCTCAGGCACTGGAACACGTTACCGTGCACGATCTGTACGCAACCTATCCGGATTTTTTTATCGATATTCACCATGAACAACAGCTGCTGCGTGAACATGATGTCATCATTTTTCAGCATCCGCTCTATACCTATAGCTGTCCGGCGCTGCTGAAAGAGTGGCTGGACAGGGTTCTGTCGCGCGGTTTCGCCAATGGCGTGGATGGCAATGCGCTGGAAGGAAAGTACTGGCGCAGCGTCGTCACCACCGGAGAACCGGAAAGTGCCTTCAGACATCAGGGTCTGAACCGCTATTCGCTCAATGACATTATGCGTCCTTTTGAGCTGACCGCGCAGATGTGCCGTATGCACTGGATGCCGCCGATGATCGTCTACTGGGCGCGTCGTCAGAGTCCTGAATTAATGAAAAATTACGCTCGTGCCTATGGCGACTGGCTGGCGGCACCGCTGCCGAATGGAGGGGTATAGATGGAAGGGCAAACGCTGCTGACCGCCGGGGTGATTTATCTGGTCGCGGCGGTATTGATTGTACCGGTGGCGGCTCGCCTCGGTATTGGTGCAGTTCTGGGCTATCTGGTGGCGGGTATCGCTATCGGCCCGTGGGGATTAGGTTTTATCAGCGACGTCGACGAGATTCTGCACTTCTCTGAGCTCGGCGTGGTGTTCCTGATGTTTATCATCGGGCTGGAGCTGAACCCGGCAAAGCTTTGGGCGCTGCGCCGCTCCATTTTTGGCGTCGGCGCGGCGCAGGTGATCTTCTCAGCGGCGATTCTGGGCGGCTTATTGTGGCTGACCAACTTTAGCTGGCAGGCGGCGATCATTGGCGGGATTGGTCTGGCGATGTCCTCGACCGCCATGGCCCTGCAGCTGATGATGGATAAAGGCATGAACCGCAGCGAAGCGGGGCAACTGGGCTTTTCGGTGTTGCTGTTTCAGGATATCGCGGTGATCCCAGCCCTGGCGCTGATCCCGCTGCTGGCCGGAACCGACAGCGGTCATATCGACTGGATGAAGGTCGGCATGAAAGTACTGGCGTTTGCCGGCATGCTGGTGGGCGGACGCTATCTGCTGCGGCCTATCTTCCGTTACATCGCTGCGTCGGGCGTGCGCGAAGTCTTTACCGCCGCTTCGCTGCTGCTGGTGCTGGGCTCGGCGCTGTTTATGGATGCGCTGGGTCTGTCGATGGCGCTGGGGACCTTTATTGCCGGGATCCTGCTGGCGGAGAGCGAGTACCGGCATGAGCTGGAAGTCGCCATCGACCCGTTTAAAGGTTTACTGCTGGGCCTGTTCTTTATTTCGGTTGGCATGGCGCTCAACCTCGGTGTGCTCTATACCCATATTGTGACCATCCTGCTGGGCGTCGTGACGCTGGTGGCGGTGAAAACGCTGGTGCTCTATTTGCTGGCGCGCATTTATGGCTTACGCAGCTCTGAGCGTCAGCAGTTCGCTGGCGTGCTGAGTCAGGGGGGCGAGTTCGCCTTTGTGCTCTTTTCAGCGGCCTCCTCGGCAAAGCTGTTCTCTGGCGATCAACTGCCGATGCTGCTGGTGACGGTGACCCTGTCGATGATGACCACGCCGCTGCTGATGAAGGGAATCGATCGTCTGCTGGCACGCCGCTTCAATGAGCCGGATGATGAGGCAGAGAAACACTTTGTCGAAGACGATCAGCCGCAAGTAATTGTGGTGGGCTTTGGTCGCTTCGGGCAGGTGGTGGGGCGTTTGCTGATGGCGAATAACAAACGCATCACCGTGCTTGAGCGCGACATCAGTGCAGTCAGCCTGATGCGGAAATATGGCTATAAGGTCTATTACGGCGACGCCACCGAACTGGAGTTGCTGCGGGCAGCCGGTGCGGCCAGCGCTCAGGCGATAGTGATCACCTGTAACGAGCCCGAAGATGTGATGACGATTGTACATCTGTGCCAGCAGCATTTTCCGCAGTTGCAGATTCAGGCGCGCGCCCGGGGCCGTGTAGAAGCGCATGAACTGCTTCAGGCGGGCGTCACGCAGTTCTCGCGTGAGACCTTCTCCAGTGCGCTGGAACTGGGACGTAAGACGCTGATGACGCTTGGGATGCATCCGCATCAGGCGCACCGCGCCCAGCAGTATTTCCGCCATCTTGATATGCGGATGCTGCGCGAGCTGATGCCCAATCTCTCTGAAAGCGCGCAGGCTTCGCGCGTCCGTGAAGCGCGGCGTGAACTGGAAGATATCTTCCAGCGTGAAATGCAGCGCGAAAAGCGGCAGATCGACGGCTGGGACGATGATGAATAACCTCTTTAAACAGGCAGAAGCTAATGCGTAAACGTTTTATTGCTGGTGCGACATGCCCGCACTGTCAGGAGAAGGACACGCTGGCAATGTGGCGTGAAAATAATGTCGATGTGGTGGAGTGCGTGAAGTGTGGTCACCAGATGCGTGAGGCCGATAAGCAGGCGCGCGATCAGGTTCGCACTAATGAGCAGGTTATCGGTATTTTTCATCCTGAGTAGCGGAATGGCGCAGCTTTTTTTACGCCTGGACTTACAGCGGGATTGAATTCCGTTACAATTGTCGCCATTAACGCTGTAGTCGCAAGAGAAAGTGAAAACGCTCTTGTACTCAGCCCCGAACCTTTCTGGTTGGTGTTATTGCACGAAAGAATAGACCAATGAGACGGGATCTCAGCTCTCAACGGTTAGGAGATATCATGAAAGTAGCAAAAGACCTGGTGGTAAGCCTGGCCTATCAGGTACGTACAGAAGACGGCGTGTTAGTTGACGAGTCACCGGTGAGTGCACCGTTAGACTACCTGCACGGTCATGGTTCCCTGATTTCTGGTCTGGAAAATGCGCTGGAAAACCACATTGCCGGCGACAAGTTTGACGTGCATATCCCGGCAAACGATGCCTACGGTCAGTATGACGATAACCTGGTGCAGCGCGTTCCTAAAGACGTCTTCATGGGCGTTGACGAACTGCAGGTTGGCATGCGCTTCCTGGCAGAAACCGATCAGGGTCCGGTTCCGGTAGAAATCACCGAAGTGGAAGATGATCACGTCGTGGTTGATGGTAACCACATGCTGGCGGGTCAGAATCTGAACTTCAACGTTGAAGTGGTTGCTATCCGTGAAGCCACGCCGGAAGAACTGGCTCATGGCCATGTTCACGGTGCAGATGGCCATCATCATGACCACGATCACGGCCATGATCACGACCACGACCATGATCAGGGTAAAGGCGGTTGTGGCACTGGCGGTTGCGGCTGCAGCCACTAAGTCTCAACAGACCTTTCAAGGCCACCCTCGGGTGGCCTTTCTTTTGGCGCGTATTCTGGTTCTGCCCGGGTAAGCCGGGGCCAGATAGCCCGCGATCAGTAGTGCGGTGGTGGCGTCTCTTCAGATTGTGAGGCGACGATCGATGGCGCATTCGCTTTGAGCTTGTCGGTTAAAATGCGCATCTGCTCACGCATCTTATTCATCTCCAGTTCGTGCTGAACGACCGCGCTGTTCAGCTGATCGATAGTCATCTCCTGAAAGGCCAGTTTGCTCTCCAGCGTCTCCAGACGCTGTTCCCACTCAGATTGTTGCATGACCTGTTCCTCTGTTAAGGTGCGACTCGGGGCGTGATTCTACGATCTGAATGCCAGGAATCACCTGTTTTTTTCACGCCCGGAGGCGTTGCGCTTGAAAAAAGGCAGCGCGGCATCATCTCTGATGAAACTTCCCGATGTTATAAAGGTCGGAGGTAAACCGGGTAATTACATTGTGGGAGTGTTCGACACTGCCACGTAAAGTTATAGTGTGGACCCTGAAGTCCGCAATGTTTCCCGAGGTTAGACGCTTCGGTTTTGGAGAATGGATGAAATCACTGTTTAAAGTCACATTGTTAGCTACCACCATGGCTGTTGCGCTGAATGCTCCGCTGGCAATGGCGGCAGATACCGCTGCGGCGCCACAGGCTGCACCAGCCGCCGCGCCACAGTCTGCGCCTCAGGCACCGAAAAATGCTGCCTTCAAAGATGAAGACCAGCAGTCTGCCTACGCGCTGGGTGCTTCGCTGGGTCGCTACATGGACAACTCCCTGAAGGAGCAGGAAAAACTGGGCATCAAACTGGATAAGCAGCAGCTGATTGCTGGTGTTCAGGATGCATTTGGTGGCAAGAGCAAACTCTCTGATGAAGAGATTGAGCAGACGCTGCAATCCTTTGAAGGCCGCGTGAAAGGCGCAGCCTCAGCGAAAATGGAAAAAGATGCGAAAGAGAACTCTGAAAAGGGCGAAGCTTACGCAACCAAATTTGCTAAAGAGAGCGGCGTGAAGAAAACCGAAAGCGGCCTGCTGTATAAAGTTGAGAAAGAGGGTACCGGTAACGCACCTAAAGACAGCGATACTGTAGTGGTAAACTACAAAGGTACGCTGATTGACGGTACTGAATTCGACAACTCTTATACCCGTGGCGAGCCACTCTCATTCCGTCTGGATGGTGTCATCCCGGGCTGGACTGAAGGTCTGAAGCACGTGAAGAAAGGCGGCAAGATCAAGCTGGTTATCCCACCAAATCTGGCTTACGGCAAAAATGGCGTTCCGGGCATCCCGGCTAACTCCACCCTGGTGTTTGATGTCGAGCTGCTTGATATCAAACCAGCGCCAAAGGCAGATGAAAAAGCACAGGCTCCTGCGCCTGCTGCTGCAGAAAAAGCGCAGTAATCTGCTGACCGCCGCCTCCGGGCGGCGGTTTCATTTCGGCTTCACGACAAACCTCTGGCATAAGCCGACGACATTTGCCAGACTAATGCCTGCCTAATTATCCCAATATTGAGTCTGCCCATAAGCCGCTGTGACAGGCTCCAGCCATTCAGGGTGATACTCTTCAATGTCTAATCCATTCAATCCGGGTGAACTGAGCGACTTCGATCTTCTGGAGCAGCGCCCGTTCGAACAAAGTGATTACGATATTCTGAAATCGTACGAGGCTGTCGTGGATGGCCTGGCGATGTTGATCGGTTCGCATTGTGAAATTGTCCTGCATTCGCTTGAAGATCTTAAGTGTTCGGCAGTGCGTATCGCTAATGGTGAACACACCGGACGTAAAGTCGGTTCGCCTATTACCGATTTAGCCCTGCGTATGCTGCATGATATGCATGGCGCGGACAGTAATGTCTCCCGTGCCTACTTCACACGTGCCAAAAGCGGCGTGCTGATGAAATCGGTCACGATTGCGATTCGTAACCGTCAGCAACGGGTCATTGGCTTGCTCTGCATCAACATGAACCTTGATGTGCCGTTCTCACAGATCATGTCGACCTTTATGCCGCCCGAGATGCAGCAGGTTGACTCCAACGTCAACTTCGCCAGTTCGGTAGACGATCTGGTGATGCAGACGCTGGAGTTCACCATTGAAGAGGTGAGTGCTGACCGTAATGTATCGAACAACGCCAAGAATCGTCAGATTGTGCTGAACCTGTATGAGAAGGGGATCTTCGACATCAAGGATGCCATCAACCAGGTGGCCGATCGGCTGAATATTTCCAAACACACCGTCTATCTTTACATCCGCCAGTTTAAAAACGGCGACTTCCAGGGGCAGGAGCGGTAATGCGTTACACCCTGCTGGTCACCGGTCCGGCTTACGGTACGCAACAGGCGACCAGTGCCTGGCTGTTTGCCCGCGCACTGCTGACGGCAGGCCATCAGCTTGACAGCGTTTTCTTCTATCGCGAAGGGGTGCTGAACGCTAACCAACTGACGTCGCCCGCCAGTGATGAATTTGATCTGGTGCGCGCGTGGCAGACATTGCATCAGGAGCAGGGTGTGGCACTGAATATTTGTGTGGCGGCCGCGCTGCGTCGTGGCGTCAGCGACCAACAGGAAGCGGCACGACTCCAGCTGGCGGGCAGTAACCTGCAGCCGGGCTTTACCCTGAGCGGGCTGGGCGCGCTGGCGGAAGCGGCACTAAGCTGTGAACGCATGGTGCAGTTCTGATGAATCGGGTCGCGTTTGTCTTTACCCGGGCGCCGCACGGCAGCAGCGCAGGACGTGAGGGGCTGGATGCCGCGCTGGCCACGGGCGCGCTCAGTGAGGATATCGGCCTGTTTTTTATTGGTGATGGCGTGCTGCAGCTTAATCTGCACCAGCAACCTGAGACGATTAAGAGCCGTCACTATGCCGCGACCTTTGGCGTGCTGGCGCTGTATGAGATTGAACAGTGCTATCTCTGCCGGACATCGCTGATAGCGCGTGGATTAGAGGTTGACGCTGACCGGTTGCTGGATGTTACGCTACTGGACGCGCCGGCACTGCGACAGACGCTGGCCAGCTACGATCGCATTCTTACTTTTTAAGAGACGTTAATGCTGCATACGTTACTGCACTCACCGGCACACTGTGACCTTGAGAGCCTGCTTTTAATGGCGGGTGCGGGTGATGACCTGCTGCTGTTGCAGGATGGCGTGCTGGCCGCTTTAGCTGGCAGCCACGCATTGATGCGACTGTCAGAGAGCGAGGCGACGCTCTGGGTACTGGACGAAGATGTTCAGGCTCGCGGTCTCGCTGGACAAATTTCGACCTGTGTGCAGTCAGTAGACTATACTGGGTTTGTCACGCTAACGATCAGGCATCAGCAACAAATGGTCTGGTAATCGGCTAAAACCTGGTTATTTCTTGACACCCCTTTGACTCAGCCCTAAAATTCTGCCTCCTCGTAATTCTACGAGGCGATTTATTACGTGTTTACGAAGCAAAAGCAAATCCAGGAGCTATTTAATGGCAACAGTTAACCAGCTGGTTCGCAAACCACGCGTCCGCAAAGTTGCAAAGAGCAACGTGCCGGCGCTGGAAGCTTGCCCGCAAAAACGTGGCGTTTGTACTCGTGTGTACACCACCACTCCTAAGAAACCAAACTCCGCACTGCGTAAAGTCTGCCGTGTGCGTTTGACCAACGGTTTTGAAGTTACCTCCTACATCGGTGGTGAAGGTCATAACCTGCAGGAACACTCCGTGATCCTGATCCGTGGCGGTCGTGTAAAAGACCTGCCAGGTGTGCGTTACCACACCGTTCGTGGCGCGCTTGACTGCTCAGGTGTTAAAGACCGTAAGCAGGCTCGCTCCAAGTACGGCGTGAAGAAGCCAAAGGCTTAATGGTTCTCCGTTAAGTAAGGCCAAACGTTTTAAATTAAATGTCAAAATAAACTCATAGAGTTTTGGACAATCCTGAATTAACAACGGAGTATTTCCATGCCACGTCGTCGCGTCATTGGTCAGCGTAAAATTCTGCCAGATCCTAAGTTCGGATCAGAGTTGCTGGCCAAATTTGTAAATATCCTGATGGTAGATGGTAAGAAGTCTACTGCAGAATCAATCGTTTATACCGCGCTTGAGACCCTGGCTCAGCGTTCAGGTAAAAACGCGCTGGAATCTTTTGAAGTAGCCCTGGAAAACGTGCGTCCGACTGTCGAAGTTAAGTCACGTCGCGTTGGTGGTTCTACTTATCAGGTACCAGTAGAAGTCCGTCCGGTTCGTCGTAATGCTCTGGCAATGCGCTGGATCGTAGATGCTGCTCGTAAACGCGGTGATAAATCAATGGCTCTTCGCCTGGCGAACGAACTTTCTGATGCTGCAGAGAACAAAGGTACAGCAGTTAAGAAACGTGAAGACGTTCACCGCATGGCAGAAGCCAACAAGGCGTTCGCACACTACCGTTGGTAATCACCACGTAGTTGTTAAACCAGCGGGCGCTCAATCAGCCAACCCGCTGGGGTCGACTTACCTTGAACGTCCGAGAATCAGAGGAATCAAATGGCTCGTAAAACACCCATTGCTCGCTACCGTAATATCGGTATCAGTGCGCACATCGACGCCGGTAAGACTACCACTACCGAACGCGTTCTGTTCTACACCGGTGTAAACCACAAAATCGGTGAAGTACATGACGGCGCAGCAACCATGGACTGGATGGAGCAGGAACAGGAACGTGGTATTACCATCACTTCCGCTGCGACCACCTGTTACTGGTCTGGTATGGCCAAGCAGTTTGAACCACACCACATCAACATCATCGACACCCCAGGACACGTTGACTTCACCATCGAAGTTGAACGTTCTATGCGTGTGCTTGATGGCGCGGTAATGGTTTACTGTGCAGTTGGTGGCGTTCAGCCACAGTCTGAGACCGTATGGCGTCAGGCTAACAAATATAAAGTTCCACGCATTGCGTTCGTTAACAAAATGGACCGCATGGGTGCTAACTTCCTGAAAGTTGTTAAGCAGATGGAAGTTCGTCTGGGCGCAACTCCAGTTCCTCTGCAGCTGGCTATCGGCGCAGAAGAGAAATTCACCGGTGTTGTTGACCTGGTGAAAATGAAAGCAATCAACTGGAACGACGCAGACCAGGGTGTAACCTTCGACTACGAAGATATTCCAGCTGATATGCAGGAACTGGCTGAAGAATGGCATGCGAAGCTGGTTGAAGCCGCTGCTGAAGGCTCTGATGAGCTGATGGAGAAATTCTTCGGTGGTGAAGAACTGACTGAAGAAGAGATCAAAACATCTCTGCGTAAGCGTGTTCTGAACAACGAAATTATCCTGGTAACCTGTGGTTCTGCATTTAAGAACAAAGGTGTTCAGGCGATGCTGGATGCAGTTGTTGAATATCTGCCAGCACCGACTGACGTTACCGCGATCAACGGTATGCTGGACGACGGTAAAGACACGCCGGCTGTTCGTCACTCTGATGACAACGAGCCGTTTGCTGCACTGGCGTTCAAAATCGCTACCGACCCGTTCGTGGGTAACTTAACCTTCTTCCGCGTTTACTCTGGTGTTGTTAACACGGGTGACACCGTGTTCAACCCGGTTAAGTCAAACCGTGAGCGTCTGGGCCGTATCGTTCAGATGCACGCTAACAAGCGTGAAGAGATTAAAGAAGTTCGTGCGGGTGATATCGCAGCTGCGATCGGCCTGAAAGATGTGACCACTGGTGACACCCTGTGTGACCCAGATAACGTCATCATCCTTGAGCGCATGGAGTTCCCGGAGCCGGTAATCTCTATCGCCGTTGAGCCAAAAACCAAAGCTGACCAGGAAAAAATGGGTCTGGCTCTGGGCCGTCTGGCAAAAGAAGACCCATCATTCCGCGTATGGACTGATGAAGAATCTAACCAGACCATCATCGCCGGTATGGGTGAATTGCACCTCGACATCATCGTTGACCGTATGAAGCGTGAGTTCAACGTTGAAGCAAACGTGGGTAAACCACAGGTTGCTTACCGTGAAGCGATTCGCAACAAAGTTACCGATGTTGAAGGTAAACACGCCAAGCAGTCTGGTGGTCGTGGTCAGTATGGTCATGTTGTTATCGACATGTACCCACTGGAGCCAGGTTCGAACCCGAAAGGCTACGAATTTGTCAACGACATCAAAGGTGGTGTGATTCCTGGTGAATACATCCCTGCGGTTGACAAAGGTATCCAGGAGCAGCTGAAATCAGGCCCTCTGGCTGGTTACCCGGTTGTGGATCTGGGCGTGCGTCTGCACTTCGGTTCTTACCACGATGTCGACTCCTCAGAGCTGGCGTTTAAACTGGCCGCGTCTCTTGCCTTCAAACAGGGCTTTAAACAAGCGACACCCGTTCTGCTTGAACCTATCATGAAGGTTGAAGTTGAAACGCCAGAAGAGAACACGGGTGATGTCATCGGTGACCTTAGCCGTCGTCGTGGTATGCTCAAAGGGCAGGAATCTAACGCTACTGGCGTTCAGATTCACGCTGAAGTTCCGTTGTCTGAGATGTTCGGATACGCAACTCAGCTGCGTTCTCTGACCAAAGGTCGTGCTTCTTACTCCATGGAGTTCCTGAAGTATGACGATGCGCCAAACAACGTAGCGCAGGCCGTTATTGAAGCTCGTAGCAAATAAGCTACGGTTTAAATTTGAACTGATGCCTTCACCCAGATGGTGAAGGCACAACGTAAGGAATTATCGCCATGGCGAAAGAGCAATTTCAGCGTAACAAACTGCACGTAAACGTGGGCACCATCGGTCACGTCGACCACGGTAAAACCACCCTGACTGCAGCTATCACCACCGTACTGTCTAAAACTTACGGCGGCCAGGCTCGTGCATTCGATCAGATCGATAACGCACCAGAAGAGAAAGCACGTGGTATCACCATCAACACTTCACACGTTGAGTATGAAACCCCGACTCGCCACTATGCGCACGTTGACTGCCCAGGCCACGCCGACTATGTGAAAAACATGATCACCGGTGCTGCGCAGATG
>NZ_SBFD01000007.1:127628-247197 GCF_014156615.1 Pantoea pleuroti | reverse complement strand
TTGCCGGTGTTCCGTGTCGATGGAGGCGCATTATAGGGAGTTTCCGCGGGCTGACAAGCGTTTATTACGAAAAGATTATCGTTCGCAGTAATTTTCATCAAATCGCGCTATTTCGCTACGATTTGCCTGGTAACTGTGCAAAATCATTGGCAAAAGTGCGTACCTGCTGCCAGTCCGTGTACTCCACTTCTTTCGTCGAATCTGTCTCACCACCGGTCATGCGCATAATCAACTGAATCATGACGCGATCGAACCAGCGATAGCGCGGGTAATAGAGCGCGCCTGCGAACACGGCACAGCAATCAGGCTGCCACGGCGAGTGTGCCAGGAACTTCTGCGTATAGGCATTGGTTTCAGGAGAACGCTTCTCAGGTTTGCGCGCCGTCAGGTTCACCGAAAAGAAACCGCTGGTACGCTGCTGCAACTCATGAAGGTGTTGTTTAACGAACTTATCGACGACCGGCTGAAAATGGCCATAGCGGATAGATGCGCCAATTAACACGCGATCATACTGTGCCCAGTCAGGCAGAGTGGCATCCTGAATGTTCAGCACATCACACTGCTGCTGCTGACGGATCACATCAGCAATAGAAGAGGCAATCTTCTTTGTTTGTCCGTCGCGAGTGGAATAGAGAATCAGCGCTTTCATGTCAGCATCCTTATTAATTATTCACGCCAGAAAGTAGGCGTGAACAGCACCAGCAAGGTGAATACCTCGAGACGCCCAAACAACATGGTGGAAATAAGAATCCATTTCGCCACGTCATTCATTGAAGTGAAGTTATCAGCTACGACCCCTAAGCCAGGGCCGAGGTTATTGAGCGTCGCGGCAACGGCAGCAAAAGCCGAGAAGTCATCAACACCGGTAGCGATGATCGCCAGCATGCTGATCAGGAACACCAGCGCATAAGCCGAGAAGAATCCCCATACGGCTTCAAGGATACGTTCCGGCAGCGCCCGATTGCCCAGCTTAATGGTGTAGACCGCATTGGGGTGAACCAGACGCTTAAGTTCACGGTTACCCTGCTTGCATAACAGCAGTATGCGAATCACCTTCAGACCACCGCCGGTTGAACCGGCACAACCGCCGATAAAGGCGGAGCACAACAGCAGTACCGGCAGGAACAATGGCCAGCGTGCGATGCTGTCGGTCGTGAATCCCGCCGTCGTCGCCATTGAGACCACCTGGAAAAAGGCCTGGTTCAGCGTCTGCCAGCCACTTTCATAGACATTATGGAACCAGAGCACCAGAGTACAGATCAACACCAGTGTCAGCTGAACGCCAATAAACATGCGGAACTCAGGGTCGCGCCAGTACACGCGCAGATTGCGTCCGCTTAACATGGCAAAGTGCAGGCCGTAGTTACAGCCGGAGATCAGCAGAAACACCGCCACGATGGTATTGATAGTGCCACTGTTAAAATAGCCGATACTGGCATCATGGGTTGAGAAGCCGCCAATGGCGATAGTCGAGAAACTGTGGCCAATAGCATCAAACGCTGGCATTCCCGCCAGCCACAATGCCAGCGCACAGGCTATCGTCAGCAGAACGTAGATCAGCCAGAGTGTTTTGGCCGTCTCGGCGATACGTGGTCGCATTTTATTATCTTTCAGCGGCCCCGGCATTTCAGCGCGATAGAGCTGCATGCCCCCGACGCCCAGAATCGGCAGTATCGCCACGGCTAATACGATGATCCCCATACCGCCCAGCCACTGCAGCATCTGCCGATAGAAGAGAATCGCCTTAGGCAACGAGTCCAGCCCCACCAGCGTGGTAGCACCCGTGGTCGTCAGGCCAGAGAAAGATTCAAAGAATGCATCCGTCACCGAAAGATGCGGCTGTTCGGCAAAGATAAAGGGCATCGCCCCTACACTGCCCAGCACCGTCCAGAACAGGACCACAATCAGAAACCCTTCCCGCGGTTTGAGTTCGGTTTTCTTTTTGCGATTCGGCCACCACAGCAGCGAGCCGATCACCAGCGCCATCATAAAGGTCTGGCTAAACGCCCGCCCTGCGCCATCGCGATAAATTAAGGCGACCAGGCCGGGCAAAATCATCGTCACTGAAAAGAGGATCACCAGCAGACCGACTATGCGGGTAATGGCGCGAAAGTGCATTCAGCCGTTCCTTTAAATAAAAGAGATGAACATCATGGTGTGAGCGGGATCAGCGATAACGCGCCCCGACTAAAGTCTGACAGATTTTTTTTGAACCGGTCGATCTGTCCGTAAGGTACAGCCAGCGTCAACGCAATACGATCCTGAAACTGGCTGTCGGTCACCTTACCTTCAAAACGCTGTACCAGCCGTTCAATATCACTGAGCTGTGCATAGTCACATTGCAAAGTGAACAGCTTCATCGGCACTTTGCGCTGCCGTGGCAGCTGCTTAAGCCCCTGCTGGACGCCACCACCATACGCTTTCACTAAGCCGCCGGTTCCCAGCATGATGCCACCGTAATAACGCACCACCACAGCGGTAATCTCGCCAATATCCGCGCCCATCAGTTGCGCCAGCATCGGTTTCCCTGCCGTACCCGAAGGTTCACCATCATCAGAGAAACCGAGTTGCTGAGAATCATTCGGTGCGCCCGCTACCCAAGCCCAGCAGTGATGCCGGGCAGTGGGATGCTCGCTTTTAACCTGCTGGACAAACGCGCGCGCCGCCTCTGCACCCTCGGTGTGCGCCAGTAGCGTAATGAAGCGACTCTTTTTGATTGTCTCCTCACTGCTGCTCACTGGCACAGCGGGAATATCAAAGGCCTCCATCAGGCCAGATGCAGATCGCGGGTCATGTTCTCAACGCGATGCGCATGGATCACCACGTTATCCTCGATACGAATTCCGCCATAAGGCCGAAGTGCATCAATGGCCTGCCAGTTAAAGTGCTGACTGAAACGGCCTTCACGCAGCGGCTTCAGTAACGAGTCAATAATATAGAAGCCCGGCTCAATGGTTAATACCATGCCCGGTTGCAGCACGCGGGTGCAGCGAAGATAAGGATATTGCGCTGGCGCGGCGAGATGGGTGCCCTGCTCATCCTGCATAAAACCGGCAACGTCATGGACCTGCAGACCCAGCGGATGCCCCAGGCCATGTGGCATAAACGGACCGGTCAGATCTTCAGCCACCAGCGCTTCTTCGCTGATTCCCTGAACCAGCTCAAACTTCAGCAACATCTTCGCAATACGCTGATGCATCTGAAGATGGTAATCGGTGTAGCGTACGCCCGGTTTCAGCGTGGCTATCAGGGCCAGCTCTTCAGTGTTCATCGCCTCAACCATTCTGGCATAGAGCGAACTGCTCTGCGCCGCATAGCTGCGGGTCAAATCAGCGGCATAGCCAAGATACTCGGCACCCGCATCAATCAAAAAGCTATGGCGTTTCGCCGGTGGCTGATGATCCAGCCGGGTGTAGTGCAGCACCGCAGCGTGCTCATTCAGCGCAATGATATTGCCGTAAGGTACATCGGTGTCGCGATGACCGGTAGCGGTCAGATACGCCTGATTGATATCGAACTCGCTTAAGCCCGCCGAGAACGCTTCTTTAGCAGCGCGATGACCGGCAACCGCCAGCTTCTGTGCCTGGCGCAGACAGGCGAGTTCATAATCAGTTTTGATGCTGCGATGGAAGTGCAGGAAGTCGATGACCGCTTTGGGATTAATATTGCCAGAGGCGATGCCGAGCTGAGACGCACGCGCGTTAACCGGGCCGATATAGGCGACGTTATCACGCTGTGCAGGCAGCAACTGCGCAATCTCATCCGCATTTTTCAGGCCGATAACTTCGACATCCCCGGTCCAGAAGCTATCCGGCAACGGTTCAACGTTATGCCAGTAATCCACCGGAGAGTAGAACCACAGTTTCGGTTTGTTCACCCCATCAATCCAGAGCCAGCAGTTGGGCACCTGCGTCACCGGCACCCAGGCCTTGAACTGCGGATTCACCTTAAATGGATAAGTGTGATCATCCAGAAACACCGTCAACAACTCACCGGAATGGATCAACATCGCATCCAGTTTATTGCGTGCCAGCACCTGCTGCGCCCGTTGTTGCAACGTGGCGATGTGCGCGTGATACAAGGTCTTCAGTGAATCCATTGACGTCTCTCCAGTGTCGCGAAATGGCCGCAGTTTAGCATACCCCTTGCGCAGATGCCGAAGTCGGCGCAGCTGTGATCTTGTTAGCAAATAAGCAAAGACCAGTTTGCAAAAAATTAACATCGCTCCCACACTCACGATCATCTGGTATGACCAGATCACCTTTCGCGGTTTCAGGAGACGCACATGCTCTACCAAGGCGCTAACCTTACTCTTCACTGGCTGGACGATGGCATCGCCGAGCTGTTTTTTGACGCTACGGGCTCGGTCAACAAGCTCGATACGCAAACTGTCGCCAGCCTGGGCGAGGCGATAGCTGTGCTGGAGCAGCAGCCAGAACTGCGCGGCCTGCTGCTGAGCTCCGCTAAACCTGCATTTATTGTAGGGGCAGATATCACCGAGTTCCTTTCACTGTTTGATGCACCCACCGAAAAACTGAGCCAGTGGCTGAGTTACGCCAACAGCATCTTCAATCGTCTGGAAGATTTGCCGGTCCCGACTCTGGCCGCCATTGACGGCTATGCACTGGGCGGCGGATGTGAATGCGTACTGGCAACCGATCTGCGTATCGCTACTGCGGACGCCCGTATTGGCCTGCCGGAAACCAAACTCGGCATCATGCCGGGATTTGGCGGCAGCGTGCGATTGCCGCGCCTGCTGGGTGCCGACAGTGCGCTGGAAATTATTGCGGCGGGAAAAGATGTCGATGGCAATGCCGCTCTTAAACTCGGTCTGGTCGATGCGGTGGTGTCTCGCGAGAAACTGCGTGAGGCGGGGATCATCATGCTCAAAGCCGCTGCCACTGATGGCAGCTGGCGCGCACGCCGGGCCCCTAAGCTGGCTCCGCTGAAACTCAGCCCGATTGAAGCGGCCATGAGCTTCACTATCGCGAAAGCCATGGTGCTGCAAACCGCAGGCAAGCATTATCCCGCTCCGCTGATGGCGGTAAAAACCATTGAAGCCGCAGCCAGCCTTGGCCGGGATGACGCGCTGAAACTTGAAACCGCAGCGTTTGTGCCGCTGGCCCAGTCTGATGAAGCACGCGCGCTGGTTGGCATCTTCCTCAACGATCAGTACGTGAAAGGTCTGGCGAAAAAGCGCGGCAGCGAAAGCGGCGCACCCGCTCAGGCAGCGGTACTGGGCGCAGGCATCATGGGTGGCGGCATCAGCTACCAGTCTGCGTGGAAAGGCGTGCCGGTCAGAATGAAAGATATTAATCCACAGGCGTTAACGCTGGGGATGAACGAAGCCAGCAAGCTGCTCAATAAGCTGCTGGAACGCGGCAAAATCGACGGCAACAAACTCGCCAGTGTGATCGCCACTATCCAGCCCACGCTGGATTACGCCGGTTTTGAACAGGCTGATGTGGTGGTTGAAGCGGTGGTAGAGAACCCGCTGATCAAGGCAAAAGTGCTGGCGGAAACCGAACAGCATCTGCGTAAGGATGCGATTCTGGCCTCCAATACCTCGACCATTCCCATCAGCCAGCTGGCGCAGGCGCTGCAGCGTCCGGAAAACTTCTGCGGCATGCACTTCTTCAATCCGGTGCCGCGTATGCCGCTGGTAGAGGTGGTTCGTGGCGAGAAAACCAGTGAAGCGACCCTGAGCAAAGTGGTGGCCTGGGCCAGCAAAATGGGCAAAACCCCCATCGTAGTGAATGACTGTCCGGGCTTCTTTGTTAACCGGGTGCTGTTCCCTTACTTCGCCGCTTTCAGCCTGCTGCTGCGCGACGGCGCTGATTTCCGTCAGATTGATAAAGTGATGGAAAAACAGTTTGGCTGGCCGATGGGCCCCTCATGGCTGCTGGATGTGGTGGGCATTGATACCGCGCACCACGCGCAAAGCGTCATGGCTGACGGTTTCCCGGATCGTATGAAGCATGACTATCGTGATGCGATCGATCTGCTGTTTGATGCCGGTCGTTTTGGCCAGAAAAATGGCAAAGGCTTCTGGCGCTGGGAAGAAGATAAAAAGGGCAAACTGACAAAAGTGGCTGATACCGAAGTGGATACGCTGCTGGAGCAGGTCTGCCAGCCTAAGCGGGTCTTTAGCGACGAAGAGATCCTGAATCGCATGATGCTGCCAATGCTGAATGAAGTAGTGCGCTGCCTGGAAGAGAAGATTATTGCCTCGCCAGCGGAAGCGGATATGGCGCTGGTCTATGGTCTCGGCTTCCCGCCTTTCCGTGGCGGCGCTTTCCGCTATCTCGATACCCTGGGCAACAGCAACGTGGTGGATCAGGCCCGGCGTTATAGCGCACTAGGAGGCTTATATGCCCTGCCTGCGCTGCTGGTGCAGAAAGCCCATCAGCATGAAAGCTGGTATCCCGCCGCCAAACCGATTGATGAAGCCGCGCTGAAAAGCGCCTGAGGGCAAAAAGATGGAAAATGTGGTGATTATTGATGCGGTGCGCACGCCAATGGGACGTTCAAAAGGCGGCGCCTTTCGTCACGTGCGCGCTGAAGATCTCTCTGCGCACCTGATGCGCGAACTCCTGAGCCGCAACCCGGCGGTGAACCCGACATCACTGGACGATATCGTCTGGGGCTGCGTACAGCAGACGCTGGAGCAGGGATTTAATATTGCGCGTAACGCCGCGCTGCTGGCCGAAATCCCGCACTCAGTGCCGGCCACCACCGTCAACCGACTGTGTGGCTCTTCAATGCAGGCGCTGCATGATGCGGCCCGCGCCATTATGGTCGGTGATGCGCAATGTTGTCTGATCGGTGGCGTGGAGCATATGGGGCACGTGCCGATGAATCACGGCGTCGACTTTCATCCCGGTCTGGGCCGTACCGTGGCAAAAGCAGCAGGCATGATGGGCTTAACAGCTGAAATGCTGGCGCGGATGCATCATATCAGCCGTGAGCAGCAGGATGCATTTGCCCTGCGTTCGCACCAGCGGGCCTGGCAGGCCACCCAGCGCGGGGACTTTGCAACAGAGATTGTCGCCACCTATGGTCACGACAGCGACGGCATTCTTAAACGCTATGACTTCGATGAGGTGATTCGCGAGGAGACCAGCGCCGAAGGACTGGCGGCACTCAAACCCGCCTTCGATCCGGTTAACGGCACCGTCACAGCGGGCACGTCGTCGGCGTTGTCAGATGGCGCGGCCGCCATGCTGGTCATGAGTGAATCACGCGCCCGTGAACTGGGGCTGACAGCGCGCGCGCGCATCCGCAGCATGGCGGTGGTGGGCTGTGATCCTTCGATCATGGGCTATGGACCGGTACCGGCCAGCAAACTGGCATTAAAACGGGCGGGACTGAGCGTCAGTGATATCGATGTGTTTGAGCTGAACGAAGCCTTTGCCGCGCAGACGCTGCCGTGTATCAAGGACTTAGGTTTGCTGGAACGGATGGATGATAAGGTCAATCTGAATGGCGGCGCGATTGCGTTAGGCCATCCGCTGGGCTGCTCCGGCGCACGCATCAGCACGACGTTGCTGAATATTATGGAACGACGCGATGCCCGTTTTGGCCTCGCCACCATGTGTATCGGACTGGGTCAGGGCATTGCGACCGTATTCGAGCGTCTGTAATACGTTGAGTCTTACTTTGTCAGATTTACCCGCCAGTAAACCGGCGGGTTTTTTCTGTCTGCTACAGGGAATCAGATAAAGGCAAACGCATCGCCGTACATCTGTGACTCCACTGCGCCACGCTCGGCACAGAAACGATCGCGCGCAATCTTCGCCATCTCAAAACGTCCGGCGATGTAGATCTCATGCTCGCTCAGCGTACTGAAGTCCTGCATCACTGCCGTCAGTACCGTGCCTGAGCGGCCCTGCCAGCCCGCTTCAGGTTGCTCGACAACCGGGATCACCTTCAGGTTCGGATGCTTCACCGCCAGCGCATCCAGCTCTTCCAGATCGTACAGATGCTTGAGTTCACGTCCGCCCCAGTAAATGGCGATATCGCGCTCTGGCTGTTCCGCCAGTGCAGTGAGCAGAATCGAACGGGCATAGGAGAAACCGGTGCCGCCTGCAATCAGAATCAGCGGCTTGCTGCTCTCTTCACGCAGCCAGGCATCGCCGTGCGGCATATCAACCGTAATCTGGCGATCGTTACGGATGCGATCCATGACGGCCATGGCATAGAGGTTCAGATCGGACGCACCGATATGCAGCTCAATGATATCTTTTTCCATCGGCGTTGAGGCCAGTGAGAACGGACGCTTGTCACGCTCGTCCATCACCACCATCAGATACTGTCCCGCGCGAAAACTGAATTCCGCTTCAGGGATCAGGCGAACGCGATAGACCGTGTCGGTAATCGCCTCAACCGAAGTTACTTTACAGCTTAACGTTGTCATGCGTTCCCTCTGTCGGGTCGTCTTTATGGTTGTGCTCGCCATCAACGCTGTGGCGGCTGATCAAAAATACCTAGCTCATCCCAGATAGCATCAATGCGCGCGGTGACCGCAGGATCTTTGACGATAGGTGTACCCCATTCGCGCTGCGTTTCACCTGGCCACTTATTGGTCGCATCCATCCCCATCTTCGATCCCAGCCCGGAAACGGGCGAAGCGAAATCGAGATAATCGATTGGGGTATTTTCCACTAATACCGTATCGCGGGCCGGATCCATACGCGTGGTGATCGCCCAGATCACGTCGTTCCAGTCACGCGCATTAACGTCATCGTCACACACAATAACAAATTTGGTGTACATGAACTGCCGCAGAAACGACCAGACGCCAAACATGACACGTTTGGCATGCCCCGCGTACTGCTTTTTAATCGTCACGACCGCCAGCCGGTATGAACACCCTTCTGGCGGCAGATAGAAGTCCACGATCTCCGGGAACTGCTTCACCAGAATCGGCACCAGTACTTCATTCAGCGCCACGCCCAGCACCGCAGGTTCATCCGGCGGACGGCCGGTGTAGGTGGAGTGATAGATAGGCTTATGGCGCTGCGTAATATGCGTAACGGTAAACACCGGGAAGCTATCTACTTCATTGTAGTAGCCGGTGTGGTCGCCGTAAGGTCCTTCCGGCGCCATATCGCCCGCTTCGATATACCCTTCCAGCACGATTTCCGCGCTGGCGGGAACTTCGAGATCGTTCGAGAGGCATTTCACTACTTCAGTTTTATTGCCGCGCAGCAACCCGGCGAACGCATATTCTGACAGCGTATCAGGCACCGGCGTTACAGCTCCAAGGATAGTGGCGGGATCGGCACCCAGCGCCACCGAGACCGGAAAACGCTCACCCGGATGCGCTTTCGTCCACTCCAGATAGTCGAGCGCGCCGCCACGGTGCGACAGCCAGCGCATAATCAGACGATTTTTGCCGATCACCTGCTGCCGGTAGATCCCAAGATTCTGCCGCTCTTTGTGCGGACCGCGCGTCACGGTCAGCCCCCAGGTAATCAGCGGTGCCGCATCGCCCGGCCAGCACTTCATCACCGGAATGCGCGTCAGATCGACTTCATCGCCGCTGAACACCTCTTCCTGACAGGGTGCATTGCGCAGGCGTTTGGTCGGCATGTTCAGGACCTGCTTAAACTGCGGCATCTTATCGAACAGATCGCGGAAGCCTTTTGGCGGCTCCGGCTCTTTCAGGAAGGCCAGCAGCTTCCCCACTTCACGTAGTGCGCTGACCTCTTCCTGGCCCATGCCCATTGCCACACGCTTTGGTGTGCCGAACAGATTGCACAGCACCGGCATGTCGTACCCTTTCGGGTTTTCAAACAGCAGAGCCGGGCCACCGGCACGCAGGGTGCGGTCGGCGATTTCGGTCATTTCCAGTTCAGGATCGATCGACTGGGTAATGCGCTTTAGCTCACCGCGCTGTTCGAGCAGCGCGAGAAAGTCTCTTAAATCGTGATATTTCATGCGGCTTTAGCTTTCCGGCCAGAGTGAATCGGCCATTATAGGTCTGATTAAGCGGTTATGCTGAGGTTTATATGGCAGCGTCATACGCACTGAAAGGGAACCAGCGGTTGTAACGCGCGGGCATCGTGATACCCCTGAATCGGCTCGCCGTGGCGAAACAGTTTAAAATCTTCGTTTCGCACGCTGTGATAGCGCAGCTGATTGTCGTGAAGGTGCAGAAAACTGCCTTCACGCAGTGCAATCACCGACTCGGTCGGATTAACTGCACAGAACTCTGCCAGCCGTTCGTCGCGGGTTTCGCCCATATGCCCGCTGACGCTGGCATCCAGATAGTGGGGATTAATCTGCACCGGAAAGAGTCCCAGCGCAGGCAGCACCACGCTGCTGCGCACCGGCATATCATTCGTGGTACGGATTGAGGGCGTCGCCACGTTGCAGCCTGCGCTCCAGCCGACATAAGGTACCTGCCGCTCCCGCACCGCGCGCTGAATCGCCCCGATCAGACCCTGCTCATGCAGCATCTGATTCAGGAACCAGGTGTTACCGCCGCTGACTAAAATCAGCTCTGCCTGCGCAATCGCTTCAGCCGGTGAGGCGAATGCCTGAACCCGCTCAACCTGAATACCCAGAGAGGCACTAAGTTCGGCGGCGCGTTGCTGCTGATCGCCACGAATAATCGCGTAGGGGATTAATACCGCCGAGCGAATAGCGCGTCGGGCGATCATGGCGTGCAGCTGCGGCTGCGCATAGCCCAGCAGCGGCGCATCATCGGCCAGCTTGCCGTTGCTCAACAGAAAGAGTTCCATCAGAGGATCCTTTTGCAGATGTGATGGTCATTGAGTCTGATACAGAGCAATAGCAGACGTCAATTTTCAGTCACCTTTTCTGCTGCCATCGGGCATCTTAAGAAAAGTCTCAGTTTATTTTCTTTGCGGGACGCTTTACCCTGCCCCTGCGCTATAACTCTGGCAGCAGGTTTGCTATTCTTAGCGTCCATTCAATGGGAGCAGTTATGGAATCCTGGTACTTACTCTATTGCAAACGTGGACAGCTACTGCGCGCGAAGGAGCATCTGGAGCGGCAGGAAGTGCATTGCCTCAGCCCGATGATCGCTCTGGAAAAGATCGTGCGCGGTAAACGCACCACCGTGAGTGAGCCACTGTTCCCGAATTATCTGTTTATCGAGTTTGATCCGGAAGCCATTCACACCACGACGATCAGCAGTACCCGTGGTGTCAGTCACTTTGTGCGCTTTGGCACGACGCCCGCGACCGTGCCTTCAGCCGTGATCGAAGCGCTGGAAACGGACGTTCCGCAAATCCTGCTTGACCCTGAAACGCCGCAAAGCGGCGATGAAGTGGTCATCACCGACGGGACGTTTGAAGGGCTGCGCGCCATCTTTGCCGAGCCGGATGGCGAAACACGCTCGATTCTGTTGCTTAATTTGCTGAACAAGCAGGTGATGCGCAGCGTCGACAACAAGCAGTTCCGCAAGATTTAAGCCAGTCTGAATAACGTCCGCGCATTATGGTCGATGCGGGTCGCCAGTTCCTCAGCACTCTCACCACGCCATGTCGCCACCTGATGCACAATATGCGGTAAAAAGCAGGGTTCATTACGGCGCGAAGTCGGGCGTGGACGCATGTCTCGCGGCAGCAGATATGGGGCATCCGTTTCCAGCAGCAGGCGATCGGCCGGAATCAGTGGCAGCAGCTCGCGCAACTCCAGACCACGGCGCTCATCGCATACCCAGCCCGTAATTCCTACCGATAATCCCATGCCCAGACAGGCTTCCAGTTCGTCACGCGTGCCGGTAAAGCAGTGGATCACCGCGCCAGGCAATTTTGGCAGCCAGGGCGCCAGCACTGCGGCGAAACGCGCATGGGCTTCGCGGCAGTGCAGAAAGACCGGCATATTGAGTTCCGCCGCCAGAGCCAGCTGCGCATCAAACGCATACTCCTGCTGCTCATGAGCCGACAGGTTGCGATTGAAATCGAGTCCGCACTCACCAATGGCAACCACTTCCGGTTTTTCAGCCAGACGACGCAGGGTGCTGGCAATTTCCGTTGACCATTCGCTGGCATGATGAGGATGGACGCCCGCGGTAGACCAACAGAAGCCCGGTTGATCCTCAGCCAGTCGCTGAGCCTGCTGGCTCTCCAGCGCGTTAGTGCCGGTAATAAGCATGCCGGTGACGCCCGCATCACGCGCGCGTTTAACCACCTTTTGCCGATCGGAGGCGAATTGCGTGCTGGTCAGGTTTACACCGATATCAAACATAATTTTTCCCACAGTTTATAAACAAAAACCGCCCATCAGGGCGGTTTGGAGTGATCGCTTCCCGCCAGTGCGGGTAAAGCTGTCCGCATCAGGAGTCGGTATTCTCGTCTTCATCCTGTAACCGGCGGCCTTTACCCACATAGTAACGGGAAAAGAATACGCCGACTTCAAACAGGCAGTACATCGGAATAGCGAGCAAAGTTTGGGAAAAAACATCCGGCGGTGTGAGCAACATCCCGACCACGAAGGCGCCCACCAGAATATAGGGACGTTTCTTCTTCAACTCTTCCGGGCTGGTGATCCCGGTCCAGCACAGCAACACAATCGCCACCGGCACTTCAAACGCCACGCCAAATGCCATAAACAGCGTCATGACAAAATCGAGATACTTAGAGATATCCGTTGCTACGGTCACGCCGATCGGCGCTGTCTTGGTGAAAAAACCAAATGCCAGCGGGAAGACCACGAAATAGGCAAAGGCCACGCCAAAGTAGAACAGGAAGGTGCTGGAAAACAGCAGCGGCATAACCAGCCTGCGCTCATGCCGGTAAAGCGCCGGGGCGACAAATGCCCAGACCTGATAGAGGATCACCGGCACCGCAAGAAACACCGACACAATAATGGTCAGCTTAATCGGGGTGAAAAACGGTGAGGCCACATCGGTCGCGATCATGCTGGAGCCCACCGGCATCTGGCTGATTAGCGGTGCCGCGACCAGCTGGTAGATGTCGTTGGCGAAATAAACCAGCACCAGGAAAATCGCTAATACAGCGATGATGCAGTTCAGTAGGCGCTTACGCAGCTCAATCAGATGACTGATGAGCGGTTGGGTATCTTCAACGGCCATTATCGTTCATCACTTGCAGAAGAGGGGGTAGCGGAATGACGCGCAGGATCTGCCGGCCTGGCAACGTCGCCAGCGGGCGCCTGTGCCGGTGCGCTGGCCACAGCGGTTGGTGCAGCAGAGGATTGCGCCGCCGGACCTGAGTCTGAAACCGCAGACGGCGTCTGTGCCGGGGCACTGGCCTGGTGTTCTGCAGTAGCCGGTGTCGCCGAAGGCTCAGACGCAGCAGGCTCAGAGACCGGATGAGGCGCAGGCCTGTGCTGAGCCGAATGGATGGTGTTTGCCTCGTCTTCCTCTTTTTCAATGTCGATGCTCTGGCTGACCGAGCGTTTCATTGAATCCGCAGTTTTACGCAGCTCTTCCATTGACTCTTTCAGCTCAGGTGAGAGCGTGCCACGGCCCGCTTCTTCCACCTTTTTCAGGCTCTCCTGCAACTCCTGCAGCTTGAGCTCCTGCGCCAGTTCATGTTGTACATTGGCTGCCAGCGAACGAATCGCCCTGATCCAGCCGACCACGGTTTTCACCGCAACCGGTAAACGTTGCGGGCCGAGTACAATCAGCCCGATCACGAACACCAATACCAGTTCACTAAAACCAATATCAAACACGGTTTACACCTGCTTGTCGTTCTTGGCTTCTTCTTTGTTAGCCGAAGTTTGCTGTTTGTCCGCCAGCGTTTTGGCAGCGAAGTCAGCGTCCTGCTCTTTCGGTTGATCCTTTTTGTCGTCCTCGTCACTCATGGCTTTTTTGAAGCCACGAATCGAAGAACCCAAATCTGAACCCAGATTACGTAATTTGTTAGTACCGAACAGAAGTACAACAATCACGGCAATGATTACCAATTGCCAGATACTGATACCGCCCATGAGATAGCCTCTAATATTCTGTGAAAACGATGAGGTAATGCACCACAGAGTGCCCTTTTCAACCGGGCCTGAGCCAGCGACATTACCTTTTTTTAGACGGACGTGACAATCAGTTTGTCTTACGCCAGCCGATTAACCAGGAGACAATTCCTGCTGCCATTAACACCGCCGGGAAAAAGTCCCAATCCGGTCGGGTGAGCAGCACAGCCGTTCCGCTTAAGAGCAACGTTGCACCGACGCCGAACAGGTAACGCGCCTGATGGTGCCGGACGCGCTGCGCATTCATATCGCCCACTAATTTATCGACGCTGTGCCGTAAAAGTTTGTGCTGGCGCATGCTGTCGTAAAACAGCTCCGGCAGCTCAGGGAGCTTCTCAGCCCAGAATGGTGCTTTCTCTTTTACCGCACGGATAATAGCCGGTAATCCCACCTGATCTTTAATCCACTCTTCCAGGAAGGGCTTGGCTGTCTTCCACAGGTCGAGCTGCGGATAGAGCTGACGGCCGATGCCTTCAACATAGAGCAGCGTTTTTTGCAGCAGGACCAGCTGCGGCTGCACTTCCATATTAAAGCGGCGTGCAGTGTTGAACAGGTTCAGCAGCACATGCCCGAAGGAGATTTCAGCCAGCGGTTTTTCAAAAATCGGCTCGCAGACTGTGCGAATCGCAAACTCGAAATCTTCTACGTTGGTATCGGGTGGCACCCAGCCTGAGTCAACGTGTAACTCCGCGACCTTACGGTAGTCACGGTTGAAGAAAGCGATAAAGTTTTCAGCCAGATAGCGCTTATCTTCTTTGTTCAGTGAACCCACGATACCGCAGTCGATGCCGATATATTGTGGATCTTCCGGATGTTCATAGCTGACAAAAATATTGCCCGGATGCATATCCGCATGGAAGAAGCTGTCGCGGAAAACCTGGGTGAAGAAGACCTGCACGCCACGTTCTGCCAGCAGCTTCATATTAACGCCATGACGCTCCAGCGTGGCAACGTCTGAAATCGGAATGCCGTAGATGCGCTCCATCACCATCATGGTTTCGCTGCAGTAGTCGGAATAGACTTCCGGCACATAGAGCATGCGGCTATCTTCAAAATTCCGGCGCAGCTGAATGGCGTTAGCCGCTTCACGTAACAGATTCAGCTCATCAAGCAGGGTTTTCTCATAATCACGCACCACCTCGACCGGACGCAGACGACGGCCATCCGGCAACAGGCGCGGGACCCAGCGGGCCAGGCGATAAATCAGCTTCATGTCCGCCCGAATCACCGGCAAAATATCGGGGCGAATCACTTTGATCACCACTTTCTTGCCGTTTGATTTCAGCGTGGCGGTGTGCACCTGCGCAATGGATGCCGAAGCCAGTGGCTTGATATCAAAATCATCAAACCAGGTTTCAATCGGCGCGCCCATTGAAGCTTCAATCTGCGCTTTGGCTTTGACGCCATCGAACGGCGCAACGCGGTCCTGCAGGATCGCCAGTTGATCGGCAATCAGCGGCGGGAAGAGATCACGACGGGTCGACAGCATCTGGCCAAACTTGATCCAGACCGGACCCAGCTGCTCCATCGCCATGCGCATACGTGCGCCGATCGGTTCATGCTGATGCAGATTAGGGATCCAGAAAACAGAGCGACGCCACAGGCGAAACAGGAAAGTGAGGCGTGTCTGAGGAATCAGTTCATCAAGGCCATAGGTCAGAAACACCTTCATGATCAGATATAAGCGGCGGATCTCTCCAAAACTCATTTTGCCTCCAGCTGCGCCAGACGCGCATCAAGCGCCTCAAGCGAACGTTCCATCGCGTCGACCTCCTCAGAAAACCAGGCTAATTCCAGCGAGCCAGGCGCAACACGCCACTCTTCGGTTATGGCCTGTCCGAGATAATCCTGGCGACGCTGCACTTCACCTTTGAAAAAGCGTAATGCCTGTTGTGAGCGCTGGCTGATCCCCTGTGCGGCGATATCGCCGACCCAGGGAGCCAGATATTCTGCCGGATCCAGCTCAGCCAGATCCATCAGCGCAGAGAACTGCTGCACCACCTGCAGGTCACCTTCAACCTGCAGTTCACCGCTACGGATCAGCGGCGTCAGCTGCTGGCGATCGCGCAGCTTCGGCAGGGTTTTCAGCGAGGTGATCACCGTGCAGTCACTGCGATCCTGCCAGTCAGCTAACACATCGACCTGCTGTTCACTGAAAACCAGCACCAGCGGATGAGAGAACTCATTCAGGCGCAGCGTCAGCACTTTGCCATTCAGGCGTTGCCGCGCCGGTTTCAGGCCACGATCGCGATAGAGAATACGGTTCAGCGCCGTTTCCAGGCCCGCGGTAATCAAGGGCGTCAGGTTCATTACCATCTCACTCAGAACTTAAATCCACGATGCAGCGCCACAATGCCGCCGGTCATATTGGAGTAAGTGGTATTTTCAAAACCAACATCGTTCATCATCGCTTTCAGGGTCTCCTGATCGGGATGCATACGGATCGATTCGGCCAGATAGCGATAGCTCTCTGCATCCTGCGCCACCAGTTGTCCGATGCGCGGCAGAATGTGGAACGAGTAGGCGTCATACGCTTTGCTCAGCGGATCCAGGACGGGTTTAGAGAACTCCAGCACCAGCAGGCGTCCGCCCGGCTTGAGTACCCGGAACATAGAGGCCAGCGCCTTCTCTTTTTCCGTAACGTTACGCAGGCCAAAAGAGATGGTAATGCAGTCGAAATAGTTATCGGGGAAAGGCAGGGCTTCGGCGTTGGCCTGTACGTAACTCACGTTGCCGACCACGCCCTGATTACGCAGCTTTTCGCGGCCCATCTTCAGCATGGAACTGTTGATATCGGCCAGTACAACCTGACCCGTTTCGCCCACCAGACGAGAAAATTTAGCCGTCAGATCGCCGGTACCACCCGCCAGATCCAACACGCGCTGACCGCGACGTACGCCGCTGCTGTCAATGGTAAAACGCTTCCAGATACGATGGACGCCAAACGACATCAAATCGTTCATCAGGTCATATTTTGCCGCTACGGAGTGAAACACGTCCGCGACTTTGTCAGCTTTTTCGCTTTTGGCGACCGTCTGAAAGCCAAAATGGGTAGTTTCCTGCTGTGATTCATCTGCCATCGGTTTTACCTGCTCCACAAACAATACTTCCCGAAGTGTATCAGAGTCACGGAAGCCAGGCACGCTGCGCCCATACTATTCGTGGAGGCGCCTCACACGCATCGCACTCTCATCCGCATCACTGTCATCATCTGCGTCATCAGCCGCCCGGTTTTCCGGCATGGCTCGTTCGGCCAGTTGAGGATTGATTGGTCGTTTGATCTCCACACCCAGCGCACGAAATCCTTCAGTCTGCGCAATCAGATTGCCGCGCCCTTCTGACAGCTTTTTCATCGCCTCGCGATAGCTGTTCTGTGCTTTATCCAGGCTGTGACCAATGCCGCTCATGTCATCGACAAACAGCCGCATCTTGTCATAGAGTCGCGTTGCCCGATCGGCAATACGCTGTGCATTGCGGCTCTGATGCTCATAGCGCCACAGGTTATTAATGGTACGTAACGCCACCAGCAGCGTGGTGGGGCTGACCAGCATGATGTTCTGCTGCAGCGCCTCACCAATCAGCTCAGGCTGGCGGTCAATGGCCAGCAAAAAGGCGGGCTCCACCGGGATAAACATCAGCACATAATCCAGCGATCGTAAGCCGGGCAATTGTTGATAATCTTTTCTTCCCAGCAGGCGGATGTGCGCCCGCATGGCAGCGACATGTTCCTGAATAGCCTGCTCTCGTTCGATCTCATCATCCGCATTGAAGTAGCGCTCATAGGCCACCAGCGTCATTTTGGCGTCCACCACCACATCTTTGCCCTGCGGCAGGCGTACAATCACATCCGGCTGCATCCTGCCCTGCTGTTCTGACTGAATGCTAACCTGGGTTTCATATTCGTAGCCTTCACGCAGTCCGGAGGCTTCCAGTACCCGGCTCAGCACCACTTCACCCCAGTTGCCCTGGATTTTATTATCGCCCTTCAGCGCTTTGGTCAGGTTAAGCGCCTCCTGCGCCATCTGCGCATTCAGCTGCTGTAACTGCCGGATTTCATGGGTCAGGGTATGCCGTTCACGCGCCTCTGCGCCAAAGCTTTCATGAACCTGACGACGAAAGCCATCAAGCTGTTCACGCAACGGGCCAATCAGCCCGTCCAGACTTTGCCGGTTCTGCTCATCGACGCGACGGCCGCTGTTTTCGAAAATACGGTTGGCGAGGTTTTCAAACTGGGCGCTGAGGCGTTGTTCGCTATTGGTCAGCAGGCGCTGTTTCTCTTCTGCGGCGAAACGGGTCTCTTCAAGGCGAATGGTCACTTCCCGCAACTCCGCTTCCTGCGCGCTGTTGACCTCCAGCTGATTGCGCAGTTCACGATTAAGCTGCTCACTTTCATTGCGCCAGTAATCGAGCTGTTGCAGCCGCTCATTGGCGCCGCTCAGCGCGCCGTGCAGCTGACGAAGCTCCTGCTCACGCTGCTGCGTCTGCTGCTGAAGCTGTTCGATTTGTTGCTGCTGACGCTGTTGCGCCTCTTCCTGCAGACGGCGCTCGGTCTGGAAACTGGCGACCTGATGGCCGGCACGTAACTGTGCCAGCATCCAGCCAATCCCTAACCCGGCAAGCGCCAGACAGGCGCTGATAATGATGTGCTGATCCATGATTTCCCCCGCGACTCAGGCTGCTGAGGGAAAGGTAGAGTCGCACTGTATGAATGTCCAGATAATTTTAGCAGGATTCAGCGCCTTGCAGTGCCGCCACCGTGAGCTTGCCAGCCTGCCAATCATCAATCAGGAAAAACGGCATGGGCAATAGCCATTCACCCTTTTTAACCTGCGCCAGATAGTGCCAGGTTGTCCCGCCCGAGGTGATCGCGACGCGCTGTCTGCTTCCCTCAGCGGCGCTGGATTTGCCGGTCATACTGGCAAAACCGGCATTGCTGCCCACGTGGAAATGCGGCGTCTGCCAGCGCACGGGCGCATGGTCAGGCCACGGCTGGGCCTGATGAAAATGAAACAGCGCATCGTGGCTCAGGAGGCTTTCGCGCACCGTCGGCCACAACGCCACCTTGAGGAAATATTGATCGGTGAAGCGCTGGCTGCCCTGATACTCCGCAATGAAATCGCGCATCGCCTGTTCCACATCCCGGAAGACGCCGTGACAGCCGCCCCACATCCCTGCCAGCAACAGCTCAGTATGGGAGAAGTAGTCACGCATATGGTGGAACCAGTAAGGTGACGCCAGCCAGGCGTTTACCGCTGCCGCTTCGCGCTCCGAGAGCAGCGAGTCGGCATCACGCACGATAAAGCGTTTCACGCCAGGATCGTCCATCACCAGGAAACGCCACAGGGTCGGAAACAGCGTTTTCTCGTGGGACATATCGATCAGCTGGACGTGCGGCTGGTCAAGGCGCTGCCAGACATGCTGCGGCACGCTGTCATCAAGGTAGATGCGGCAGACCCAGCCGGGATAGAGCTCAGGCGCCACTTCAACGTTTTTGAGTAAGGTTTCACAGTAGCGCGGCTGATCGCCATAGAGGCAGAAAGCGATGACATTCTGGTGCGGATGAGTGAGATCGACAGGCTCCGGTTGCGGAGCGGGAAACGTGGCGCGCTGCCCCTGACTGAAACGCGCATCAGAGCGCTTCAGCGACGCCAGACCGTGACGCGCCACCTCGTCCTTTTTATCCAGCCAGCCACACACTTCGGTCAGGCCATCCAGCCAGGTTTCAGAGGCGGTAGCCTGCACAGCGGGCGGCGCCTGATAAATCTTCTGGTAGATTTTGTACGACTTATTGTGCTGACCCAGACGCAGCAGACAGAGCGCATAGTCGCTCAGCACCTGCATCTGATTGGGCATTGAGCGCAGCACCTCTTCGCAGCATTGAGCGGCCAGCGCATAGTCGCCCTGTTGCATGGCGGCACGGAAACGTTCGGCACTGCGTTCCAGCATGGCTTTGAGTGCGGCTGGATTAGCACCAGGGGCAGGACGTCGGACGGGAATAGTATTGCGCATAAAAACTCTCAGGTTTCACTGATATTACGCGCCGTTAACTACCGGCAGCAGGTTTTGAGTCTGGACAAAAAACCTGCTGCCAGACGCAATCGTTATAGTAAACGACGCGCCGCTTCGACCACAATCTTCACTGCGTCGCTTTCTGTCTGTTTCATGGTGACCGCATCCGGGATCTCTTTCTGAGTGCGGTTCACAATCACGCCCGCCACCATGCCGGCTCGCAGACCCTGGCTGGCGCACATGGTTAACAGTGTAGCGGATTCCATCTCATAGTTGAGAACGCCCATCTCCTGCCACTCTTTCATCGATCCCCTGAAGCGACTGACTACGCGGCCCGAAACGGTGTCGTAGCGCTCCTGACCCGGATAGAAGGTGTCAGAAGAGGCGGTGATGCCGATATGCGTTTTCGCGCCACAGGCTTCTGCGGCGGCAACCAGCGCGGTGGTGCAGGCGAAATCAGCCACTGCCGGGAACTCCATCGGCGCAAAATGCAGGCTGGCCCCGTCCAGGCGAACGGATGCGGTGGTCACCAGCACATCGCCAACATTGATATGCGGCTGGATAGCGCCCGTGGTACCGACACGCAGGAAGGTGCGCACGCCAAGCTGCGCCAGCTCTTCGACCGCAATCGAGGTAGACGGACCGCCAATGCCGGTTGAGCAGACCACGACCGGCTTACCATCAATTTTTGCCAGCCAGGAGGTAAATTCACGGTGTGAGGCGAGATGCGTGGCATCTTCCATCAGTCCGGCAATTTTCTTCACGCGCTCCGGATCGCCCGGCACAATCGCCAGGGTGGCGCCCTGCAGATCGGCTTTGGTCAGGCCAAGATGGAAAACGTCAGACTGTGTCATTTTCAGACTCCTGTTAAGGGAAGGTAGCGCGCCACTCTACGCCAGCACGCCCGATAAATATGTGACAACATTCACTTAAGAAAATGAAAGTTACATTTTCCGGAAGATAAATTGTGACAACAATCACACAATTGCATCTTCCTGGTGCGGATAGCTCTCGGTGGGGCTGTGTCAGGGTCTGCGCAATGTTAAAGAGAAGGATGATTTTATTCGCTGCTGATTCTGTGACCCGACACCTGGCGCATACGCTTTCCGGCCAGGCTATAGTTACGTGATTGCGCAAATGCTTGCACGGAGAGAATAATGAAACCCAGTGATAATATGGCACAAAAACCGGCGACGGGCGGCTTTGCCCCTGCCGTGCAGCCCACCGCCTCCACCACCATCATTACCGACAGCCCGGCGATTCACGCGGGTGAAACCTCAGTACCCAGCCAGGGCGAAAACATGCCGGCATTCTTTGCAAAACCCCAGTCAGCGGAAGGCCCGTGGCCAGTCGTGCTGGTGGTGCAGGAGATCTTTGGTGTCCATGAACACATCCGGGATATCTGCCGCCGTCTGGCGCTGGAAGGCTATCTGGCTATTGCGCCTGAGCTCTATTTCCGCGAGGGCGATCCCGCTGAGTATAACGATATCCCGACGCTGTTCAGCGAGCTGGTCAGCAAAGTGCCTGACAGCCAGGTGCTGGCCGATCTCGACCATGCCGCCAACTGGGCCGCACGCAACGGCGGCGATATTCGTCGCATGGGCATAACCGGTTTTTGCTGGGGTGGTCGTATCAGCTGGCTGTACGCCGCGCATAACCCGCAACTGCGCGCCGCCGTGGCGTGGTATGGACGGCTGACCGGTGAGCGTACGCTGAAGCAGCAGAAGCATCCTATTGATATTGCGGTCGATCTGAATGCGCCAGTATTAGGTTTGTATGGTGGCCAGGATGAGGGTATCCCGCTGGAGAGCGTCGAGCAGATGCGTCAGGCACTCCATGCCGCCAATGCGACCGCAGAGATCATCGTCTATCCCGAAGCGGGCCATGCGTTTAATGCTGACTATCGTGCAAGCTATCATGCTGAATCTGCCAATGATGGCTGGCAGCGGATGCTGGCCTGGTTCAGGCAGTATGGTGTTGCATCGCAGTAAATGAAAAAGGGGCGCGTCTGCGCCCCTGATTTTTTCGTCCACCAGACCCGATTCCCTACGCCGTTTCGCCACGCAATTTCTTCGCCGCCGTCACCATGTTCGCCAGCGCCTGACGCGTTTCCGTCCAGCCCCGTGTTTTTAAACCGCAATCCGGGTTCACCCACAGACGCGCTTCCGGAATACGTTTTGCCGCCTTCAGTAATAGTGCTTCTATCCACTCCACGCTGGGGACGTTAGGCGAATGGATGTCGTAGACGCCGGGGCCGATTTCATTCGGGTAGTCGAAGTTTTCAAACGCCTCCAGCAGATCCATGTCAGATCGCGAGGTTTCGATGGTGATCACATCGGCATCCAGCGCCGCGATAGCGTCCATAATGTCGTTAAATTCGCAGTAACACATATGGGTGTGAATCTGGGTTTCATCCCGCGCCACCGCCGCATTCAGTCGGAAGGCCTCCACCGCCCAGTTCAGGTAGGCGGCCCATTCAGACTGGTGCAGTGGCAGACCTTCACGCAGCGCAGGCTCATCAATCTGGATAATCCCGATGCCCGCCTTCTCCAGGTCTTCGACTTCATCACGCAGCGCCAGCGCGATCTGTTTCGCGATGGTTTCGCGTGACACATCTTCACGCGGGAATGACCAGCAGAGGATGGTTACCGGACCGGTCAGCATCCCTTTTACCGGCTTGTTGGTCAGCGACTGGGCATATCTGGCCCACTCAACGGTGATCGCCTCCGGACGACTGACATCGCCGATAATGACAGGCGGTTTCACACAGCGTGAACCGTAGCTCTGAACCCAGCCATTCTGTGTAAAGACAAACCCCTCCAGATGTTCGCCGAAGTACTCAACCATGTCGTTACGTTCCGCTTCACCGTGAACCAGCACATCCAGCCCCAGCCGCTCCTGTTCGAGAATCGCCTGCTTAATGTGCTCCGCGATGCCGGTGCGGTAATGGTTGCTGTCGAGCCGGCCCTGTTTAAAGTCGAGGCGCAGGCCGCGAATTTCAGTGGTCTGCGGAAAAGAGCCGATGGTGGTGGTAGGCCAGGCTGGCAGATTAAAACGCTGACGCTGCAGGACAGCCCGCACCGGATAAGCGCTCTGGCGTTCACTGTGCTGTGGGGTAATGGCCTGCAGACGCTGGCCCACCGCCGCATTATGCACGCGGCGGGAATGAGCGCGGGCGTGTACCGGTGCGCTCCAGGCTTCCAGCGCCGTCGCATCGTTGTTGTTGAGTGCCTGACTCAGCAGCGAGAGCTCGGCACATTTCTGCAGCGCAAAGGCGAACCAGCTTTTGACTTCATCATCCAGACGGGTCTCGACGCTCAGGTCGATAGGGCTATGCAGCAGCGAGCAGGAGGAGCCAATCCACACCTGTTCACGCACTCTGGTCAGCGGTTGCAAGCGGCTGAACCAGCGGCTCAGATCGGCGCGCCAGACGTTGCGTCCGTTGATCACGCCGAGCGACAGCAGCCAGCTGGCGGGCAGTTGCTGATTCAGTTGCTGAATATCATCACGACCATGGACCAGATCGACATGCAGCCCCTGCACCGGCAGCGCACGAATCACATCAATGTTCTGGCCGATGCTGTCAAAATAGGTGGTCAGCAGCAGTTTGCTGTGACCCTGCAGTGCGTCATACGCCGGCTGGAAGGCTTCGCGCCACATCTGCGGCAGCTCCAGTGCCAGAGCGGGTTCATCAATCTGTACCCATTCGATGCCGCGCTTAGCCAGTTCCGCCAGCACCTGCTGATAGACCGGCAGAATTCCCTCCAGCAGCGACAGACGTTCAAACGGCTCACCCTTCACTTTACCCAGCCACAGATACGTCACCGGCCCCAGCAGCACTGGCTTGATGTTGTGTCCCAGCGCCAGTGCCTCATCCACCTCATCCAGCAACTGGGTCCAGGTCAGTTTAAACGTCTGACCCTGGGTAAACTCCGGCACCATGTAGTGATAGTTGGTGTTAAACCATTTGGTCATTTCTGCCGCCGCCGCAGGCTCGCCGGTCGGCGCACGACCGCGTCCCAGGCGGAACAGGGTGTCGAGGTCCACAGTGCCTGCTTTGTTCTGATGACGCGCGGGCACGTTGCCCAGCATCAGGCTGGTGGTCAGCACATGGTCATACCAGGCGAAATCGCCGACCGGCAGCAGATCGACGCCCGCCTCTTTCTGTTGTTGCCAGTGTCGCGCACGCAGCTTACGGCCCGTCGCCAGTAATGCCTGCTGCGTGCTGTCGCCAGCCCAGTAGCTCTCCAGCGCTTTTTTCAGTTCACGGCGCAGGCCAATACGGGGAAAGCCGAGGGTATGGTTCAGGATAGTCATGTGCTGTTCTCCAGATAATCTTTCACTTTGGCTGAAATGGGCAGCCAAAGATGTTTAGCCGTCCAGATGTTTACACTGCTATACTCTGCGGGTACTGTATATTGCTCAAGCGCAATATGTTCATTTTCGATGTGAAGGACTCTCATGATCGAACTCAAGCACCTGCGGACGCTTCAGGCTCTGCGCAATACGGGATCGCTGGCGGCGGCGGCGGCCCAGCTTCATCAGACGCAATCGGCGTTGTCTCATCAGTTCAGCGATCTGGAGCAGCGGCTGGGATTCCGCCTGTTCGTGCGTAAAAGTCAGCCGCTGCGCTTTACGCCGCAGGGCGATATTCTGCTGCAGCTGGCCGAGCAGGTGCTGCCGCAGATTCAGCAGGCATTGCAGGCCTGCCATGAGCCGCATCAGACCACATTACGGGTGGCGATAGAGTGCCATAGCTGCATTCAGTGGCTGACCCCCGCGCTGGATAAATTCCGCCAGAGCTGGCCGCAGGTGGTGATGGATTTCAAATCGGGCGTGACCTTTGATCCTCAACCCGCCCTGCAACAGGGTGAGCTGGATGTGGTGCTGACCTCCGATATCCTGGCGCGCTCGGGTCTGTTCTACTCCCCGATGTTTGATTATGAAGTGCGTCTGGTGCTGGCAACGGATCACCCGCTGGCGCAGGTTGAGCAGATTTCGCCGGAAGATCTAGCCGATGAGGTGTTGATGATCTATCCGGTGCAGCGTCAGCGTCTGGATATCTGGCGTCACTTTCTGCAGCCCGCAGGCGTCAGTCCGGCACTGAAAAGTGTGGATAACACCCTGCTGATGATTCAGATGGTCTCGGCGCGTATGGGGATTGCCGCGCTGCCGCATTGGGTGGTGGAGAGTTTTGAGAAGCAGGGTCTGGTGGTCACCCGCACGCTGGGTGATGGCCTGTGGAGCCGTCTTTATGCGGCCGTGCGCGAAGGGGAGCAACGTCAGCCGGTGCTGGAAGCGTTTATCCGCTTTGCCCGTCAGCACGCCTGTGAGCATCTGCCTTTTGTGCGCGACGCCGCGCTGCCCGGTGCGGTGTTGCAGCGGTAATCTGGCGGGCACAAACCTGCGCGAAGGCGGGCAAAATCCCCTATAATGCGCAGCCTGTCGACTGACCACGAGAAGATTTCACCATGACTAACAATGATATTCTGCGCAGCGTGCGCTACATGCTCAACCTGAGCGATGCCAAAATGGTGGAGATTTTTGCGCTGGCGCAATGTGACGTGCCGCTGGCGGATATTCAGGCGTGGCTGAAAAAAGATGACGATGCTGCGTTCCGTCCCTGCCCCGATGTGCTGATGGGTTATTTCCTGAATGGCCTGATCTTCTACCGTCGCGGTAAAAGTGAAGATGCGCCCGCACCGTCGATTGAGCGCAAGATGACCAACAACATCTTCATGAGAAAGCTGCGTATCGCTTTTGATCTGAAAACCACCGATATTCCTGATGTACTGAAGCGCGTGAATTTTACCGTTTCACAGGCTGAGATTGGTGCGATTTTCCGCAAACCTGAGCATAAGAACTACCGCGAATGCGGCGATCAGATTCTGCGTAACTTCCTGAAAGGGCTGGCGATGATTCAGCGCCCTAAGAGTGAGAAGCCTGCTTAACGTCTGTGGCTGATCGCTTCGGGTACCTGCGTGGTCAGAAGTGGCGCATCTGATCGCAAAGAAAGCCTGCATCCATGCAGCACGGCCTCGCCATCCCTGGCTCGGACGCTTTGCTCCTCAGTTGCGCCACCTCTTCCCTCAAGCTTCTTCATGGCTTTTTAATCAGCAACACCAGGCCAGCCCTGGGGAGTGAAAGCGGGTCATCGGTGGAGCGTTCGTCGCAGGGGGAAAAATCGCCGGGCGCGTTTCTGAACCATCCTGTAAGATTCCTTCGCGATCGCACACGCCAACTCCATTGCGAATGCTCTACGTTTCAGCGCGCCATCCCCTCCTTCATATTCGCTCTGAGCCCCTGGTTCAACTGCGATGATGCTGTTAAGTCTCCAGGGCTGGCGCGTCTGAAGAGCGAAGCGTCCGGGCCAGGGATGGCCCGGCCGATCCACAGGGATGTGAGATTCCTTCGCGATCGGACGCGCCAGCCCGGGAGGCCGCTCCCATGCAACAGCCCTGTTTATGATCGGTCACCGCGCCCCACCACCCAGCGCTTATGCACCCACAGCGAGGCGAGGATCACCATTGCGCCCGCAATAAAGCCTGGCCAGTGCGGTTTCTCCTGCCAGATAGCCAGATTCACCAGCAGCCCGGCAGGAACGTGCATGTTATTCATAATGCCCAGCGTGCCGGCATCGACCTGGGTCGCACCATAATTCCACATAAAATAGCCGAGACCGGAAGCCGCAATGCCCAGCCAGACCAGAATGCCCCACTGCAATGAGGTCGTTGGCAACTTCTGCGGATTGCCCCAGGCACACCAGGCGATCACCGCAATCAACACCGCACCCAGATAGAACCAGGAGAAGGCCGTGTGCTGCGGCATCGGGCGGGTCTCCTGCAGACGCTTATAGCCCACCATTCCCGCCGCAAAGCAGATATTTGCCAGTTGCACTAACAGCAGACCAAACCAGAAATGATCGCTGACTTTGTCATAGCGAATAATGGCCGCACCTGCCACAGCCAGCAGTGCACTGAAGATATAGCCGATGCGCAGTGGACGACGGCTGATCAGATCGTAAATCAGCGTCACATAAAGCGGCGTCATCACCGTAAACAGCAGGAATTCCGAAACGCTAAGATAGAGATAGGCTTCGAAACTCAGCAGATACATCACGCCCAGCTGCAGCATCCCGACCAGCATGTAAAGCAACAGCGTTGAAGGGGGATGACCACGCCAGCGCAGGAAAGGTAAAAATACCAGCGCAGCCAGCGCCAGTCGCATCAGTACAGAGAACCAGCTGTCCACCTGCCCGGCAAGGTATTCGCCAATCAGACTGAACGAAAAGGCCCACAGAATGGTGGTAATAATCAATAAAAACACGGTGACGACCCCGAAATTAACAGGCCGTCAGTGTAAACAATGTGCTGCCATCAGGCTGTGAAATCTGGTTGACATCTGATTACAAACCAGGCGATCAGAATAGCCATCGGAAAAGGGCTTTCGCCTCCTGACATAACTGTCTGCATAAAGATCTTTCAGCCAGATAAAATGCGCGAAATGATCCATCGAATGATCACTTCCGCTCCAGAATGTAATAAAAGTGTAACAAATGTGTCATTCATCACAGTAACGTTGCGCAACTAACACTATTCTTTGCGCGAAATGGAACATTCTGCGTCCATTTTCTTCTGCTCTTTTCCTGCCCCAACCTGCTGGGAATTAAAAACCATAATGTGCCCTGGAGGGCCTCACTGATGCTGAGCATTTTTAAACCTGCACCACGTCAGCCGCAGGTGGCGGAGGATCACGTTGATCCGCTCTACCGTCGTCTGCGCTGGCAAATTTTCATCGGGATCTTCTTTGGTTACGCTGCCTACTATCTGGTCAGAAAAAACTTCGCACTCGCCATGCCCTACCTGGTAGAGCAGGGTTTTTCACGTGGCGATCTCGGTTTTGCCTTATCCGGAATATCCATCGCCTACGGCTTTTCAAAATTCATCATGGGATCGGTCTCTGACCGCTCAAACCCGCGCATCTTCTTACCGGCAGGCCTGATTCTGGCCGCGACAGTGATGTTGATCATGGGATTCGTTCCCTGGGCCACCTCCAGCATCATGGTGATGTTCGTGCTGCTGTTTATCTGCGGCTGGTTCCAGGGCATGGGCTGGCCACCTTGTGGACGTACCATGGTTCACTGGTGGTCGCAGAAGGAGCGCGGCAGGATCGTTTCGGTCTGGAACTGCGCCCATAATGTCGGCGGCGGTATTCCGCCTCTGCTGTTCCTGCTCGGTATGGCGTGGTTCAACGACTGGAAAGCGGCTCTCTATATGCCGGCGTTTGGCGCCATCGCCATTGCTATTCTGGCCTTTGCGCTGATGCGCGATACGCCGCAATCCTGTGGTCTGCCACCGATTGAAGAGTACAAAAACGACTATCCGCCCGACTACGATGCCAGCCACGAAGAGGAGCTGACGGCTAAACAGATCTTCATGAAATATGTACTGCCGAACAAGCTGCTGTGGTACATCGCGCTGGCCAACGTATTTGTTTATCTGCTGCGCTACGGCATTCTCGACTGGTCGCCGACCTATCTCAGAGAAGTAAAACACTTCACGCTGGATAAATCGTCGTGGGCTTACTTCCTGTATGAGTATGCGGGGATCCCCGGAACGCTGCTGTGCGGCTGGATGTCGGACAAAGTGTTCCGCGGTAATCGCGGTGCGACCGGGGTGTTCTTTATGACGCTGGTAACCATCGCGACCGTGATCTACTGGCTCAACCCGGCGGGTAATCCTGGCGTCGATATGGCCTGTATGATTGTGATTGGCTTCCTGATCTACGGTCCGGTGATGCTGATTGGTCTGCACGCGCTGGAGCTGGCGCCGAAAAAAGCGGCGGGGACGGCGGCGGGCTTCACCGGCCTGTTCGGCTATCTGGGTGGATCGGTGGCAGCCAGCGCCATTGTCGGTTACACCGTCGATTACTTCGGCTGGGACGGCGGCTTCATGGTGATGATTGCTGGCTGTGTGCTGGCGGTTATCCTGCTGTTACTGACCATGGTCAGCGAACACAAACACAAAAAGACCCCTGCCTGACGGCAATAAAAAAGGGCCGGATGTCCGGCCCTTTTTTTGCGCTGACGGCTTAAGCAAGATAGAGCGTGCGCAGCGTCTGCGGCACGGCATCATCGGCATTTGAACCGATCACATCCAGCTCCGGCAGCGTATCTTTCAACCGCTGATGGGCGTTCTGCATGATAAAGCCTTTACCCGCCATGCTCAGCATCTCCACATCGTTCATGCCGTCGCCAAAGGCAATACAGCTTTCCAGTGAGTGGTCCAGCGTTTTCGCGACCGCTTCCAGCGCATGCCCTTTCGACACGCCGCCCGCCATCACTTCCAGACAGGTAGGCAGCGAGAAACTGACGTTAACCCGGTCGCCCCAGCGCGCTTCAATCGCCTGTTCCATCGGGATCAGATGCTCGGGATTTTCGCAGGTAAAAAAGACCTTGCTGATATTATCGGTTGGCAGCAGACCCGGCTCATAGACCTGATAGTTGAACACCGACTCGCGGAAATAGTCCTGCTCAGCCGGACTTGAACGGCTGACAAACCACTCATCGTCGCGGTAAACGTGGGTCAGAATATCGCTGTGATGATATTGCAGGCCAAACAGATCGCTGGCGATATCCTCATCCAGATTATGACTGAACACCAGTTCGCCCTCTGCGTTGTGCACGCGCGCGCCGTTTGAGGTGATCATATAGGCCGGAATCGCCAGGCTGTCACGCATCTGTCCGACATCGATATGATGACGGCCGGTGGCGAATATAAAGTGAATATCTTTCGCAACCAGTTGCTGCAGCGTTTCACGCGCAAAAGGGGTCAGGCGATGTTCGGGAGAAAGCAGCGTGCCATCCAGATCGGATGCAACGATGTGATACATGAATACCTCGGGTATCTGGTTCTGCCGGCCTTAACCGGTCGGATAAATAACGTCAGTGGTGCGAGGAAAAAAAGTCGACCACTGCATTGAGTGCTTCGGCGCGCATCTCATCCTTTTCAAACAGGATCTCATGACGCGCACCGTCGATCACCCGTGGCTTATTGCCCTCACACGGATGACCCGCCGCCGCCATCGCGGCACAAAAAAGGTCCTGCGAACGGTTGTCGACCACCCGATCATCGCTGGCCTGTAACAGCAGCAGTGGCGTAGTGATTTTATCGACCTGACTGATGATGTTGCGACCCGCATGGACGCCTTCACGTACCCAATGGTAGGTTGGCCCGCCAACGCGAATCGCCGGATCGTCCGCATAAAAGCGCAGGTTTCGCCGATAACGCTCGGTGCTGTGCGTCAGCCGGTTAATGCCAAACGGATGCGCACGCCAGCGGCCGGTGCCGAGCGCATAGCCATCGCGCATGGCCGGACGCTTCTCCGCCCAGTCCAGAATCCGATGAGCCAGAAAAGAGGGCAACGGTAAAGCAATGCCAAACATCGGCGCCACCAGCGCGGCCGCATGAAACGCCTGCGGCTGACGCGCCAGAAACAGCGTTAAGATTGCGCCGCCCATGGAGTGAGCCAGAGCATAGCGCTGCTGGTAGTGACCGCTGATAATCTCTTTCAGATAGAGCGTTTCAAGGTCGTCGACATAATGGGTAAATTCCGCCACGTGGCCACGGTGTGAATCTTCCAGCAGGCGATCGGAACGCCCCTGACCGCGATGGTCAAGGATCACCACATCAAATCCGCAGTGAAACAGATCGTACGCCAGCTCAGGATATTTTATGTAACTCTCGATGCGTCCCGGCACAATCAGGATCACACGCTTGTGTTGCGGTGATGTGAAGCGGACGTAGCGCAGCGTCAGATTACCCACGCCGGTAAACTCAAGCTCTTCGCGGCTGTGCCAGAAATCGAGCAGTGGCCCGGTAGCGAAGGCAGCAAAGGCTTTTTCTCGTCGCAGCCAGCTGGCTTTGTGTTGATTCATTCGCCCTCCTGATGACCGGATACAGAGTCCTGAATGCCATGCGCAGGCCGTAGCGCCGCGCTTATTTCTGGCGTATTGTGTCACAATTCCGCTACTAAAGAGAGCCTGACCCATGACCATCGAATGGTGGCTGACCTATCTGCTTACCACTACAATTCTCAGCCTGTCGCCCGGTTCCGGCGCAATCAACACCATGAGTACCGGTATCAGCCACGGCTATCGTGGCACGGTGGCCTCTATCTCCGGTTTGCAGGTCGGCCTGGCGCTGCATATCGTGCTGGTCGGCATTGGTCTGGGTGCGCTGTTTTCTCAGTCGCTGCTGGCGTTTGAGATTCTGAAATGGGCCGGTGCGGCCTATCTGGTCTGGCTGGGTATTCAGCAGTGGCGCTCAGCGGGTGGCATTGATCTGGATGCAGTCGCCAGAGCGATGCCGCGTCGTCGCCTGTTCAAACGCGCCGTGCTGGTTAACCTGACCAACCCGAAAAGTATCGTCTTTCTCGCCGCCCTGTTCCCGCAATTTATTCAGCCGCATCAGCCACTATTTATGCAGTATCTGGTGCTGGGCGTCACCACCGTTGTGGTCGATATCATCGTGATGATTGGCTACGCCACGCTGGCAACGCGGATTGCGGGCTGGATTAAGGGACCAAAACAGATGAAGTTAATGAACCGCATTTTTGGCGGGCTGTTTATGGCGGTAGGCGCACTGCTGGCCAGTGCCAGAAAAATCGCTTAACGCCTTTCGCGCCGAATTCGGCGCGAAAGATTATTCCTTCTTCCCTGGCCCCGCTACGGCGCTGACAATGGAACCGCACGCAACACAATGATGCCCGGCTTCGAGCGCATATATTCCCTGAACGGCGCATCGACAACTTTTCGATTAACGGCCAGCGAAGAGGCGTTCCTGAACCATAAGCGGCCATCATGCCGGACAGCAATCCCCACATGCGTAACATCCAGCCCCTGACTGGTGGCGTAAACCCCCACGTAATCGCCGGTCTGGATCTGCTTCAGCACCTGCGGTGTGATCGCCCGGGCCGGAATGTAAGTGATACGACGTGCAATCACACCCAGACCGGGCACCTGTTCTGCTCCGCTGGCCTGACGATTCAGGTGCTTCACCACCGTCACCGTATCCGGGCTAAGGGTGCGGGTCACGTCATCGGCATTGCGCGGGCTATCGGCGAACCAGTCGGAAAAAAAGTGGCGACGATTCCGGTAGCTGACCTCACCGCCAGCGTAGCGGGTCCGAATCAGGTTAGCCTCAAAGCTGGCGCGATCGTTGCTGCGGCTCAGCGCCTGCACATAATCAAGCAGCGTGTAACAATCCACACCGTTGAAATTGATTACCAGCGCTTCCGGACGCGTGGGAGAACCGATCAGCGTATCCGCTTCATAGGGTGTCCCGAGAAACGTCGCAGAGATCCGGCTAATCCTTTCGCCCTGCGTCTGATCGACATCGGGCAGCGTCTGCATCAGGATCGAGGTGACCTCATCGCTCTGGCCCGGCTCTGGCGCAGGGTTACGGGCGGCATCAGGCGAGGCGCAGGCGCTGATACAGGCCGTCATCAACACCAGTAATATGAACTTCACTCTCATCATCCTCTCCATAAACATTGCGCCTGCTTCCCGACTGTAATGGAGATATGGATATGAATGATTAATAAAGAGTGACGATTTATCTGCGGTTGCAACAGCAAAACTCCCTGAGCCCTGGAATGTGACATCTGTCACACAAGCGAACTCTCTGGAGGAAGCGACAGCGAGGGAAGTTTCTGCCGGAGGCGCAACGCGCACTCCGGCATAAAGACTGAAACGCGGAATTTAACGCGAAAGAATCAGGTGGATACCAAAACCGGCAAACAGTACGCCTGCCATGCCATCGACCCACTTCGCCAGTCGCTGATACTTAGCGCGGATCCACGGCAGCGCAAAAATCGCCGCCACCAGGGTAAACCAGGCAAAAGTTTCTCCGACAATCAGCAGGAACAGCCCCCAGCGCTCCGCCGAACCGACATCGTCGCCAACAAACAGCGAAAAGACGCTGCCGAAGTAGATAATGGCTTTAGGATTCGACAGGTTCGTCAGCAGGCCTTTGAGAAAGCTCATGCCGCGTTTCGGCAACGCAACCACCGGCTCATCCTGCTGCGGCTGTTTATGACGCTGACGTGCCGAGCACATCAGCTGCCAGCCCATCCACAACAGATAAAGTCCACCGCCGACCATGATGATCTGATGCAGCCAAGCCATTTTTTCCAGAATCAGATGCAGCCCCATCAGCGCCACACCCGCCCAGACCACAATGCCCAGCGTAATACCCAGTACACCCATCATCGCCTCTTTGCGCGAGCGGCTGGCGGCAGTCTGTGACACGAAAAAGAAATCGGGGCCGGGGCTCATCAGTGCCACCAGATGCACCAGCGCCACAGTGGCGAATAACATCAGCATAATCAGTGTCCTTTACTCTTCATCATCAAGATGCTCTTTGATCATCACCAGGAAAGGTTTGCCAAAGCGCTCCAGTTTGCGGTGACCCACGCCGTTGACGCTGAGCATCTCGGACGCGCTGACCGGCATCTGTTCTGCCATCTCTATCAGTGTGGCGTCATTGAACACCACGTAAGGCGGAATATTCTCTTCATCGGCGATCGCTTTTCGCAGCTTACGCAGCTTGGCGAACAGTTTGCGATCGTAGTTGCCACCGTGAAACTTCGCCGGACTGCTGCTTTTTGTTTTTGCGGTGATTAAACGGGGCACCGCCAGCATCAGTGGCACTTCACCGCGCAGCACGGGACGCGCCGCTTCGGTGAGCTGCAGAGCCGAATGCATAGCGATGTTCTGCGTCACCAGCCCCAGATGGATTAGCTGACGTAACACGCTCACCCAGTGTTCGTGGCTCTGATCTTTGCCCAGTCCATAGACCGGCAGTTTGTCATGACCCTGCTCACGGATACGCTGATTGTTGGACCCGCGCAGCACCTCAACGATATAGCCCATACCAAAACGCTGACCCACGCGGTAGATGCCGGAGAGCGCTTTTTGCGCTTCAACCAGGCCGTCATACCGTTTAGGTGGGTCGAGACAGATATCGCAGTTATCGCACGGCTGCTGGCGGCCCTCGCCAAAATAGTTCAGCAGCACCAGACGGCGGCAGGTCTGCGCTTCAGCAAACGCGCCCATGGCGTTGAGTTTGTGACGCTCAATATCCTGCAGCGGTCCGGGCACTTTCTCTTCCAGACATTTACGCAGCCAGGCCATATCGGCCGGGTCGTAAAGCATCATCGCTTCGGCAGGCAGACCATCACGTCCGGCTCGCCCGGTTTCCTGATAATAGGACTCGATGTTGCGCGGGATATCGAAGTGGACCACAAAACGGACGTTGGGCTTGTTGATGCCCATGCCAAAGGCAACCGTCGCCACCACGATTTGCAGATCGTCACGCTGAAACGCTTCCTGCACCCGGCCACGCTGCTCGCTGTCGATACCGGCGTGGTATGCCCCGACGCTGAATCCCCGGCTTTGCAGTCGCGCGGCGGTGTCTTCCACCTTCGCCCGGCTGTTGCAGTAGATAATGCCGCACTTGCCGCGCTGATCCTGAACGTAACGCAGCAGCTGATCGGTGGGTTTAAATTTCTCCACCAGCGTGTAGCGAATATTGGGGCGGTCAAAGCTGCTGATCTGGATCAGCGGATCCTGCATATGCAGCAGGTTAACGATGTCGTTGCGGGTAGTTTCATCCGCGGTAGCGGTCAGCGCCATTACCGGTAATTCGGGGAAGCGCTGACGCATCTTGCCGAGTGCGCCATATTCCGGACGGAAATCGTGGCCCCACTGGGAAATACAGTGCGCTTCATCCACCGCCAGCATCGCCGGTTGCCAGTGCGCCAGACTGTCCAGGAAGTTATCCATCATCAGGCGTTCCGGGGCGATGTAGAGCAGCTTAACCCGACCGGTTCGGCAGTCGGCCATCACCGTCTGCTGCTGATCGCGCGTCATGGTGGAGTTGAGATAGGCTGCCGCCACGCCGTTCGCCAGCAACTGATCGACCTGATCTTTCATCAGCGAGATCAGCGGCGACACCACCAGCGTCAGCCCCTCGCGCACCAGCGCAGGAATCTGATAACAGAGCGATTTACCGCCGCCGGTGGGCATCACCACCAGACAATCGCGCCCGCTCAGCGCCTCATTGATGATCGTCTGCTGACCGGGACGAAAATGCTGGTAGCCGAAGGTATCCTGCAATACCTGCTGCGCCAGCGCTTCCTGATTAAGAACTGCCGAGGTTGCCACGCGATTCCTGTCTTTCGTTATGGATTAGAACAAGTCGTTAAGTGTTACACCCACACCCAGACGCGTCTGGCGATGGTTGTAATCGATCAGTGATTCACCGTAACCGCTAAACACCTGAGTATAGAAGCGAACGTGCTCAGTGATAGGGTAGCTCCAGCCCAGGGTCGCGCCGCCATAACCGCTGTTCCAGTTATAGTTGCCCTCTACGCTGAAGATATTGTCGCCGAGCTTATAGCCCAGACGGGTGCGGTAGTAACCCATGTATTTGGTGATATCGGGATTATCATCGCTGTTCGCCCCTTCAGGGATGCGATACCAGGGTTTGATTTCCGCCAGGAAGTTACCATTCTCTGCCATCAGACGCGCATAGACGCGGTTCCAGCTGCGCGAGGTGGGATCGCTTCGTCCGTTGGATTGGTGATTCAGACCCACTTCGACATCACGCAGTGTCCAGCCCGCCAGCGAATAGTCGGTCGCCCAGCCCAGGAAAATCTGCGGCTCATAGTTGGTCTCACGGAATGGCGATGACTCAGCACTATTCGACAGCTGCCACCAGGAACGCTGGGTATAAGAGGCGGCCAGCACGGAGTTGTCGCCCAGAATACCGCGCCACAGCGGAAACGCCAGGCTGAGCTGGAATTTAACTTCATCTTTGCGGGCATTCTCTCCCCAGTTATAGGAGGAGATCGCCTCTTTATTGAGGTCGCTGGTATAGGTATAAAGCAGATAGTTGTTCTCGTAAGGATAGAGAACAAACGGGTTATCATGCTTCTCCAGCAGGTTAGCGATAATGCTGCCCTGAACCTGTGGCGCGTCATGAACCTCTTTAATATGGGCTTCATCCGCCTGCGCCAGCGCAGGAAATATCAACATTGCCGCCAGCAAGGCGCGATGCTTACGCATAAAATTCTCCGGTGAGCAGCTGCGTATCAAAGTAACTGAAAGGGTGTCGTAAAAAGCAGGCCATTCTACACGCAAATGGCAGTGAGCATGAGTGCTGATTTCTTAAACTGGAAACACCCTCGCAGGCGGCATAGAATACACAACTCATTCATATTCCGCGCCCCTCTGGCCCGATTTTTTCAGGACACATCATCATGTCATCACCCGTGCTGACACAGCAGGACGCTCGCCAGCTGGTCGGCGAAATTTTCGTTTATCACATGCCGTTTAATCAGGCGCTGGGCCTGGAACTGATGCGCCTTGACGCAGACTACGCAGAGATCAGCTTCAATAACAAAACCATGCTGGTGGGCAACCAGGCGCAGCAGATTCTGCACGGCGGCGTTATCGCGTCGGTACTGGATGTCGCGGCGGGCATGGTCTGCGTCAGTAATGCATTAACCCGTCAGGAAAGCATCAGCGAAGCGGATCTGCGCCAGCGTCTGTCACGCATGGGTACCATTGATATGCGCGTCGACTATCTGCGTCCCGGACGCGGCGAACGCTTCACCGCCACCAGCAGCCTGCTGCGCGCCGGTAACAAAGTCGCCGTGGCGCGTGTGGAACTGCACAATCAACAGGGCGATTATATCGCCACGGCTACCGCCACCTATCTTATCGGCTAACCACGCCATTGAATGGATCGCATATGGATACGCAACAAACCCGCCAGGGCGTTGGCTTTGCACTGGGCGCTTACTTTATCTGGGGCATTGCGCCCGCTTATTTCAAGCTGGTAAAGCAGGTTCCCGCCACGGAAATCATGACGCACCGGGTGATCTGGTCTGCACTGTTTATGCTGTTACTGATTACCCTGAGCCGCAGCTGGCCCGGCGTTCGCAGCGTGTTGCGCCAGCCTAAAAAAGTGCTGCTGCTGGCGCTGACGGCCGTGACTATCGGCGGCAACTGGCTGCTGTTTATCTGGGCAGTCAACAATCAGCATATGCTGGAAGCCAGCCTGGGCTACTTTATTAACCCGCTGATCAACGTGGTGTTCGGCATGCTGTTTTTGCGCGAACGGTTTCGCCGCTTGCAGTGGCTCGCCGTGCTGCTGGCCACCGTCGGCGTACTGGTGCAGCTGTGGCAGTTTGGCTCGTTACCGATCATCGCGCTGGGCCTGGCGCTGAGTTTTGCCCTGTATGGCCTGGTGCGTAAAAAGATTCAGGTCGATGCGCAGAGCGGCATGCTGATTGAAACTCTGTGGCTGTTTCCGCTGGCGGCGATTTACCTGTTTGGCTTTGCCGACAGCGCCACCAGCCACTTATCCGCCAACCCACTGAGTCTCAACCTGAAGCTGATAGCGGCGGGCATTGTGACCACCATTCCGCTGATGCTGTTTGCGGCAGCCTGCAGTCGTCTGCGACTTTCCACCGTAGGCTTCTTTCAGTATCTCGGTCCGACGCTGATGTTTGTGCTGGCGGTCGCGTTTTACGGTGAGACCATCACGCCAGACAAGATGGTGACTTTTGGTTTCATCTGGCTGGCGCTGCTGGTATTTGTCTGCGATGCGGTGGCGTTTTCATTCCGTTCCCGTTCGCGCATAGCGTGAAATAAAGCGCGCTAAAGCCGGGCCGGTCAGCAGGATAGTAAAGAGACGCAACGTCTGCAACGCCATCACAAACGCCATGTTGACCTGGGTTCCCGCCGCAATGATCGCCACCGTGTCCAGCCCCCCTGGACTGGTGGCGAGATAGGCCGTCATCAGATCGATATCCAGCATTCGCGTCAGCATCCACGCCAGCCCGCCACACAACAGCATCAGCCCGAAGATCGAGGCCAGCATCTGCGGCAGCGTGCGCAGTGCCAGCAGAAAAATCGGGCGGGTGAAACGTAATCCCACGCTCCAGCCAATCAGTGCATAGGCCACGGCCAGCAACCATTCCGGCACCTGTAACACCGCGATGTCGCTACTGTGCAGTGCCGCACCCGCCAGCGCAGGCAGCAGCAGCGCGCCAGAAGGAATGCGCAGTCGTGTGCCCAGCCACGCGCCTGTCAGCATCACCACCAGGGTGATAACAAAGCCCTGATTCAGCGGTGGAAACCAGAGCAGCGAGACGCTGTGCGCCTCATCGCCCAGTCCGATGCGCGCCACCAGCGCGGCCGCCGAGGCGACAAACAGCACCCGCAGATACTGCATGAATGCGACCAGCCGCACGTCAGCGCCAAAGTCACCCGCCATCGCCACCATGGCCGATGCACCGCCCGGCGACGATCCCCATGCGCCGGTCGGGCCAGGCAGATGACTGAAGCGCACCAGCAGAAAACCTGACAGGCCGCTGGCCGCCAGCGTCAGCAGCAGCACCGTCAGCACGATCGGCCAGTCCTGAATCAGCGGGGCCAGAATCGAAGGCGACAGACTCTGCGCAATCATGCAGCCCAGTACGGCCTGAGCGAGCAGGAACAGCCGTTTATCAATTCGCAGCGTGGCACCCGACAGCCCCATCACTACACCGACAATCATCGGCCCCAGTAACAGCGCAGCGGGCACATGAAAATAGTGCAGCACCGCGCCCAGTAATACCGAGATCAGCAGCAGCAGTGTCCACTGCGCGCGCAACGAAAAAGCGTCCATAAGAAGTTAATAATTTGTAAAAACAGGAGGGTAAGATTACGCAGAAATGGGGACAGGAGCCAGCAGAACGGGCCATCTCAGATGGCCCGTTCTTATTTTAAAGCCAGTTTTTACGCTTGAAATAGAGATAAGGCGCCAGTCCGGCCAGAATCATCAGGCCGATCGCCGCCGGATAACCGAAGCTCCACTTCAGTTCCGGCATAAACTCAAAGTTCATCCCGTAACTGGAGGCCACCAGCGTCGGCGGCAGAAACACCACGGAGACCACCGAGAAGATCTTGATAATGCGGTTCTGCTCGATGTTGATGAAACCCATAGCCGCCTGCATCAGGAAGTTGACCTTCTGAAACAGTGATTCGTTATGCGGCAGCAGCGATTCGATATCGCGCAGAATTTCACGCGCCTGCTCCAGCTGATTGCCCGGCAAACGTGCTTTGCGTACCAGGAAGTTCAGGGCGCGCTGGGTATCCATCAGACAGAGGCGCACCTTCCAGCCGATATCTTCCAGTTCCGCTAATCGCGACAGCGCCTGATCGTACTCTTCGCCCTGCTGACCTTCCATGATCACCCGGCTGAGTTTCTCCAGTGCGCTGTAGATGTTCTCGATTTCGTCCGCCAGCTGTTCGATTTTGGTTTCAAACAGGTCAAGCAGCAGCTCAAAGGCATTGCCGTCGATCAGGGTCTGATTACGGGCGCGCATGCGATAGAGACGGAAAGCAGGCAGCTCACGTTCGCGCAGCGTGTAGAGACGGCCTTCACGGATGGTAAACGCCACGGTGGAGTTACCGGCGTGATCGTCAGCATCTTCATAGAAGAAGAAGGAGTGGATATGCAGGCCATCTTCATCTTCGAAGAAGCGTGCCGAGGCCTCGATATCTTCCAGCTCAGGCCGTGTTGCCAGACTCTGGCCCAGCTCAGATTGCACGCGATCACGTTCGCCCTCTTCCGGCTCGATCAGATCGACCCAGACAGAGGTCGTCAGTTTGTCGTTTTCGTCTTCCAGCTCCAGTCGCGTCAGGCGGCTGTGATCCAGTTTAAATGCGCTCAGCATAGCAATACTCCCCATTGCAGACTAAATGGGACAAGGCAGTCCGCCGTTCCTCAACATGGAACGGGCAGCCTGAACACGGAAACAGAGTTTCAGAGATAAATCAGTGCTGACTCGCGACGGAATCAAAAAGGGAGGTCGCTGATAACCGCTAAGGCTACCCGCGTAAAGAGGTAGCCTTAGATGTTATTCCTGGAATCCAGGTCATTGAGCCAGCATCGACTGGGCGTGTCCAAGGCATTGTCCTCTCATGATAATAGTGGGCGCATGTTACGCTGAGACGAAAAAGCCGTCAACCGCACGCTAAAGCGTTTCCAGCTTCGCGTAAGCCGCCACCAGCCACTTGATTCCCTGCCCCTGAAACGCCACCTGAAGACGGCTATGCTCGCCGCTACCTTCCAGATTAATGATGGTGCCTTCGCCAAATTTTGCGTGATGAACACGCTGCCCCAGCGCGAATCCACTGTCATTTTTGGTCACCGGGGCACCCATACGCTGATGGTTTACCGGACGGCTGACGCTGGCGCGCAGACGCACTTCTTCTATGCACGCTTCGGGCAGTTCGCCGATAAAACGGGACGGGCGGTGATACACTTCCTTACCATAGAGTCGGCGGGTTTCGGCGTAGGTCAGCGTCAGCTTCAGCATCGCACGGGTCACGCCGACATAAGCCAGACGACGCTCCTCCTCCAGCCGGCCACCTTCATCCAGTGACATCTGGCTTGGGAACATGCCCTCTTCCATGCCGACGATAAACACCTGGCTGAACTCCAGCCCTTTTGCCGAGTGCAGCGTCATCAGCTGAACTGCATCCTGCCATTTGTCTGCCTGGCCTTCGCCCGCTTCCAGCGCGGCGTGGGATAAAAAGGCCTGCAACGGCATCAGATCTTCATCTTCATCCTGATAGCTGAACTGCCGCGTAGCGGTCACCAGCTCCTCAAGGTTTTCGATACGCGCCTGACCCTTCTCACCTTTTTCCTGCTCATACATCAGCCACAGGCCAGAGTCTTTGATGACCCGGTCGGTCTGAACATGCAGCGGTAACTCGGCAGTTTCGGTTGCCAGTGAATCAACCAGTTCACAGAAGCGTTGCAGCGCAGACGCGGCCCGGCCGGCCAGCGCACGGCTTTGCAGCAGTTCACGCGTTGCCTGCCACAGCGTCATCTGACGTTCACGGGCCGTCTGACGCACCACGTCGAGCGTGCGATCGCCCACGCCGCGCGTCGGGGTATTTACCACGCGTTCAAATGCCGCGTCGTCATTGCGGTTCGCCATCAGACGCAAATAGGAGAGCGCATCTTTGATCTCCTGACGTTCGAAGAAGCGCATGCCGCCATAAATACGGTACGGCATGCTGCTTTGCAGCAGCGCCTCTTCCAGCACACGCGACTGGGCGTTGCTGCGATAGAGAATGGCGCAGTCGTTGAGCGCGCCGCCGTTCTCCATCCAGACCTTAATGCGGTTGACCACGAAGCGCGCTTCATCCAGCTCATTAAAGGCGCAGTAGATCGAGATCGGTTCGCCATCACTGCCTTCGGTCCAGAGCTCTTTCCCCAGACGACCATTGTTGTTAGCGATCAGGGCGTTGGCGGCTTTCAGGATGTTATTGGTTGAGCGGTAGTTCTGCTCCAGACGGATCGTTTCCGCGCCGGGGAAATCCTGCAGAAAGCGCTGAATATTCTCGACCTGCGCGCCGCGCCAGCCGTAGATCGACTGGTCATCATCGCCCACGATGATCACCCGACCACTGTCGCCCGCCAGCATCCGAATCCAGGCATACTGAATGTTGTTGGTATCCTGGAACTCATCCACCAGCACATTGGTAAAGCGTTCGCGGTAGTGATTAAGAATGTGTGGCTTGTTGAGCCATAACTCATGGGCGCGCAGCAACAGCTCGGCAAAGTCGACTAAACCCGCGCGATCACAGGCTTCCTGATAGGCCTGATAGATGCGCAGCCAGGTCTGCTCAATCGGATTGCCGTAGCTTTCGATATGCTTTGGCCGCAGGCCTTCATCTTTTTTGCCATTGATGTACCACATGCCCTGACGCGCAGGCCACTGTTTGTCATCAAGGTTCATTGATTTGATCAGGCGCTTGAGCAGACGTAGCTGATCTTCGCTGTCGAGGATCTGAAAATCCTGTGGCAGACCGGCGTCAAGATGGTGGGCGCGCAGTAAGCGGTGCGCCAGACCGTGGAAGGTTCCGATCCACATCCCGCCCTGACTGGTGCCGATCAGATGCTCGATACGGTGACGCATCTCCGCTGCCGCTTTATTGGTAAAGGTCACCGCCATAATCGAATAGGGCGAGCAGTTCTCCACCGACATCAGCCAGGCAATGCGATGCACCAGCACCCGCGTTTTACCACTGCCCGCGCCTGCCAGCACCAGCAGGTTACTGCGCGGTGCCGCAACGGCAGCGCGCTGATTGTCATTCAAACCATCGAGCAGTTCAGAAACGTCCATAAGCACCGATTACCAAAGAAAAAAACGCCGTCGTCACACTGATTATTCCGCCTGCCGCAAGGCATTATCGCTGCCAGTCAGGCGGCGACACAGGTGCCGGATAAGGGACGGCGGCAAAACAGAAAGAGGAGACGACTGGATAAATTTACAGCCATTATAGCAGTGAGGTGAGTGATGCCAACCGCGAAATTTCGACATGCGGCAACAGGCGCGCATCCGGGATATGCATCAGGTTGCCCTGCCGCAGGTTAATCCAGCAGGCCTGCAGCCCGCAGCGCAGTGAGCCCGCCACGTCGGTGGTCAGGTCATCACCCACGTGCAGAATATGGTGTGGCGCGATATCAAGGCGTTGCGCGGCAAGCTGATACATATCCTGCCATGGCTTGGCGCGCCCGTCCGGGCCGGCCCGCAGTGTGAAGCGGAAGTATTCGGCAATGCCCATTTTTTCCGGGCAGGCGTTGCCGTTGGTGACAGCCACCAGCGGGATTTTTTCCGCCAGGGCTTTCAGCGTCTGGTGCGTCTCATCCGGCATCTCGACCTGACTCCGCCACTGATGGAAGACCGCCATCACTTCTGCCGCGCCCGCGGTGGCTTCAGCAGCAGAGAGGCCGATATTCAGCATCGCCAGCTCAACCGAACGGCGTCGCCACTCCGAAACATCATGATAGATATCAGGTTCGCGCTGCAGTAGTTCATCGCGCAACTGCTGATAATCCTGCGGCGTGAAGTCACGCAGCGCCGGATGAAAAGCCTGCAACGCGGCATGGGATTCCAGGGTGGTGCGACGGATGACCGGGTAGTTATCGTAGAGTGTGTCATCAAGGTCGAAGGTCATGGCTTTTATGGCCGACAGCGGACGATAAAACTTCATTCGTTCTTTCCTCGTTTGGCGCGGGGATGCGCAGCGTCATACACCGAAGCCAGATGCTGGAAGTCGAGATGGGTATAGATCTGGGTCGTCGACAGGTTTGCATGGCCCAGCAACTCCTGCACGGCGCGCAGGTCACCACTGGATTCCAGCAGATGCGTGGCAAATGAATGTCGTAGCTTATGCGGATGGATATGGCTGGCCACGCCCTGTCTGATGCCCCATTCGGCAAAGCGTTTCTGCACGTTGCGTGGCGAGATGCGGTTGCCGCGCGTCGAAAGAAACAGCGCATCATCCTGGCCGCCAAAGGTTCCACGCAGCGGTAGCCAGTGCTGGATCCAGGTGACCGCCGTGCGACCAATCGGTATCCGGCGCTCTTTGCTGCCCTTACCGACTACCCACACTTCGCCTGAATCGAGATCGACGTGGCGACAATCCATATTCACCAGTTCAGAGAGACGCAAACCGCCGCCATACATCACTTCCAGCATCGCCCGGTCGCGCACCGCCAGCGGATCGCTAAGGTCGATCTCCAGCAGTTGATTCACTTCATCAACATCAATGTTTTTAGGCAGATGGCGCGCTTTACGCGGCGTCATCACCCCTTTGGCCGGGTTGGCAGAAAGCAAACCCTGGCTCACCTGCCAGTCGAGAAAACTGCGCAGGGCGGAGAGCCGCAGCGCGAGGCTGCTGGCGGCCAGTCCGGCGCGACGGCTGCGCGCCGCCATGCTGCGCACCTGTGCTGGTTCCAGCTGCGCCCAGCTGCTGAGCTTCATCTCATCAGCAATCGCCACCAGCGCGGCAAGCTGGCGCGCATAGCTGCTCTGGGTTAACGGACTGAGCTGGCGCTCCACTTTCAGGTAGCGCAGAAATCCGTCGACGGCCTCCTGCAGCGCGCTGCTCATGCGCGTTCAACCCAGCGGGAGAGCAGATCAGGCATCATCTGCGACAGATGCTGCAGCAGCAGTGTCCCCATGCCCGATTGATAGTGCTGGCTGTCACGACTGCTGAACACCAGCACGCCGAGATCGCCCTCCTCACCCATTAGCGACATGGCAACCGACCCGATCGCTTTGGCCTGCGGCAACAGCAGCAGCAGTTCCGGCCCGTTAATGTTGCCAAGATAGTGATGCTGGTTACCGAAGCGCTGAATACGCAGCGGTTCAAACGCCTGACGCGAGAGGCTCAGCTGAAAGAAATCGGAGGGCGCGCCCAGCAGCCATTTATCACTGAACAGCCGCACATTGGCACCCGCCAGGCCCAGCTCACGCGCCCAGCGATGCAGACGGTTGAGCATATCCTGCAGCGAGTCAGCCGCGGCCAGATGGCTTTCCAGCGACAGCAGACGGTCAAACAGTTCGTGGTTAGCGCTGGCCTGCTCCATCAGCAGCGTGATCTCTTCTTCCAGCCGCTGAATATGGTTGCGTTGCCGCGCCATATGCCATTCGACCAGCGAGACGCTGCCACGCACCGGATGCGGCACGGCCATCTGTTCAACTGCGCGGGCATTGCGGATAAAGAAATCGGGATTCTGCCGCAGATAATCACTGACGGCCTGATCGTCCAGCAGAACCGAACTGTCAGCCTGCTCTTCGATATTTTTCATAGATGAATAAACCCATCGTAGACGTGTGTCGCAGGCCCGGTCATATAGAGCGGCTGACCGGCGCCTTTCCAGGTGATGTGCAGCGTTCCGCCAGGCAGGTCGACACGCACTTTGGGTGCCAGAATGCCCTGCTGAATGCCACATGCAACGGCAGCACAGGCGCCGCTGCCGCACGCCTGCGTTTCACCCGCTCCGCGTTCGTAAACGCGCAGGCGGATATGTTCGGGATTGATGATCTCCATAAAACCGACATTGACGCGATCCGGGAAGCGTTCATGACTCTCCAGAATCGGGCCAAGCAGTTCAACCTGCGCGGTTTTGACACTTTCAACCTGGATAACGCAGTGCGGGTTGCCCATCGACACCGCACCCAGCATCACCGTCTGTTCGGCCACACGTAGCAGATAGAGATTTTCGGCTTTGTTGGCACGAAACGGCACCTGCTGAGGCTCAAAGTTTGGCTCGCCCATGTTCACGCGCACCTGGTCGTCAGGCGTGACGGTCAACACCATGCGGCCATTCTGCGTACTGACCCGGATGTCACTTTTGTTGGTCAGCCCTTTCAGCTGAACAAAGCGGGCAAAGCAGCGCGCACCGTTGCCGCACTGTGCGACTTCACTGCCGTCAGCGTTGAAAATGCGATAGTGGAAATCGAGATCGGGATCATAAGGCGGTTCAACAATCAGCAGTTGATCAAAGCCGATCCCCAGATGACGATCGGCCAGCCGGCGGATCAATTCCGGCGAAAAGAAGACGTTTTGTGTCACCGCATCCACAACCATAAAATCGTTGCCGAGACCGTGCATTTTGGAGAACTGCATTTTTTGCTCCGCCGGATAAGCCATCAGATTAGTTCGCTTTTACGCCTGAATTGCCGGTAACCAGCCCGCCGACATCGGCTTTAGAGGCATCCGCTTTCTGGCGGTCGGTTGGGGCTTGTTGTTTCTTCGGCTGATCCTTCGGCGGGAAGTAGAGCGGTCCTTTCAGACCACAACCTGCAAGGCTGATTACTGCCAGTGTCATGGCCAACAGGCTTATTACTTTCTTCATTCTTTATGCTCTTCATGTCCTTTACCTGGATGCTTATCATCGCAGTTGAAGGTGGAAAAGCAACAGGAAATGCCCGCAAATAGCGTGAAGCGGGTGACAAGCCGGGAAGATTGCGGCCACCCGCAGAGCGCAGGCAGCCCGTCAGCATCAGTGCACCTGATAGCGTGGCTGATAGTCGCTGTTGTCGTTGTCAGGCTGCGAGGTACACAGCTGCGTCAGCGTCTGGCTACGGAACGGAATCACCTGGAATCGCTCACCGGTGTTCACAATCTGGTAGAACTGCGGCAGGTTGAAGTTGATAAAGCTCGAACCATAGGTAAAGCGATCGTGCGATGAGGAGTAGAACCGGCTGACGTCGCGCACCAGCTCCTCTTTGCTGCCTTCACAGTGATGATAGACCTCAACCCGATTGGTCTCATCAAGGATGTAGATATTGAAGCCGCGCTCATCAGTGGTGTTTTCAAAGAAGAACTGAATAATGCCTTCGCTGGCATAACCGTTGACCACGGGTGGCAGCGGCGTCTGATTCGTTTCGACTTTGATCGACAGTCCGTGCAGCTTGTTGTTGGAGATCGCGCCATAAAACTCAACCGCGTTTTCCAGCTTCTGCACCGAAACGCTCATGCGTTCAAAGAACAGGCCCCAGGTCTCACCCGCCATACGCAGCGCTTTAAAGCGACCCGGCTCCTGACGTGTGCTGGAGAGGCGCAGCTCAATGCATTCTGAGACCAGCTGCTGTACCCGCGTCCGAATCAGACCGCGCAGATGCTGGCTGTAGCAGAACACTTCCACCGTATCGGGCGGTGCAGCATCCTGATGCATCTTGCCGAGAATGGTTTTCAGCCCTTCGATCATCGCCTGTTCGCCACTGAAGTGTAGCGTACGTACCTCATTCCAGGAGTTGCGATAGAGCAGATCGATGCTGCCAATCAGGCACTGCTGCTGCTGACCAAAACTAAAGACATCCAGCTTACGGAAGTCGAAGTGCACCACCTGATTGCGGAAGGCCGCCGTCGGATCGTGTTCAAGGTTAACAATAATCGCAAGGTGCCGGATTTCGCACGGACTGTAGAGCGCTTTTGGCGTCGGCGAGGGCAGACGCAGCGGGAAATGGCTGGAAACATCGTTAACCAGCTCCTGCAGACGCGCCAGATCGCAAACCTCATTGCCTTTAATATGCAGCCGGGTTTTACGGGTCAGCAGCCCATTGAACCACGCCCACGCCACCAGCTTATTCAGGTAACGGTTATATTCCAGCGGCTGATGGCTGATAATCGAATCCATGTCCGGTGCCTGGTTGTAGAGATACCAGCCGGAACGGTTGGCGCGGCCAGGCGGCACATGAATAAAGGTCAGATTGGGCTCGGAGAGATCGGGCGAAATCTGCGGATTCACCAGCGTCACTTTGCCCGGCAGCGCTTCAAACGCGGCATACAGTTTACGGGTCAACACACCGATATCCTGCGGGCTGGCGCTGACGCTTAAGTTATTGCGGCGGGCAAAACGGATCAGGTTGCGATAACTCTGCATCATCGCATCCAGCAATTCATTATGGGCTTCGCGCACCCGCTCGATTTTCCACTCAGCGCGGTTGTCCAGAATGGCGATCTTCTCTTCGTTCCAGCCCCACTCTTTGACCAGCTGCGATAAAATTTCGCGACGCCAGCCGGTGCGGTGCTGATGATCTTCGGTGCTGAGCTTTTCACACACTTTGAGGTAGAAGCAGCGGCGCACCAGGTCAAGACGCGGCTGATCGTCAACGCTGGTCAGATAGTGCGTGACGCGCTCCAGCATCATGCAGTAAGGATCAAGCCCGAAGCAGATGATTTCACCGTCATGCAGGCGCTGTTTGATATCCATCGCCAGCAGTTTCGTATTCGGGTATTCCCAGCTGTACGCTTCCAGCAGCAGCGTTTTCAGTACGGCTTTATACGGGGAGTCGATGCTTTTATAGAGCTGCCACAGGCTGGCGCCGAAATACTCTTCCGCCGACAGCGTGCCGAGGCCGCCAAGATCGAGCCACTCATTAGGGGTCAGCACGCCTTTGGCGTAAAGCGACATCACGTAGTCGTCGTAATTGTGCTCTTCTTCGCCCGGCACCATATTCCACAGGATGCGTTTACCCGCCATACGAACCGCGGTACGGTAAAACTCATCCAGCAGTAAAATGTGTTGTGTTGAACCGCAATCTTCACCGCCCAGACTGCCGCTTTCGTTGTGGCGGAAGCGGTTCTCATCAATCAGAAAGAAACTCACCTCCACGCCCATCGAAACGCACCACTTCTGCAGCAGCGTACATTTGCGCTGCAGATTCAGACGCTCTTCATTATCGAGCCAGGATTGATGGCAGACCCAGATATCGAGATCCGAGACGCTGTTCTGGCCGACAGATGAGGTGCTGCCCATAGAATAGATAGCCGTGATCGGCATTTCGCCTTTCGGCGCATCGGCATGACGCAGATCGCTGTCGCCGGTGAGATCGGCCAGCAGCTGACGCTGATTTTCATCAGGCGTGAAGAAGCTGATGCCATGTGGAACGCTACCTTCAAGGTAACCCGGCATCTGCGGATGTTGATAATGTAATAAGGTTGGCAGCAGACTGTAGACGCGCTGAAAAGCGGGTCCCATAGCAGCCAGCGCACGATCAACGCGCAGCTGGTTGATTGCATCCAGTCTCTGTTTCAGTGTCTCAATGTAGAGGTACAAGACGTTTCGCCTGATTGTCCCAGTGTTTAAGCACCCTGTTTCCACACTCTGCCGCTTATAAAGTAAAAAAGTGGGCAGATAATTGCTGGAAACGTGATCAATCTAACACCCTGCAGATTGACCGTAAAGAAAGTTGCGCTACCTGACAGTTTAGCACGTTCTTACCAGCTTCCCGCCTTTTCAGCTCTGGTTCCCACGTTATGGCTTAATAAACCGGCCTGAAACCGCACGCAGGCCGTTTTCAATCCGTTGAAACTGACAGTCTTCACCCAGAGATGATAGGATATTCAGTGAACGATAAAAATGGTTAACAGCATGTTAGACAAAATTTTCAGAATTGCTACAAGACAAAGCCCGCTCGCATTATGGCAGGCACATTATGTACAGCAACGACTCATGAGTGCCCATCCGGGACTGCGCGTTGAGCTGGTGCCTATGGTCACGAAAGGTGACATTATCCTTGATACGCCGCTGGCAAAAGTGGGTGGCAAAGGGCTGTTTGTCAAAGAGCTGGAGCTGGCGATGCAGGATGGCCGTGCCGATATGGCGGTGCACTCGATGAAGGATGTGCCGGTCAATTTCCCGGAAGGTCTGGGCCTGGTAACCATCTGCGAGCGCGACGATCCGCGCGATGCGTTCGTTTCTCATCATTATGACTCTATCGACGCGCTGCCACAGGGTGCCATTGTCGGCACGTCCAGCCTGCGCCGTCAGTGCCAGATTAGTGCGCGCCGTCCGGACCTGGTTATCCGCTCGCTGCGTGGCAATGTCGGCACCCGCCTCGGCAAGCTCGATGCCGGAGAGTATGACGCGATTATTCTTGCTGTCGCCGGGCTGAAACGCCTGGGACTGGAAGATCGCATTCGTCAGGCGATGCCTGCCGAAGTTTCCCTGCCCGCCGTGGGTCAGGGTGCGGTCGGCATTGAATGCCGTCTGGACGACACCACCTTAATTGGCCTGTTGCAGGCGCTGAATCACGATGACACCGAAGTCTGTGTCAGAGCGGAGCGCGCCATGAATACCCGTTTAGAGGGTGGCTGCCAGGTGCCAATCGGCAGTTTCGCGGTGCTGGAAGGCGATGACCTCTGGCTGCGCGGCATGGTCGGCGCACCGGATGGCCGGGTCATGGTCAGCGGCGAACGCCGTGGTCCCCGCGCTCAGGCTGAACAGATGGGCATTTCACTGGCCGATGAACTGCTCAATGGCGGCGCGCGTGAAATCCTGCAGGAAGTTTATCAGGGGCAGCCGCCGGCATGACCATTCTGGTGACGCGTCCGGAACCCGCAGCGGCAGAGCTGGTGTCACGCCTGCATGCCCTTGGCAAACAGGCGTGGAGCCTGCCGCTGATCGAATTTGCGCCGGGCGCTGATCTCACCTCTCTGCCACAAAAGCTCGCCGCACTTCGCCCTGGCGACCTGGTTTTTATCCTTTCTCAGCAGGTTATACATTACGCACAACACACCGTCACAGCATGGCCCGCTGAGCTGGACTATTATGCAATTGGTCGCAGCACCGCACTGGCGTTTCATACCGCCAGCGGACAGCAGGTGACCTGGCCTCATGCACATGAAACCAGTGAAGAACTGATCCGGCTGAATACCCTTCAGCAGGTTGCCGGTAAACGTGCACTGATCCTGCGTGGCGATCCCGGACGCGAGTTGCTGGCACAGACGTTAACCCGGCGAGGGGCTGAGGTGTCGTTTGCAGCCTGTTATCAGCGCTGCCAGAAGTATTATGATGGACCCGTTGAAGGACGCCGCTGGCGCGATCGCGGTGTCTCCGTGCTGGTGGTGACCAGCGGTGAAATGTTACAACAGCTTTTTTCGCTGTTCCCCGCAATTGATCGCGAGGAATGGCTGCTCAACTGCCGACTGGTTGTCGTCAGTGAACGTTTGGCTACCCTGGCCGCAGGATTGGGTTGGCAGGATATTCAGGTAGCCGATGGTGCCGATAACGATGCGCTGCTGCGCGCGTTACGCTGAACTTTAACAATGGGATGTGCCACATATGACGGAACAAAAAGACTCCTCCGCCATGGTTGAAGAAACCACCCCAGCGGTCGACCGCTCTCCTTCCAGCAACAGCACACCACCGCGTAATGCGAAAAATGGTGGCATGGTGCTGGGTGCAGTTGCGATTGTCATTGCGCTGGCGATTGGTGCGGGTTTATACCTTAACGGGAAACATCAGGCTGATTTACAGGCACAAACCAATCAGAAGCTGAGCGAACAATTAAGCGCGTTGCAACAGCAGGCCAGCAGCGACAAACAGCAGCTGACTCAGCAACTGAGCGGCGCTGAAACCGCGTTGCAGACAGCCCAGACACAGCAGAACGCGTCAGCAAAAGAGCTGGAAACCCTGCGTGAAAAAGTGGCCGTGATTTCTGGTAACGACGTGCGCAGCTGGTTGCTGGCACAGGCGGACTATCTGGTGAAACTGGCTGGTCGCAAACTCTGGAGCGACCAGGATGTCACCACCGCCGCTGCACTGCTGAAAAGCGCCGATGCCAGCCTGGCCGACATGAACGATCCCAGCGTCATGAATGTGCGTCGTGCGCTGACCCAGGATATCAGTAACCTCTCTTCTGTTACGCAGGTCGATTATGACGGCGTGATCCTCAAACTGAACCAGCTGTCGAACAACGTTGATAATCTGCGTCTGGCCGATAACGACAGCGATGATGCGCCGATGGACAGCGATGGCGGTGAACTGTCAGGTTCCGTGCGCGAATGGCGTCAGAATCTGGTGAAAAGCTGGCATAACTTTATGGATGATTTTATTACCATCCGCCGCCGCGATAACACCGCCCAGCCGCTGCTGGCACCTAATCAGGATGTTTACCTGCGTGAGAATATCCGCTCGCGTTTGCTGATTGCTGCTCAGGCGGTACCGCGTCATCAGGATGAGATTTATAAACAATCTATCGACACCGTGTCCGCATGGGTTCGCGCCTGGTACGACACCAATGATGCCGCTACCAAAGCCTTCCTTGCCCAGCTGGATGAGCTGAGCCAGCAGAACATCAATATGGATCTGCCGGATAACCTGGAAAGTCAGCCGTTGCTGGAACAGCTGATGCAGACCCGCGTTCGGAACCTGTTAGCGCAACCGTCTGCCGCTGCTAATCAGCAGGGAGGCTAAGCATGCTTAAGGTATTTATCCTCTTTATCCTGCTGATTGCTGGCGTAGTGCTGGGACCGATGATTGCCGGTCATCAGGGCTACGTGCTGATTCAGACCGATAACTGGAATATCGAAACCAGCGTCACCGGCCTGGTCATTATCCTCATCCTCAGCCTGCTGGTGATTCTGGCCGTGGAATGGCTGCTGCGCCGCGTGCTGCACACCGGCGCGCGTACCCGTGGCTGGTTTACCGGACGTAAACGCCGTCGCGCCCAGCGTCATACTCAGTCGGCGCTGATGAAGCTGGCAGAAGGCGATCACCGTCAGGTGGAAAAACTGCTTTCTAAAGATGCCGATCACGCTGATGTGCCGGTGGCGAACTACCTGCTGGCAGCAGAAGCTGCGCAACAGCGTGGTGATGAAATGCGTGCTAATCAGCATCTTGAACGTGCTGCAGAGCTGTCAGAGAGCAACACTATTCCGGTAGAAATTGCCCGCGCACGTATTCAGCTGGCACGTAACGAAGATCATGCTGCGCGTCATAGCATTGACCGTCTGCTGGAAGTGGCACCGCGTCATCCTGAAGTGCTGCGCCTGGCCGAACAGGCGTATGTCCGTACTGGTGCCTGGAGTGCATTGCTGGATATTCTGCCCGCCATGCAGAAGGCGCAGGTTGGCGATGAGCTGCATCGCGATGCGTTACAGCAGCAGGCCTGGCTGGGTCTGATGAATCAGGCGATGGCCGACCAGGGCAGCGATGGGCTGAAGCGCTGGTGGAACGATCTGAGCCGCAAAACCCGTCAGGAAACGACGCTGCAGGTGGCCATGGCGGATCATCTGATTGAATGCAACGATCACGACACCGCGCAATCGATCGTGCTGGAGGGCCTCAAGCGTCATTATGACGATCGTCTGGTACTGCTGATGCCTCGCATCAAAAGTGGGAATCCGGAAGCGCTGGAGAAAGTATTACGTCAACAGATCAAACAGCACGGCGCGACACCGCTGCTGCACAGTACGCTGGGGCAGTTGCTGATGCGGCATGGTGAATGGCAGCAGGCTGCTGAGGCACTGCAGCAGGCGCTGGCACAGCGTCCTGACGCGTTTGATTATGCATGGCTGGCGGATGTTTACGATCGTCTGCGTCGCCCGGAAGAAGCGGCGAAGATGCGTCGTGAAGGGTTGTTACTCACACTGAAGAACAATCCCAACGCCTGAGCCTCTTTTCATACCTGAGAAAGCCGGGCTTGCCCGGCTTTTTTGTGCCCGCAATCTGCCAGCACGCTTTCGCAGGCAAAAAAAACACCTGCCACTGGCAGGTGTAAGATCAGGTCGGTAAGACAACCGGGAGGTACCTGACTCAACGTAGTGTCTGTTAACCCTGTAAGGCTTTCGCGATACAGGCAGGCAGACAACAGGTACCTAAAATTGGCTCTGCGTCATTCCCAGGTTTATGTAGCATCAGCAGACATAAGAGGTGGAATGAGCATCTACAGCAGAAGTATTGCACAAGCCATGCCAGGTTTATGGTTATTTTTAAAATCACGATAAATCAGCAGGTTAAAGAATTAGCTCAAAGCTTCATTCAACTGGCCTGTCGGGAAATGTCGGTATCCAGCGACAGCTGGCATTTTCTCTGTCTCTGAATGGAGACAGCAAGGTCAATCTCTCTATGAACTCAACAATAACAATGGCTTATTTGTCGGCAATTCACGACGCTGTTGCTCCTGCTTATATTGCGAGCGGAATCAAAGCATAGTAACTCTGGTTGCAACGGATAAGCTCACACGCTGCCCGCTCTCACCGCTGTGCGGGCTTCAGGGAGCATACACCTTTCGCTTCACGTATGGCAGAAACATCAAGTACTTACATGAGCTTCAGAAGGTTTACAGCAATGAATATGCTCGAAGCGCTGGGAACACGGTCAGAGGAGGAAAGCGTCCCACGCCAGGGACGGCGTGGGCCGAGCGGCCATGGATGGCATTAGCGCCTTTCCGATCTGACCGTGTTCCCCTCGCAGACTCGAACTCACCGCTACGTTGTTCCACAGCATGCGCCCCGGCTTAAACCTTCTGCAAAGGTCCTCATCCTCTTTTCTGCAGACGAAAAAAAACCTGTCTTTTCAGACAGGTTTCTAAAATGGTCGGCGAGAGAGGATTACACTGCTCTGCGAGCCGCGCCCTGCGGGCCGTTGCTGAAGCAACGTTGTCTCGCTACGCTCGGCTCAAACCTCCTTCGGAGGTTCTCATCCTCTTTTCTGCAGACGAAAAAAAACCTGTCTTTTCAGACAGGTTTCTAAAATGGTCGGCGAGAGAGGATTCGAACCTCCGACCCACTGGTCCCAAACCAGTTGCGCTACCAAGCTGCGCTACTCGCCGATTTTTTTAACTGTTTTGCCTGGTGCGAAGAGAGGGACTTGAACCCTCACGTCCGTTAAGACACTAACACCTGAAGCTAGCGCGTCTACCAATTCCGCCACCTTCGCGTTTCCCAGCAAAATCTGGGGTGGCTAATGGGACTCGAACCCACGACAACTGGAATCACAATCCAGGGCTCTACCAACTGAGCTATAGCCACCACAATACTTAATGTCACAAGTTAAAAACCTGCAGCATTTAAATCTCTACTGCCAACCGCGGTAAATCAACCACCGAAGCTCATGCGCACAAACGATATGGCGCGCCCGACAGGATTCGAACCTGAGACCTCTGCCTCCGGAGGGCAGCGCTCTATCCAGCTGAGCTACGGGCGCGTAGCGCCGTTGCGGATGTGCATACTAGAGATAAGCGCCCATCGTGTCTAGTGCTTTTTAAATAAAAAGACGCGTTTGATTACGCTTTGTGCATTTTGTCGACAAATAGTGCATTTCCTCTCTCACAACGCGTAAAAATGCGGCATTTATCAGCAATATCAGAGATCGCCACGCCAGTGATAGCGCAAATATTTAAGCAGTTTTAATTGCCGGCGCAGGCGGCCAGGCTGCCGAATCAGACGATAGAGCCACTCCAGCCCCAATCGCTGCCAGATCTCCGGCGCTCGCTTCACATGGCCGGTGAAAACATCGTACGTTCCACCAACGCCCATATAGAGCGCATCAGGCCAGTGCGCACGGCACGCCAGCATCAATAGCTCCTGACGTGGCGACCCCAGCGCTACAGTCACCAGCTTCGCGCCACTGGCTGCAATCCGGGCAAACAGCGCATCCTGATCGGCTGGCGCAAAATAGCCATCCTGCGCCCCGACAATATTCACATTCCACTGACGACGTAGCTTATCGCAGGTTTCATTCAGCACCTGCTGACGACCGCCGATAAGAAACACAGGCGTTCCTTCCCGCCCGGCGCGTTCCATCAGCGCTTCCCATAAATCTGCACCCGCAATGCGCTGCACCGACGCGTGTGGATACTTTTTACGAATCGAGCGCACAATGCTGATGCCATCGGCGTACGCATATTCCGCCTGCGCTAACAGCGTGCGTAATCCCTCATCCCGCTCAGCGGTCAGGATCTTCTCCGCATTAATCGCCACTAAAATACCGCTGCGTACGCTCTGCGGGGGCATCAAAAAATTCACCGCCGACGGCATGTTTTCGAAGCCATACAACTCAACGCCGCGAATCCGGTACTGCGGCGTCTCAGTTAACTTTGTCATATCTTCCGTCAATCCCAGAGGTTACTCAGAGCGGGCTGTGCAACACCCGCCCGCTGCGGTCGCGAATCAAACCTGCGCGATCCAGTAACCAGAAAAGTAATTTAGCCATGCCCAGACAGGCAGCAAAAATGATGCAGAAAAACACCACGCGTGAACCGAACGCATCAAGGCCTTCGCGTGCCAGCACGATCATGTTAAAGACCGCGCCAAAACAGAAGCTTTGCAGGATGGCGCCGGTGTAACGGTTGGTCTCAAGGCAGCCACGCTGATAGATCGCATCAAAGGCTTTTATAATCATCCCTACCGCGACCGCACCAATCGGAATCGCCCAGACGCCGCCCATCACCACCAGCGACCCTATCAGCGTGGGTGAAATCGCCAGGCCAGAATGGTTGTTCAGCAGTTCCCAGGTGAAGTAGTTAGCACTGTTTAACACTGCCAGCGGCCGATCCGGCCAGAGCCAGGTCGGAATGAAAACGTAGAAATCACGCCACAGCGGTGCCAGCCCCTGAAACTCAATTCTGGCGTAGTTATCCAGCAGCAAGGCGAGATTCTCCCACGGCGAGAAGGTATCACGCGTCAGATACAGAAAGGTATAAAACGCTTCATCGCCCATAACGTCGAGGTTATAGCGGCGCAGTGCCAGCCAGAACATTCCTGCAATCGCCAGCACGCCCGCCGTTGCCAGCATCCACAAAGTGATCCAGCCACGGGTAATCCCGATAAACAGGAACAGGGCAAACGCTATAATAATATTGGCTCGGGTACCGCCCACCAGCGCGTAGGTCAGTAAACCAAAGGCAACGGTCACCACCAGGAACAGCAGCCAGTTGCGGCGCGTCGGGCTCAAAAAGTAGGGGATCAGCATCGCCGGAATAAAGAAATAGAAGAAGCGCTTAAGCGCTACACCCGACACTTCACTGGAGAAAATCTGGTTATAGGCGGTCAGGCGGAACAGCAGAAAACCGTTATGAATGAAGAACACCGTCACCGTACCCAGCGCCACCAGCGCCAGGATCACGCAGGTCAGATGGGTTTCGACGCGATTCATCTGCAGCCAGGGCTTCGCCGGAGACGCGCTGGCGGGTTTCAGTCGCACTTTATAGCTGACGTAATAAATGGCGTAAAACGCCGTGGCCGACAGCAGCGCCTCCAGCAGGTTCTCAACCGGCACCACTTCGACATTAAAGCGAAACACCAGCACGGAGGTCAGCGGGAAGCCGAAGTAAAAGGTCAGTAAGAACAGCAATGTGAAGAACAGATGAAAGTTAAAACGGACGCGCTTAAACTCCCGCCAGGTCAGGGTCAGAATAAAAACCAGCGACAGCAGATAGACCATCAGCAGGCCGCCAAACTGCATAAGACTCATGACAACTCCCCTTCGCTAAGCTGTAACGCGGCTCGCCAGCCCGCCAGATAACCCGGCGCAAAAAAGGCGATAGCCTGTTTATCACAGCTCATCAGCTGACGACGTGCCTCGGCGATCACCGCAGGCGACAGCGTATCTTCACTGAACAATACCGGAAGCTGCTGCTCTGCCACATCACGCCAGAATGGATTTTTGCGGGTCAGGACAAACGGCACGTTGGCCTGGATCAGCAGGCAGAGTGTTCCCACCCCTTGCTGACGTTCAAACATAAAATAGCCGACATGGCAGCGCGCCAGCAGGGCTAAGTAATCATCGAAGGCCAGCTTTTCACGCATCAGATTCACCTGCCCGTTCGGGAACAGCGCATCGGCAGCGGCCTGAATCTGGCTGATGTAAGCCTCATTGCCTGGCGGATAGCCCAATGGGACCTCGATACGCACCTGCTCGCCAAACTGCGCGTGAATCGCTTTTAAGCCTTCGATATGTCGGTTACTCGGATCGCCCGAGTTACCCAGCAACAGCGTAAAAGGTTGCGACGGGACAGATTCAACGGCTGCGGCGGGCATTCTGGTGGGAAAATAGAGCAGTGAACCGGGTACGCGCCGATGGCGCTGCTGGTAGTGATGCAGGTCGCCCCGGGTCGCAAAAACCTGTGCAACCCGCCCCTGCGCTATCCGGCGAACCAGATAGAACAGGCGGAACTTCAGGCTGCGCGAATCTTCATAAAGATCGGCGCCCCACACGTGCCAGAACAGCTGTGAACGACGCAGCTTACCGCTGAGTAACGCCAGCCAGATCCACGGGTTAAACTGTCCGTGGCAGAAAAAACGCTGCTGACGATTTCTGGCCCGCTGCACTACCGCCTGCGCCAGCGCTTTCTTGCTGGTAAAGCACTCGATCTGCAACGCACTGAACGGCGCCAGGCTCTCAGGCTGCTGCGTCACCACCATAAAATGGCGTGGCGCAGCCGCAGGCTGCTCAACGCTAAGTACGTCGTTGAAAAAGCGCAGCACCGTAAGATTGTGGTGGGGAATGTCCGATCCCAAAACGTGAATTAAAGTCATTTTTTCCGGCAGTAAACAATAAAAGCGCCACAACAGAGGGCAAAGTAAGCCATATAGGTAAACATATAGGCCTGCGCCGCACCCGTCGCGCCATGTAACGGGATCAACCAGCGTGAGAACAGCGTCAGTAACAGGAACTGGCTGATCTCAGTCAGAACATAAAAGCGCAGCGAGGCTTTGGCGATAACCAGATATCCGAAAACATAGGCGCCGACCTTAAAAACATCACCGCACAACTGCCAGACAAAGAGATCGCGCATCCCGCGAAACGCTTCAGAGAACAGCAGGCTGATGGCGAAATCGCGCAGTACCCAGACACCCAGGCTGGCAACCGCCACGGCGGGCAGAACAAAGCGCAGTGCACGGCCAATCTCGCGCGCGATGTCGCGTTTGTTATCCAGCCGCGCCAGCGTCGGCAGCAGCCAGACGCTAAACGTCGCGGTAATAAACTGCAGATAGGCATCGGAAATGCTGGTAACGCCCTGCCATAATCCGACCTGTGCCCAGCCCTGCTGCTCCGCCAGCAGATTACGCATCAACACCCAGGCGACCGGCAGGGTCACGGCAGTGATCAGCGCCATCAGGGTATATTTTGCCAGATTACGGGCCAGCTCAGGATGCCATTGCGGTCGCAGCCAGCTAAGCGGCAGCGGCGCACGGCGTTTCAGCATCAGGAGTGCAGGCAACAGCAGCAAAGCCGGCACCAGCGCCAGCCCGGTCAGCGCGCCCTGATAGCCGCCCAGCCACCAGCAGAGCAGATAGCCCGCCACGCCAATCAGGCTGCCGAGAATCAGCGCCAGCGCATTACCGCGCGCGTCGCGATAGCCCTTCAGCAGCGCCAGGGTAAAGTTGGCCCAGGCGATGCCGAGCTGAAGAAACGCCACCACGCGGATAACGCCCTGATAGCGGTCGTGACCAAACAGCGCGATGCTGATGGGTGCCGCCGCCAGCAGAAACAGCAGCGCCAGCACACCGGAAAAGCCCAGTACCATGGTTGATGCCGTGCCCACCATCGCCCGCAACTGTTCGGGCTGCTGCTGATACTGCGCCACATAGGTGGTGACGCCATTAAAGATGCCTGCGCCCGCCAGCACGCCCAGCACGGTGATCAACTGACGGAAGTTCCCCGCCTGGCCGACACCCTCGGGTCCGAAGCTGACCGCCAGCAGTTTGACGACCAGCAGGCCGGCCACAATTTTTACCAGCGTGGACGATGCGGTCCACACTGAGGCTCTGGCTAATGACATCAGGAAAAGAAGCTCAGCAGTGAGCTGATAACCGTGCTCTGATTATTATCCGACAGGTTGTAAAATAGCGGCAGACGCAGCAGGCGTTCACTTTCCCGCGTGGTAAAGCGATCGTCGCCGACAAACTGCGAGAACCGCTCACCGGCGGGCGAACTGTGCAACGGAATATAGTGAAACACCGTGAGTATCTCGGCTTCTTTCATCCAGTTTATCAGCGCCTGACGATCGTCCTGATCGCGCAGTTTGATATAGAACATGTGCGCATTGTGTTCACAGCTGGCGGGGATCACCGGCAGGCTGATGCGTCCCTGAGCCGCCAGCGGCTGCAGCGCATCGTAATAACGCTGCCAGATGCGTAACCGCTGCTGGTTGATACCTTCAGCGGCTTCCAGCTGCGCCCAGAGATAGGCGGCCTGCAGATCGGCCATCAGATAGCTCGATCCCATATCGCGCCAGGTGTATTTATCGACCTGACCCCGGAAGAACTGGCTGCGATTGGTGCCTTTTTCCCGCACGATCTCGGCGCGCTCGACCAGGCTGGTGTCGTTAATGAGCGTCGCGCCACCTTCGCCGCCGGCGGTGTAGTTTTTGGTTTCGTGGAAACTGAAGCAGCCAATATGGCCGATGGTGCCGAGCGCACGACCTTTGTAGCGTGACATCACGCCCTGCGCCGCATCTTCAATCACAAACAGCTTATGCTTTGCCGCCAGCGCCATAATGGTGTCCATTTCACAGGCCACGCCTGCGTAATGCACCGGCACAATGGCGCGGGTTTTTTCAGTGATGGCCGCTTCGATCAGCGTTTCATCAATGTTCATGGTGTCCGGGCGTACATCGACAAACACAATGCGGGCGCCGCGCAGTACAAAGGCGTTGGCGGTAGAGACAAAGGTGTAGCTCGGCATAATCACTTCATCGCCGGGCTGCAGATCGATTAACAGCGCCGCCATCTCCAGCGAAGCGGTACAGGAGGGGGTCAGCAGCACTTTTTTGCTGCCAAACCGCTGCTCCATCCACTGCTGACAGCGACGGGTAAATCCACCGTCGCCGCACAGCTTGCCGCTGTTCATCGCCGACTGCATATACTCAATTTCTGTGCCCACAATCGGGGGCGCATTAAATGGAATCATGACCTTTCCTGTAAAACCAGTACGCGGTGCTGTCGAGCCGGGCACCGCTGCGTAAATAGAGGCGCATTGCCGTGAGATTGCTGAGCTGGGTAGCAACCCGAAGCTGAGCCAGCTGTCGTACCCGCGCCCAGTCTGCCGCCGCCAGCATCAGTCGCTGACCCAGCCCCTGGCCCTGCGCGTCGGGCAGTACGCCCAGCAGGCCAATGCGGGCATCGCCATCCACCGCGCGCAGCGAAACAAATCCCTGCAGCTGACCCGCGGCATCGCTTGCCACCAGACACTGATCGTCAAACGCCCCGCGCACCGCATTTTCAATCCACTGCGCATAGAAGCGTCCGCTGGCGTCCGGCGCATACCAGGGCGCGCGAAAACGACTCTGGCTGAAGAGCTGTGAGGCAGCATCGCGCAGTAGCGGGATCTGGGCTTCGCGCGCGATGCGAATTCCCGTCTGCCGTTCAGTCTGTTTCACCGCCAGCGTCAGATCTGCTTCGCCTTCTGCCAGCCGGAACTGGTGCTGCTGCAGCGTATCAATCAGCGCCGTCTCGCTGGCAGCGACTTTCATCTGCATCAGCGCACAGGGATGACGCAGCGCCTGTTCCAGCGGAATGTCACCTTGCGGCTCCAGCCGCACGGTATCAACACCGAAGAATGCGCTCTCCCAGCTAAGGGGATTAATATTGACGTGGACGGGCATGCAATAAATCCAGCAGGTATTGGCCGTAGCCGGTTTTTGTCAGCGCTTCACCCGCGGCCCGCAGCTGGTCATCACTCAGCCAGCTGTTACGCCAGGCAATCTCTTCCAGGCAGGCAATTTTGAAGCCCTGACGTTTTTCCACCGTCTGCACAAACATGCTGGCTTCCACCAGGCTGTCGTGCGTGCCGGTATCCAGCCAGGCAAAACCTCGTCCCAGCAGTTCGACCGTCAGCTCACCACGCTCCAGATACATCTGGTTAATGGCCGTGATTTCCAGCTCGCCCCGCGCTGAGGGTTTTACCTGTTTCGCGAATTCAATAACCTGATTGTCATAAAAATAGAGCCCGGTTACTGCCCAGCGCGATTTCGGCTGCTGTGGTTTCTCTTCAATCGAGATCGCCCTGAAGTTATCGTCAAACTCCACCACGCCGAAACGTTCCGGGTCCATGACCTGATAGCCAAACACCGTTGCGCCACGATTCTGTTCAACAACTTTCCGAAGCTTGGGGCTGAAGCCCTGGCCAAAATAGAGGTTATCACCCAGAACCAGGCAGCAATTATCCTCGCCGATAAAGGATTCGCCGATGATAAAGGCCTGCGCCAGCCCATCGGGACTTGGCTGCACCGCATAGCTAAGGCGTATCCCAAATTCACTGCCATCGCCCAGCAGACGTTCAAACTGCGCCCGGTCTTCCGGCGTGGTAATTAACAGGATGTCGCGAATACCCGCCAGCATCAGCACGGAGAGCGGATAGTAGATCATCGGTTTGTCGTAAACCGGCAGAAGTTGCTTTGATACTGCACGGGTTATCGGGTGTAACCGCGTGCCCGACCCTCCCGCTAAAATGATGCCTTTCATCGCTGCTCCTTACACGGGTTTATTGCGATAAGCCAAGGCGTTCGCCCTGATAGCGGCCATCCAGAATAGCCTGCCACCAGGTGGGATTGGTCAGATACCATGCCACGGTTTTACGCATGCCGCTTTCAAAGGTTTCCTGCGGCACCCAGCCAAGTTCATGCGCGATTTTACTGGCATCAATGGCATAGCGCTGATCGTGACCGGGGCGGTCAGTGACATAGGTAATCAGGTCGCGGTAATGCACCAGCCCGGCAGGTTTCTGCTCTGCGGCCAGCTCTTCAAGCAGGCTGCAGATAGTTTCGACCACCTCAATATTGCGTCGCTCGTTATGGCCGCCAATATTATAAGTTTCGCCTGGCTTGCCATGGCTGACCACCTGATAGAGTGCGCGGGCGTGATCTTCGACGTAGAGCCAGTCACGAATCTGCTGTCCGTTGCCGTAAACCGGCAAGGCTTTCCCGGCCAGCGCATTGATGATGGTCAGCGGGATCAGCTTCTCCGGGAAATGGCAGGGGCCGTAGTTATTTGAACAGTTGGTGACCAGCGTGGGCAGACCGTAAGTTCGCAGCCAGGCCCGCACTAAATGGTCGCTACTGGCCTTGCTGGCGGCGTAAGGACTGCTTGGCGCATAAGGTGTGGTTTCGGTGAAGTAAGCCTGGCTGTCATGCAGATCGCCAAAGACTTCATCGGTCGAGATATGGTGGAACAGAAAGGCGGTTTTGCGCGCGTCATCCAGGTTTTGCCAGTAAAAACGCGCGGCTTCCAGCAACTGATAAGTCCCGACAATATTGGTCTCGATAAAGGCCAACGGCCCGTCAATTGAACGATCCACATGGCTTTCAGCCGCAAGATGCATCACACAGTCTGGCTGATGACGGGCAAACACCTGATCAAGTGCCGGGCGATCGCAGATATCGACCTGCTCAAAATGAAAGCGAGACGAGTCGGCAACGCTGGCGAGTGACGCCAGATTTCCGGCGTAGCTGAGTTTATCGACCACCACCACCTGATGTTCGGTTTCTGCGATCAGAAAGCGCACCAGTGCGGAACCGATAAAACCGGCACCGCCCGTGATCAGAAAACGCCTCATCGCCACACACCTTTGGTGTCGACAATCCAGTTCTGCTGAACGCTGGCACCATCAATGGCGCGGAAGGCGCGGTGATCGACCAGCATCACCAGAATATCGGCCTGTTCCAGCGCCTGCCCGGCAGAGACCAGCACGGCTTTGTCGGCCAGTGCGTCAGCAAGCTGCTCAATATGGGGTTCAACCACCCAGGTGGTGCCGCTGTGCCACTCTGCAATTTTCTGTGCCACACCCACCGCCGGACTTTCGCGCAGGTCGTCGATATTGGGTTTAAAGGCCAGGCCAAAGCAGGCGATGGTGATATCGCTGGCGCGCTTGCCGGTCTGCGTCAGACAGTCCGCCAGCGCGGTTTTCACCTGGTCCAGCACCCACTGCGGCTTGGCGTCATTGACCTCGCGCGCGGTGCGGATCAGGCGGGCTAATTCAGGATTCTGCGCCACGATGAACCAGGGATCGACGGCGATACAGTGACCGCCGACGCCTGGACCTGGCTGCAGGATGTTGACGCGCGGATGGCGATTCGCCAGCGCAATCAGCTCCCAGACGTTAATCCCCTGATCGGCACAAATCAGCGACAGCTCATTGGCAAAGGCGATATTCACGTCACGGAAGCTGTTTTCTGTCAGCTTACACATCTCGGCGGTTCGGGCGTTGGTTTCAACGCATTCGCCTTTTAAAAACAGCCGATAAAGCTCGCTGGCGCGGGCGGAACAGGCTGGCGTCATGCCGCCAATCACCCGGTCGTTGTTAATCAGCTCAACCATCACCTGACCAGGCAGCACGCGCTCCGGGCAGTAGGCGACAAAAATATCGGGCGTATCACCGTGCTGAGGAAAGCGCAGGTCGGGACGCGCCGCCGCCAGCCAGTGGGCCATCTGTTCGGTGCTGCCCACCGGTGAGGTCGACTCCAGAATCACCAGGTCGCCCTTTTTCAGTACCGGCGCAATCGACTCCGCCGCGGCTTTCACAAAGCGCAGATCGGGCTGATGCTCATCTTTAAAAGGGGTCGGTACGGCGATAAGAAAAGCGTCGGCGGCTTCCGGCTGCGTGGTGGCGCGCAGATCGCCACGCGTAACGGCCGCATGCACCACCTGATCTAAATCGGGTTCCACGATATGGATCGCGCCACGATTGATGGTTTCAACGGCGCGCGCGTTGATATCCACGCCGACCACTTTTTTTCCCTTTGAGGCAAAAACGGCTGCCGTCGGCAGCCCAATGTATCCCAGTCCAATCACGGAGATGGTTTCAAAACTCATAATTCGGCTCGGTTATCTTTTAAGGCTTGTAAAATACGACCACAGGCTTTGCCATCGCCATACGGATTATGGGCGTGGCTCATCGCCTGCCAGGCAGCGTCGTCAGTCAGCAAGGTGCTGACCTCCGCCACGATTCGGGCGATATCGGTCCCCACCAGTTTGACGGTGCCGGCGTCGACCGCTTCAGGCCGCTCGGTGGTATCACGCATCACCAGCACCGGTTTACCCAGCGAAGGCGCTTCCTCCTGAATGCCACCGGAGTCAGTGAGGATGAGCCAGGCGCGGTTCATCAGCCAGACAAAAGGCAGATACTCCTGCGGTTCAATCAGAATGATATTCTCAATGCCGCTGAGAATCCGGTTTACCGGCTCGCTGACATTGGGGTTAAGGTGCACCGGATAGACAATCTGCGCCTCGGGATGCTGGCGGGCAATCTGCGCCAGCGCGCTGCAGATACGTTCAAAGCCGCCACCAAAGCTTTCGCGACGATGTCCGGTGACCAGCACCAGTTTCTTATCCGGGTCGAGAAACGGATAGCGCGCCGCCAGTTGTGCATTCAGATTGCTGTCATCCAGCACCCTGTCGCGAACCCACAGCAGCGCATCAATGACCGTATTGCCGGTCACGATAATGCGCGCATCGGGCAGATTTTCCTGCAACAGATTCTGACGCGATCGGGAGGTGGGGGTGAAATGCAGATGGGCAAGATGACCGGTAAGTTTACGGTTACCCTCTTCCGGCCATGGCGAGGCGAGATCGCCGGTACGCAGACCGGCCTCCACATGCCCGACCGGAATCTGATGATAAAATGCCGCCAGACTCGCCGCTAGTGTGGTGGTGGTGTCACCATGCACCAGCACGATGTCCGGTTTGAAGTCGAGCAGGACGGTTTTCATGCCCTCTAAAATGCGGCAGGTGATCTCGGTCAGCCCCTGCTCGGGACGCATAATATTGAGATCATAGTCCGGCTGCAGCTTGAACAGGCGCAGCACCTGATCGAGCATTTCGCGATGCTGTGCGGTGACGCACAGTCGCGATTCGAAAGCGGGATCCTGCGCAAGCGCCTGAACCAGCGGTGCCATTTTGATCGCTTCGGGGCGAGTACCAAATACCGTCAGAACTTTCACACTGTTTCTCTCACTCATGCGTGTCTGACATCAGACGCGGACGACGTGCCAGCGCCACTCCCGCGCCTGTTAATGCCCCAATGGCACCCCACATAATCATCATGAACAGACGTCGCGGACTGTCACGTGATACCGGCTCTTCCGGCGTACGCAGATAACGGTAGGTCTGGAACTGGCTGTTCAGTTTTGGCCCGGTCTGCAGCGTGGTCAGCATAGCTCTGTTCTGATCATAGCTGATATCAAACTCCGGACCGGTAGCGCGCAGCGTATCCAGCTGTCCCTGTAAAACGGGCTGGCCCAGCAGGAACAGGTCGCTGTCTGCCAGATTTTCACCCGCTTCTCGCGTCTGTTTCTCATTGATGCCCTGCTGGCTGGCGATCTTCAGCGCCTGCTCCAGTCGATGCTGCTGGCGCTGAAATACCGCGTTAGCCACATCTTCCTGACGTTTCACCTGCGCCTGCAACTGGTCGGTACGCGCCCGCCAGGCACCTTTTAGCTCATCATTCAGATGACGTGCGGCGCGCTCACTGGCATAGGCGATGTACTGACGCAGCAGATTGTTGGCGTCGCCAGCGGTTTCCGCTTTGAGTTTCACGTTATCGGGCAGGTTATGTGCCGCGTCAGCGGGCGTAAACAGGATATTGCCGATCATATCGTCGAGCAGCGCGGCGTCATTATGTGCATTGCCGGTTTTACGACTCTTGTAATAATCCGTTTGCTGCCAGAACTCACGACGCGTATCCCAGGAGGCGAGTTGCATGGTGAACTCCTGATAAACCTGATCCATCACCGTAGGTGAAGGTGCGGCCAGGGTTAAGGCGTTGTTGCGCACATCCAGATTGGTCAGGAATTGCTGCTGCGCATAGTAAGAACCCAGCATGTTTACCGTCGGACGATCGGTGATCGCCGTGGTGCTCCAGACCTGTTTCAGCAGCAGCGTGGCCAGCCAGGCGATCAGAGCAAACAGCAGCGCCAGCCCGATAATCCAGCGCTTGCCACGCCATAAACGGCAGCAAAAGCTGCGAATATCCAGTTCGTTGTCCACAACGTCAGAAGGCATGGCAGAGGTATCCTTTATCAGCTCTTTTCAGGGTAATTTGTTTTTTGCTTCGCGATGATGGCTCAGACGGCGCTTAATGCGGCGGACACGTCGCGCCACGCGCCACGCATGTTTGAGGCAGTAGCCGTAAATCATAAACGCGCCCAGGAACAGCAGCAGCATCACCCACTCCGGGATAAATGCCAGATATTCACCCAGCACACCGATACCGGCGAGAATGGCCGCCGCAACGGTAATCAGCACAAAGGCCTGACGGGAGGTAAAACCGGCACGCATAATCAGATGGTGGATGTGCTGACGATCAGCCGAGAACGGACTCATGCCTTTACGTAGGCGACGATACATAATCGCCACCATATCCATCAGGGGAATGGCGATAAGCCACAGTGCGGTAACGGGCGTAATGGGATGGCTCAGACCCTGCGTCGTTTCCAGCAGAATCCAGATAATGGTGAACCCGATCATGGTGCTGCCGGCATCGCCCATAAAAACTTTGAAGCGACGGCCAAGGAAGCCGAGGTTAAGCAGGATATAGGGCAGCGTGGCGGCAATCATCGCAAAACACCACATCGCGAGGCTGGTCTGGCCGTCGAAGTAGAGGATGATCCCCATGGCGGCAAAAGTGACCGAGGAGAGTCCGCCCAGCAGACCGTCGATCCCATCCACCATATTAAAGGCGTTGATCGCGGCCCAGACGGCAAACAGCGTCAGCACATAACCGAAGGGCCCCACGATAAGCTCGAACGGGCCGACGATAAAGCCCAGGCTAAGCAGATAGAGTTTTGCGCCAAACATCATCACCAGCGCGACAATGGCCTGCACCACCGCACGAATTTTGACGCTGATATCGAAACGGTCATCCAGTGCGCCAACCAGCACCAGAACACCGGCGCAGCCCAGATAGAGCAGCGCGTGGGGCAGATAGTAGTTGGTAATGGCAAACGTAAAGCAGATACCTGCGAACACAGAAATGCCGCCCACCAACGGAATCGCGCCATGATGGCGTTTACGTGAGTTAGGCTTATCAACTAAACCAATTTTTTTAGCCGCTTTTCGAGCAAAAAAGAGGAAAGCCAGGGAAAAGAGAAAAATTAAACCAAGCTCAGTACTCATAGTGAGTAAATTCACGTTAAACGCTCTCAGCTAACATCCCGCACAACAATACGCGAAAAAACGCGCCTATCGCTGTGTCGGATTCCGAATTCTGCATAAAGAGACAGACGAACGGTCAAAAGTTCGCCATCGCTACCACAGTCATTATAAATGCTCCTGCCAGTGTTCAATCCTATAGCTCACAAATGAAAAACGCCACGTTGAGACGTGGCGTGAGGTCGATTTTCTGCGCATCTGGACTAAAAAAGCCGAATCTGAGGTTCGGCCAGGCAGTATCGGATTAAGAACGCTTCATCATATCGAAGAATTCATCATTAGTTTTGGTCATCGCCAGCTTGTTGATGAGGAATTCCATTGCGTCGATTTCGCCCATCGGGTGAATAATCTTACGCAGGATCCACATCTTCTGCAGCTCTTCCTGAGAGGTGAGCAGCTCTTCTTTACGCGTACCAGAGCGATTGTAATCAATAGCAGGGAAGACGCGTTTTTCAGCGATTTTACGGGCGAGATGCAGTTCCATGTTACCGGTACCTTTAAACTCTTCGTAAATCACTTCATCCATCTTCGAACCGGTATCAACCAGCGCAGTCGCGATAATGGTCAGGCTGCCGCCCTCTTCCACGTTACGTGCAGCACCAAAGAAACGCTTTGGACGATGCAGGGCGTTGGCATCCACACCACCGGTCAGGACTTTACCTGAAGCAGGAACCACGGTGTTGTAGGCACGCGCCAGACGTGTAATGGAGTCGAGCAGGATGATGACATCTTTCTTGTGTTCAACCAGACGCTTGGCCTTCTCGATCACCATTTCAGCAACCTGAACGTGGCGTGAAGCTGGCTCATCGAAGGTTGAGGCGATAACTTCGCCTTTCACCAGACGCTGCATCTCGGTTACTTCTTCCGGGCGCTCATCGATCAGCAGTACCATCAGGGTACAGTCCGGATAGTTGTGCGCCAGGCTCTGTGCGATGTTCTGCAGCAGCATGGTTTTACCGGCTTTCGGTGGTGCAACAATCAGACCACGCTGGCCACGACCAATTGGCGATGCCAGATCCAGTACGCGAGCGGTTAAATCTTCCGTTGAGCCATTACCCCGCTCCATACGCAGACGTTTATTTGCGTGCAGCGGCGTGAGGTTTTCGAACAGAATCTTATTACGCGCATTTTCCGGCTTGTCGTAGTTAACTTCGTTAACTTTCAGCAGCGCAAAATAACGTTCACCCTCTTTCGGTGGACGGATTTTGCCAGAGATGGTGTCACCAGTGCGGAGGTTGAAGCGGCGGATTTGACTAGGGGAAACGTAGATATCATCAGGGCCGGCGAGGTAGGAGCTGTCTCCGGAACGGAGGAATCCAAATCCATCCTGAAGGATCTCCAGCACGCCATCACCGAAGATGTCTTCGCCGCTTTTCGCGTGCTGCTTCAGGATTGAAAAGATAATGTCCTGCTTGCGCATACGAGCCTGGTTTTCCAGTCCCATATTTTCGCCGAGAGTAACCAGCTCAGCAACCGGCGTATTCTTTAATTCGGTAAGATTCATAGTGATGGGTTCTTAAACTCGGGGTAATACTCGGAATGTTTGTCGTGAATGGTATGGCAACTAATCCATGCCGTTAATGGCTCTTTTCGGCTCTTCCTGACGATCATCGTATGGAATGGCGATCGGTATGCAGGGAGATGTCCGAATGTGATGCCAGAGTTGGAGCTAACCGTAAGATTGCTGAACCGTTCTATCTTTATAAGGTACAGGGCGACAGGGTTCAACAAGGGAAAACTTTTAGATGCTAACTACAAGGTAAGTTCGTAATGCAGTGCTGGTAAATTAGCACGCCTGAAAGCGAACGTCCAGCAGCAGGAGATAAATTCACCACTGCCGGACATTCAGCCCTGAATTACGCCAGATTGGCGTTCAGGAACTCTTTCAGCTGGCCTTTAGACAGCGCGCCCACTTTGGTCGCGGCGACTTCGCCATTTTTAAACAGCAGCAGCGTCGGGATACCACGAATGCCATACTTCGGTGCCGTGCCTGGGTTATCATCAATATTCAGCTTAGCGATGGTCAGCTTGCCATCATACTCTTCTGCAACTTCATCAAGGATTGGCGCGATCATTTTGCAAGGACCGCACCATTCAGCCCAGAAATCTACCAGTGTAACGCCGTCGGCTTTCAGCACGTCGGTGTCGAAACTGTCATCAGTCAGATGAACGATTTTATCGCTGCTCATGTTTTACTCCACAAGATTATGCCTGGCGAATTGGCGTAAAATATACCAATGTTGGTTGACTTTATTTCATCGGATACGCTTTCGTAAAGCGATAGTAAGCTGATATTCTACCACACTATGAGCAAAACACACTTAACTGAACAGAAGTTTTCCGACTTCGCCCTGCACCCAAAAGTGGTGGAAGCCCTTGATACTAAAGGCTTTCAATACTGCACGCCGATTCAGGCGTTAGCTCTGCCTTTTACGCTTTCAGGGCGTGATGTTGCAGGCCAGGCGCAAACCGGTACCGGCAAAACGATGGCGTTTCTGACGTCAACGTTTCATCATCTTCTCTCTCATCCTGCGGCGGAAGGTCGTCAGGTTAACCAGCCACGGGCATTAATTCTTGCGCCGACGCGTGAACTTGCTGTGCAGATTCATGCAGATGCAGAACCCCTTACCGCCTCAACCGGCCTGAAACTGGGTCTCGCCTATGGCGGAGACGGTTATGACAAACAGCTGAAAGTGCTGGAGCAGGGCGTTGATATTCTGGTGGCTACCACCGGTCGCCTGATCGACTACGCGAAACAGAATCACGTCAACCTCGGTGCTATTCAGGTCATGGTGCTGGACGAAGCCGATCGCATGTTCGATCTCGGCTTTATTAAAGATATTCGCTGGCTGTTCCGTCGCATGCCGCCGGCGACTCAGCGTCTGAGCATGCTGTTCTCGGCGACCCTCTCCTACCGCATCCGTGAACTGGCGTTTGAGCACATGAACAGTGCTGAATATGTGGAAGTGGAACCGGAACAGAAAACCGGCCATCGCATTCAGGAAGAGCTTTTCTATCCGTCTAACGAAGAGAAAATGCGCCTGTTGCAGACCCTGCTGGAAGAAGAGTGGCCCGATCGCGCCATTATTTTCGCCAACACCAAGCACCGCTGTGAAGATATCTGGGGCCACCTGGCCGCCGATGGACACCGTGTCGGCCTGCTGACCGGCGACGTTGCTCAGAAGAAGCGCCTGCGCATTCTGGATGACTTCACCAAAGGTGATGTGGATATTCTGGTCGCCACTGACGTGGCTGCTCGCGGTCTGCATATCCCGGCTGTTACCCACGTCTTTAACTACGATCTGCCAGACGACTGTGAAGATTACGTTCACCGCATTGGCCGTACCGGTCGCGCAGGCGCCAGCGGTCATTCAATCAGCCTGGCCTGTGAAGAGTACGCGCTGAACCTGCCTTCCATTGAAGAGTACATCGGCCACAGCATCCCGGTCAGCAAGTACAGCAGCGAAGCGTTGTTAACGGATTTACCGCCGCCTAAGCGTCTGCAACGTAGCCGTTCCGGCAATGGCCCGCGTCGCGGAGGGAATAACGCCAATCGTCGCGGTGCTCCACGCAACAACAACCGTAAACGTTCAGGTTAAGGCCACCATGCTAAGCGCATCGTCACTTTATGCAGCGATTGATTTAGGGTCTAACAGCTTTCATATGTTGGTGGTGCGTGAGGTCTCTGGCAGTATCCAGACCGTTGCAAAAATTAAGCGCAAGGTTCGCCTTGCTGCCGGTCTGGATAAAAATAACCTGTTGTCAGCCGACGCGATGTCGCGGGGCTGGCAATGCCTCAGACTGTTCTCTGAACAACTGCAGGATATTCCCCCCGATCAGATTCGCGTGGTGGCGACCGCCACGCTGCGTCTGGCTGCCAATGCGCAGACCTTCCTCGACACCGCCCAACAGATCCTTGGCTGTACCATCAACGTCATCAGCGGTGAAGAAGAGGCGCGCCTGATTTATCAGGGCGTGGCCCACACCACCGGCGGTTCCGACCAGCGTTTAGTGGTCGATATCGGCGGCGGCAGCACCGAGCTGGCTACCGGCGATGGTTCGCACGCGTCGGTGTTGTTCAGTCTGTCGATGGGCTGTGTGACGTGGCTGGAGCGCTTCTTCAGCGATCGTCACCTGGCAAAAGAGAACTTTGACCAGGCCGAGCTGGCGGCACGTGAGATGATCCAGCCCATTGCAGCGCAGCTGCGTGAGCAGGGCTGGCAGGCCTGTGTTGGTGCTTCAGGCACGGTTCAGGCGCTGCAGGAGATCATGGTGGCGCAGGGCATGGATGAGCGCATCACGCTGAATAAGCTGCAGCAGCTGAAGCAGCGCGCCATTCAGTGCGGCAAACTGGAAGAGCTGGAAATCGAAGGATTGACGCTGGAGCGGGCGCTGGTGTTCCCCAGCGGCCTGTCGATTCTGATCGCCATCTTCCAGGAGCTCAGTATCGATAGCATGACGCTGGCGGGCGGCGCACTGCGTGAAGGACTGGTCTACGGCATGCTGCATCTGCCCATCGACCGGGATATCCGTACCCGTACGCTACACAACGTCCAGCGCCGTTTCAGCATTGATGTTGAGCAGGCGGATCGCGTGCGTCAGCTGGCGGAGAGCTTTTTCCGTCAGGTTTCCACGTTGTGGAAGCTGGATCAGCGCTGTCGTGAGTTGCTGCTCAGCGCCTGCGCGATTCACGAAATCGGCCTGAGCGTTGACTTCCGTCATGCGCCGCAGCATGCGGCGTATCTGGTACGTCACCTCGATCTTCCTGGTTTCACACCGGCGCAGAAGAAGCTGCTGGCCTGTTTACTGCAAAACCAGAGCGGCAGCATCGATCTGGCTTTGCTGACTCAGCAGAATGCCCTGCCGCCGCGGCTGGCGGAACGGATGTGCCGTCTGCTCCGGCTGGCGATTATTTTCTCCACCCGTCGTCGCGATGACACCCTGCCTGCGGTGCGGCTACAGGCAGACGATGATGCCCTGCATCTGACCCTGCCCGCGGGCTGGCTGGAGGCGCATCCGTTGCGCAGTGAGCTGCTGGAGCAGGAAAGCCACTATCAGTCTTACGTCCACTGGTTATTAACCCTGTCGTAGTTGCCCTCGCGTGAGGCGAATCTCCTTCGCCTCCTGCACTGTTTTAACTCTTTTTCGCCTTATCCAGCATCGCTCTCAGACCGGCCACCCGGCTCTGACCGGTTTTCATCCGCTCCTCCGCACTGACCACTTTGCGCTCAGTTTCCCATTGCAGATCGTCCTGCGGCAGTTCCAGCAGAAAACGGCTCGGCTCCGGCCGGATTAATTCGCCATATTGCCGGCGTTCGCGACACAGGGTAAAGGTCAGCTCTTTCTGCGCCCGTGTGATCCCTACGTAGGCCAGGCGACGCTCCTCTTCGATATTATTTTCATCGATGCTGCTCTGATGCGGTAACAGCCCCTCCTCCATGCCCACCAGGAACACATAGGGGAACTCCAGCCCTTTGGAGGCGTGCAGCGTCATCAGCTGCACCTGATCCAGCTCTTCATCGCTTTCACCGCGCTCCATCATGTCGCGCAGGGTAAAGCGCGTCACCACCTGCGCCAGCGTCATCGGCTCATCGATATCGCTGCCCTCCAGCATCTCGGTCATCCACTGAAACAGCGTGTTGACGTTCTTCATCCGCATCTCTGCGGCTTTCGGGCTGCCGGAGGTTTCGAACAGCCAGCTTTCGTAGTCGATGCCGCGAATCAAATCACGCACTGCGTTTACCGGCTCACGTTCGGTCAGCTGGATAATCTCATTCAGCCAGTGGGTGAAGCGCTGCAGGTGCTCCAGACCGCGGCCACTCAGCGTCTGCCCCAGACCGACATCAAAACTGGCGTTAAACAGGCTCTTGCTGCGCAGGTTGGCCCACTCACCGAGCTTCTGCAGCGTGGCCGGGCCAATCTCACGGCGCGGCGTATTGACGATGCGCAGAAACGCGCTGTCATCCTCAGGATTGGTCAGCACGCGCAGATAGGCGAGCAGATCTTTGATCTCGGGCCGTGAGAAGAACGAGGTACCGCCAGAGATGCGATAAGGGATGCGGTTCTGCATCAGAAACTTTTCAAAGGTCCGGGACTGATGGTTGCCACGATAAAGAATGGCGTAATCTTTGTACTGCGTCCGGTTGATAAAGTGATGCGCGATGAGCTCGCCGGTGACCCGCTCCGCTTCATGCTCTTCACTGTTGGCAGTAAGTACCTTCAGCTCGCTGCCCTGCCCCAGCTCCGAAAAGAGCCGCTTCTCAAAGACGTGCGGGTTATTGGCAATCAGGATATTTGCCGCTTTCAGTATGCGCTGCGAAGAGCGGTAGTTCTGCTCCAGCTTCACCACCTCCAGCGCCGGGAAATCCTGATTCAGCAGCACCAGATTCTGCGGGCGTGCGCCGCGCCAGGAGTAGATAGACTGATCATCATCGCCCACCACCGTGAAGCGCGCCCGCGCGCCCACCAGCAGCTTAACCAGTTCATACTGGCTGGTGTTGGTATCCTGATACTCATCCACCAGCAGATAGCGGATACGCTGCTGCCAGCGTTCACGCACCTCCTGATTACGCTGCAGCAGCAGCGTCGGCAGCAGAATCAAATCGTCGAAATCGAGCACGTTGCACGACTTAAGATGCTGGCTGTAGAGGGCGTAGCAGTGAGCAAAAATATTATCCTGCTGCGATCGTGCCAGCGCGGCGGCGCCCTGCGGATCGATCAGATCATTTTTCCAGTTCGAGATGGTGGAGATGAGCTGCTGTAGCAGCGTCTTATCCTCTTCCAGCCACTCTTTTGTCAGCTCTTTCAGCAGGGCGAGCTGATCCTGATCGTCGAACAGCGAGAAGTTTGACTTCATGCCCAGCGCCGCCGTTTCGCGTTTGATGATCTCCAGCCCCAGCGTATGGAAGGTGGAGATCAGCAGGCCGCGTGCCTCTTTGCGGCCCAGCGTCTGCGCCACACGCTCTTTCATTTCGCGCGAGGCTTTATTGGTAAAGGTCACTGCAGCGATGTGGCGCGCCTGATAGCCGCATTCACGGATCAGATGGGCGATTTTATTGGTAATCACGCGGGTTTTGCCCGATCCCGCGCCCGCCAGCACCAGACAGGGACCGGTAACAAATTCGACGGCACGTTGTTGGCTGGGGTTTAAACGCATAGGAGAAATCGCCTGATTGAATCAAAAGAAAGGGGTTTATACTGGGCGGCAATTATACACAACCGAGATACCAACATGGCGAAAACCGCGGCGGCTTTACACATCCTGGTCAAAGAGGAAGCGCTGGCAAAAGAGATTCTGGCGAAACTGGCGAAGGGTGGCAATTTCCAGCAGCTGGCAAAGAAGCACTCAACCTGTCCTTCTGGCCGGAATGGCGGCGATCTGGGTGAGTTCCGGCAGGGACAGATGGTGCCAGCCTTTGATAAAGCGGTCTTTACCTGCCCGCTGCTGACGCCTTACGGGCCGGTAAAGACCGGCTTTGGTTATCACATTATCAAAGTGCTCTATCGCAACTAGTTACTTCTTCTGCTTCATCTGCTGCAGGACGGTGCTGCACTGGTTGTCTTCGTTATCACTAGGAGAGATCAGTGCCAGCAGCGCCGCCGCCGGGCCGACTACTGCGCCCAGTGCCACTGCAGCGGCACCACGTGCCAGCAGTGGCCCCGTTTTCACGCCCGCATCAGGATTTTTAAAGGTGCCGCGCACGTAGAGCGGGGAGCGCAGCGTTACGATGCGGACACCCTTACTCTCCGGATTCACCGACAGATCCAGCCGCTCACTGGCGAAGTTCGCGTTGCCTGAAACATTGATAATCGCGTTCTCGGTATCAAACACAAACAGGTTAGGCGTCGCCACACCGTTCTGCAGTTTGAGATCGGTGGCGGCGCAGTTGATGCGCACCTGGTCATCGCCAAACAGTTTGCCCACCACGTAGTTACCGACGTTGAGTCCGGCAATTTCCATCAGGCTGCGGCTAATCAGGCCATCATTCATCAGCAGCTTAAGTTGCCCGTTGCTGGTCGCCAGCAGATCGGCTACGGAGTTACCGGTGCCGGTAAAGCTGGCATCGCCATTGAGCTGGCCACGGCTGTTCTTCATCGCCTCCACATTCGGGAAGAGCTGACGCAGCTGCAGCTTACGGACATGAAGATCAACCCGACCACGCATCGGCGAGTGATTGCCCTCCAGCCGGATGGTGCTGTTGAGATTGCCGCCCGCCACACCAAAGCGCAGCGGGTCCAGCAGCAGATCACCGTTTTTGAGCTGCAAATGGGTATAGAGATCGCTTAACGGCAGTGAATTGCTGTGTTCGATCCGTTTGCCGCTGAACTTCACTTCGGCATCCATTACGTCCCAGTTTTTGGTGTCGAATTTATCGTGCGGCAGCACGCGGTCTGCGGGCTGATTCGATTTCTCACCGCGCCGGGCTTTGGCCTGAGCCGTTTTTTCACTGCCTTTGCCAGAGTCGACGCCAATCAGCGGCCCCAGATCGGCCATGCGCAGTTGCTCAGAGGTCAGTTCGCCGCTGAGTGTCGGGCGGGGTTTGACCTGACTGTAGATCAGCGAGCCATGAATATCGCTGTCGCCAATATGTCCGTTGAATTTCTCATAGCGGTAGACCGCGCCCTTTTCGCCGCTGAATTTAGCAATCAGATGGCCGTCGGTTTCATAAGGTGGCGTGTCAGGCAGCAGGACGCCGGTCAGGCCATAGAGATTCGCCAGCGTATCGCCCGAGAAGCGCAGTCGCACGTTAAGCCCGCCGAGGTTCATCGGATCCTGCAGACCGCCGGTCACCTGAACCCGCGTGCTGCCGTTGCGCAGATCGGCCTCAATCGGGAACGGGGTGTTCTGACTGCGCAGTGACAGCATGCCGCCAATCTTACCGTCGCCGCTGAGTGACTCATTGTTATAAGTGCCCTTCGCCTGCCAGCCAAAGACGAAGTCGCCTGCGCCCTTCTGCTGATCATTGCCTCCGGCAATCTGCGTATACGGCACCGGTTTACCCAGCGGATTAACCTGCACCGTGACATCTGCGCGGTTAATGGCGTCGCGATAACGAATCTGGCCCTGATCGAACAGAATATTATCCAGACGAAATGACCAGGCCGATGGCGCAGCACTCTTCTCATCCTTGCCGCTATCGGCAAGGGTAAAGGTCCAGTTGTTCTTTTTTTCCGCGGTCTGAATCAGACGCGCATCCGGCCGCTGCAATTTAATCCACGGGATAAACAGTTCTTTGTGCAGCAGCGACAGCGGCGACAATGTGGCATCGACCCGCTGCAGATGTACCATGGTGACGTCAGCAATATCAGGCGGATTCCCCAGCATGATATCTTCCGCATGGATCTGCGGCCACGGCACCCAGCGCCGCCAGCCTGCCTCGTCGCGATTTCGTGCCCAGTCGATACCCAGATCCCCGCGTATCGCAAAGGGACGGTTTAACTCGGTTGAAACTTTTTGATTAATGGTGGGCTTCAGGCGATTCCAGTCAAAGGTCGCGATGACGACGATAATCACCACGATCAACAACACCAGAATTCCTGCTACCCAGCTGACTATTTTCCCGATACGCGACATTACGCTTTCTCCTTGCACATTCACGGTCTGCGTTAAAGATAGTCGAGACCACGGGCAACGGCATCAGGGAAGCGGGATAGTAAGATGATTCAATTCAGAAAAGGGGGTTTATCAGCCATTTCGTTAGCATAAGCGGTAAAAAAAGCCGACATTCCCGGCGTTTATCCCCGAGACCGGGGCTAATGGTCACCTTTAAAGATAAATTAAAACACCGTTTTAAAACCATTGACGTCTGCCATACCAGACGCGAGACTAAGGCGATATTTCACTACAGGTCTGAAACCATGACGCAGAAAAAAATCGCCATCATCGGCGAATGCATGATTGAGCTGTCCGAAAAGGGTGAGAACATTAAACGTGGCTTTGGCGGCGATACGCTCAATACGGCCGTTTATCTCGCCCGCCAGGTTGATGAGCAGCAGTTACGGGTCGATTATGTCACTGCGCTGGGTACGGATTCGTTCAGCGATCAAATGATCGCAGCCTGGCAGCAGGAGAAGGTCAATACCGACCTGATTCAGCAGCTCGATAATAAAATGCCGGGCCTGTATTTCATTGAAACCGATGCCGACGGTGAGCGTACCTTCTGGTACTGGCGCAGTGATGCCGCCGCGCGTTACTGGCTCGACAGTCCGCAATCCGCAGAGATAGCTGAACAGCTGTCGCACTACGATTATCTCTACCTCAGCGGCATCAGCCTGGCGATTCTGTCGCCTGCCAGTCGTGAAAAGCTGATGCTGCTGCTGGCTCGCTGCCGGGCTAATGGCGGCAAAGTAATTTTCGATAACAACTACCGCCCACGTTTATGGGCCGATCGGGCCAGCACACAGGCCGCTTATCGCGCCATGCTCAACTGTACCGATATCGCCTTCCTGACACTGGATGATGAACATCTGCTCTGGGGCGAAGAGCCGCTGGATGACGTTATCGCGCGTACCCGTCAGGCGGGTGCCAGCGAAATCGTGATTAAGCGCGGTGCAGACTCCTGCCTGGTGGTCACCGGCGATGCGCCGCTGATTGATGTGCCTGCGGTTCGTCTGGCGAAAGAGAAAGTGATCGATACCACCGCAGCCGGTGATTCGTTCAGTGCCGGTTATCTGGCTCGCCGTCTGACCGGCGCTTCTGCAGAGGTCGCCGCGCAGCGCGGACATCTGACTGCCAGCACCGTGATTCAGCATCGTGGCGCGATTATTCCGGCAGAGGCGATGCCTGACTGACAGAGCGGCAGCCAGCGTCGTTGATACAGGCACTGAACGTGCCGATGCCAGAAAATGCGCCTGAGGGCGCATTTTTTAGGCTGTTGGTAACGTCTGGTTGGGTGGCTGTAACACTTTTCTCCTCTGACCCGGCTCTCTGTGAGTTGAGCATATTAATTGCTGTTGGGTTCACTCTGCTTTGGCATTCGGCACAAACATCTCTTACGCACAAAGTGGCTGACTGAACTGCATCTGATAAAGCCGGGCATAAGCGCCTTTCTTTTGCAGCAGCTGCTGATGCGAGCCGCGCTCAACAATCCTGCCCTCTTCCACCAGCAGAATTTCATCTGCCTTTTCAATGGTCGAGAGCCGGTGAGCGATAATCAGCGTGGTCCGGTTTTGCTGTAGCGTCTCCAGTGCAGACTGAATCGCGCGTTCAGACTCGCTGTCCAGAGCCGAGGTCGCTTCGTCGAGGATCAGAATCGGACTGTCGCGCAGCAGGGCACGGGCAATTGCGATGCGCTGACGCTGTCCACCCGACAGCAGCACCCCATTCTCTCCAATCACCGTATCCAGCCCGTTATCCATTTTATTAATAAACTCCATGGCATGGGCCATCTGCGCCGCCTTTTCGATCGCCTCCCGACTGAAGACGTCGGTACGGGCATAGGCAATGTTATTGGCGACCGTGTCATTGAACAGGTGAACATGCTGAGAGACCAGCGCCACCTGCTCGCGCAGTGAGGCCAGGGTGTAATCGCGCAGGTCATGACCATCCAGCAAAATTTCGCCGCTGTCGATATCGTAAAAACGCGTTAACAGGCTGGCGAGAGTCGATTTACCCGAACCGGAACGGCCTACCAGGGCCACGGTTTTACCGGCGGGAAGGGTCAGATTGATATGCTGCAACGCAGGCGTTTCCGATCCCGGATAAGTAAAGGTGACATCGCGAAATTCAATATTCCCGGTGGCGCGATCAGCCACCCGGGTACCTTCATCCTTTTCCTGTTCAGTATCCAGGATCGCGAACAGCGTCTGACAGGCTGCCATGCCGCGCTGGAACTGGGCATTGACGTTGGTCAGGGACTTTAACGGACGCATCAGCATCAGCATGGCGGAAAACACCGCGCTGATGGATCCCGCCGTCAGCGTTGCCATGACCGACGGAAAACTGGCTGCATAGAGCACAAAGGCGAGCGCAGAGGAGGCGAGCAACTGAATAATCGGATCGGATAGCGAGGTCGCCGAGACCATTTTCATTCCCTGGCGACGCATTTTGTTGCTGACCTGTTCAAAGCGGGAGGTCTCGACCTGCTGACCGCCGAACATCAGTACCTCTTTATGCCCTTTCAGCATCTGCTCTGCATGAGACGTCACCTGCCCCATGGTGTTCTGCATATTCTTGCTGATTGTGCGGAAGCGTCTGGAGACGATGCGGATCGCCAGTGACACAATGGGTGCCAGCACCAGCAGGATCAGTGAAAGCTGCCAGCTGTAGTAGAACATCATCACAAACAGGCCAACAATGGAGGCCCCTTCGCGCACCACCGTCACCAGCGAGCCGGAAGAGGAGGAGGCGACCTGCTCGCAGTCGTAGCTGATACGGGAGAGCAGCGTGCCGGTTGACTGCTGATCAAAAAATGCCACCGGCATGCCCATCATATGACTGAACAGGCGACGACGCAGGGTCATCACCACTTTGCCTGACACCCAGGAGATGCAGTAACTGGAGATGTAGCCGCTGACACCGCGAATCAGAATCAGCCCGATAATCACCAGCGGCATCCAGCGCAGAATGCCGTGATTGTTTTTGCCAATGACATCGTCCAGCAGCGTCTTCAGTAACGTCAGCATAAATGGATCTATTGCGGCGTTGACGATCAGGGCAACACCCGCAACCAGCAGTCCCAGCCTGAAGGGAGAAATCGTCGGCCACAGGCGACCAAAGGTTTGTCGGGTGGAGAGATCGGTATCAAACATGGGATGCATCTTACCGTTGTGAATGAACGACTGATGTTATGTTAAACCCCATCAACCAACAGGAAACTGCCTGTTTCTATCCGACGCTGATCATTCCCAAATGAGACTGGCACTTAAGCCTCTGCAGCGTGGCGAGAGTGACTCTGGCGCTAAAATCATTATTTCGCCTTAACAGCAGACAGCGTGATATCCGGTAAATTGCGGCTATCGAAGCGGGCCGTGCCAGCCATTTACCTTAAGCTGCAAATTAGTGGTTAATAACGGACTTCCTGCGGCAATCCCCTTCAACCATCCTTATAATTTATTGATTAAAATTAATCAGTTATATAAAAAGATCCACCACCAGGCATAGTCCGAATCTGGTCAGATCCCCCCCTTTTCGGATGGACGACCGCCTGAAAAAAGACCATCTTTTAATCAAAAGACAGCAGGACGCTGTTCTCTCCGGCCGCGAACAAAACAATTAAAATATTCCCCGCATCAGGATCTATTTATGCACACAGAAATTATTAATATCTGGCCACACGGTGATGCGCCAGGCGCCAGCGATTCGCGCGCCCAGCCGCAGATTGTCGACATGGCAAAAGAGTATGAGCCTTACGATCGGGCAGCTACCGGCGTGCGTTGCCCGGAGATGGCGATCTGGCATCCGGTCGAATCAAACGGGATTACCCTGCTGGTCGCACCGGGCGGTGGCTATCAGCGCGTGATGATCGATCGTGAAGGCAGCGCCCTGGCGACATTCTTTACCTCAATGGGTTACACCCTGGCGGTGATGACTTATCGCCTGCCCTATGATGGACATCACGAAGGCCCCGACGCGCCGCTGGCCGATGCTCAGCGCGCGGTACGCGTCCTGCGTGAACGGGCGCAGCGCGGCCTGAATGGTAAATATATCGTCATGATGGGCTTTTCGGCGGGTGGCCACGTGGCTGCCAGTCTGGGTACGCGTTTCGCAGAGAAACTCTATCCGGTGCAGGATGGCGCAGAAAACTTCTCGCCGCGTCCGGATGCGATGGTCCTGGTCTATCCGGTAATCAGCATGCGGGACGGCATCGCCCATGAAGGAGCCAGAACCCGCCTGCTGGGTGCCTGGCCCGATCAGAAAACCATTGACGCTTATTCAATGGAAACCCGGGTTCATCCGCTGGTGCCGCCGACGCTGTTGATCCACGCAGCCGACGATGATGATGTATCCGTGAATCACAGCATGGCGTTTTTTGGCGCGCTGCGTGAGCATAAGGTCCCGGCAGAGGTGCATTTCTATCAGAAAGGCGGGCACGGATTTGGTATCCGCGGCGTGGCAGATTTGCCCCTCGCCAGCTGGCCGATGTTAGTGACCGAGTGGCTCAGGGCAAAGACCTGATTTTATGCGGCTGGCGGAACGTCTTTGACGTTACTATCCGGCGGACTGGCTTCATTGCTGGTCGCCGGTGCCGCTGGCGGTGCCATCACTTTGTCCCAGTTGTTTTGCAGGCTCTTCACGTTGGTTTCCGCTTCGCCTTCCGGCTGAATCAGTACCATCATCAGCTCCTGCGTCAGCTGCTGACGCAGCTCCTGGTTTAACTGTTCGCGGGTCAGGCCGGCCAGGAAAGTCTGACGCAGCTTCTGATACTGCTCAGGTGCGATATCGACTACGGCGTTCTGCTGGGAGCGCAGGCGCTGGCTCATCAGCACATCCGTATCGGTGCGGGCATAGGTGGTAAACAGCTTGTTCAGCTCCAGCAGCTTCTGCGCCATCAGCGCATCGAACTCCTCCTGCGGCAAGCCTTTGTCACGCACGTTTGCCAGCTCACGCGCCACCAGGTTCATATTCTGCGCCAGATTTTCGTTGCGTCCATCCAGGTTGATGGAGCACTGCGCACGCTGATAGAGCACACGGCAATCAAATCCCACCTGTATGCCCTGTGCCTTGCTGTCACTGAGCGCACGCTGGACATGCCAGAACAGCGCTTCACGCGCCAGATCGCCCTGCCAGTAACGCTGCAGATTCTGGGAGTCACGAATCGGTTGCCACGGCGTATCCCACACCAGCGAAAGGCGATCCTGCGTCATGTTGCTGCTGACCAGATTTACCGGCTCGTGCGGCAGCGGCGACAGGGTGGGCAGTGGCGCAGGCGTTTCTCGTTTACCGGTTAACGCCGAGAAGGTTTTATTGATCTGCTCAGAGAGGTTGCGGCTGTCGACATTCCCTACCACGTAGAGCGTCATCGCATCCGGGGTGTACCACTGATGATAAAAATCATTGAGCTGGGTTAAATCAACCGGCACGCGTGGTTGCGCTGCGGGATCATGCGCCAGCAGCGCGGAGCCTTTCAGGCGGTAGCGCCACCAGACATCCTGGGTATCTTTCGGCCAGGTCGCCACCGGATCCGATGCCGCCAGCGCGGTGTTGACCACCTGTTCGGTGATGGCCATATTGCCCGCCGTGGCCGCCAGCCAGTTCAGCGCTTCTTTCAGCAACTCGGGGCGGTTATTCGGCAGACTCAGATTATATTGGGTGGAATCATAGGAGGTGATCACAGGTGGCAGCGGATGCTGTGGATCCATCGCCTGTTGCCATAGCGCGCGCTGCTGATTGTTATCAAGCGCGGTGTTGTGCACCATCGCCAGACGCGGCAGCAGATGGCTGAAGCCGGCCTGTTGCGCACTCTCCACCAGCGAGCCGGTATTCACCACCAGCCGCAGTTCAATACGGTCACTGGGGCGTTGCGGTGTGGCCAGTAACTGCCAGTTAAATCCATTATCCAGCTTGCCTTCCTGCCAGGCCGGATCCGGTTGCAGCGTTTCTGCCTGGAGACCAAAGCTGCTTGCCAGCACTAATCCACCAACCAAAAGCCGAATTCTGGTGCCCTGCATGTGAACCCCTACTCAAATAATTCAAATATCGTTATCACTGGCGCATATTGCCGCTGTTATTAACGAATCGGCTGGCGCCGAATCGCGCTGTTATCCAACAACAAAGTGTTTGACCACAGGAAGCTCAGGATGTCGCGTAACGAAGTGAAAAACGTCAAAAAAAACAAGTGGGGTTTATTATGCAAATGCCCGCTGTCAGGGCAAGCGACAGCGGGCATTTGTGAGGATTTAAGTGAAATTCAATGATTAAATTGAAGATTCAGACGCTTTATTCTCCTTATTCCGGCCTGCCAGCGTGTCGGTCAGCTGTTTATGATCCAGCTGATCGACCCACTTCGCCACCACCACGGTCGCCACACCGTTACCGATCAGGTTGGTCAGCGCACGGGCTTCGGACATAAAGCGGTCGATACCAAGAATCAGCGCCAGACCCGCCACCGGCAAATGTCCCACCGCAGAGAGCGTCGCGGCCAGCACAATAAATCCGCTCCCGGTTACCCCCGCCGCGCCTTTGGAGGAGAGCAGCAGCACCACCAGCAGCGTAATCTGATGGAAAATGTCCATGTGCGCATTGGTCGCCTGAGCGATAAATACTGCCGCCATGGTCAGATAAATCGAGGTGCCGTCCAGGTTAAAGGAGTAACCAGTGGGGATCACCAGCCCTACTACCGATTTCTTGCAGCCCAGCTTCTCCATCTTATCCAGCATGCGCGGCAGCGCAGACTCGGAAGAGGAAGTGCCCAGCACAATCAGCAGCTCTTCTTTGATATAGGCGATGAACTTAAAGATGCTGAATCCGGCGAACAGTCGTGCAATCAGTCCCAGCACGATCACCACAAACAGAATACAGGTGATATAGAAGCAGATAATCAGCTGGCCGAGCTGCACCAGTGAGCCCACGCCATACTTGCCGATCGTGAACGCCATCGCGCCAAATGCCCCTATCGGTGCCAGACGCATGATCATGTTAATGATGCCGAAAATCACTTTTGAGAAGCTCTCAATCACGTTGAAAATCAGCGTGCCGGTATTACCCAGACGATGCAGGGCAAAACCAAACAGAATGGCAAACAGCAGCACCTGCAGAATATTGCCGCTGGCAAAGGCGCCAATCACGCTGTTGGGGATGACATCCAGCAGGAAAGCGACGATGCCCTGCTGTTCTGCCTGCTGCGCGTAAATCGCCACGGCTTTGGCATCCAGCGTGGCAGGATCAACGTTCATCCCGGCACCCGGCTGCACCACGTTAACCACGATCAGGCCGATAATCAGCGCGATGGTGCTGACAATTTCAAAATAGAGCAGTGCAACCGCGCCGGTCCTTCCTACCGCTTTCATGCTTTCCATGCCAGCGATGCCGGTCACCACGGTACAGAAAATCACCGGGGCGATAATCATCTTGATTAACTTAACAAAGCCATCTCCCAACGGCTTCATCTGGGTCCCTAACTCCGGGTAAAAATGGCCTAACAAAACGCCGATGCCAATCGCCATCAGCACCTGGAAATAAAGGCTTTTAAAAAGTGAGGTTTTCATAAACAGGTGTCCACTAACGCCGTGAGGTGATGTTGTCGGATTCGTTATTGTGACTGGCGGGCAACAGAGGTGGCGCCTGACAGTAACCCGAAAATAACACTCTGTTTACGTGATTAATACAGGGTGACAAACGCCCAGGAAACCCGGGGATCGTAATTCTGAACTGAAACGCTTCAGCAGGGGGTTTTGTAACTAAAATTCTCGCAAAATCAATGAATCAGGCAATTATTGCGGTAGTGAGGAGTTTTCGATCCATGCCTGATTGAATCGGGTCAGAGGCAGCGCTTCAGCATACAGATAGCCCTGTCCGATAGAGATGCCGCGCGCCAGCAGCCAGTCACGTTGTTCCGCTGTCTCCACGCCTTCGGCAATCACCTCCAGATGGATAATCTCGGCGATGGCCGCCACGATGCAGACCATGGTGTCGTCATGCGGCAGCGCCGCCACGAAGCTGCGATCCATCTTCAGCTTGTTAACCGGCAACGCTTTCAGCTGATGGAGGTAGTTAAGGTTGGAGTAGCCCATGCCGAAATCGTCCAGAGCCACGGCCACGCCGGTCTGCTGCAACATCCGCAGCATCGATATCGCCTGTTCAGCATCATCAAGCTGAGCCGTTTCTGTCACTTCCAGCACGAAGGTGCCAGGTGCGATGCGATGGCGCGTCAGCAGGGATTGCAGATGCGAGACCACGCCCGTGTCACGCAGTTGCACAGCGGAAATATTCACACTCAGCGGCAGCATAATGCCCTGTCGCTGCCAGCCTGCCAGAATGCGGCACGCCTCTTCAAACACCCAGCGGCCAATCGCGCTAATCACGCCAATCTCTTCGGCACTGGCAATAAACTCTTCGGTCAGACCGTAGCTGCCGTCTGGCTGGCGCATACGCAGCAGCGCTTCCGCGCCGACTAACGTGCCGGTGCGCATATCGACCTGCGGTTGCAGATAGAGGGCGAACTGCTCATTGTGCAGGCCCTGCAGAATGTCATGCTCCTGGGTCAGACGTTTTTGCGCGCGCTCGGTTAACGCGGCGTCAAAGAACAGGATCTGATTTTTGCCCTGATGGCGGGCCGACATCATCGCTGAGGTCGCGCGGCCAAGCAGATCACTGGCGCTCAGCGGCTGATCGTCGCGCAGCGCCAGACCAATGCTGACGTTAGGACGCAGCTGCAGCTGATACAGGTTGACCGGCTGATTAAGGCGAATCATCAGGTTACGGGCCAGACGCAGGGCGCGGAACGGATTACTGGCGCGCTTCATTAACAGGACAAAGTCGCTGGTCCCGGTCTGCGCCAGCAGAGTATGGTCATCCAGTGTATTACGGATCTTCTCCACCAGCGTCAGCATCAGCGTATCGCGCTGCTCATCGCTCAATACGCCATTGGCTTCCTGCAGGGTTTCAATGCGGATCACCATCAGCCCCAGCGGCTGTTCCGGGCTGCTCATGAACTGCTCGACCAGCGCCAGAAACAGGGTACGGTTGGGCAGATCGGTCACGGGAAAATGGGTGGTCAGCCGGCTCATCTCATCATGTATCGACTCCAGCACCTGCTGATTGCGGTTGTAGCTGCGGATGAGCATGCCGATTTCATCATCGCGGTGGCTCTGCGGCAGTGACAGCTTATGCGTCAGAATAGACTGCGGCGGCAGCTCCTGCAGCTCCCGCGAGAGATTGCGCAGCGGATGCACCACCAGCCGGTTGATACACCAGCTGATCGCCACTGACAGGATCAGTGCCAGCAGCAGATAGGTGATAATCATGGTCGAGAGCGTGCTGAGAATAAACTGGTAGACGCGCGTCGAGTTAGCCTGCAGCACCAGATAGGCCAGCGGTTTCGGCATCCCGGTATTTTCCACTGAATAGAGCGGCAGGGTAATCTGCACCGGCAGCTCAAACAGTCGCGCCACCAGACGCGGCACCGGTTTCTCCGTTTCGAAGTCGGCATGCAGAGCCTGAAACGCATTCGGCAGCACCACATCGGCGCGCGATAAAATACCGGCAGGTTTCAGTGAATGGAGAATGCGTTCGGCCTGAGAAATATCGGCGCGCAGTACCGCTTCCGACAGCGGCTGGCGGACAGTGTGTGCGATATTCTCCATCTGCTGGGCGTAGTCAATCCTGCGCTGCTGCACAAAATGAAACAGTTGGATGACGATAAAGATGCTGATGGTGATAACCGCAACCAGCGAAACCGTCGCCATCTGCTTTATCGTAAGTGACCGGCTTACGCGCAAAAATATTCTCCTGACGATGAAAAAAGCCCAGATAGCAGACAGTACAATGCCCGCCAGTATATCCCATAAACTGACTTTTTTACCGTCTGAAAAGTCCGGCTTTTTCCCGGTCGGGATTATTTAAAATCCGCGTAAGGGGTCAGCGGCTGTGGCGGCATATCCAGATCCCCTTCCCAGCCAGCGGCAGAGTAACGCACGTAGATAAGCCCGTGACTTGGGGTATAGTCTTTCGCCTGTTGAATATCGACGCCCACCCCGATAAACCAGTCGGGCGTGATACGACGTTCAACCACGCCCTGCAGCGTATACCCCGTGCCACTACCGGTGCTGCTGGTAGAAACGGGATTGCTGGCAAGGGTAAAACCGGGATTGACCGGATAGCGCTGCTGCGCATCGGTTTTCGAATGTGACCAGGAAACCGAGCCGCCCAGGTCGAACGACCAGTTTTCTGTCCGCTGTCGCCAGGTGACCGGCACGGAAAAGGAGAGATACTGCTGCGGACTGTAGTAGCCGCCCTGACCGAAGGTGTAATCGCTGAGATCCTTCTGATAGTGCCAGAGCATGCTGTTCAGCCCGACGGTGGCCCGGCGATTATCGCTATTAATGAGCTTGTAGTAGTAGCCAGCCATTAAGCGCTCGCGACTGTTATCCGCAACGTTTTTACCGGTGATCTGATGTGCACTGATGTCGCCCCAGACACCGTGTGCGCCGTCCTGATCGTAACTCAGCCCGATGCTGCCACCCGTTGCCACTACGCCGCCCCAGCTTTTTCCACCATTGGCCGATGGATCGCGCCCGCCCGCGTAGGAAAGCAGCGAACTGGCGATCGGCCGTCGCGAGGCGGTCAGCGTCACGCCAAGATCCCTGACGTCAGTTTTCCAGCTCAGTCCACCGGTCCAGTTGGTCACCTCAAAGCCCAGCGGCGTGGTACCCAGATCCGCTGACCAGCGGTCATTATGCCAGCCGACGCCCAGCGCAGTGCCCTCGGCGCGCTGACTGGCATCGCGGCTGCATCCGCCGGAACTGGCGTCGTCGCAGCTACCAAACTGCTCGTCGAAGCTGCCGTTGCGGGTGGTAAAACTCCCTGCCGAGACGTCCACCCGGTCGAGACGGAAAAAGCCACGTCCGTCGGCAAACGGACTTTCCGCCTGCAGCATGGTGGTATGGGCAGTAAAGTCGGAGACCCCAGCCGTACCCTTATTGCGCGAATAATCCTGCTGCACCGTCAGCGTGGTCTCACGCTGACGATAGAGATCTGCGGTGTCGCTGCGAATACTGCGCTTCAGCCAGTCATCCTGTTCCTGAGAGCGTGTCGCGCGGCTGATACTTTCGCCGCTGCCGATACCGCTGGCCGTCATCGCCTGACGATAATCCGCCAGCGCGATCTCTGGCTGCTGCTGTGTGCGCTCCAGCCGTGCCGCATCACGAAACACCAGTGCCTTATCCTGCGAAGGCGGCAGTGACGCAGCGCGCTGCTTCAGGCTGGCAAAGCGCACGGCAGCCTGCGTGGTTTCGCCCACCGCCTGCCATGCCAGCGCGGCGCGGCGATCGGCATTAAGACTATTGGGCTGGGCTGGCTGCTGCTCAAGTGCCTGCCGTGCTTCACCGGTGCGCTGGAGCGCGACCAGCGCTTCGATTCGTCCCAGCGCCGCGTCGCCGCTATCCGGCTCGCGCGACAGCACCTGCTGATAGGTCTCCAGTGCCTGCTGCGCATCCCCGCGAGCCAGCGCCCAGTCGGCCAGCGTCAGGTCACGTCGGCTGGAAACCGGCTGCTGGTAAAGCAGCGTCACCGCTGCCCGCTCCTGCCCTGCCGCACGAAGCGCTTCGGCGCTGGCAAAAATTTTATCCTGCCCGAGCCGGTCAGCCAGCTCATGCATATTACTGTTCCACTGCGTTTCAGGCAGGCGATGCAGCGTTGCCAGTGCGGCGTCATCATTATCCCGGCTGGAAAGGTAGAGCGCGGCGGCGTAGAGCGCGGTCGCATCTCCGGGATGCTGCTGTTGCAGCGTCGCGATCTGCGCATCCGCCTGTTGGGTGGCGCCACCGTCGCGTAGCGCGCTCGCCAGCCGATAACTGAGCCAGACGTCATCCGGCTGCAGCGCCAGCGCCGCCCGATACTTCTCTGCCGCCTGCGGCCATTTATTCTGCCGGGCGAGCGCATCGGCCTCGGCGCGCAGACTGTCACTGCGCAGCGCGCGCAACGTTCCCGCCATCTCGCGCTGCTGCCCGGCGGGTAGCGTACTGATAAACTGCATTACGCGGGCAGGCGACTCAGCCTGATAAAGCCCGGCCAGGCGACGCACGGTGGTGGTGTTGGTCGCGTCAAGCCGCAGCGCATGCTGCCAGAACAGTTCGGCACCTGCCGCATCTTTGCGCGCCATCGCTACATCGCCCAGGCCAATCAGGGCATAGCTGTCGGTGCTATCAATTTTCTGTGCGGCGCGGTAAGCGCGTTCGGCCCCCTCAACGTCATGCTGCGCCAGCGCCTTGTCGCCCTGTTCGACCGCCAGCCAGTAACGGTTAGTCTGCAGCAGCGACTGCCATTTGCCGATCAACGTGCTCTGCTTGCCCGCCTCAACGGCGCGTTCCAGCCAGAGCACCGCCGCGTCACGATGGCCGGCGCGTGCCTGGGTCTGCCCCATTGCACCCATCAATTCGGCGTCGTTGGGGTTATCCTTCAGTGCCCGACTAAGCGCTGCCATCGCATTATTCACATCGCCCGCCTCGACCAGCGCCAGGCCACGCATCCGTTCGCGATAGGCGGGATCGGCGAGCTGCGCCTGCTGCTTCGCCAGCACATCCGCGCCCTGCTGGTGCGCGTCGCCGTCGGTAAAAACAGCCAGATAAGCCTTCAACTGCGCCACGCTGCTGTCGCTGACCGGCTGATCGTTGATTTGCTGCAGCCAGAGATCGGCGGCGGCGGCGCGTCCGCCGTTGCTGTTTGCCAGCTTTTTCAACTGCGCTATCGCCTGCGCCGGCTGCTGTTGATCAAATGCCATGCGTGCAATTTGCAGCTCAACCCCGATATTGCCCGGGTAGCGCTGCTCCAGCGCCTGCAGCTGCTGATAAGCGACGCTCTCCTGACCGGGAATGCGTGCCAGCAGCCGCCAGTATTCCAGCGCCGTGTTCGCATCCGGAAAAACCCCTCCGAACAACGCATCGTAAGCACTTTTCGCCTCCGCCAGGCGCCCCGAAGTGGCGAGCAGGCGCGCCTGCTGCAGCTGCTGACGCCCATCCGACGACATCAGCGTCAGGCCGACGGCTGATTCACGCGTCGCGGCGGAGTCGGGCGCAACCTTTTTCAGCTGCTCCAGCAGCATCTGCGCTTTAGGGATATCGCCCTGACGCAGCGCCAGCCGCAGGCGAGCCGCCAGCACCTGCGGATTATCAGGATCGATCTTCTCAAGCCGGTAGAGCGATTGCTGCACCAGATCGTATTTGTTGGTCGACTCGCCGGTGCGTACCTGTGACAGCAACCATTCGACCGGCGACACCTCCGGTCCGTCGACCGGTGCAGCCAGCCCCGGCAGCGCACTCAGTGCGCCGAGCAGCATGCCTGCCCGCAGCACCCGGGCGTTATTCATCTTCATCCAGTAAACGACGACGGGTAATAATTCGCATCAGACGCCAGGTCATCAGCGCGAACAGTACCACCACAAAGAGTGCGCAGAGTGCCAGCCAGAAGGGATGGACGGAGAGTAGCGACCAGAGACGCTCCCACCACGGCAGATGACCAACGTAGTAGCTCTCTCCCACGCGCAGGCTGTTAACCCCTGACTCACGGATTACCACGGTGGAGCCAGACATCGTGCCACGCTTGCCGCTGTCACCCATCGCCTCGTTGAGCAACTGCCAGCTGCGCGGCGTGCCATCGGCGAGCAACGCGACAACGCTGCGCTGATCGTAAAAAGGTGACTGGAAGCCAATCACCGTTGCCAGCGGGCCGCGGGAGCTGATAGTCGTCGTGCTTTCTGCCGCCTGCTCGCGCTGACTTTGCGGGTTCACCTCCGGAGTGATCCGTCGCACAGGCTCTTTCAGCCAGCTGGCGGTGGCGTCGACCAGCGCCGGGATCCGCTGGTCATCCTGAAGATCTTTGGGGATGACGCCGATCATCAGCAGATCCACATCCTGCTTCTTCGCCGTGGCCCAGTCATCGGTCAACTGAACGCGCAGCGCCGGATAGCCGGTTTGCGCACCCATATTGCCCAACGTATTCAGCAGCGTGCTGACCTGCTCTGCATCGGGTTTTGGCGGCATCAGTACCAGGGTTTGCGCCAGATCGGCGTAGCGGCTGAACGGAAAGCCCGCATTCGCCCACGCGCGCAGCGACGGCATTTCGATGTAGTGGCGATAGCCGGAAAAATCGATGCTGGAATTGTCGTCCACCACCACATGATGCGTTATCGGCGTTGCGGTTTCACAGCGTCCATCCGCGTTGCCGCTGATGGTGATATTGGCGTAATCAAAATCGAAGCGCAGCTGATTCACTACCCCGAGGCGCAGCGCCGGAATCAGCAGCTCATGGCTCTTGTCCAGCATTCCCTGTATCAGCGGAATATGCAGCAGCTGTTGACCCGTCGTATTTTTCGGCGGCAGCGGATAATCCTGAATGAACTGATTATTCAGGTTGACCGCCAGCCGTGAGCCATCCGACTGGAAAGGCGCGGTGTAGCGATAGCTCAGATCCATGTCGATACCGCGCGCGCGAACCAGGAAGAGATCGGGCGGCAGATTGAGGGTCAGGCTGACGGGATTAGGCTGCACCCCATCAGACTGCAACTGATTCTCATATTGCGTCAGTTCGGCGAAAGTGGTGCGGCGATCGGTCCGCACCCAGTTAGGGGCGTCATAGGCCTGGCGCGGGGAGAGCAGCTTAACGCTGTCGATGGTTGAGATATCGCCGCGCAGCAGCAGCTCCCCCTGGGCGATACCCTGAACCGCCGTCAGCAGGTCCTCATCGTTGCGTCCCAGAATCAGCAGCATTTTTTCATACGGATTATCGGGCTGGCTGACAATCTCTACTGTGGGTTTCGCCACCGGCGGCAGATCTTTCAGGAAATCTGGGCGCGCATCGTTGGTGGCGAACACCACCGCATGATGCTGTTGCGGTAGCTGGTTATACAGCACCGGAAAGCGCTGTCCGCGCCAGCCCGTTTTGCTGCCAAACCAGGAAGCAAGAATGGCGGCAGCCCGCTGCTGCGTCACATCCGGCTGGGCGCTGAACACCATCGGCAGGGTCAGCGGCCGCGTATCCCGCGAATCAAAAAAGGGTTCCGGGAAGTGGGAGAGGTCATTTTTCAGCGGCAGTTTTTGCAGCGTCAGATCGATGCCGCTCTGTTTGCCGATATCAAGCCAGATTGCGCTATTGGCAGGATTTTCACAGACGTTGGCGTAGTGGCCCACCAGCTCGAAACGCACGCGGTTGAAGTCGGCAATGTAACGCGGATCGATCGACAGCTGCGTCTGGGTCTCTTTACCCAGCTGTTCCGGCGTCAGGGTGATCAGACCGACCAGCTCATCATTGAGATACACCTTCAGCTGCGACAGCGTCGGCAGCAGTGCGGGCGAAGGCCGAAAGCTGAGGTTCAGTAACGCGCGCGTCACCACCTCATCGCTGCGCACACCGAACTCAATCTGTCCGGTAGTGCGGGTGCCACGCAGCGTCATGCTGCCAGGCGGCGGTGCCAGCTGGGCAAAGCTCAGCTGGCTGTTCCGCAGCGGTGCGCCGTTATCCTGCGGTAAAGATTGCACAGGCGTTACACCAGCGATGTTTGCGGGCGCGTCCTCCTGCGCGGCGGCACAGCTTAACGTTGCACTGCCCAGCAGCAGAGCGGCAAACCACCTGTTTACTCTCGGTATCGTCATATCATCAACTCAATGCGTTTTTTGAAGCCGGCACACGTCCGATGCCTTGCGGCAACAGCGAAGCCAGCCAGCTCACCCCAACGGTAAGCAGGTTAAACAGCCGACGTAACTGCGGTGGGCCATATTCCGCCAGGCGCAGGTAACCTTTGAAACCGAGGATCATGATATCGGCGAGGCTTTGCACCGGTTTATCTTCCGGAAAACCGTCCTGCCACAGCGCCCAGGTATCGGCGCGGGCGAAGGTACACTGGATAAATTCAATATGCTGCTGGGTGGTCAGCTGATGGAGACGCACGCCAGCACGGTGGCCAAAGACACGCTGCACCTGGCACGGGAAGCTGAACTCCTGCTGTCCACGACGCAGCAGCAGCCACACTTTTTCATTCTCCCGCAGCGCATCCGGCTCGCGCATCTCCAGCCCGACGCCGCCGTCAGAGTAATCACGCAGCGTACAGGGCAGCATATGACCATCTTCGCGTGCAATGGCGGCCGGCATGGCGATCTCCACCCGGTGCGCCTCACGGATCTGCCGTGCTTCAACCGAAACAGCTACCGCACCGCCAAGAATAATCATGTTGTAGAGCACCCAAATCAGGCTCACCCATACCGTCAGTACCTCATTGGCCGGACCGTGCTGCATGCGCCAGAACGCCATCAATACCCCTGCGAGGTTGAGCAGCACCAGCAGCATATAGGGCTTGGTGATCACCCAGTCCAGATGCTGCTCCTCGACCAGCCCGCCTTTTGCGGTGACGTTAAACTTCCCTTTGTGAGGATTGAACAGCGCCACGGTGGTAGGCCGGGCGATATACCAGGCCAGCACCGTCTCGTAGACCTCGCTCCAGAAAGAGTGTCGCCAGCGTCCCTGAATACGCGAGTTGGTGAGGCTGGTATGCAGCATATGGGGCAAAACATAAATGGCGATCGCCAGCGCAGGCGCATAGATGATGTAGGCATGACAGAGCAGAAACGCCAGCGGCGCCAGCAGGAAGACCAGCCGCGGAATGCCAGAGAGAAAGTGCAGCATGGCGTTGGCATAACAGAGCCGCTGTACCCACTTCAGCCCCTTACCAAACAGCGGGTTATCAAGGCGGAAGATCTGCACCATACCGCGTGCCCAGCGGATACGCTGTCCGATATGCGCTGACAGACTTTCGGTCGCCAGTCCGGCCGCCTGAGGAATGCGGATGTAGGCCGAGGTGTAGCCGCGCCGGTGCAGACGCAGCGAGGTATGGGCATCTTCGGTAACGGTTTCCACCGCAATACCGCCAATTTCATCCAGTGCGCTGCGGCGCAGCACGGCGCAGGAGCCGCAGAAAAAGGTGGCATCCCAGGTATCATTACCGTCCTGCACCAGCCCATAAAAGAGCGAACCCTCATTGGGCGTACGACGAAACCGCCCGAGATTGCGCTCAAACGGATCAGGCGAGAAGAAGTGATGCGGCGTCTGCATCATCGCCAGCCGGGGATCTTTAATAAACCAGCCCATGGTCATCTGCAAAAAGGCGCGCGTCGGCACATGGTCACAGTCGAAAATCACCACAAATTCGCTGCGGCAGTACTTTTTCAGCGCGTGATTGATGTTGCCGGCCTTGGCGTGCTCATGGGTGGGACGGACGACATAGTTGATACCCACGCTGGCGGCAAAGTCGCGGAATTCCGGCCGGCCACCGTCGTCGAGCAGATAGATATTCAGGCGGTCTTTCGGCCAGTCGATGCCCATGGCAGCATAGATGGTAGGTCTGACCACGCTGAGCGGTTCGTTGTAGGTTGGCACCAGCAGATCGATGCCTGGCCACTGATCCCGATCGACAGGCATCGACACCGGCTGACGGTTAAGCGGCCAGAGCGTCTGAAAATAGCCCAGCACCAGCACCACCCAGGCGTAGGTCTCAGCCGCAATAAGCAGCAGACCAAACACCAGACTCAGCGGATCGTCCCAGTTCAGCGTCGAGGTATAGCGCCACCAGAGGTAGCGGCACGATACGGTCAGCGACAGCACAATCAGCATCATGGTCGGGAAACGCCCCGGGACGCGTCGTACCAGCATCGCCAGACTCCAGAGCAGTACCACAAAGATAAACTGCGTCATCAGACCAAAGGGCTGGCTGATACAGAGCAGCGCCAGCAACGTCGCAAACAGGGCGGTGACGGCGAAGAGGCTGCGTCGCACCAGCGGCGACAGCCGCTTCAGCCACTGTTCGATGCGCACATCGATTCCCTGGGTCTGTGAGTGGGCAACGGCCCTGTCCAGCCAGCGGTAGCCATGGTGGCGCCACCCAGACAGCGCACCGAGGCCACGGAAACCGCCACGAGCGCCATCGCTCTGCGGCAGGATCACCAAAAGCCACAGCGTCTGGATCAGATAACGCAGGATATCCAGCGGTCGCGGCCGCTCCGGCGAAATGTGCGGATAGAGCCGGCGGCGCTGCTGAATAATCCGCTGCCAGCCCGGCGTTTCGAAGCGAAGCAGCATCAGGCCCAGCACCGACCAGAACAGATGGAGCGCACTGGCGAAGCGGGACGCGCCATTGCCTCGTGCGGTGGTGTAGCCCCTGTGCAGCGATTGCCAGGCGGGCGCTGTTAACAGCCAGCACAACGGATTCAAGAGCTCACTCCATTCAGATTGAGCAGCAGCCAGCTTGCCAGCGTGATGATCTCTTCACTGACCAACGCATGTGGCCGGTATTCACCGACCGGCTGCTTCATCATCAGCGCTTCTGCCAGCGCCTCATCCCGGTGGATCAGCAGCGGGATCAGCGGATTCAGCGAGGCCATCCAGAGCTGATGCAGATCCTGCTGCAGACGGCTGTTGGCATTAAACTGATTGATAATAAAACGGGTGCGCGCCGGAAACTGGCGCTGGCTAAGCCGCAAATGGCAATTCGCGTCTGGCTGAGTGACGCACAACAGGCTGTCCAGCGTCGGATAGAGCGTTTCATGCCAGGGCAGGGTATCGGCAGGCAGATCGAAAATAATCCACTGATAGCGCGCCCGCAGGTCCGGCAATGCCTGGAGCAGCGGCGCGGCGATCGCCTCATTCTGTCTGGCAATAGTCAAAGCATGCTGATGGGAAAGCACCCCGTGAGGCAGCAAATCAGGACCATCGGGATAGCGAAGCCCGCTGTGCTGCCAGTCACCGCCCTCACACAGGGCTTTCATCCAGCCATTATCCTGCTGAGCGGGCAGATTAAAATGCACGCCGAGCTGGCTGACCGGAGAGCCATCAATCAACAATACTCGCTCGCCGAGTGCAGCCAGCGCCCAGCCTAATCCGGCACAAAGAGAAGTCGTGCCGACGCCGCCCCGTACGCCCTGAAGCGCGATCTGCGGCATCAGCGATCGGTCTCAGACTGGCTGGCAAGGGTTTCCGCTAACAGCGGCCAGCGCGACACAATCGCTTTCAGGCGCTCTTCCCGCGCAATGTCGACATAGCGGAAAGAGTGCAAAGAAAACGCATCACGCAACGCACTAATATCATCCTGACGATCGCCATCAGCGGCAACAGGGTTATAGAGATTGTGGTTTTTCATTACTGTTCGCCAAAAATAAAACAACGTCACACTCAGGATGACGGACTGCGCGTAAAGGAAAGTTGAAAAACATTTCCAGAAACGCGGCAATTGCAGAACAATGTGAGCCGGCCTGTGATTAGCAATGTTTAAATTTCTCAGGTTACATCCCGGCCTGTCTATAATAAGCTAGCCTGGACTGGAAAAATAACGAATTCAATATGAAAAATTCTTTTTCGCTGGGGCTGTTGCATGTTCAGCCTGAATTAACGGCATTGCAAACGCCTGGCTGTTATTGGGTGACCTGTGCGCGGCAGGATGACGCCCGCACTTTTATTCGACAGGTAATTTCACATCAGCAGGCCGTAACGCTGATCAGCGCTGACCAGCCGCCGCGTGATTTGCTGACGCCCGACCCCATTGGCGGACCCGATCGTATTCCGCTGTTTTCTCTTTCCAAAAGCAAAAGCAGTTTGTTGCAGCTGGAAAGTGATTTTCTGCGCACGCTCGGCAGTAAAAATGGGTTAGTGATATTTAATAGCAGCGCAGCGCAATGGGATAAGCTTGATGACGCAGAATTATCCCGCTGGATAAAGGGCATGCGTCAGACGTTGCATAAAAGAAAGCTCACCCTTTTAATCGTGACCTCCGGCACCACAATAATAAATCTGAGTAATCATCTTCAGCGTTATTTTCGTCAGCTGGATGGCGTTGCGCATTTGAGCTTTCAGCAGGATAGCTGGCAGTATCGAATTAACTGGTGGTATGCCGCGGAACGCCTGCTTGCCGATCGGGCAATACGTCTGGGCTGTGAAAATGAGCGCTTTTTTACCTTAAATGAAAAGCAGGAACCGCTGAGCCTCAACGATGAGCAGCATTATCTTGCGGACAAAATCGTGCTCGAAGGCGCGCCGCCGCTTTCACGCCAGTGGCAACTGTTCGAGGATAATGAACAGGCCTGGTTGCGGGCGCAGCAGGCCAATGCCGCAACGGTGATTTTCAGCCTGACCCGCAGCGAATATATCAACGAACTGGCGAAGATGGTGCACAGCCTGCGGCGTACACGCGGCAACGGCCTGAAAATTGTGGTGCGCGAGATGGGGGCCAGCCTGCGTTATAGCGACGAACGTCTGCTGCTGGCCTGCGGTGTGAACGCCATCGTCCCGACTAACGCCACACTGTCGCGCTTTCTGACCACGCTGGAGGGCCTTCAGGGACAGGTGTTTAACCGTCGCGTTCCCGCCAGTCTTGAGGCGTTAACCGCTTCGTTGCAGCCTCTGCATGAGAAAGGCTACCTGCGTCTCGACGCCTTCTGTCAGTCAGTCGGCCAGTTGATCAGCAATACCCTGCTGCCGGAAAATGATAAGGGCCTGCTGGTCGCGTTGCGGCCGGTGCCACAGCTGAAGCCTCAGCAAATCCTGACGCTCTGTAAACCGCGCCGCTTTGGCGACCTGGTCACGGTGCTGGAAGATCGTGTCATCCTTTTCCTCTCTTCCTGCCGCTATAACGACCTTGATAAAGCATTGAAATATATCTTTTCTCTGCCTCACGACGAGCTGTTTGCTAACCGGATGGTCTGGTTTGAGGATAATCAGATCCTCGCGGAAGTCAGCAATATCAAGAAACTGACGCCGATGGCAATTCAGGATCTGACTCCGGTATCAGAGACGGCCCGCGCCGCCGTTGAGAGCCGGCCTGAAACACATGAACGCGCTGCACCGCAGCCCATCACTTTATTGCCGGAGAACAACGCCTTATGAATCTGATGGACTGGGTACAAATCGCGCTACTTACTCTGGTTATCCTGCTGTTTTTAAAGCCGTTATATCAAAAATGGCTACCCCGTCGCTGGAACGGCATCATGAATCGCCTGTTGCCGGCTCGCGCGCTTAAATCGGAAGGTCACTGGCAGCGTCAATCCTCTGAAACGGATAGAAAAAATTAATGAATACTGATCAACCTGCGGCGGCCTCCTCTTCCCGCTTCTGGTCCTCCTGGCGCGGACTGGGCGGCTGGAATTTCTACTTTTTACTGAAGTTCGGCCTGCTGTGGTATGGCTATCTCAATTTTCACGCCCTGAGCAATCTGGTGTTTCTCGCCTGGCTGCTTTTTCCGTTACCCTCGGCGCGCCTGCATCGCATCCGCCAGTTGATCTCGATTCCGGTTGGCATCGCGCTGTTCTGGCACGACACCTGGCTGCCAGGACTCAGCAGCATACTCAGCCAGGGCGATCAGCTGGCGGGCTTCTCTGCGGCCTATCTGCTCGACCTGGCCGATCGCTTTATTAACTGGCAAATGGTGGGGGCCGCCTTTGTGCTGCTGGTTCTCTATCTGTTTGTTTCACAATGGATCCGCATCACGGTGCTGGTTTCGCTGATGCTGATCTGGCTTAACGTGCTGACGATTGCTGGTCCGGCGATGTCGCTGCTGCCGACCCGGACGGCCACGCCACAGGTGGTATTGAATCAGACGCCCAGCGGCGGCCAGCCAGCCGCCACGCCGGATGGACTGGAGCAGTCTGCGCCGCCGACCAGCGCGAATCTCACCGCCTGGCTGAACCGCTTTCATGAAAGTGAACGCCAGCGCGTGACGCATTTTCCCGACAATCTGCCCGCCGATTCGCAGCCTTTCGACATCCTGGTGATCAATATCTGTTCGCTCGCCTGGTCTGATATGGATGCTTCTCAGCTGCGTAACCATCCGCTGTGGCAGCATTTCGACATCATGCTGAGCAATTACAACGCCGCAACCAGCTACAGCGGACCGGCGGGTATCCGACTGCTGCGTGCCAGTTGTGGCCAGACCTCGCATAGCGATCTCTATAAACCTGCCGATCCGCGTTGCTATCTGTTCGACAATCTGGCGAAGCTGGGCTTTAAAGAGCAGTTGATGATGGATCACACCGGCGTATTCGGTAACTATCTGAAGGAGGTACGCGAAGGGGGCGATATTCAGGCACCGCTGATGTCACAGGCGGGTATCGCACCAGAACTGACATCATTCGACGGCTCGCCGGTATTCAACGATGCGCAACTGATGCAGCGCTGGCTGGACGACCGCAGCAAAAGCAGCGATGCACGCAGCGCCACTTTCTACAATCTGATCCCGCTGCACGACGGCACCCGCGAACTCGGCAGCACCAAAACGGCACCGTGGAAGCCGCGCGCGCAACTACTATTCGATCAGCTTGATACCTTTATGACACAACTGGAGAAGTCGGGCCGCCGCGTCATGGTAATGGTAGTGCCCGAGCACGGTGCCGCGCTAGAGGGAGACAAAATGCAGATGTCCGGCCTGCGCGATATTCCCAGCCCGGATATTACTCACGTACCGGTAGGCATTAAATTCGTCGGAATGAAGGCGCCGCATCAGGCTCAGCCATTGAACATTGATGCGCCGACCAGCCTGCTGGCCTTGTCAGAGATTGTGTCGCGCGTCGTAGATGGGCAGGTATTTAATGCCCCGAATGTGAATATGTCGGTGCTGACTGACAAGCTGCCGCAGACGCCGGTGGTGTCGGAAAATGACGGTGCAGTGGTGATGATGTATCAGGGCAAACCCTGGATCAGGCTGAACGGCGGCGACTGGGTCGCCTATCCGCAGTAACGCGTAACCGACGGGCTGCAGAGCCGTGACCCGGCAGTTAAAGGCGGAGCAGGCGCGGCTGAGCGCCTGCTCCGTGTTGAGCGCGTGGCGGTCGGTGGCAGAACAGCGGCCAGTGCCGCCATTCTGCTGGTTATCAGCGCTTCTCCTGAAACGCCTGCCAGGTCAGCAACTGCAGACTGGCAGAAAAGTAGTTCTGATCCGCAGCCAGCTTATCGCTCAGATAGCCGGTTTCATTCAGCGTCAGGTCACGTACCGCCAGCAGTCCGCCCTCAAGATGGTAAGGTGCAGGGGCATTCGCCAGCACGTCGAACCAGGCGGGTGTCAGCATGCGGCTGTAACCCTGCCAGACGCGCTGAAACGGCACCAGTGCCAGGCTGTGCGGGTCATACCACCAGATGTTCAGCGGCACGCGAATCGCATCGTAACTGAAGCGGTTCGAGTAGCCGACGGCCGGGGCAACCGAACCGTCGGCATTCAGTGCGACCCAGTCCATTGGCAGCCCGGTTTTACCAAAGCTCAGCTTACCCAGCAGATCAAAGCCATCGTTAATCAGCTTATCCCAGACCTGAAGATGGCTGTGTTCACCAAACTCGCGCCACGCCTGAAACAGGAAGTAAGAGGGATTGAGCACCACATAACTGACTTTGTTAAAGCCCTGCGCACCCGGCAGCATCACGGTGTGGCCGCCAAAACTCGTGACATCCAGCCTGATGATGGCGCGCTGAATACGGTCAGATTCCTGCTGGTAGCTATCCACCTGCCATTTCTGTGCAGCACGCTGTAGTGCCCAGGCCAGCAACACATCGCCATCCGAGGCGTTATTCTTGTCGGCGACGGGGTTGTCACTGCCCGGCACGTAGCGCCAGTAGAAGAGCCCGGTCTGCGGATTACGCAGCTGGCTGCGCGTCCACTGCCACAACCGCTCGAAGGTGGCGCGATCGTCGTTGGCCACCGCCAGCAACATGCCATAACCCTGGCCTTCGGTGTGACTGACGTTGTTATTGGCGGTGTCAGTGATCCGCCCTTCTGAGGTCACAAAGCGACTTTTAAAAGTCTCCCAGCCGCCGGCACTTGCCTGCGCGCTGCAGGCCAGCAGTAAAACAGAGCAGAGCCAGACCCGCCAGAGTGGATTACGTTTCATTTCCGATCCTATTGATATCGATAGTGCAGCGTGCTGCCATCGTTGAGTTCAAGCGTAACCGGCACAATGCTGCTGCCGCCCTGGCCCTGCAACCAGCCCGAAAAAAGCCCGGCCATCACCGCACCAAACGCCGCCTGCCAGTCAGCCGGAGAGTGGGTGTTGTCGCCTGCCGGTAAGGCGTGACAGGCAATCAGCAGCGCCTTCTCTTCCGGCTGAAGCTGCACAAAGCCCCAGTTAAACCGCGCCAGTTGCAGATTGCACTCGCGCTCCAGATCCTGCACGGTACGCGACTCTGGCAAAGGATAGCGGGTCGCCAGCGATTCCCCCATCTTATAGAGAAAGGCTTCTGCCTCCTGCTGACCGGCGTTGGCGATCATCCCGTCAATCAGCACGCTGACCAGATCAAACCAGCCCGGCTGATAAGGATGCGATACCCCCGAATGCTCACTCATTACTTCTCTCCGAACAGGTAACGGACATAGAGCTGCGCGCTGCTTTCGTTGTAGTCACCAAAGGTGTCATAACCCAGCTGGCCGCCAATCGTCACATCTTTATTAAGTTTGTAGTCCGCCCCAGCGTGCAGGTTGTAGCCGATGCCGTTTTTACTGCCGCCGGAGTAGTAAGCTTCTTTCACACTGCCGCTGGCGGCAAGGGATTCCAGCTCTGACTGCAGGCTGGCATCCGACGGGAAGTACGCGCTCTTATCCTGACTGTAGGTCTGATAACCGGCTGCCCCGCCAATATTGACTTTCAGATCGTCAAATTTGCGGGAGAACTCAATCGGGAAGGAGACCGACGCATAGTTCTGCGGGCTGAAGTAGCCGCCCTGACCGTAGCTGAAATAGCTGAGGTTTTTCGAGAAGTCCATCCACGACAGGCTCATGCCGACTTTCAGCTCGCGATCGTCAGTGTGGAACGGACGAACGTAGGCACCGGCCGTCGCCTGCAGGTTGTTGTTGCTGGCGACATTCTCGCCGAGATAGCTGTACGCGCCCGCACCGGCGTAGAAGCCCGCATCGCCATTGTCGTAGCTTAACAGGGCGTTAGCGCCGTTTTTGGTGACGCGTCCCCAGCGTTTGCCACTGGTTTTATCTTCTGCGCCGACGTAAGAGAGCAGGCTGTCGGTAATCGCGCGGCGCTCACCGGTCAGGATCAGCGTCAGGAAGTCGGTGAGTTTCGGTGACCACTGCACGCCACCGACCAGAGTACTGAGATCCTGGCCCAGCGGCGTACTGCCGATATCCACTTTATAGCTGTCGCCCTTCAGCGCCAGATTCAGCTCCACGCCCGAGGCAGTTTGCGAATCGGTGGTGGCGTTCGGCAGGTCATTCGCCGTTGCACCGCCTGCAGCCACCACCCTGCCCTGACTCAGCGCATTGGTGCCGAAACGGCGCCAGGCATCGGCTGCGCCACTGCCCGCCGTGAGTGAGACCGGCGTGGCGGTAAAGTCGAGGCGCGCCGTTTCAAACGGCACGGTAGAGAAGGTCAGCGGTGCTTTGGCTTCCGTCAGCTTGCTCAGGCCCGACTCGCCGTCACGCCCGCGCACCTGCACCATGCCCTGACTCCAGCTGCCGGTTTTCTCCTGCAGCGAATCCATCATGGTGTCGACGTCGTGCAGAATCTGTGACTGCCGGGAAACAGTTTCGCTGCCCGCGGCCGGTTCACCCTGCGTTGTCACGCCAGCGGCAACGCTCGCAGGTGCCGCCTGCCACGGCAGCACGGTGCCGTAGCTGGATGGTGAACGTCCCACCGGCGAAGTATCACGGTTGATAAACGGATTATCCGCCAGCGCCAGTCCGCCCACGGTCGGCACGCTGCCAGGCTGCGCGCCCTGCAGGCCAATCAGCTGACCGCGCGCTGAACGCAGATAAGTCATCGCCTGAGAATGCTCGCCATTGGCCTCCGCCACCCGCGCCAGCAGCAGCAGACGATCCGGTGTCTGAGTCGTACTGTTAAGGCTGCGACTCAGCTCATTAGCGCGCTGCACATTGTTCTGCGCCAGCGCGACGTTGATGGCTCCGACGCGCGCATCCTGCGTCGGCGTATCCTGGGTCATCAGGTAGTCATAGACCACGCCCGCATCCCGGTTCATCTTGCCGTCCTGGTAGAGACGGGCCATCGCGAACATCAGATCGCGGTTCTGCGGATCCTGTTGCAGTGCACCAATCAGCTTGTCATACGCCACCGCGTACTGACGCTGCTGCCGCAGACGATCCACTTCGTTAATCAGGTAGCCATTGCGAATACCGGCCAGCTGCGTCGGCGTACTGCGCGCCTGCAGTTCCGGGTTGCTGAGGAAGCGCTGCGCCTCACTGCCGAGGCCCGCCTGATTCAGCACCGTCATCTGCGCGGCATAATCGCCCGCATTGCCCTGCACGCCACGCTGCAGGTTAGTCCGCACCACCGAAACGGCGCTGGTGAGATCGCCCGCCTGCGCCAGCTTCTGCGCCAGGTTTCCGGCATCAACCGGGTTGGTGGGTGGATTAACCGTGAGCGCCTTCAGGGTATTGGCGGCGGCAGCCGTCGCGCCCTGCGCCAGATACTGGTCGGCCGTGCTCATCTGCAGATTGAAATTAACCCGCTGCGCCAGTTCACGCATCGCCGCCGTCTTCGCGTTAGCGGGAATGCGCGACAGCAACGTGCTGGCCTGCTGCCAGCCGCCGCTTTCGCTGGCGTTAAGCGCACCGGCATACAGTTCGCTGGTGCTGGCCCCGTTGCGCATCACCGGCTGCATCACGTTGGCCGCCAGCAGCGTATCGCCCTGCTGACGGTAGAGCCGGGCTAAATCAAGCCGCAGCCAGCCATCCGTGGGATAGCGCTGAATACCCTGCTGCAGCGTCGCGATGGCAGCGGCATTGTTACCAGCCGCCAGTTGACGCTTCGCCTGCTGACGCAGCGCATCGGCTTCATTGGCTCGTGGCGTGACGCTCTGGCGAACGCTGTCCGGCAGTGCACCCAGCAGCGTACTGGCTTCGGCACCCCGATTCTGCTGACGCAGAACATAGAACAGCCCCTCTTTGGCGCTGCGGTTATCCGCATCGCTTTGCAGAATAGTGCGATAGAGTTGCTCCGCCTGCGCAGGCTGATTGGTGCGGCGCAGCACGTCGGCGCGGAACAGTCTGGCGGCCAGCCCTTTTTCACCGTCAGCCTGCACCAGCGGTTCGCTTAATGTCAGCGCCTGCGCCGTGTCTCCGCTTTTCAGTGCCTGCTGGGCGCTGGCCAGTTGTGCATAAAAACGCGCATCGTCAGCCTGCTGCTGACGCGATGAACCCTGATCGCCGCCGAGCTGAGCAGACCGCTGCAGATAATCCGCCGCTTCCTGATAACGTCCGGCTCGCTGGGCCACATAGCCCATGCCCGCTAACGCATCGGCATCCTGCGGATTGGCGCCCAGTACTTTTTCAAAGCTGGACTGCGCACCGCCGACGTCACCGCTGTTGAGCGCGCTGAATCCGGCCCCTTTTTCTGCGCCGCCGACGTTTTTACGGTAGTAGTCGATCACCGCCGAATCCTGCGGATGACGTTGCTGCCAGGTCTGATAGAGCGCCGCATCTGACGGCTGTGGACCGAGCCACAGCAGCGCCTGACGCAGTGAGCGGTCGGCATCCTGATTACCGCTCGCCAGCGAACTCAGCACCTCAATGCCTTCGCGACGGGTCGGTTCCTGATAGGTCAGCGCTTTACCCAGCGCCAGCCGTGCGCCGGTGTCCTGCGGATGCTGAGCCGCAAACTGACGCAGTGCCTCAACTGCCTGCGGCAGCAGCGTACGGTCGCCCGCCATAGTGAGATAATATTCTGCCGCGACACTGGGTGGTGGCGCATTGCCGCTGAAGGTGTTGCGCCAGGTCTGTAACGCCGCCGGAATATTGCCGCTGCGCGCCTGCTGACGCGCCAGCGCAAGCTGCGCCTGCGGAATGGTCTGCATCTGGCGCGCGTTATCCAGCTCGCCAAGATGCGGATCGTTGGGGGAGACCTGGCTCAGCAGGGCGCGATACTGCGCCGCCGCCGCAGTGTCGCCGCCCTGCTGTGAATAGAGCGCCAGCAGGTAGAGCGCCTGAGTGTTGTTGGGTTCAACCATCAGCACCTTTTGCAGTGAGGCTGTCGCCAGGTCGTCATGCGCTTTCTGATGCCAGTAAGAGGCCTGATCGAACAGCGCCTGCAGCGCCGGGTTGGCGCTTTCTGCCGCCAGCAGCGGCTGTGACAGGGCCAGCGCGCTGCCCAGCAGCAACGCCTTACGAATACCGGCACTTAACAGATTTTTTTTCATTGTTATTATCCTTACTTCCTGCCGGAATCACGGTCCTGCTTAGGGTTCAGACGTCGCCAGGCGTGACGCTTCAGCATCACCCAGGCCGCACTGCCCACCAGCGCGGAGAGCAGCATCGCCGCCACTGCCAGCAGCACCGAGTGCTGGTTGGCATACCACACCACCATCATGTACCAAGGCAACTCACCGCTGGGAAACTGCGCGCCGACGCGGAAACTGCGAATGCCGTTTTCATCGGTAATAATCGCGGTATCGCCACGAATGCCGGCGTTAATCTGTGCTGAACTCAAATCGTTATGCAGTCGCAACAGCTGATCGTCGCTGGTTGCCACCGTCATCACCACCAGCCGATCGCGGTTCCATGGCGATCGATAGCTGAGGAAGCCTCGCCACGCTTCGTTGGAGGAGAAGTAACGATCGGCATCCAGCTGCTGACGACTCCAGTCACCGGTCAGCCAGCCGCGTAATTTTTCCAGCGTGTCAGGCTCTTTCACCCCAAAGGTGCTGCCAGTCGCGTCATAAGGGGAAGCCGCCAGCATCGCCTGATTAAAGGCGCTGTTGCCGGTGGTGCTCACCGCCAGCAGATCGCTCTGCTGTATGCGCGCCAGATGGGTGCCGCCAGTCGGCAGGCCAAACAGTACCTGATTCTGTGTCAGCGCCAGACCGGTGGCTTTACCAGCCCGCGCCGCCAGATCCAGCAGCGTTGACAGTTCAGCATCGCTGGGCGTTTCCGGCAGCAGCAGCGTGGTCTGGCTGAAATCGGCCAGACGTGAGAACGGGAAAGAGGCACCCACAAAGTAAGAGAGGTTCGGCAGCATGCTGAAGTGACGGGTATGGCTCAGGTCGATCCATGAATCCTCTTCAATCCGGCTTTTGATGTTGTTGTTGAGTAACACACCGCAGGGCGCATCAGCCCGTGGTTTGATATTGAAGTAGAGCGCCAGCTGGTTATCGCCATAGATCAGGTAGGGTTCGAGATTAAGCTGATACTGCTCCTGACGCGCATCACCGCCCAGACGGTGCCAGGCGTTCTCCAGCAGGCCGACTTTGTTCACCGTCAGATTGCGCAGAAAAGTGCCGTTGAGCATGACGTTAAGGAAGGAATTATCCTCATCGATCCAGCTTTCAGACGGGAAGCGATAGTGCAGATTGACCGGCACTGTGTCGCCATCCCACAGGAACAAATCAGGCGCGGCGCGGAAGTTAACACGCAGCGCATCATGCCAGATGCCGCTGCTGGTCAGACTCTGATCTTTACGCAGCAGTTCGCTCAGCCGTACCGGCCGGTCAGTGTTAATCCAGCGTGGTGCATCGTAAGGTTTGCGGTTTGCAATAGTCTGCTCAGGGACCTGCAGTTGACTCTCGTCTGTCGTCAGTGGCTGCGTTGTCAGACGGTTCGCCGCCTGACGCAACTGCTCCTCATTGTTGCCACTGACCAGCAGCAATTTGTAAACCGGATTATTGGGATTATCCACCACCTGCAACATCGGACCGTTACTGGCCGGGAAAGTCAGGGTGCCGATCCGATCACCAGGATGACCAAACAGGATGCCGTTGTGTTCCGGCAGTTCGCCGCGCACCACCGGGAAACGGATGCCGCGATAATCACTCTGAATGCCGAGCCAGGATGCCACCAGTGCCGCCGCGCTGACGGCATCGGCTGAAACATGACTGGCAAAGCCCACCGTCACGGTGGACGCCGTCATCCGCTGAGGATCCAGGAAGGGGCGCGGGAAATTACGCAGGCTGGTGCCGATATTGAGCTTCTGACCCTCAAGGTGCAGCGATGTGTTCGGCAGAATGGTGACCTGATACTGCTGTGCGCTCTCTCTTTCACACAGCAACTTGTCCGCATCGTTGATTTTAAAACTCAGGTTATTCGCCGACACCACCATCGCCGCCGGAATATCCAGCTCATAGTCACTGACATCGCTGTCCGTCGCACCCAGCGGCAGTGTACCGAGCGGCTGACCATTCAGCATCAGCTGCAGCGACGTATTGCGTGCCGCCAGCGCAGCTGAGACGCGCAGCGTCAGATTAAGTCGCGCATTGGTAATGACTTCATCGCCGGGCAGGGTAAAGGTGATGCCCGACTGTAGCTGGCCGCCGGTCAGCGTGATGCCGCGCGACTGGCCCATCTGGGCCACTGAAATAACACTACTGATCGGCTGATTGATGGCAGCCGCGATCGGCGGCTGCGCTTCTGCAACCGGCGCAGCTACCTGGCCTGGCGCGTAGGGCAGCGCACTGGCGGCTGCTTCCAGCGCGGGATCGGCACTGCTCAGGCCCTGCGGCAGGGGTACTGCTGACAGCGCGCTGCTGTCCTGGGTCACCGCGCCGGTGGCGGCCATCGGCGCGGTGGTCTGGGCAGAAGCCGCCGCCTCGCCGGTCGATGACGCTGTCTGAGGCGTTGAAGTCGCGTCACCGGTCACTGAAGATGGCTGAGTTTGTGATGTCGCCTCGCTACCTGGGGCGTAAGAGGCGTTCACCGGGGGTGCCATGGCATTGGGTGATGCACTCTGAAGCGCCGATGCCGGTGCAGATTCTGCGGACGGTGTCGCAGATGGCGCATTTGCCGCTGGTGACACTGACGGCATTGCAGACTCTCCACCGCTGACCGGGACCGGGACCTGGTCTGAACCTGCCGTCTGGGTGGAACCATTATTCATGGGCGCCACAGATGCCGCATCGCTGGCCGGAGCCTGATTTGTCGCGGGTGCAATGACGGTGGCATCGGCAGGCTGCGTGCTGGAAGCAGCATCAGACGGCATCGGAGCCGGACTGTTTACCGGCGCACTGGCAGGCTGCGTGCTGGAAGCAGCATCAGGCAGCGTCGGAGCTGAACTGTTTACCGACGCAGCACTGCTGTTATCAGTAGCAACCGGCGCTTCCGCGCCAGCGGGCGTCAGCCATAACGCTGCGGTCAGTGAACTGACCAGCAAAGTTTGCGTCAGGATCTTCATGCCGCCCCATCCTCTTTCGCCGCCGCGGCAACCGGGTCGACATTTTTACGTTTATCGTGGCGGCCTTTCCAGGTCAGCCAGAACAGCTCAAAGACGGTACGGATAATAGTGCCCAGCGAAATCAACGGGTTGTCCTGCTTATACTCCGGCTGAATCCAGGCATCAGCACGAGCCAGCACCACACGGACCAGTTCGCGACGACGCGCCAGCGGCATCGCCTCAAAGCGCAGACGGATGCTCTCATCATCGCCGGAAATCTGACTGACCGGGATAGTGATCGCGCCGGATTTCAGCAGCAGATCAATCTCTTCAATCTCATCAGTTTCATGACGTCCATCGGGTGCATCAAGCTGCGCGCCGCCCATCGAAAGGTTGCTGGTCTGGGTGCGCGATGAAATGCCGCTGGCGTAATGAATAATCGCCGGGATTTGCACTTCAACACGGATAGTTTTACGCACCTGCTTGGTTTCGCGCGCCACGGCAATCGCCGCCATCAGAATGATCAGGCTGAAGATCGCCCAGCCGACGTTGAGCGCGATAACGTAAGGATCGACGCCAAAATAGTCATGCATCACGGCGCGCACCACGCCGGCTACAATGCCAATGCCCAGCAGCAGCGCCACAATCACATGCGGACGCACAATGTGGAAATCGAAGAAGCCCTGATCCAGCACGCCGCCTTTATCGGTCACGTTAAACTTGCCATGTTTTGGCGACAACAGGGTCAGAATGGTCGGGATTACCAGATGGAAGCACATCACCGTCTCATAAATTTCACCCCAGAAGGTGTAACGGAAACGGCCATTCATCCGTGAGTTAACGTAGAGCGACATCACCAGATGGGGCAGCACATAGGCAAAGATCAGCGAGGCCGATGAGTGAATAATATTCAGGTTAAACAGCAGGTAAGCCAGCGGTGCGGTCAGGAAGGCAACGCGTGGCAGGCCAAACTGGAAATGCAGCATGGCGTTGAGATAGCAAAGACGCTGCTGCCACTTCAGGCCACGGCCAAACAGCGGGTTATCGACGCGGAAAATCTGTGTCATGCCACGCGCCCAGCGGGTACGCTGAATGATATGCAGGCCCAGACGTTCTGTTGCCAGACCGGCAGCCAGCGGGATCGACAAAAAGGCTGAGCCCCAGCCCAGTCGCTGCATTTTCAGGGCGGTGTGTGCATCTTCGGTCACGGTTTCAACGGCAAAACCGCCAATCTCTTCCAGCGCTGAACGACGGATAACCGCACAGGAGCCACAGAAGAAAGTGGCATTCCAGTTATCGTTACCCTGCTGCACCGGGCCATAAAACAGCGAGCCTTCGTTTGGAATGCTGCGTGCGGCGCGCAGGTTACGCTCAAAGGGATCGGGAGAATAGAAGTAGTGCGGCGTCTGTAGCAGCGCCAGCTTCGGATCTTTCAGGAACGGTCCTACCGTTGCCTGCAGGAAGGTGCGCGTCGCCACGTGGTCGCAGTCGAAGATGCAAATCAGCTCACCTTTGGTGATTTTCATCGCATGGTTGAGGTTCCCGGCTTTGGCATGTTTGTTGTCGTCACGGGTGATATAACCCACGCCGACATCCGCCGCAAAGCGGGCAAACTCGCTGCGCTTGCCATCATCCAGCAGATAGACCCTGATTTTGTCACGCGGGTAGTCGATACACTGCGCCGCGAGTACGGTGTCGCGCACCACATCAAGACTTTCATTGTAGGAAGGCACATAAATATCGACCGTCGGCCACAGGCTGGTGTCGTCCGGTAAGGGTTCAATCGTGCGTTTTAATGGCCAGGTGGTTTGCAGGAAGCCAAGAATTAAGATCAGCCAGACGTACAGCTCCGCCAGATATAAGCCAATGCCTAAGATAGCTTCAACTTCGGAATTAAAGTGCAGCGTCTCGGTGGTCCGCCACCAGATATAGCGGCTGGACATCAGCGCAGAGAGAACCACCATCACCACCGTTATTTTGCGGCTCTTGCTGAAACCCAATAAAAACATCATGCCGATGCTGATCAGACCAAAAATATACTGTTTCTGGCTGTCCATTGGCGTAATGATGATCACCGCGGCAACGGGTGCAAGCACCAGCAGCAGCAGGTAAAACCCGATTTTACTCATGATTCACCCTGAGAAGAGCTGTGTAAGTCAGTCGCCTGGCGGAAGCCGACTAAAAGTGGTTTGTGCGGATGGGAGCCTGAACTTCGCCATTACCCACGGTGATATTCAGAATGCTGCTGACCCTTTTCGCGATCAGTTCAATATCAAATGCCGCTGCGGAGGCGGGACTGAAATCGTAAACAGACTGCTGCGAAGCATTGGCTTCACCCACACTTTCATCACGGTGAACCACGCCCAGTAAATTATCGCCCAGGCGCTGCTGCATAAACGCGGTGACATCGCGATTGATATTCCGGCGGTTGTCAGACTGGTTAAGGATAAAATAGTGACCCTGCTTATTATTGAGAGGCTTACCGATCATCCGGTTCTCTTCAATCTGCGGTAATAACGATACTGATGCGGTATCGGCTAACATCACCACTAAATGCATATCGGCCAGCGTCGTCATTGCTTTAAGGGCGGGGCCTGGGCCAGGCGGGAAATCAGCCACGATCACCAGACCAGGATAATTGAGCACCGTATCCAGACCGCGCTTAATAAAGTGGGGATCTTTCATCAGGTTCTCTTCGAACCGTTCGCGTTGCGGCTCCGTGACGTCGCCATAGGGCAGCACAAAGATATTGCCGCCAGTGGTAAGAATCGACTGGCTCCAGTCCGCCTGCTCTTCAGAGCGCGCCACAAATCCGCGGCCATCATGAAGCGGCACGCCAAAGTGAAGACGCAGTGCATTCTGCACATCAAAATCAATCGCCAGAACTTTGCTACCGGAACGCGCCAGACTCCAGGCCAGATTCGCCGCCAGCGTGGTTTTCCCCACGCCCCCCTTTGGCGAGCACACACAAACTAATGGCATAGCGCAATCTTCTCCAGTAACGGTTTGAGTAAGGTTTCTTTCGGCAGATTAATCTCGCGCGAGCGGAACAGCGCACCAAATCGTCCTGGCTCAGAATGGGTGGCGGTGGGTGCGACGATAGGCTGAAGTTCCGCCACGGTGGCAGGCCGGACCGGCTCAGCACGCAGCGGGGTCGCAGGCTCAGCCACGGCCGCTTTTTGCAGTGGTGGCGGTGGCGGAAAGAGTGATGAAGGACCGCGTGCAGTCGTGCTGGTTGCTGGCAGGTTACTGCCTGACAGGCTATCGAGAATCGAGGTGCGGGCTGCCATTGCCGGTTGCGCAGTGAGTGCGGCATGTCGTGCCGGTGCCCCAGGCGGTGGAGCCGTGAACTCATCACCACGCAGCGGCTGAGGTTGCGGCAGGTCAATACGCTCGCCGCCGCCAAACGGGGTCTGATGTTCTTCTTTCGCCAGCTGGCGAATCAATGCCCATTTACTGTGTTCCGCCGCTTCCTGCGTCTGGCCAGACATATCTTTAAAGTCGATGTCGAGCGTTTGCGTTTTCTCTTTAAAACGCTGCAAATCATCGTAATTATTCTTCATTGGCCATGGCCTGCAACAAGGTGGGAATTTTCCTGGAATATAACACATCCCTTTAATATCAGTCAGAAAAACCTGATTACAAAAAAAGCAATTTCAATCAAATTGTTTAATCATAAAGATTCAATTGTGGCGGAATAAAGCCTCTTCCGAGTCATTGCCGCCAATAATTAATAAGTAATACTTAAGTTAAATTCATTAGCACTGTTTAAATAATTTTTCAGAAAATGACGCTCTGACAACCTCTGGCACTGCCAGGCTGACTCCTGTAAACAGCGTCTCAATGAGCGTTCAGGCTGCCGCAGCCGCAAAAAAAGGCATTTCTGCCATAAGTGATTGAGGATATTTATCTTTTTTCACTGCAAATATCGCCAGAAGAAAAACAGGTTAAGACTGATAACGGAAAAAGAGGAGGAATAACCAGGAAGTGCTCGCTGACCTGCCAGCAATGCGGCTTGCAGCTGAGTTGAGATAAAAAAAGGCTCCAGAAAGGAGCCTTCGGCTGGGGAGTTAAGATCGCGAACAGGCTCAGGGGGCATACGCCTTACGCAACGACGCCATCCCTGGCTGGCTCAGCGCGGGCGATTACGCACCTCATCCCTGAGGGGCGCCCGTAGCCGAGCCAACGCGTTGCGTTGTTCAAAAACGCTCCCGGCGTTTTTAGTACGCACCTCATCCCTGAGGTGTGCCCGTAGCCGGGCCAACGTGTTGCGTTGTTCAAAAACGCTCCCGGCGTTTTTATCCGGGCGGCGCGATGCTTTGCTACAGGCGTATGCTCCCATCGCTTTCAATTTTGTGCGGTCTGTAAACACCAGAATGCGCTGCCAATCCTCAGCTGACCTTTTCTGCCACGCCGACCGGTTGATTCTCATCCTGATCAACTGCGAAGCAGGCAATCTCCTGTCCGCCGTAGTTTTTCAGCTTCGGCTGCAACTGCACGCAGGTGCCAAAACGTTGGTGGCAGCGCGCATTAAAGGCGCAGCCTGGCGGCGGATTGAGCGGGCTGGGCAGTTCGCCGGTCAGCTTAATGCGCTCACGACGGTCGTCTGGATTAAGCCGCGGCGTCGCCGACAGCAAAGCCTGGGTATAAGGATGGCGCGGGTTGGCAAAAATTGCCTCTTTGCTGCCCTTCTCAACGCACCGGCCGAGATACATCACCATCACCTCATCGGCAATGTGTTCCACCACCGACAAATCGTGCGAGATAAAGACATAAGAGAGCCCCATATCCTGCTGCAGATCCATCATCAGGTTAAGCACCTGGGCACGCACCGACACGTCGAGCGCCGAAACCGGCTCATCGGCAATCAGGACGTCCGGATCGAGCATCAGCCCACGCGCGATGGCGATACGCTGACGCTGCCCGCCTGAGAACATGTGCGGGTAGCGGTCGTAGTGCTCGGTTTTCAGACCGACTTTTGCCATCATCTCCAGCGTTTTCTCGCGGCGTTCCGCTCTGGTCAGTTGGGTATTAATCACCAGCGGCTCTTCCAGAATCTGGCTTACTTTTTTGCGCGGATTGAGTGAGCCGTACGGGTTCTGGAACACGATCTGGATTTTCTGGCGACGCAACTTCTGCGCCTGGGGATCGTGTTTCAGCAGATCCTGACCGTGCCAGTAAAGCTGCCCTTCGGTCGGGGTTTCAATCATCGTCAGCAGGCGGCCCAGCGTGGATTTACCACAGCCTGACTCGCCCACCACCGCCAGCGTTTTACCGCGTTCCAGATTAAAAGAGACGCCATCCAGCGCTTTGACCAGACGTTCCTGACCAAACAGCCCCTTCTTCACCGGGTAGTGCTTCTTCAGATCAATCGCCTGCAGCAGGAACTGATCTTTAGTGGTTTCATGACTCATAAGTTGGTCTCCCGGCATCGTCCAGCGGATAGTGACACTTGGACTGGCGTCCTGGAATGGTGCGCAGTTCAGGTTCTTCCTGACGACAAAGGTCAGTCGCATAGGGGCAGCGTGGATTAAGCAGACAGCCAATCGGGCGGTCATACTTGCCCGGTACCACGCCAGGCAGCGAGGCCAGGCGTGCTTTATCGGCCGCGAACTCCGGCAGCGCACGCAGCAGCGCCTGCGTATAAGGATGGCGCGGCGCCTTAAAGATATCGGTCGCTTTACCGCTTTCCACCACCTGACCGGCATACATCACGATAATGTGGTGCGCCGCTTCTGCCACTAACGCCAGATCGTGAGTAATCAGGATCAGCGCCATGTTCTCCTGCCGCTGCAACTCCAGCAGCAGTTCGATGATCTGCGCCTGAATGGTCACGTCGAGCGCCGTGGTCGGCTCATCGGCGATTAACAGCTTAGGCCGACAGGCGATCGCCATGGCAATCATCACACGCTGGCTCATGCCGCCCGACAGCTGGTGCGGATAGACATCGAGCCGTGACGCGGGATCGGGAATACCGACCTGATTCAGCAGGTCGATCGCCCGCTGACGCCGTGTACGCTTATTACCGCCCTGATGCACCTTGATCGCTTCCATGATCTGGAAACCTACGGTGTAGCAGGGATTGAGGCTGGTCATCGGGTCCTGAAAAATCATCGCCACTTCGGCACCCACCAGCTGGCGGCGCTCACGTTCGGAGATGTTCTGCAGGTCGCGCTGGTTAAACTCCAGCTTCTCAGCCATCACTTTGCCGGGGAAATCGATCAGCCCCATGATCGCCAGTGAACTCACCGATTTACCAGAGCCGGACTCGCCTACGATACCCACGACCTGGCCCTGCTCAACCTGATAACTGATGCGGTCAACCGCGCGGAACGGTGCTTTATCGTCGCCGAAATGCACCGATAGTTTGTCTACATTTAATAACGCCATCTCGGTGCCTCTTTACTGCTTGAGTTTCGGGTCGAGTGCATCACGCAAACCATCGCCCATCAGGTTAAATGCCAGCACGGTAAGCAGAATGACCAATCCAGGGAAGGTCACTACCCACCAGGCACTTTGCGCATACTGCAGGACGTCGGAGAGCATCGTGCCCCACTCCGGCGTTGGCGGTTGCGCACCCATACCGAGAAAGCCCAACGCCGCCATATCGAGAATGGCGTTGGAGAAACCTAATGAAGCCTGCACGATCAATGGTGCAAGGCAGTTAGGCAGAATATTCACAAACATCTGGCGCAGCATACCGGCACCGGCCACGCCGGAGGCGGTCACATAGTCGCGGTTCACTTCCACCAGCACCGCCGCGCGGGTCAGACGGATATAGTGCGGCAGCGCCACAAAGGTCAGTGCGATGGAGGCGTTAACGATTGAGGGGCCAAAGATGGCGACCAGCACCAGCGCCAGCAGCAGGCTGGGTAGCGCCAGCATGATATCGACCACTCGCATGATGATGGCATCGACCACACCGCCGAGATAACCGGCCAGCAGGCCAAATATCACGCCAAAAATCAGTGACAGCACCACCACCAGACAACCAACCAGCAGCGACAGGCGCGCACCGTACATCAGACGAGACAGCACATCGCGGCCTACATCGTCGGTGCCCAGAATGTAGCTCCAGCTGCCGCCTTCCTGCCAGACCGGCGGATGCAGCAGCGCATCGCGGAACTGCTCAGCAGGCGCATGCGGGGCCAGCACATCGGCAAAAATGGCGCACAGCAACACAATGATGATGTAAACCAGGCCCACGACGGCGCCCTTGTTACGTTTAAAGTAGTGCCAGAATTCCTGAAACGGGGTCATCGGCTTGGGTGCAACGGTAACGCTGCCGGGATCAACAACAGACATGATGCCCCCTTATTTCTTATGACGTATGCGCGGGTTAACCACGCCATACAGCAGATCAACCAGCAGGTTGACCACAATAATCAGTACTGCTGTGAGCAGCACCCCGCCCTGCACTACCGGATAGTCACGGCGCTGCAACGCTTCAATCAGCCAGCGACCCAGGCCCGGCCACGAGAAGATGGTTTCGGTCAGAATCGCCCCGGCCAGCAAAGTGCCGACCTGCAGGCCGATCACCGTGACCACCGGCAGCATGGCGTTTCGCAGCGCATGCACCACGATCACGCGCATCCGCGTCAGGCCTTTGGCACGCGCAGTACGGATGTAATCTTCACCCAGCACTTCGAGCATCGCCGATCGCGTCATTCGCACAATCACCGCCAGCGGAATGGTGCCGAGCACGATGGCAGGCAGGATCATGTGCATCACCGCATCGTGGAAGTCGCCCGGCTCCCCCCAGAAGAAGGTATCGATCAGCATAAAGCCGGTCAGCGGCATGGTGTCATCCAGGAAGACGGTGTCGCCGACCCGCCCGGAAACCGGCGTCAGGTTGAGCTGTACCGAGACCAGCATGATCAGCATGATGCCCCACCAGAAGATCGGCATCGAGTAGCCGGTCAGTGAGATTCCCACGGCGGTGTGATCGAAAATCGACCCCCGCTTCACGGCAGCCATGACCCCAACCGGGATACCAATGGCCACGGCAAATATCATGGCGCAGATGCCGAGTTCCAGCGTCGCTTTGAAGCGCGGAACAAACTCATCCCAGACCGGGATGCGGCTCTTAAGTGAAATGCCCAGGTCACCATGTAATACGCCGTTAATGTAGTTCAGGTACTGTTTCCACAGCGGCTGATCCAGACCTAACAGCGCCATTAACTGTGCATGGCGTTCAGGAGAAATACCGCGTTCGCCCGCCATGATCAGTACCGGATCGCCGGGGATCATGTGAACAAATGCGAAGGTGAGTAATGTAATACCGATAAACGTTGGGATGACAAGGCCCAGACGTCGGAGTATGAACTGCAGCATAATCCGGGTTCTCTCTTGTCCGCGCGACCGTCGCCGCGAGGGTAGTTATTGCTTACATCTGACGATCGGGTAGGCCCGACCGCGACGCAGACAGGCTGCGCCTCTACCGTTTCCAGTAAAACAGGGAGATAAAGCCGGGGCGACGCGCAGCCGCCCCGGAAAAGGCGACAATTATTCTTTAATGTCTACCTGAGCAAAGTAGTGTCCGCCCAGCGGATCGACTTTGTACCCGGAGACTTTCTTGCTGACCGGTTCGTATACCGTTGAGTGCGCGATCATCAGCGCCGGTACCTGGTCATGCATCACAACCTGTGCCTGCTTGTAGTACTCGATGCGCTTCGCCTGATCGGCGGTGGCACGAGCTGGCTGAATCTGATCCTCAAAGGATTTATCACACCAGCGCGAGTAGTTAGAGCCATCTTTTGCCGCTGAACAGCTGAACAGGGTGGCCAGGAAGTTATCCGGATCCCCATTGTCACCGGTCCAGCCCATCATGACGGTCTGGTGCTCACCTGCTTTGGCGCGCTTCAGATATTCGCCCCACTCGTAGGTGACGATTTTGGCTTTGACGCCAATCTTCGCCCAGTCGCTCTGGATCATCTCAGCCATGCGGCGTGCATTCGGGTTGTACGGACGCTGAACCGGCATTGCCCACAGGTCGATTGAGAAGCCGTCTGCCATGCCCGCTTCTTTCAGCAGCGCTTTGGCTTTCTCAGGATCGTAGGCGTAATCTTTCACGTCGTCGTTATAGCCCCACATCGTTGGTGGGATCAGGTTTTTAGCAGGCTGACCTGCACCCTGATAAACGGCTTCGATAATCGCCTTTTTGTTGACCGCCATGGTCAGTGCCTGACGCACTTTCAGGTTATCCAGCGGTTTTTTCTCAACGTTGTACGACAGATAGCCGACGTTCAGACCAGCCTGCTCATACAGGTTGATGTTTTTGTCCTGCTTCATACGCGCGATGTCAGCCGGGTTTGGATAGGGCATGACCTGACATTCGCCCTTCTGCAGCTTGGCGTAACGCACTGAAGCATCCGGGGTAATAGAGAAGACTAAGCGATCGATTTTCGGCTTGGTGCCCCAGTAATCCGGGTTAGCTTTGTAAAGGATGCGCGAATCTTTCTGGTACTGCAGCAGCTGGAACGGACCGGTACCGACCGGGTTCAGGTCGACATTTTGCGGGGTGCCCGCTTTCAGCATGTTGTCAGCGTACTCTTTCGACAGAATCGAGGCGAAGTCCATGCCGAGGTCAGCAAGGAACGGCGATTCAGGACGCGTCAGCACAAAGCGCACGGTGTTCTCGTCCACTTTTTCAATTTTGCTGATCAGCTTCGGCATGTCCATGCCTTCGAAATATTCGTAGCTGCCGCCGGAGACGCCGTGATAGGCGTTGTTTTTATCGAGCTGGCGCTCAAAGGTGAACACCACATCATCCGCATTGAAGTCGCGCGTCGGTTTGAAATCTTTGGTGGTCTGCCACTTCACGCCTTTGCGCAGGTGGAAGGTGTAAGTTTTACCGTCTTCACTGACATCCCACTTCTCTGCCAGCGCAGCGTGCAGTTCGGTGGTGCCGATAGTGAACTCAACCAGTCGGTTGTAGATCTGACGTGAGCTGGCATCGTAGGTGGTGCCCGAGGTGAACAACTGCGGGTTAAAGCCTTCCGGAGAACCTTCAGAACAGTAAACCAGGGTTTTTGCCTGAACACTGGCGGCGACAGTCATAGCAATCAGGCTCAGACCGACCTTCAGCATCCCGGATTTAGCCAGGGAGTTGATCATGCTTTTGCTCCATTGTGATGTGATGTTGTGTGTATTGCCCGACCTCTGATTTTTTTATGCGGTTCAGGCGTACCACCGAACAGGTGGTTAAAGCACGCTACGTTTTTTTTGTTTTTTCTTATGCAGATGGTGCATTCAGAAAATTCCGTAACTGCGCGTTTATTGACGCATCAATTTGTCAACAGTTGCAAAGAACGTCAATACAACGGTTACTTATTTACACAGAGTGTGAGGGATAGCATGCAACGGTAATAAAAACTCTTTCGGCCTAAAAGCCATACAATGCACAGCGCAGCTGGCCTGATTTCCGTGCATTGTGCTGGATGGTTGTTCTATCGCTAGTGATTCTCACCGCTAAAAAACTTAAAACTTTTACCGGCAAATGTTGAATAACTGAACGATTCACCGTGCGTTATGACGTTCATCCAGCGGAATATGCTGGTAAAGAAGCATAAGAAATCAGCATGTTGCCGCTTTCGGTCATAAGAAGAATGTGTCGCGAATTATGATCGCATCTCTTATATGGCAAGGCCTGCCAGCGGGTAAGTGATGATAACAACGGCTGGTAAACAGAATGCGCGGCGGATGGGGTTTACTGGAACTTTCTGGAAAATGATAGCCAGAGGCTGAAAGCGGGGGAAGGTTCAGGGAAGAGGATGTGGCATGAATGGCTGTCAGATTGAGACTGCTTCGGGAACACGGTCAGATCGGAAAGGCGCTTAAACCATCCATGGACGCTCGGCCCACGCGATTACGCACCTCATCCCTGAGGGTGCGCCCGCAGCCGGGCCAACGCTTTGCGTTGTTCAAAAACGCTCCCGGCGTTTTTGTCCATGGCGTGGGACGCTTTCCTCCTCTGCCCGTGTTCCCTGCGCCTTAAGATTGTTGATTGCTGTCAGCATCACTCTGGTTTGGATCTGTAAGCTGCCTGAGATGCTTCTGTAAGTACCTGATGCATCTGCCATACGTGAAGCGAAGGGAGCATACGCCTGTAGCAAAGCATCGCGGGCCAGGGATGGCCTGCGTTGAGCCTGCCATGGATGGCGTTTTTGCGTCTTTGCGGAAGGCGTATGCTCCCTGAAGCCCACTCAGCGGTAAGAATGTGAATGCTTAGCGGTCAGATCGAGACTGCTTCGGGAACACGGTCAGATCGGAAAGGCGCTTAAACCATCCATGGACGCTCGGCCCACGCCGTCCATGGCGTGGGACGCTTTCCTCCTCTGCCCGTGTTCCCTGCGCCTTGAGATTGTTCATTGCTGTCAGCCGTCACTCGGGTTTGGATCTGTTAGCCGTCTGAGGCTCCCAGCGTCTGCCTGGCGTATGCTCCCTGAAGCCAGCTCAACGGTAAATCCGTACCTTTCATCCACTTTTATAAAGACGAAAAAAAACCTGTCTTTTCAGACAGGTTTCTTAAATATGGTCGGCGAGAGAGGATTACTCTGCTCTGCGAGCAGCGCCCTT
>NZ_SBFD01000007.1:0-127522 GCF_014156615.1 Pantoea pleuroti | reverse complement strand
ATTCGAACCTCCGACCCACTGGTCCCAAACCAGTTGCGCTACCAAGCTGCGCTACTCGCCGATGGGGGCGCATGTTACTGCTACCCCCGATCAGCGTCAACCGCTTTTTACGCTTTTGCCGCCAATCGCCTGGAAAGCATGCGGTTACCGGGAATCAGCCACCTGCTTTATCCTTTTCGACCACTATTACAGCGGTTTAGCCTGACCATTACCCGGTGCCTGACACCAGTTGTTGGCCGGGTTAATACCGCCATCTGGCGAGGTGTAACCCAGACAGCCCAGGATGGTATCGAACAGCTCAACGTGGCGATGGGTCCGGCCCACACGCTGCTGCGCCTGCAGACGCTCAAAGTTGCTGCGGTTCTGACTGTCTTCCAGATACTTATCTGACGCCCAGACTATCATCGGCACCCGGAACTGCTCAGGCGGAGCCATCTCACGCGGGGTGCCGTGCAGGTGCATATTCTCGCTGATCGACTCACCATGGTCGGCGGCATAGAAGACGATCGCCTTCTTATCTCGCAGCTGATCCAGCACGCTATCCAGCATGCTATCGACATACAGCACCGAGTTGTCATAAGCGTTGATCAACTGCGCTTTGCTGCAGGTCTCATCTACACCCATACACTCCGGCTGATATTTCGCGAAGCTGCGCGGATAACGCTGTGAATAGAGATAGTGCGAACCTTTCGTGTGCAACACAATCAGATGTTTACCTTTCGGGAAACGATCCAGTGACGCTTTCATCTCCGGTACCAGCAGCATGTCATCCACCGCTTTGCCCTGATTACGCTTCTCTGAACCAATCTGCTCACGGAAGGCAAAATTGTTGGCGTTGATGTTATCGTAGAACCAGACTTCGCTCTGCATCGCAAACAGCTCAGAGGTGAAGCCCAGCTCTTTCATCACCGCAAACACATTCTGCTCTTTCAGCGTGCGGCCCGGATTATCCATAGTGCCGCCTTCGCGCACGAACATGCAGCGCAGTGAAAGCTTAGTCGCGGTATCACAGGACTCGCCCCGGAACGCCACCAGGTTCTTCTCTTTCGACAGCTTTGGCGTAGTGTCACGCTCATAGCCCAGCATCCCCATGTGATCCCAGCGCGTGGTTTCGCCAATCACAAATACCACATAGGTGTCGTCCAGCCCGGCAGGCGCGACGTAGGTAAACTTCTTCGCCGGATCCAGCAGTTCCTGGCTGTTCAGCGACTCATCCACGCGGGTCCAGGCAAACAGGCCCACAGCCGCCAGCCAGTTCGAAGGAAGATAAGAGTGCGCCACCACACCGCCGTAACTCGGCAGATCGATGTTGGTGATCTCTTCGTTATGCTTCTGCAGCTTGTCGAAAAAACGAATCGGCAGCCAGACCAGCGCCACGCAGAGCAGCATGATCAGGGTGGGCTTGAGTCGCTGTCCCGGCGTACGCAGCTGTTCATTCAGCGTCATGCTCAGCTTATTGCGCCAGATCATCAGCAGTGGCAGCGCGCTGACCAGCACCATCCACAGGATGAAATGGTAACCAATCACCTCTTTAGAGAGATCGGTATCGGTCGTCATCACCGAAGCCACAATGCCGTAGCCAATCACCACGTTAAAAAACGCCATGTAATAGGCGGCGGCAACAGAAATCAGCACAATCAGCGTGGCCAGCACGCGATAAAACCACTTTCCTCCCAGCGACAGCAGACGCATCAGGAAGAAAGTCAGCACCACAATAGCCATCACCTCGGTGACGGCAGTCAGCCAGTTCGTTACCGTAGAGTGCCTGAGAAAACCGTCAAAACGACGATAGAAAATCGGTAAATTCAATAAGATACCGAGATAGAGCGCCAGCAAGAGCGATAACTTCTGCTGAGTCAGGGTTTTAATGTAATTCATGAAAAAAGGTGTTTCTCCGGTGTGAAGCGCTTGACCAAATCTTTTATGTGACTGCCGAAACGCGGCAGAGTTCGCTGAATAAGCGGACCGGACAAGATGAAGGAAAATTCTGAACGGATTTATAGGCTATAACGCGAGGTGGCTCAGTAAAACATGGGCGCGTTGGATAGACCAGAAAATAATCGTTGTCGACCTGATTAGCACATTTTTTGTACACAGCGAACAGGAACGGCCGGGTAGGCTGTTGCAGACAGCAGCAGGAGAGAGGAAGTGACAGAGGAAGAAAAGTGCGGGCCTGATAGTTTCAGGCCCGCAGCACGCTTAGCGAATAATGTTCAGCGTGACATCGATGTTGTTGCGGGTGGCGTTTGAGTAAGGACAAACAATGTGTGCCGCATCAACCAGCTTCTGCGCTTCTGCTTCATCCATCTCTGGCAGATGAATGTTCAGGGTCGCTTCAATGCCAAAACCATCAGGGATAGGGCCGATACCCACTTCACCTTCGATCCAGGCGTCTTTTGGCATGGTGATTTTGTCACGGCCCGCCACAAACTTCATTGCGCCCAGGAAGCAGGCAGAATAGCCCGCAGCAAACAGCTGCTCAGGGTTAGTCACTTCGCCGCCTGCACCGCCCATCTCTTTTGGCACGCCCAGTTTCACGTCCAGTACACCGTCAGAAGAGGTTGCACGACCATCACGACCACCGGTTGCTTTGGCTTTGGCGCGGTAAACCACTTGTTCTAAAGACATGACATTTCTCCGTTACGCTATTTAATCGCCCACTACTTATAAAGCTGTAATCAGGCGGTGAGGTTTAACGGGTGCCGCGCACCCGTCAGCAATATTTATCGTGACTGATTCAGGTTATCGCGCAACCCATCCAGCTGTAATTTCAGCGCCAGCAGGGCGTCATCATCACAGGCCGTGGCACACTTAACCGCTTCAGGAATGGCTTCAGCCCTGGTCCGTAACGCCTGGCCAGCTTCGGTCAGCGTCACTGCAACCTGTCGTTCATCCTGACGGGTTCGCTGCCGGTTAATCAGGCCTGCGCTTTCCAGCCGCTTCAATAGAGGTGTTAATGTTGCCGAGTCTAAAAAAAGCTGCTCGCCAATCTCTGACACCGTGACATCATCTTTCTGCCACAACACCAGCATGACCAGATATTGAGGATAGGTGATATCGAGCTGGCTCAGCAACTGACGATAGACTTTATTCATCGCCAGGTTGGCAGAATAAAGCGCAAAGCAGAGTTGCTGATCGACCAACAGTGGCATCGTTTTCACTTTTTTGTCATCTTGATCACAGTTCATGGTTAATAATATAGGTAGCGCGCTAGATAATTGCAAGCAAACTTTTTGTCAGGGGGATAGGCATGCAGGATTCACTGGAAGAACAGGCGCGTCGCTTCGCCACCGAGGCACATGCCAGTGCCGGTCAGCGCCGCAAATATACCGATGAGCCTTATATTGTTCATCCGGCAGCGGTGGTGGAACTGGTGCGCAGCGTCAGCCATGACGACGCGTTGTTAGCGGCGGCCTGGCTGCACGATACCGTGGAAGATACCGCAACCACAAAGAGCGATATCGAAGCCCACTTTGGTACGCGCGTGGCAGGCCTGGTAGAGATGCTGACCAACAGCGCGCCCGCTGCGGCAAAAAACCGGACGGCCCGTAAACTGGCGCACTTCCGCCATACAGCCAGCGCCAGTCCGGAGGCACAAACCATCAAACTGGCTGACATCATTGATAACACCCGCGCGATTGTGCGTTTTGATCCCGACTTTGCGCGGGTCTACCTGGTTGAAAAGCAGATACAGATTGAGTTGCTGAAGCAGGGAGATGCGCAGTTATGGCAGCAGGCTTCAACGATTATTGAAAGCGGACTCGCACAGTTGCGGGAGCCGCCCTATAGCGTGCCGGAGAGCTGGTTTGCCAGGCAGGCGGCAAAATACAGTGAATTGCGCTAATAAAAAACCCGCCAGCGGCGGGTTCTTTTCGTGATATCAGTTTATTCAAGCAACTGCCGTCCCAGATAGGGATTGGCATGTAATAACTTCATCAATTTCTGCGCTGTCGCGGAAGGACGGGTACGCCGGGCTTCCCAGCTTTTCACGGAAGAAACGCTCACGCCCATTACTTTTGCAAACTCATCAACCTGCATGCCGGTCATTTCACGCAGACGCTGCGGCTCTGGCTGGGCGGGTTGCTGACGCTGAATAAGTAACTCGGCGGCGCGATCATCACGTGTCAAAACAATCTGCTCAAGGCTGCTGAGCAATTCAAACATCGGGTCTTTTAATTCCATAGAGAACTCCTTAAAAACTCGCTATGAAGCACGTGAAAGTAGAGAGGTACGAGCCTGAAGTCAGGACTCTGAAACCGGGCCTGTTTCAGGCTGGATCCCGCAAGGGTTTATTTTTGTTATGAGAGAAACCATTACGGGACACAGCCTGCGGTGCACTGCTTTAAAGATGTCAGGTCAATGCAACAAATGCCGGGAGACTAAGTATGGATAGAGACCTGACTATTTGCCGCGCAATTTATAATTATTTTTTTAACTATGGTTTGCCGGAAAAGTTCCAGCGCCTCTAACCCGCTGAGGCAGTTGAGTTTTTGGCCTTCAGTGTGGGCAAAAAAATCAAATGGTGTTTGCTATTTATGTGGATGCCATCAAGCTTTTTGCTGGCATATTCTCATTTCTGTGAGGCGATACACCTCTTCAGGTAGTGAGTGCAAAATATACGCCAATGGTTTACTTCCTGAACACATATATTCACTGTTCTTATTAAATTAAGAATAGTCCTGGTTGGGGCCTGAGGCCTGGCGCGCGGCGGCTCACAGTGCAGAGCGGGTAAATCTTTTATTCTTAACGGCGCTCTGTCGCCCGATTAATCAACAGTCATCTTAACGAAACGGCTGACGCCTCATGCCGGTGCAGTTACCCGGCAACCATCGACCTGATGCGCGCTAAAAGTGCAGCCCGTAATAACGCACTGACGACGGGCAAAACCTATACCTGACCTCTGTAAGGAAAAGCGATGCGTGAAACAGATTTTAACGTCGGATACCCTTCTCATCGTGTACCGATGATGGGTCGTAATGCCGTCGCAACCTCTCAACCGCTGGCGGCGCAGGCGGGTTTACGTATGCTGCAACAGGGTGGTAACGCCGTGGATGCGGCTATCGCTACCGCCATCGCCTTAACCGTGCTGGAGCCAACCGGAAACGGCATCGGCAGCGATGCGTTTGCCATTGTCTGGGATGGCAGCGAGTTGCATGGGTTAAACGCCTCAGGCCGAGCGCCAGCCGCCTGGCATCCCGAACGCTTTGCCGATTTTAGTGCAATGCCTGAAACCGGCTGGGAATCCGTCACTGTGCCGGGGGCCGTCTCGGCATGGGTCACACTGGCACAGCGCTTTGGCACCTTACCGCTGACCACCCTGGCACAACCGGCCATTGACTATGCGCGCGACGGCTTTCCGGTATCTCCGCTGATTGGTCAGCTGTGGCAGCGCGGCTATGACAAGCTGCGGGATCAACCTGGCTTTAGCGACTGCTTTGCGCCACAGAATCGTCCGCCGCGTGCTGGCGAGCTGTTCCGCAACCCGGCTCAGGCCCGTACCTTGCAGGAAATCGCTGAGACTCAGGGCGAAAGCTTTTACCGCGGCGCACTGGCGCAGAAGATGGCAGCCTTTGCCCGTGAGCATGGCGCGGCCCTGACGCTGGAGGATTTGAAAAACCATCGTGCCGACTGGGTTACCCTGCTGTCGCGTCCGTTTGCCGGAGGATCGGTGCAGGAGCTGCCGCCGAATGGTCAGGGCATTGCGACCTTAATTGCACTTGGCATTCTGGAAGAGTGGGAAATCAACCGCTATGCACCGGATTCGCCGCAGTGGCTGCATCTCTCCATCGAGGCGATGAAACTAGCGCTGGTTGATCTGGACCGTTATGTCACCGATGAAGATCACCTCGAATTTCCGGCGGAACACCTGCTCAGCAACGACTATATCCGCCAGCGGGCAGCGTTAATTGATCCTGACAAGGCGGGAGATTTCCGCTTTGGATCACCGCAGCAGAGCGGCACAGTGTATGTCGCCGCCGGTGATGCCAGCGGCATGATGGTCTCATTCATTCAGTCTAACTACATGGGATTTGGCTCCGGCGTGGTGGTACCCGATACCGGCATCAGCCTGCAGAACCGGGGCGCGGGCTTTTCACTCGATCCAGACCATCCCAACGTCGTGGCGGGCGATAAGCGGCCGTTTCATACCATTATCCCGGCCTTTGCGCGGGATCAGCAGGGCCAGCCGCTGATGGCATTTGGCGTGATGGGCGGCCCGATGCAGGCGCAGGGACACCTCCAGCTGGCGCTACGCATTATGCTGCACCGCCAGAATCCGCAGGCCGCGATTGATGCGCCGCGCTGGCGGGTGGTGCAGGGACGCGAAGTCGTGTTTGAATCAACCCTCGATCGCAATATCCTGAGCACACTGCGCCGTATGGGTCACAACGTGGTACTGGAAGATCCCCTGAGTAATTACAATTTTGGTGGCGCGCAGGCGATAGTGCGCGATCCGCAGGGCTTCTACATTGCGGCCAGTGAGAGTCGCAAAGATGGTCAGGCGGTGGTGTTTTAAGGTTGCGGCAGTGAGCGTCAGGCTGCTCAGCCCCTCCTTCATCTCTGCGCGCTGAAGCCTGCGATGGCAGGGAACGCAGCACGCCGTGAGGCGCAGGCGCTCCCATTCTGTAACCGGCGTTTCAGAAAGCATCTGTTTCACAGGTGGTTTCACGTTGTGCCGTGGCTCGGGTTTGTTCTATTCTTTAGGCCATTCCTACCTGGACATCTGACAGTATCACCGACAGGAGTTGACCCTATGGCTTCAGGACTTACACGCCTTATGGCACGCGGCGGCATTATGCTCGCTGGCGCGCTGATCGTGCTGCAACTCACCGCATGCGGTGATAAAGAAGGCGAGCAGCGCAAAGCATTTATCGATTTTCTCCAGAACACTGTGATGCGCAGCGGCGAGCATCTGCCCAGCCTCAGCGAAAACCAGAAGCAGAGCTTTGGCAACTTCGCCAGCGATTACGCCATTATGTATGGCTTCTCGCAGCAGGCGAACAAAGCGGTTGAACAGGGTATGCGTCCGGTGGTGGATGAGCTTTCTGCTATTCGCGTTCCGCAGGATTATCTCAGCCGTCGTGATTCCCTGCGTCAGGCGACCAGCGCACTGGTGATCGTCACCCAGCAGATTGAAAGCGCCAAAATGCAGGCGGATAGCAGCAAGGCGACCCTGAAGCAGCCGGATGACCTGAAAAAAGTCTACGACACCGCCTATAACAAAGTGGTGACGGTGCCCGCTAATCAGCTGATTCCTCTGCTGCCAAAACTCCAGGCGCTGAGCCAGGGTGCAGTGCAGACCGGCGATTTCCTGCAAACGCAGGGAACCCGTGTCAGCTTCAATGATGGCGGCGTGCAGTTCCCGACTCAGGATCAGGCTTCGCAATATAACGCGCTGATGAGCACCTTATCCGCCAACTCGCAGGCGCTTCCTCAGGCACAGGCTGCCGTCCAGGGTGGTCTGCAGTAAACCCGCCTTACGGGCAGACGTTAATCGTCTGCCCGTTACACTCCCTTTTCTGCTCCCACCCGATCACCCGCAGAATGAAGTGTGATCTGGCGCATTTTCGACCAAAAATAGTTTGTGATCTAAGTCACAGATATATAACAAATCAACGTCAGGCAAGTGTGATTCACCTCACAGATAACCGGCCGCTCCGTCTAAAAATCAGCCAAAAGAGCCTGAACTGCGCTTTAAAGTGTGATCAAAATCACGCTAACCACCCCTGCCACCACCCTTAATTAGTGATGTAGATCACACTTACCCCGCACGCTACGCAGCGTCAAATTCGCGTGATAGAGTCCGCGTGCATACAGTAATACCACCGGCTTTGGGTCGGGGTGGCTAAACAAAAACAAGCGCGCTCTCCTATTGCAGCGCGTCTCAATAAGGGGTGGGTTTATGTCCTCATCAGTGAAGGTCAAAGTACAAAGCTTTGGTCGCTTTCTGAGTAATATGGTGATGCCAAACATCGGGGCGTTTATCGCCTGGGGTATCATCACCGCACTGTTTATTCCAACTGGCTGGATCCCTAACGAAACGCTGGCCAAACTGGTTGGCCCGATGATCACCTACCTGCTGCCACTGCTGATCGGTTTCACCGGTGGGCGTCTGGTCGGCGGCGATCGCGGCGGCGTGGTCGGTGCCATTACCACCATGGGTGTGATTGTCGGTGCTGATATGCCGATGTTCCTCGGCGCGATGATTGCCGGTCCGCTGGGCGGCTGGGCAATCAAGTCGTTTGACCGGGCGATTGACGGCAAGATCAAAAGCGGCTTCGAGATGCTGGTCAACAACTTCTCGGCCGGTATTATCGGGATGATACTGGCACTGCTGGCGTTCCTGGCGATCGGTCCGCTGGTAGAAGGTCTGTCACACATTCTCGCCGCGGGCGTGAATCTGATGGTGCAGAACAACCTGCTGCCACTGACCTCAATCTTCGTCGAACCCGCGAAAATCCTGTTCCTGAACAACGCCATTAACCACGGTATCTTCTCGCCGCTCGGTATCCAGCAGGCGAGTGAAGCCGGCAAATCCATTTTCTTCCTGATCGAAGCCAACCCGGGTCCGGGTATGGGTGTGCTGATGGCCTATATGTTCTTTGGTCGTGGCAGTGCTAAACAGTCTGCGGGCGGTGCGGCAATCATCCACTTCCTTGGCGGCATCCATGAGATCTACTTCCCGTATGTGCTAATGGCCCCTCGCCTGCTGCTGGCGGTTATCCTTGGCGGTATGACCGGCGTCTTCACGCTGACTGTGCTGAACGGTGGCCTGGTCTCTCCTGCCTCACCGGGTTCAATCCTGGCGGTGCTGGCAATGACGCCAAAAGGTGCCTACTTCGCGAACATCGCCGCTATCGCTGCGGCCTTCGCTGTCTCCTTCGTGGTGTCCGCTATCCTGCTGAAAACCAGCAAAGTCAAAGAAGATGACGATATCGAAGCCGCGACCCAGCGCATGCATGAGATGAAAGCGCAGTCTAAAGGCCAGAGCGGCGCGGGTGCCCCAGTCGCCAGCGATGCCATGAGCGTTGAACTGCATCACGTGCGTAAAATCATCGTCGCCTGTGATGCCGGTATGGGTTCCAGCGCGATGGGTGCAGGCGTACTGCGTAAGAAAGTGCAGGACGCCGGGCTGAGCAATGTGTCGGTGACCAATACCGCGATCAACGCCCTGCCGGGTGATGTCGATCTGGTGATTACCCACCGTGACCTGACTGAGCGCGCCATTCGTCAGGCTCCGCATGCGCAGCATATCTCGCTGAACAACTTCCTCGACAGCGCGCTCTACAGCACCCTGACCGAGCGTCTGGTGGCGGCTAACCGCAGCGACGTGCATCGTCAAACGGTGAATACCGCACTCTCTGACAGCTACGATGAAGGCAACGCACATCTGTTTAAACTGGGTGCGGATAACGTCTTCCTCGGCCTGACCGCCAGTAACAAAGAGCAGGCGATTCGCTTTGCGGGCGAACAGCTGGTGAAAGGCGGTTACGTTGAGCCTGAATACGTTGAGGCGATGCTGGCGCGTGAAAAACTGACGCCGACCTATCTCGGTGAGTCGATTGCCGTGCCGCACGGTACGGTCGAAGCGAAAGATCGCGTGCTGAAAACCGGCGTGGTGTTCTGTCAGTATCCGGCAGGCGTCCTGTTCGGTGAAGAGCCGGAGGATGTGGCGCGCCTGGTGATTGGTATTGCTGCCCGTAACAACGAGCACATCCAGGTGATCACCAGCCTGACCAATGCGCTGGATGATGACAGCGTGATTGAGAAGCTGGCGAACACCACCAGCGTGCAGGAAGTGCTGGATCTGCTGTCAGGTAAGCCTGCAATCGCGTAATTTATAGCAATTATTTTCCCTGGGGCGGTCATGCCCGTCCCGATTTCCTGGGGCGGGTTTGCCCGCCCCATCGTCATTTGATATGGGTCAAAAATTATGAAAGCGTTACATTTCGGAGCAGGAAACATTGGTCGCGGCTTTATCGGCAAGTTACTGGCTGATGCAGGTATCGAACTGGTTTTTGCTGATGTGAATCAGACGGTGCTGGATGCACTGAACGCGCGTCATGAGTATCCCGTTCATGTGGTTGGCGAGCAGGCCAAAACAGAAACCGTTAAAGGCGTCAGCGCGGTAAACAGCACCAGCGATGAGATCATCAACCTGGTTTCTGAAGTCGATCTCGTTACCACCGCCGTGGGCCCGCAGATTCTGGAGCGTATTGCCGGCAGTGTGGCTAAAGGGCTGGCAAAACGCAGTGACAACGGCAATACCCGCCCGCTAAATATTATCGCCTGTGAGAATATGGTGCGCGGCACCAGCCAGCTGAAGCAGCATGTGCTGAAGGCGCTGCCGGAGCAGTATCACGCCTGGCTGGAGCAGCATGTCGGCTTTGTGGATTCCGCTGTCGATCGCATCGTGCCACCATCTGAAGCGGGCAGCACCGATCCGCTGGAAGTGACCGTGGAAACCTTCAGCGAATGGATCGTCGATAAAACTCAGTTTAAAGGCGACCTGCCTGCGATTCCGGGTATGGAACTGACCGATAACCTGATGGCATTTGTTGAGCGTAAACTCTTCACACTGAACACCGGTCACGCGATTACCGCTTATCTTGGCCAGCTGGCCGGTCACCAGACCATTCGTGACGCCATCCTCGATGAAAAAATCCGGGCCGTGGTAAAAGGGGCGATGGAAGAGAGCGGCGCGGTGCTGATTAAGCGCTACGGTTTTGAGGCGGATAAACATGCGGCCTACATCCAGAAAATTCTTGGCCGTTTTGAAAACCCCTATCTGAAAGATGATGTTGAGCGTGTGGGTCGTCAGCCGCTGCGTAAACTCAGCGCGGGCGATCGCTTGATCAAGCCGACGCTGGGCACGCTGGAGTATGGTTTACCGCACGCCAGCCTGGTGCAGGGCATTGCCGCCGCGATGCACTATCGCAGCGACCAGGACCCACAGGCGCAGGAGCTGGCCACGCTGCTGGCAGAAAAAGGCCCACAGGCGACGCTGGCTGAGGTTTCAGGTCTGGATGCTGACAGCGAAGTGGTAGCTTCTGTGGTGAGCGCCTGGCACGCTATGGCATAATGCGCGCGTGTTAGTGACGCAAGCCGGGCGCAATTCGCCTGCGCCCAACGGCGGTATTGAACCCATGCAGGCAATAATGGAAGAGAAGCAGGCTTTTGAAAACCGGGTGCTTGAGCGCCTGAACGCCGGTCGTTCGGTGAGAAGCTTTCTGATCGCCGCCGTTGAGCTATTGGCTGAAGCCGTCAATCTGCTGGTGCTGCAGGTCTTCCGCAAAGATGACTACGCGGTGAAATATGCCGTAGAACCACTGCTGCTGGGGAACGGTCCTTTAGGCGAACTCTCGGTTCGTCTGAAGCTGATTTACGGTCTTGGCGTTATCAGCCGGCACGAATATGAAGATGGTGAACTGCTGCTGGCGCTGCGCGAAGAGCTGAATCACGACAGCGGTGATTATCGTTTTACCGACGATGAGATCCTTGGCCCGTTTGGTGAACTGCACTGCGTCACCGCCTGGCCGCCCGCGCCGGTGTTTCACACCGAAGATGCAGAGCTGCGCAGCATGCAGCAGCAGCGCTATCTGCAGATGGTGCGATCCACCATGGTCCTGTCGCTAACCGAGCTGATCGCCCGCATCAGTATGAAGCAGGCGTTTAAAAAGTCCGGCAGCTAATCCTGTCAGGCGCCATCACGGCGCCTTTTTCGTCTTAACCTGAGCGGGAATATGCGCCAGATTTGGTGTATCCTTTGCCTGTTTTCCTCAACGAGTTGTTGTCATGAAAGAGCAAGAAAAGAACGAAATCAAACTTCTCAGCGATAAGCTGGACGCATTGAACCGCAAAGAGCCGCAGTTACTGGAGTCGGGTGATGTCGAGAAACTGGGCGCGTTGCTGAAAGAGAAAGAAGCGCTGGTCATTGAGATTGAGCGTCTGCGCGGTCAGCGGGTTGAAAAACTCAGTGCCGAGGCGCAGAAGCTGCAAAAAATGGGCTTCAGCCGCGAAATTACCAAGAAAGAGCAGGCAAATCTGGGCGCGCTGAAGAAAAGCGTGCGCGGCCTGGTCGTGGTGCATCCAATGACCGCGCTGGGACGTGAGATGGGGCTGACAGCAATGACCGGCTTCGCCAAAACCGCATTCTGACGGGTCGATCAGGCAGCAGCCTGATCGACATCGGCTTTGCGTTCGCCGGCGGCGGCATAGACCTGCTCCGCCAGCGCATCCAGCAATTCATAGCGGCGACGATACTCAGCCCGCTTCTTACTGGCAATTTCCTCCAGCGTTTTGCGCGGCAGGCTCAGCGGCAGGATAAACATCCCATCCCTGCGCGCCTCGCCACTCAGCGACAGCCAGAACTCACTGTAGCTGGCAAAGAACTTATCTCCTTTGCTGTGGCGGTAACGCAGGCTGCGGAAGACATGAGTCTCATCGCCTACCGCCAGAATATTCTCCACACCGCACTGCTTCGCCACAATAAATACCGCTTCCATTAACAGGCGTTTCGGAAAGAGACCCTGCGCCGCCTTGGTCGCCTCGCGGATCACCTCATTATTGATATGTTTCCGCGGACCCTGTAATCCGCCAATTAATAATGTGCGCTGGTTATTTTCATTGAGAATTGAAAATGAAAGTGAAGCAATAATTTCGTCGTTATAACGTAATACCAGCGTCACTTCCCCTTCCCGATCGAAATAACCGGAACTGCAGGAAAGTAAAAAGGTTTCGCCATTTTTACCGGTCAGCGTAGCCAGCGGATTATCCGTGGCGCTTTGCAGCAGCTGACGCAGCGCAGGGTTCTCCAGATTATTCATCAGGCTGTAATGATCAAGTATCGCCTGCGCGCGCGCAGCAATGCTCAACCCTGAGCGCAGATAGGGCCGGTGCAGCTTGGCTGGCAGCAATCCCTGCGTACTCATCAACAGAGGGAGTTGCGGTAAATGCGACAGCTCATCCAGATAACGCAGCGTAGTCAGCGGCGATATTAAGGTTCTTAACACAAATTTCAGCCGGAAACGTTTACTTATCCAGAGTTTATTTGGAACGTATTTTCCGCTAATTAACTGAAAAAAAAGCGATGCAGAAGAATCGGTCGTGGTTTCGTGAGTAGTTATAATTGACATAATCATCGACACACAGTGAGCAGGAATGTCACTGAGCATAAGACAACGAGTATCAACGGCGTGTTAATGTGGCAGAAGGTTAAAAGCGCGGCGGTTAAAAAGCGAGATCCGTTTATTTTTGGTTTAATCTGGGACAACAAAGTTTAAAGATAAAAAAACCGGCGAAATAAATTCCACCGGTTTATCGTTATCACGTTAACACTGGGTTAACTTACTGGGCAGCTGCGAAGCGGGCTGCTGCTTCGTCCCAGTTGACCACGTTCCAGAATGCTTTGATGTAATCAGGACGTTTGTTCTGATACTTCAGGTAGTAGGCGTGTTCCCACACGTCCAGACCGATGATTGGGAAGCCAGAAACGCCAGCAACCGCTTCACCCATCAGCGGGTTGTCCTGGTTTGCGGTAGATACCACAGCCAGTTTGTCGCCTTTTTTAACCAGCCACGCCCAGCCTGAGCCGAAACGGGTCGCAGCCGCTTTCTCGAACTCTTCCTGGAATTTTTCCACGCTACCGAAATCTTTCTCGATAGCCGCTTTCAGGTCGCCCTGCAGCGTGGTGCCGGTTTTCAGGCCTTTCCAGAACAGGCTATGGTTAGCGTGGCCGCCTGCGTTGTTACGCAGTGGGCCTTTTTTGTCTGCTGGCAGCTGATCCAGTTTGGTGATCAGCTCTTCTACCGGCAGATTGGCAAATTCAGTGCCTTCCAGCGCCGCGTTAGCGTTGTTCACGTAGGTCTGGTGATGTTTGGTGTGATGGATTTCCATCGTCTGCTTGTCGAAATGCGGTTCCAGTGCGTCGTATGCGTAAGGCAGGGATGGCAGTGAATAACTCATGTTCTTCCTCTCCATTTAGTTTGAGCAGCACGACGAATTCGGGACGTGCCGCGTAAGCAGTCGAATCATTATAGTTAAATTCATGTAGCGTAAAAGGGTAATCAATGCCCTATTAACCATAAGGATTTGAGAAATCTGGCAAAAGCAACCTGTTGTTTTTACAGCTTGCTGCTGCTGACTCCGCCTTTTCAGCTTTATCAGACAGGGAGAGCGAAGCACTCTGCCAGCACCACCAGCAGGCACTCATCTCGCCCGAACGCCGCATCTGCCCTGCCCTGCGCGTTACCTGCCGAGTTCGCGCAGCCCACTGTCGAGCGCGCCGACCAGCCAGTCGATATCACCTTCCTGGAACGCCAGTGGCGGACGCAGTTTCAGCACATTCCCATACGGGCCGGCGACCGAGGTCAGCACGCGATGTTCACGCAGCTTCTCGATTAAATCCAGCGCCAGCGTTTTGTCCGGCGTTTTGCTGTGACGATCGGTGACCAGCTCAAAACCGATAAACAGTCCGGCACCGCGCACATCCCCCACGCACTCATAGCGATCCATCAGGGTTCGCAACTCCGCCAGCAGCTTCGCGCCGACCACGCGGCTGTGTTCCTGTAACCCCTCTTCGGTGATCACTTTCAGTACCGCCTGCGCCGCCGCCATCGCGACCGGATTACCACCAAAGGTATTGAAGTAGGGAATTGAGTCGCTGAAGGCGGCCAGCACTTCACTTTTTGCCAGCAGGCCGGAAACCGGAATGCCGTTGCCCATTGGCTTGCCGGTGGTAATGATGTCAGGCACCACATCGTGGCGGCCAAAGCCCCAGAACGCGTCGCCGGTACGGCCAAAACCAGGCTGCACTTCATCAGCAATAAAGATGCCGCCGTTGGCATGCACCACCTCGACCGCTTTTTTCAGGAAGCCGCGCGGATCGGGCAACACGCCGTCCGAGGAGAAGATTGAGTCCGCCAGGAAACCGGCAAATTTAATGCCGTGCGCCGCCATATCATCAATCTGCTGCTGAATCTGGTCAGCGAACCAGTCGCCCAGGTCAGGCGCATCCACACGATACGCATCCGGTGGCATCACCAGCCGCGTGGTGGGCGCAAGCGGCTGGCCACTGCCCAACGCCGGAGAAGCGCCGGATGTCAGCTCACTGGTGCCGTGATAGGCCTCTTTACTGACAATAATCCCGCTGCCGCCGCTAAAGGCGCGCGCCACGCGAATCGCCAGGTCGTTAGCTTCCGATCCGGTGCACATATACATCGCGCGATCGATCGCCGTGGGCGTAGTCGCCAGCAGCGCTTCACTGTAGTCCAGAATATTTTCATGCAGATAACGGGTGTGGGTGTTCAGCATTTTCATCTGCTGCGTCACCGCCTCAGTCACGGCCGGATGGCAATGACCGATGCTCGCCACGTTATTGTAGACGTCGAGATATTTATCGCCCGCCGCATCCCACAGATATTGCCCCTCACCCCGCACCAGATGCACCGGTTTGCGATAGAACAGGCGATAAGATTCGCCAAGCACTTTGCTGCGTTTATCGGTCAGTTTGCGCGTCTCGCTGTCGAGCGCATCGGCATGTTCGGCGCGGAAACTGTTGGTATCCATAATAGTGGAACGCGTGGCCATAATGACTCCCGTTACAAGGATGAAGGAGGAAGAGCTGACGCCTTTATCATGCCTGCCTGAATCTAAAATGCAACCAAATACACAAATACAATAAAATACACATGACGCAGGCAGATCGCCGCGCTAAGCTTGCTCTCTGATTCAGACGGAATCTTTCGCTTCACAGGCGTATCATCCGTGCTCTTCGCGCTTTATAAGGAAACCTTTATGCTGCAGGAAACGCGCCTTCATCGCATCCGTGCCTTACTGACCCGGCTTAACCAGGTGAGTACCGAGCGCATTATCAGGGAGCTGGGGGTCTCACGCGAAACCGCGCGCCGCGATATCATTGAGCTGGAAGCCCTGGGTCTGGCACGCCGCGTTCACGGCGGGCTGGTGGCGATTGAAACGCGGACTGAACCGCCGCTGACGGAACGCCGCAGTAATCAGGCCCGGGAGAAGCGCGCCATCGCCCGCGCCGCTGCGCAGTTGCTGCAGCCCGGACAGACGCTGTTTCTGGATGCGGGCAGCACCACCACGCTGCTGGCAGAGGAGTTGCACGCCCTTTCCGGCCTGACGATTGTGACCAACAGCCTGCAGGCCGCGCTGGCGCTGAGCGCCGGAGAAGAAGATCAGCCGCTGAATAATCAGATTATTTTGCTGGGCGGGACGATGTCGGCGGGCGCACAACAGACGCGCGGCGAAATTACCGTGGGTGAGATTATCCGCTACCGCGCCGATGTGGCGCTGCTGTCGCCGGTCGGCATTGAGGCGGGTTGTGGTGCCAGCAGTTTTCATCCGCACGAAGCGGCCATCGCCAGGGCGATGGTGCAGCAATCCACTTCCTGCTATCTGCTGGCCGATCACACTAAACTGGGCGTAGTCAGCCGCACGGTTTACGCGCCGTCACCGGCGATCAACCTGCTGATTACGGATAGTGGCGGCGACAACAGTGCCGCCCTTGAGGCGTTGCAGCAGACGCTGCCAGAGGTGATGGTGGTTTAACGCAGTCGCTGAGGATGGCTGTAAACCGTAGCGCGTCCAGGTTTACTGAATCCGACCAGCGTCAGATTGCAGCGCTCAGCCACCTCAACCGCCAGGCGGGTTGCTGCCGAGACTGCGAACAGGATCTCAACCCCGCACATGGCAGACTTCTGCACCATCTCATAGCTGGCACGGCTGGAGACCAGCACCGCGCCTGGCCCCCACTCAGCCTGGCTGCGATAGCCCAGCAGCTTATCCAGTGCCACATGGCGACCCACATCTTCACAGCCACCGGCCAGCTGACCATCGGGCTGGATCCACGCGGCGGCGTGGGTGCAGCCGGTTCTCTGTCCGACCGGCTGATACGCTTTCAGCTGGCCCAGCGCCCGATCCAGCTGATCCAGCGCAAAGGTCTGGGTAAACGGCAACGGAGAGAGCGGCTTGCCAATCTGGTCCAGCTGTTCAACACCGCATACGCCGCAACCAGTACGGCCTGCCAGCGCACGACGCTGCTCTTTCAGCGCCATAAAACGGCGGCTGGAAAGCTCAATCTGAACCTCAATGCCGTGACAGCCCGGCACGATGTCCATGCCGAAAATGTCACCTGGCGCGTCGATAATGCCCTCTGACAGCGAAAAACCCAGCGCAAACGCCTCCAGATCTTTAGGCGTGGTCATCATCACCACGTGAGAGATGCCGTTGTAAACCAGTGCCACCGGCACCTCGTCCGCCAGCCAGTCAGATTCTGCTGCGGTCAAATCGGCACGCTGCCATACCTGCGTTCTGCTGACGCCGGCCTGAATTGTTAAATCTTCGCCTGAGTCAGGCTGAATAGCTTTCAAAAATTACGACCTGTTGTTAATAAATAATGAAATGCGACAGTCAGTACGGCTGCACAGCGGCGATCAGACGCAGACTAATTTTGCCTTCTGGCCCGGTGCGGCGCAAATAAACAGCGGGGCAATTCATGCGGTTTTCTCATCGGAAAAGGCGCAGCCACGCCTGCTGGCGGGACGCATGCGAATAGGTATCTTTCAGGCTTTAACATCGGTAAGCATAAAACAACAGTAATTATCTGCCGCTACGGGAAATCTGCTTGCGCCGGGGATCCGTTGCCGAGGATTTTTAACAAAATTTAGAAAAAGAATTACTAATGACTAACCTGTTGACCCTGGTCAACTTACAGGCAGATAGGGCTGCTATTTTGCAAGGCTTCGCAATGGAGCCAATAAAGAAGAACGATAAAATGCAAATTAACAGACGGAGTTTTTTCAAAATCTGTGCTGGCGGGTTGGCGGGCACCAGCGCGGCGTTACTCGGTTTTGCCCCCACCACAGCCTTAGCCAGCGTCAGAGAGTTCAAACTCATACGCGCCAGAGAAACCCGTAATAACTGCACCTACTGCTCAGTCGGCTGCGGCATGCTGATTTACAGCCTGGGTGATGGAGCTAAAAATGCCCGCGCCTCGATTTACCATATTGAAGGCGACCCTGACCATCCGGTCAGTCGCGGATCGCTCTGCCCCAAAGGCGCGGGCGTGCTCGACTTTATTCACAGTGAACAGCGACTGAAATACCCGGAATACCGCGCGCCAGGCTCGGATAAATGGCAGCGCATCAGCTGGGATGAGGCATTTGACCGTATTGCCCGTCTGATGAAGCAGGATCGCGATGCCAATTTCCAGGCCACCAACGCCGCTGGCGTCACGGTAAACCGCTGGCCGACTACCGCCATGCTCTGCTCTTCCGCCGCCAGTAATGAAACCGGCCTGCTCGATCAGAAATTTGCCCGCTCGCTGGGTATTCTGGCGCTGGAAAACCAGGCGCGCCTGTGTCATGGCCCGACCGTGGCCGCGCTGGCCCCCAGCTTTGGTCGTGGTGCAATGACCAATAACTGGAACGACATCAAAAACGCCAATGTGGTGATGATCATGGGCGGCAACCCCGCCGAGGCGCATCCGGTTGGCTTTAAATGGGTGATTGAAGCCAAAACCCATAACAATGCGCAGGTCATCGTGGTCGATCCACGCTTTAACCGCTCTGCGGCGGTCGCCGATCTCTACGCGCCACTGCGTGCGGGCAGCGACGTGGTTTTCCTGATGGGGGTGATCAACTATCTGCTGCAACACAATCAGATTCAGCAGGAGTATGTTCGCGCCTTCACCAATGCCGCCCTGATTGTCAGCGAAGGCTTCAGCTTCAGCGACGGTTTGTTCAGCGGCTACGATGCTGAAACCCGTCAGTACGATCGTCAGAGCTGGCACTATGAGCTGGATGAAAACGGCCATGCGAAACGCGATGAGAGCTTCACTCACCCACGCTGCGTGCTGAACCTGCTGAAAACCCATGCCAGCCGTTACACTCCGGAAATGGTGACGCGCCTGTGCGGCACTTCGCAGGACGCCTTTATTACGGTGTGCGAGCAGCTCGCTTCCACCTGTGTGCCGAATCGCACCGCGACTATTCTCTATGCGCTGGGCTGGACTCACCACACCAACGGTTCGCAGATTATCCGCACGGCGGCAATGATTCAGCTGCTGCTGGGTAATATCGGTATGCCAGGCGGCGGTATTAACGCGCTGCGCGGCCACTCCAATGTGCAGGGCTATACCGATCTCGGCCTGCTGGCGCAGAGTCTGCCGGGCTATCTGCCACTGCCCTCAGAGAAGATGACCACCCTGGCAACCTACCTGCAGCAGGCCACGCCGGTTGCGACACTGCCGGATCAGGTCAACTACTGGCAGAACACCGACAAATTTTTCGTCAGCCTGATGAAGAGCTTCTACGGCGATAAAGCCACAGCGGAAAACCAGTGGGGCTACGACTGGCTGCCGAAGTGGGATAAGAGCTACGACTGCATGGCGCAGGCGGAGATGATGGAACAGGGCGCGCTGAACGGCTGTCTGATTCAGGGCTTCAACCTGCTGGCCGCCTTCCCGGACAAAAATAAAGCGGTCCGGGCACTGTCCCGCCTCAAATATATGGTGGTGATCGATCCGCTGCGCACTGAAACCGCCAGCTTCTGGCAGCATCACGACGAGTTTAATGACGTCGATCCGTCGACAATCCAGACCGAAGTGTTCCGTCTGCCCTCTTCCTGCTTCGCTGAAGAGTCGGGATCGGTGGCTAACTCGTCACGCTGGCTGCAGTGGCACTGGGCGGCCGCGGAGCCGCCCGCTGAAGCGCTGCACGACGGTAAAATTCTCGGCAATCTGTTCATGCGTCTGCGCGCGCTCTATCGCCTGGAAGGCGGTGCAGCCCCAGAGCCGCTGATGGCAATGCGCTGGGACTACCGCGATCCGTCTAATCCTGAGCCGGAAGAGGTGGCGCAGGAGAACAACGGTCAGGCGCTGGCCGACATTTACGATGCCAGCGGCAAGCTGTTGCTGAAAAAAGGCCAGCAGCTCAACGGCTTCTCAGAGCTGCGTAACGACGGCACCACCGCCAGCGCCTGCTGGATCTACAGCGGCAGCTGGACGCCGGAAGGCAACCAGATGGCACGACGCGACAACGCCGACCCATCGGGGCTGGGCGCGGTCTCCGGCTGGGCCTGGGCGTGGCCGGCTAACCGCCGCATTCTCTATAACCGCGCCTCCGCCGATGCGCAGGGTAAAGCCTGGGATCCGCAGCGCCGCCTGATTGAGTGGGATGGCACTCGCTGGCACGGCATCGACGTGCCGGATTATCCGGTAACGCTGTCGCCGCAGCAGCAGGCCGGTCCGTTTATCATGCAGCCCGATGGTCTTGGCCACCTGTTTGCGCTCGATAAGATGGCCGACGGCCCCTTCCCGGAACATTACGAACCGATGGAAAGCCCGCTCGCCGACAATCCTATGAATCCGCAGCAGCGTCATAGTCCGGTCGTTCGACTGTTCAGCAGCGACGCCGCGCAACTGGGCGAGGCCGCTGACTATCCCTGCGTCGCCACCACCTATTCCATCACCGAACTGTTCCGCCACTGGACCAAACATGCCCTGCTGAACGCGATTGCGCAGCCGGAGCAGTTTGTTGAAATCGGCACCGAACTGGCAGAGGAGAAAGGCATCAAGGCCGGAGACAGCGTCAAAGTCTCGTCGCGCCGTGGCTATATCAAAGCCAAAGCGGTGGTAACACGTCGTCTGCAGCGTCTGATGATTGACGGCAAGCCGGTTGATACCGTGGGTATTCCCTGTCACTGGGGCTTTGAAGGCACCACGCGTAAAGGCTTCCTCGCCAATACGCTGACGCCGTCGGTTGGCGATGCCAACTCGCAGACCCCGGAGTACAAGGGATTTTTAGTGAAAGTGGAAAAAGCGTAACGGTAGATGACAATGGCTTATCAATCACAAGATATTATCCGTCGCTCAGCGACCAACAGCTTTACCCCACCGCCACAGGCGCGCGATCACCAGCGTGAAGTCGCGAAGCTGATCGACGTCACCACCTGTATTGGCTGCAAAGGCTGTCAGGTCGCCTGCTCCGAATGGAACGACATCCGCGATGAAGTCGGTCATAACATCGGGATCTATGACAACCCTACCGATTTGACCGCCAAATCATGGACGGTGATGCGTTTCTCGGAAGTTGAAGAGAACGGCAAGCTGGCCTGGCTGATTCGCAAAGATGGCTGCATGCACTGCGCCGATCCCGGCTGCCTGAAAGCCTGTCCGTCGGCAGGTGCCATTATTCAGTACGCCAACGGCATCGTCGATTTTCAGTCTGAGCAGTGTATCGGCTGCGGCTACTGCATTGCGGGTTGCCCGTTCAACGTGCCCCGGCTCAATAAAGAGGATAACCGCGCCTACAAATGCACCCTGTGCGTGGATCGCGTCAGCGTCGGCCAGGAGCCTGCCTGTGTGAAGACCTGTCCGACCGGTGCCATTCATTTCGGCAGCAAAAGCGACATGCTGACGCTGGCGGAGGAACGTGTAGCGGAGCTGAAGTCGCGCGGCTTTGCGCAGGCTGGCCTCTACAACCCGGAAGGCGTGGGCGGCACCCATGTAATGTATGTGCTGCATCATGCCGACAAGCCTCAGCTCTATCACGGGCTGCCTGCTGACCCAGGCATCAGCCCGACGGTGACCTTCTGGAAGGGGATCTGGAAACCGCTGGCGGCGGTGGGTTTTGCCGCTACGTTCGCCGCCTCTATTTTTCACTATGTTGGCGTTGGCCCGAATCGCGTCACTGAAGAGCACGACGACAACGACGATCACCCTGAGGAGCGCAAATAATGAAAAAGCCCGATCATCTGGTGCGTTACCGCGCCCCCGAACGCATCAATCACTGGATTGTCGCGATTTGCTTTGTCATGGCCGCATTAAGTGGATTAGGGTTTTTCTTTCCGTCGTTCAACTGGCTGATGCAGATATTTGGCACACCACAGCTGGCGCGTATCCTGCATCCTTTTGTCGGTGTGGTGATGTTCGTTGCTTTTATGCTGATGTTTTTGCGTTACTGGAAACACAACCTGATTAATCGCGATGACCTTTACTGGGCCAGAAACATTCACCGGATTGCGCTGAATGAAGAAGTAGGTGATACCGGTAAATATAACTTTGGTCAGAAGTGTGTGTTCTGGGCTGCTATTATCAGCTTAGTGTTGCTGCTTGCCAGTGGCATCGTGATCTGGCGACCTTACTTTGCCGATGCCTTCGCCATTCCGCTGATTCGTCTGGCGTTGGTGGTACATTCGGTGTCAGCGGTGGCGCTGATCATCGTCATTATGGTGCACATTTATGCTGCGTTGTGGGTCAAAGGCACACTGACCGCGATGGTGGAAGGCTGGGTCAGCGCCGAATGGGCCAGGCAGCACCATCCTCGCTGGTATCGTGAGCAGCGTAATCCGCCAATAAAACAGGAAAAACGCCCCTGATGAGTATTCGCATAATCCCGCAAGATCAGCTGGAGAAAGGCGAAAAGACAACGGCGGAGATGATTCCGCCGTTACTTTTTCCACGGCTGAAAAATTTATACAGCCGTCGTGCTGCGCGACTGCGTGACCTGGCGGCGAAAAACCCACTCGGCGACTACCTGCGCTTTGCGGCGGTGATCGCTGAAGCGCAGGAGATTGTGCTGTATGACCATCCGCTGCACATCGACCTGCATGCCCGCCTGACGCAGAGCGCCAGCGAGGGCAAGCCGCCGCTGAATATTCATACCCTGCCGCGCGATCCCCACTGGCAAAGACTGCTGCATTCACTGATTGCCGAGCTGAAGCCGGAGATGAGCGGTCAGGCACTGGCGGTGCTGGAGAATCTGGAGAAGGCGTCCGCCACCGAGCTGGAGACGCTGGCCAGTGCGCTGTTTACCGGCGAGTATGCGCTGGTCAGCAGCGACAAAGCGCCCTTTATCTGGGCAGCACTCTCGCTCTACTGGGCGCAGATGGCGGCCCTGATCCCAGGCAAAGCCCGCGCTGAGATGGGCGATCAGCGCCAGTTCTGTCCGGTCTGCGCTAGTATGCCGGTCGCCAGCGTGGTGCATATGGGCAGTCATGAAGGCGCGCGCTATCTGCACTGTAATCTGTGCGAAAGTGAATGGCATGTGGTGCGCAGCAAATGTACCCAGTGCGAACAGTCCCGTGATCTGCACTACTGGTCAATCGACAGCGAACGGGCGGCGGTGAAAGCAGAGAGCTGTGGCGACTGCGGCACTTACCTGAAGATGCTCTATCAGGAGAAAGATCCGGCCATTGAACCGGTGGCAGATGACCTGGCATCGCTGATACTGGATGCCAGAATGGAGCAGGAAGGCTTCGCACGCAGCAGTCTCAATCCCTTTATGTTTCCTGGCGAATAGTCACTGACTCTGGAGAACCCGATGAAACTGATTGGCAGCTATACCAGCCCGTTTGTGCGTAAGATTTCGATTATCATGCTGGAAAAAGGCATTATTTTTGAATTCGTTAACGCATCGCCTTACAGCGATGACAGCCATGTGCCGCACTACAATCCGCTGGGCAAAGTCCCGGCGCTGGTCGCTGACGATAAGCAAATCTGGTTCGATTCCAGCATCATTGCGGAGTTTCTGGAACTGCGTGGCGTGGAGCCTGCTCTGCTGCCTGCCGATCTGCTTGAATCGCTTAACATCCGTCAGCTGGAGAAGCTGGCGGATGGCGTCAGCGATGCCGCGCTGGTGATCGTGCGCGAGCAGATGCGTCCGGGGGATTTGCAGTCGGAAGAGGTGCTGCTGCGCAATCGTGAAAAGATTCAGCGCAGCCTCGACATGCTGGAAGCGAAGGCGGCAGAGGGGAAATGGCTTAACAACGGCCAGCTCAATCTGGCGGATATCGCCACCGGTTGCATGATCGGCTACCTCAATTTCCGCCGCGTAGTGCCGAACTGGTGTGTTGAACGACCGGCGCTGGTGAAGCTGGCGGAAACGCTGTTTCAGCGCGAGAGCTTTGCGCGGACGACGCCGCCTGCGGCGTGATGGGTGCTGTGGCTGGCAGGTGACAAGGTTAACGAGATTCGGTTTTGGGGCTAATTGTCTAATCCAGCTCTGAAGCGTGCCGTTCTGTCTGACGACGTTCTTATGCCTGACAATCTGATGCTGGATGAACAGGCTAACTATCTTTGATAGCGGCCTGATATTTTCCGGGATGTATGAAGTACCCGCAGGATGCGAACGCCATCTGTTTCGGCAACATAGATGATGATGAACGGAAAGCGTGGCACCACCAGTTTATATTGTTTTTCTGTGCCGACTTTTGTTCCGGCCCGCGGGTTTTCGCTAAGCAGACTGGCCATACGGGTAAACTTATCGTCTGTTGCACTGGCTACCAGCAGGCCAGCCTCACGATACAGATAACGAAATATCGTCTCCCTGTCTGCCTGCGCCTGTTTTTCCCATTGAACGGCTGATATCACAACATTCCCCGCGCGGCCTGCGCTTTCAGTTCTTCCATGCGGGCATTCATTTCATCGTTACTGATGAACTCGCTATCACCGGCTTCATAACGACTGAATGCCGCCGTGATTTGCTCTTCCAGCCATGCATCATGTTGGCCATCCTGATATTGCCGCTCTTCAGCAGCCAGCTCTTCCGCTCGCTGACGCATAACCTCTGTCAGCGTCATCTTCTGGCGCTCTGCTGCCCGCATCGCCAGCCGTTTAACCTCCTCATCAATCCTGAAGTGGATAGTACTCATAACCTGACTCTCGCGTGGTGTCATTTGTGGTGTCATCATGCCTGTCATCCTTTTCCCTGTCATCATCATTTCACTCTTATGCGATGCCGGAAATCGCCATACCCATATAAACAAATGGCTGGCTGCAGATGCTGAAGAGAGTATTGAGAAGAGGATGTAAACGAAATAGTAAATGGAAAAAACAATCCGTTTTTCAGAGGCGCCTCGCAGTTTTTTACCTGGCTTTTTGGGATTAAAGGTTATTGTTTTCAGGCAAATTTTTACCCACCTGCATACCCACCACCGCATGCACAATCAGGTTTGCTTCAGTATTTCACCACATCTTTTCTGTCAGCCCCTTTCGTGATAGTCAGCGTATGTATCTGCTCTGCAGGATAGGGTGCCGCTGCGGCGTGAGAGCTTTATAAGCCAGCCCACTTAAGAAGGACAATGGTGTCTGGCACGGCAGGACGCTTTATCTGCTGGTCAGCAGCAGAGCTGATCAGAGGAGGCGATACAGCAGTCGGGAGCATGATAACCGTGCGTACGAACAGGTTCTTTCAACTCGATCACCGATACGGATTCCTGAAATTTCATCTCACGCTTGCCCAATAAATTCCTTCGGATTATCTCTTTAAAAATACGCTCAGGGATATTCTCAGCATCGGATGTTTTATCATCATGAACAATGATGTGGCTTGCGTTTTCATAGCCTGGCGCCCACATATTATTATTAGGCGCATTTTTGTAAACGGCGATAAGAGGTTTTTTCCACGCAGCAGAGATATGTACAATTGATGTATCTGGCGTTATCACCACGTCCGATTCTTTAATTAATGCCATCACATGATGCAAAGTATAAAAGGGATTTTTCACAACATTTCCAGGAAGCGGCACCGCTATTTCATTACGATGATCCAGAATGATGACTTTCACCTCTCTGCTGTTATTATTAATCATATTAATAATTTCCAGCAATTGCTGTTGTGAGAAGTTCCTTTCCGGCGTGCCAGCAAAAGCATTAATAACAATTTTTTTCTTATTTTCCCACGGACTAAGAAAGTGCCTCACCTCATCAAGCACAACATCAGGAAAATGAAGACTGTAAGAGAAATTGCCTGTCGCTTTAACGCCAATGCTTTTACTTATCAAAGAAAGTAACTCTGTAACATGCTGCTTTTCATTTTTATAGGGAACCGAAACTGTGTAATGGCTGATGTCAGATTTCTTATTTAGGCCAATAACGAATCTGGCATTGATATCCCGAAATAACTTCATCCGATGCACCGGCGTTTCGGATAAGCAAGGATCGATAATCAGATCATACTTATTTCTATTTAGCTTCTTCATCGTTGCTTTTGAAACGGTATGATAAAAAGACTTCAGGTAATGGTTATAACTGCAATCTGCTGCCTTATAGATATGTCTGATAAAAGGGCTGTATTTTATTACGTCGTAACAGGCTTCAGTTACCAGCAAATCTACTGCATAGCCATCCTGATGAAGCGACCTGATGAGTGGCATCGAAACGATGATATCACCCAGCTTACCTTCATTGCGAACAAGCAGTATAGTTTTCACGGAGTCAGGTTCAAAGGAGACTTTTTTCCGTTTATCCCACAGAAGCTTTGCAATAGACTTTCTTGCCTCGAGTTTCACCTCTTTGAGATAGTAGTTTTTTCTTCGATTCCATTCGCGTATTTTTTTGAATGGTCCCTTTGATACGGTGATCCTCACATCCTTATTCATTTCACCCTTCCTGCTTCCTGAGCAGATCATTCATTTGATACAAAAAAATCACTTGAACCAATCGTCTTTTATTTATATTAACCTTTAAATAATCGTGTGATTCTACAACATCCTGAAACGCTTACGCTATACAATAATATTTAATCGTTCTGCAGGATCATCATTCAATTAACATCACTGATTGGATTTTTGCTAAAAATACCCAGCCATTATCGTTCCCATTAACCTTACTGCATCATACGCCGCGATATGACAACTCAGGTTGCTAAATATAAGTTATTCACTGAAATTTCACTAATGGTAAGCTCTGATAAATAATCCACTCAAAGGTAATCATAGAATAGAATCAACTATTTTTAACATTACTTCCCGAATACTTATTACGGACATAGCGCCAGGATAAACGCTTTCAGGGATAATGGCGAGTTGATTATTGACGGGAAAGCCTGTTTTTTATGTGGGCCGTTCAACCTGATCCACTTTGGGGTCCCGGGGCGAAGCCCAGACCAGGTTATTTTGTCATTACCGCCACGGCATGGCGGTAATGACAAAACATTTCCTGTCCTTCACTTTACCTACGATTGAAGATACCAGTTGGTCGATATCGGTATGGTGAATAGATGATGGATGGCGACTGGATCATCGAGTCCGATATTACCGACGCTGAACAACAGGAGGTCACCGCTGCACCCGGCGCACGTCGGTCATGGCGGCGGGAGGATGGGGTTTTTAGGGCGTAAAAGCACAAATCCCGGCCAACTGGCCGGGATTTTTGTACTAATTCCATTCCACATTAAAATCAGCTAACTGATTATCTAGGAACTGTCTTTTCTCAAACCAATAATCAAAAACCTCAGCCTCTCCGCTACTTAAAATTAGGTAGAACCCTCCTGTTTCACCCTCTGTATCATCGACAATTTGGATTTCCCATCCAGCATATTCGCCATCATTAACGATGCCTTTCTTTAAGAGCATTTTGCTTCCTTAGTCTTTATAAGGAACATGGTTGTTCGAAATATACTTGCCTGTTGTAGGATTTTTTACACCAAAATGTACGTGTGGAACTCCCGGCGCATGGGCACCACCAATTGAACCTGAGTCAATCCTAAATTCTTTTGTCCCATCAGCACTATGGTAAACACCAGATCCTGGTTTTCCAATCTCTTTATATCCCGTTCCTAAGAATTTTAAACCAGCAGCTAACGCTTCATCTGAACTCAAAGTTGTTGAACTGGTGAAGTTTTTCTTACCAGATAAGGTCTCATTAATGACAGTATCTATCTTGCTGTTTGAATTCTCTGAAAGATAAACTATGTCTTTCTTCGTGAGAGGATCGGCTCCCGGATTGACTAAGATATTCCCAACAGTATCAGGTTTTCCTTCCGTATTACCGGTATTAGTAGCTCCCTGTCCTGAAGCCTGATTATTACCAGTGTTGGTCGGCGTATCATTTGGATCTAACTGCTGATTTCCACCTGTGTTGGCTGGACCTGACCCAGCTATCTGGTCACCACCGGTATGAACAGGCGCGTATTTATCATGAAGCGAACTGAGATACTTTCTTGTGTTCTCGTCGTTACCCATCATTTGCAGGGTAACAAGATGCTCCAGTTCGTCGGAGGTCATTTTATCAGCTACATCTTTAATGGCCAGTCCGGCAAGCCCTGTGATTCCGGCTTTCGCCCCGATTTCCAGCAGCTGCTCTGCAACCTTATTCCGGCACGGTGAAAGTGCGGCACAACCACGCGCAACCAGTGCAAGATTATTGTTTTCAACCGCGTTCTTACCCGCCTGAGCCCCCGCAACAATATCCGCCGTGCTGTCACCAACCACGCCGCCCGCCAGACCCGCCGCCAGCGTTCCCAGCGCACTTATCGTCTGGCGCTGCTCCTCAGACAGGTCTTTACGTTTAACGCCCGGATACAGCTGCTGCGCGATGTACTCGCCCATCACCGCGCCCGAGGCGCCCGCCAGCGCAGCATTGCCCGCCGCGTACGAGGTTACCGCACCCAGCACCGCATGCGCCATCAGGTTCGCTTCAGTGTTCACCTTACCCGTTATCGGATCCGTGGTCAGCTCGTGTATCTTTTCCGCCAGATACGGCGCTGCCGCACCGCTCAGCGCCTGCGCCAGGTTCCCGCCCGACAGGCCCTGCACCGCCGCCGTCACCGCGCTGATGGCACGCTGCACCTTACCGCCGGTCCCGAACGGTTTCTGCGCCGTGTCGTAAGCCTGCTTCGCCACCTCATCAGCGGTCGGATTCAGTTTTCCTTTTCCGGCCAGCTCTTCTCTCGCCGCCTGAAGCGCCGCCGGGTCCTGCTGCGCCTTCAGGCCCGCTATCTGGCCCTGCGTCCGGGCGATATCCCCCGCCTGAGCCCCGATTTCCCCGATAAGCTGCGCCGCCTTCAGCCGGTTCTGCTCCTTCTCCTTGTCGAAGATGACGTCCAGCCCCGGATTGGCGTTCGCCACGTCGCGGCTTAAACCGGCAACGTCCTGCTTCTGCTTTTCCTTATCGCGGATAACTATCGTGCCTTCACTCACAGCGGATTTCGTGGTGCTGTCCGCGCTGCCGCTGTCGTTCAGACCCGCCAGCATCCCGTTTGCCATGTTCCCGGCGAACTGACCGCCGATGCTGCCGCCGGTGCTCATGCCCGCGCTCTGGTGCTCCACCTCATATTCCGCGTGGTTCTCTATGTCGCCGAAGCCCAGCGTGCCGGTGTCGAGCCGGTTTTTATCCGCCGTCGCCGTCGAGCTGATGACTGCACCGTTCAGCTGCGTGTGCTCACCCACCGTGACGTCAAAGCCGCCCTTCCCGGCAAAGATACCGGTCTGCTCGGCCACGCTCTGCCAGGTGCTGTGCATCTTATCCCGGCTCACGTTCACGTTCGCCGACCCGGTCATTGAGCCGAAGGTGAAGCTGCCGCCCGCGCTGGCGCTCTGCTGTTTGCTGTCGTAGCGGTCGCTGTCCTGCTCTGAGGTCAGCGTCAGGTTGCGGCCCGCGTCCACCTTCACGCTCTCACCGCTCGCCTGCGCGCCCGTGAGCGTCGTGTCGCGCCCGCTGGTCAGGCTGAGTCGGTTGCCCGCGTCCAGCGTGGTCTCGCTGTGCGTCAGCCCGTTGCCTTTTTCGCTGCCCTTCGCCGCGTTGACGCTCGCCGACACGCTGATGCCGTAGCCGCCCGACCCCACGCCGATGCCGACACCGACGCTGCCGCCCTTGCTGCTGTTTTTCCCATCGGTGCTCTGCGTGTTCTGCGCCGACTGCAGCAGGATGTCCCGTGACGCATCCAGGCTCAGGTCGCCGCCCGCCTTCAGCTGGCTGCCGGTGATGCTGATGTCGCCGCTCTGCGCCGTGCCGTTTTTGCCGGTTGCCGTGACGGTCAGATTCCGGCCCGCCGTCAGCGTACTGCCCTGCGACTGACTGCTCTCAGTACGCGCTTCGCTTTTCGACGACTGGCTGCCGTACGAGGCGCTGACGCCGATGGTGTTGGTCGATCCCGCCTGATAGCCGTCCTGCCCGGGCTTCAGGTCGCCGGCTGCATTGTGCGCGTCCGCGGCGGCAGTGTTCAGCCCGTCCATCTGATACGCCTGCGCCGCCTGCACCCCGTTCAGCGCCGCCTGGGTGTTCTGCAGCGCGCTGACCCGCCCGTCACCCGACTTCCTGGCCTGCTGCGCGGTGCTGACCGCCGTGTTGAGCGCGCTGCCTGCCGTGCCTGACAGGGCGATGCTAAGACCGCTCTGTTTCTGCTCGAAGGTTTCCTTACGGCTGCGTGAATCAAAGCCCGGGTCGATAGTTACGCTGTCGCCCGTCAGGTTCATGTCTTTACCCGCCACCAGGTCTGCGCCGCCGACGTGCAGCCGGTTGCCCGCCGTGATGTCCACGCTGCCCTGGCTGCTGCCGATGGTGCTGACGCTCTGGCTCTGGGTGGTGCCTTTCTCATCAATTTCGTGCCGCGTGGACTGCTTGCCGACGGTGAAGCCGATGCCGCCGCTGCTCATCAGCCCGCTTTTTTTCTTTTCTTTCAGCTGGTAGTGGCTGTCGGTCTCGGTCGCCGCGCCGATCTCCACGTCGCGCCCGGCCCGGAGATTGACGTCCTGGTCGGCAGCCACCGCCGATCCGGTCACCGTCAGGTCGCGTCCGGCGATGACCGTGACGCTTTCGCCGCTCAGCAGGCTACCGTTCTCACGCGTGGTGACGTCCCGCGTCACGCTGTGACCGCTGCTTTTGTTCAGCAGACCTTTATTCTCTGAGCGTTCTTCACTGTAGAGCGACTCACGTTCGGTGGCGGTGTTCAGTACCACGTCCTGTTTTGCCTGCAACCCGACCGCGCCCTGTTCGCTGTGCAGCGTACTGCCGGTAACGGTGACGTCGCCCTCGCGCCCGATCACCGTCACGCCCAGCTGCCCGCTGAAGGTGCTGCCGGTGCTGCTCTCACGTGCAGTTTCCTCTTCACGGTGGGTGCGGGTATTACCCTCGCGCTTGTTTTCGCTGTCCTGAGCTACCAGGCTGGCGCGTGCGTCTTTAATGGTAACGTTCTGCGCGCTGACGCCAATGCGGCCCTCTGTACTGTCAACCTGCGCGCCTTCGGCCAGCAGGTTATTACCCGCCACCAGCGTCACACCCTGAGCGCCGCTCAGGGTGCTGAGCAACAGACGATCTTCCTGGCGACTATTGCTGACCGACGAGGTCCGGCTGTCGGCCTCAAGATGGGTGGTATTGGTGGTGGTTTCAGCACCGATGCGAATGTCTCCGCCAGCCTGAACCCGGGCGGAGCCGGAGGCGCTGGCCTGACTACCGGTCAGCGTCAGATCACGACCGGCCGAGAGCAGAAGATTGCCACCGGCGTTAAGCTCGCTGCCCTGCGCCTGCTGCCACTCGCCGCTGACCTGGGCCATGCGCCTGCCCGCTTCTTCCATGCCGCTGCTGGTGCGGTTACCCATCGCCCCGGAGATAACGCTCAGACTGCCGCTGTGGCTGCTTTTTGCCGCGCTAATCGACAGGTCGTTGCGCGCACTCAGGCTAAGGTTACTGGTGGCATTGAGCTTCGCGCCCTGTAGCCGGATATCAGTGCCGCTGAGGCTGATATCCTCAGCGCTCATCGTCGCCTGACGCAGGGCATTCTGCAGATCGGTACTGATCGTCAGCGTCTCCGTCTTCACATCAATGCTGCCCGCCGTGATGTCGCCGCCCAGGTGCTGAAACTGCCCGCTGTCGATGGAGAGCGCCTGGTCCGCAAAGAGGTTACCGGCATTGGTCACGCTGTCTGCCGAGAGCTGCAAAGTACCGCCGCCAATCACCGCGCCCGCGCCGGTCAGGCGCAGCGTGGTCTGAGCCAGATAAACCTTCGGCACCCACACCGTCTGAGGGCCGTCTGCCGTATCAACCGTTTCGCTGACCAGCCAGACGATATCCTGTTGCAGCGCCGCAATCTGTTGCGGCGTCAACGCCACGCCCGGCACCAGATGGAAATCCTGCGCCACTTTAGAGCCGTTGTTCATTAGCTCCTGATACTGCGCCATCGCATCCCAGCCGTTAACGGAAGGCCTGCCAGTCAGTTTCAGGACCTGCTCGCGAACCAGACGCTGCTCATAAAAACCGTCGCCCAGGCGTTTATGCACCTGTGACGGATCGTAACCCACCCGTTCAAGCAGATAGTCGCTGCTGATAAATTTGCTCTGACTGGTAAAGCGCTCGTCAGTCACAATCAGGAACGGACTACCCGCAGCAGTGTGCTGGCTGAACAGACCATTATTGGGGATGGTTGTGGCGACCTTCTCCAGCTATTGTAGAGCCGTCAGAGCCAGTTCAGCCGGTAACAGTGGGCGACCCGATGTGTTATCACCCGTCGTAAGTTCTGTGTCGCCGTCATGACGGGCGACGCCGTCTACGGCAAAGGCCAGGCCACACGGTATTAGCTGGTCAATGATTGAGAATATTAAATACCCTTGTTAAAACCCCTATTACCAAACTGATGCCCAAAACATTTTCCGGTTTTCATATCGACGTAAATATTCACGGGAGTAGAGGTCTCAATCTCCATCCATGACTTGTTTTCTACATCTTCGCTAGAAGTCTCAACGATATAGCATTCAACACCATCATAAAAAGCCGTTTGAATGAAAGTAAATTTCTCACTCCATCCCATTTTATGCCGGGATGCGTAGTCACGAGCGGCGTCCTTAGCGTCTTCTAAGCTTATCATTGCTGAATTCCATAATAGACATTGTACATAGCACCGCCTACAACAACCGGCCCAAGAAGTACGCCAGCTGCTTCATGTCGAAGTGCGGTAAAGGTAATCTCATAGTTATTGGTTAACGGGAATTTGAAACCATTAATAACATAACGTGGTGACATTCCTTTCGCTCTCATTAGCCCAACCATCTCGGCAAATGCTTCTTCCAGATACCGTAAAATATATGACCTGTTGTAGGAGCTAGTATGCATAAAGGCTCTAAGCTCTCGAAGCAGATAAAACTTTGGCGCAATGGAGGAATGTACCCGCTCATGATATATGGCCGCCAGAACATCCTCAGCCGCTTGTTCCGCTGTTTTTACTGTACGGTCGTAGGCTCTGCCAATAGTAATGTCACCCCATAAATTAGTTGAACCTAACCCGGCATTTTGCCTATCAGTAAAGCGGATTTTTGGGCGATACCGCCAGGATGAAGAAGTGTTTCGGGGGCCATTCATTGCGCGGCCCACTGATGCGCTGTATTTAGGCATACGTATATTTCTGTATGAATGCCTGAAGGCGTCGCGAGGGTTCTTTTTCAGTAAAATCGCCATCACAGTATCTACGCCAATCATGGTAATGGCTGCCGCTAAACAGGCAGCCGCATCATCAAGATTACTTTCGGTCCTGGCTTTGTATGTGGTCTTACTGAATTCGTAGAGCTTTTTTGAAGCCTCAACAGCCACACCACCTACGGCAACCCAACCCGCCACAATCAGAATGAGGTCAGCTAACTCACCAATACCAAAAAAGTGTGCACCAGCCCATAAACCAGTTATTGCAGCCATTGTGGCCAATGCCTGAGGGGTCAGCATTGCCAACAACTGTTGACCGACATCACCAGGCAGAATTTTTGCAGCCTTAGTGATGGAAAGTTCAAGTTTTTGCTGCATATCCATATTTGAGACATTCATCTAAACACCTTTTAGGATTATTTTCACGCGTCTGCTGACGCAGTTGCTCGCGGGCATCAATCGCCTGGCCTTCTTCACGGGGATTATCGGCTGGCGGGGCTGCCATCACCGGGAAAGCAGAGCAGAGCAGCGCGCCTGCCACCATGGCGAGCAGACGCACTGGCGGATGCCAGAGCAATAAACAAATCCTTTTCATGAAAATTCCATTTCACTAACTGTAACTGGGTGTAAATTCTGGCGAATTATCCATCAGGAAAGGGGGAAAACAAGAGGGTTGGCTATTTTTCGGGCGGTTTCTTAACCTCCGGATTTTGAAAAAATCTTAGGGTATTCCAGGAAAAAATCAGAAATTAACCATTTGATATATATTCAATATTTATCAAGTGGCGCATCAACACAGCCGATTTTTGATGACCGGCAATGGCAGTTTGAGCACTTTATCGTATTCATTTGCACCCTAAAAAATGGCCGCTATAGCGGTCACACTCAGGTATGAGTTGAAGACATCAGGCCAAAAAATCCCATAAAAAAAGGGACGATTGCTCGTCCCTTTTCCGCACAACAAATAGCATTACTGCAGCAGCGAGATATCCGCGACCTGCAGGAACAGCTCACGCAGTTTTGACAGCAGCGTCAGGCGATTAACCCGCACCGCCTGATCGTCGGCGTTAACCATCACTTTATCGAAGAAGTTGTCTACCGCAGTACGCAGCTGTGCCAGTTCGACCAGCGCATCCTGATAGCGGCCTTCAGCAAAGTAAGGCTGCAGCTTGCTGCTCAGCGCAGTGACGAAGGTCGCCAGCTGGATCTCTTCGTTCTCTTTCAGCAGCGACGCCTGCACGCTTTCATTCAGCGTTTCGGTCGATTTCGCCAGAATGTTAGAGACGCGCTTGTTCGCCGCCGCCAGTGCTGCGGCTGCTTCCAGCGTACGGAAGTGCGACACCGCTTTCATGCGTGCATCAAAGTCAGCCGGACGGGTCGGACGACGCGCCAGAACCGCCTGCAGCGTGTCGATGCTGTGACCCTCTTCCTGATACCAGGCGCGGAAGCGACCCAGCATAAAGTCGATCACATCATCCACCACGCGGGCGTTGCTCAGCTTGCTGCCATACAGGCGCACCGCTTCTTCGGTCAGAGTCTGCAGATCGAGCGGCAGGTTCTTCTCAACGATGATACGCAGTACGCCCAGCGCCGCACGACGCAGTGCGAACGGATCTTTGTCGCCTTTTGGATGCTGACCAATGCCGAAAATACCGGCCAGCGTATCCATTTTATCGGCAATCGCCAGCGCACAGGCGACCGGGCTGGACGGCAGATCGTCACCGGCAAAGCGCGGCTGATACTGCTCATTCAGCGCCACCGCCACATCTTCGGCTTCGCCGTCGTGACGCGCGTAGTGCATGCCCATCACGCCCTGGGTGTCGGTGAACTCGAAGACCATGTTGGTCATCAGGTCACACTTCGACAGCAGGCCCGCGCGGGTGGCGTGATTCACATCTGCGCCAATTTCACCGGCAATCCAGCCCGCGAGGGCCTGAATGCGATCGGTTTTATCACGCAGCGTGCCCAGCTCTTTCTGGAACAGCACCGTCTCCAGACGCGGCAGGTGATCTTCCAGACGCTTTTTGCGGTCGGTATTAAAGAAGAATTCCGCATCGGCCAGGCGTGGACGTACCACTTTTTCGTTGCCGGAGATAATCTGGCGCGGATCGCTGGATTCGATGTTGGTGACGAAAATGAAGTTCGGCATCAGGTTGCCGTCATTGTCATACACCGGGAAATACTTCTGATCGCCTTTCATGGTGTAGACCAGCGCTTCCGCAGGCACCTTGAGGAATTTCTCTTCAAAGGTCGCGGTCAGGACCACCGGCCACTCCACCAGCGATGTCACCTCTTCCAGCAGGCTGTTGCTGATATCAGCGTTGCCGCCTAAACGGCGTGCTGCCGCTTCAGCATCGGCTTTGATCATCGCTTTGCGGACCTGATAGTCGGCAATGACCTGGCCGCGTTTTTCCAGCACATCAGGGTATTGATCGGCGCTTTCGAGCGTGATTTCGCTTTCACCCATAAAGCGGTGACCACGAATAATCCGGTCTGACGCGATGCCCAGAATGGTGCCTGGGATCAGCTCATCGCCCAGCAGCATCGTCACGGTGTGAACCGGACGAACGAACTGCACATCGCTGTTGCCCCAGCGCATCAGTTTTGGCACCGGCAGCTTGCTGAGCGCGGTAGCGATCATTGCGGGCAGTAGCGCCTGGGCCGCTTCGCCTTTGACCTGAGCGCGATAAACCAGCCATTCGCCTTTATCGGTGGCGAGACGTTCAGCCTGATCGACGGTAATGCCGTTGCCACGCGCCCAGCCTTCAGCGGCTTTGGTCGCGTTGCCGTCAGCGTCAAACGCAGCAGAGATCGCCGGTCCGCGCTTCTCTACTTCCCGATCGGGTTGTGAGGCGCTCAGGTTTGCGACTTTCAGCGCCAGACGACGCGGCGCAGCAAACCAGCTGACCTCGCCGTGGCTCAGGTTAGCGGCATCCAGTTCAGCAGTGACCTGCGCGGCAAAGGCTTCTGCCAGGCTGCGCAGGGCTTTTGGTGGCAGCTCTTCGGTGCCGATCTCCACCAGGAAGGTTTGTTCAGTCATGGCTGCCTCTTACTTTTTGTTATTGCACATCGGGAAGCCCATTGCCTCGCGAGAGGCGTAGTAAGCTTCAGCCACGGCTTTGGTCAGGGTACGAATGCGCAGAATATAGCGCTGACGCTCTGTTACCGAGATCGCTTTGCGGGCATCCAGCAGGTTGAAGCTGTGTGCCGCTTTCAGAATGCGTTCGTAGGCGGGCAGTGGCAGCGGTTTTTCCAGCGCCAGCAGATGCTGCGCCTCTTTCTCATACTGCTCGAAGCAGGTAAAGAGGAAATCAACGTCGGCGTATTCGAAGTTATAGGTGGATTGCTCCACTTCGTTCTGATGGAACACGTCGCCGTAGGTGGTTTTGCCCAGCGGACCGTCGCTCCACACCAGATCGTAAACGCTGTCGACGCCCTGGATGTACATCGCCAGACGCTCCAGACCGTAGGTGATCTCGCCGGTCACCGGCTTACACTCCATGCCGCCAACCTGCTGGAAGTAGGTGAACTGCGTCACTTCCATGCCGTTGAGCCACACTTCCCAGCCGAGTCCCCAGGCACCCAGCGTCGGGTTTTCCCAGTTATCTTCCACGAAGCGAATGTCATGCACCGTCGGGTCCATACCCAGCTCTTTCAGCGAGCCAAGATAGAGCTCCTGAATGTTGTCCGGTGAGGGTTTGATGATCACCTGGAACTGGTAATAGTGTTGCAGACGGTTCGGGTTTTCACCGTAGCGGCCATCGGTGGGACGGCGTGATGGCTGCACGTAAGCGGCGGCGATCGGCTCCGGGCCGAGTGCGCGCAGGCAGGTCATCGGGTGTGAAGTGCCAGCGCCCACTTCCATGTCCAGCGGTTGGACAATGGTGCAGCCCTGACGCGCCCAGTAATCCTGCAAGGTCAGGATCAGCCCCTGAAAGGTTTTGGTATCAAACTTTTGCATGTTGAGTGTGCACGCGCTTCGGTTAGATTAAAAAAAGAGGCCGACAGTATACCCTTTGACCGCGCGATGTGCAGCCGTAAATCCCAGGCGCTACCGGCGCGTTTTCGCAGTGATTCAGTGCGCTGGCATACAGATGGCTCCGAATCCTGCTGGCAGCAGTTGTTGCTCTGGTCGCATTTGGCTACCCTTTTGCGCACGGACGCTATGCGCAAGAGGATGCCATGCCGCAGAAGATTTACTGGATCGATAATTTACGCGCGGTTGCCTGTCTGATGGTGATCGTGATTCATACCACCACCTGGTATATCACCGGGCCGATGGCGGTGACTGGCATCACCTGGGATGCGGCTAATCTGCTGAACTCAGCATCACGCGTCTGTGTTCCGCTGTTCTTTATGATCTCCGGCTATCTGTTTTTCGGCGAACGCAGCGCCCAGCCGCGCCATATGCTCCGGCTGGTGCTCTGTCTGTTGTTCTACAGCGCGGTATCGCTGGCCTATATCACCTGGCTGACCCCCATCAGCGAAGGGCGATCAATCCTGAAGATGCTGCAGAAGCCGGTGTTTTATCACCTGTGGTTCTTCTTTGCGCTGATCGGCATCTATCTGCTGTCGCCCCTGATCCAGGTAAAAACCGTGCAGGCGCGCTACGTGGCGCTGCTGGTGCTGGTGCTGGTGGTGCTCGCCAATCCCAATACGGTCAGCCAGTCGCTGGGGCCATTTCACTTTCTGCCGGTTAATCTCTATGTCAGCGGTGACAGTATCTACTACCTGCTCTATGCGCTGCTGGGACGGGCTATCGGCACGATGGAGACGACCCGGCGCGGCCTGACGCCGCTGGCTGCCGGACTGTTTATCGCCTGTGTGATTGGCATTACATTGGGGACGAAACAGGCGCTGATCGTCAATGGGGCGTTTAATGACACCTGGTATCTCTACTGCGGACCGCTGGTATTTATTGCCGCGATCAGCCTGCTGATCGTGTTTAAAAACAGCCTGAACCAGCGCACGCTGCCGGGTTTAACGGTGATTGCACGCTATTCACTGCCGATCTACGGCTTTCATGCGCTGTTCATTCACTACCTGCGAACGCATCATTACGATGATATGTCACGTCCGTGGCTCGACCTGCCCTGGGTGTTCGGGCTGACGCTGGGCGGCAGCCTGCTGCTGGGTATGGCACTGAAACGCGTCGATACCCGTCACTTTGTCAGCTGATCGGCTTCACGCTGGCGGGCGCGCCGTAGCTGGCGCGCCGATGAAAACCCCGCCGCCAGCGCCGCTTTTTCGGCAGATTCACCCTGCTGCTGACGCTGGCGTGCCACGCCAACCCGCAGCTGCTCATGGTATTCACGCACGCTAATCCCCAGATGCTGGCGAAACAGCCGCGCCAGATGGCGGCTACTGACATGCGTGCGTCCGGCCAGCTCGGTCAGGGTCCAGCCGTGCTCAGGATGGGCAATCATCAGATCCTGCGCCCGATGAATGGCCGGATGCATGTGGTTGCGGTAACGCAGCCACGGCGAAAGTTGCGGATCGTCACCGGCACGGCGAAACCAGACCACCATCTCCCGTGCTACCGCCAGCGCGGTTTGCGTATCACAGAGCTGATTAATCAGATGCAGCGCCAGATCGATTCCCGCCGTGATGCCTGCGCTGGTCCAGATATTCTCATGCCCGACAAACACCCGGTTCTCCTGCACCCGTGCGCGCGGGGCCGCGGCTTTCAGGCGGGCAATCACATCATGATGGGTGGTGCAGAGCACGTCATCCAGCATGCCTGCCTGCGCCGCCAGCAGCGCTCCCGAGCAGACGCAGACCAGCATAAAGGTCTGCGCGCGCAGCGCGGCGTGCTGGCGCATCAGCCAGTCGCGAGCCTCTCCGGCCTGCGGCGTGGCGTAACAGACCTGGGAGTCATAGACGCCTGGCACCACCAGCAGACTCCCGGCGGGCAACTTTTCAGGTAACGGTTCGATGCCGCCAATGGTCATGCCGGTGGAGCAGACCACCTCCGGCTGCGGGCCGATGTAGCGCAGCGTAAAGTGTTCGCCCGCCAGCTTCAGCGTCTCGGCCGGGCCGGTGAGATCCAGCGCCATCACGCCGGGCAGGGTTAAAAACCAGACGGTATGTGTCATGCTGGCCCGGGCTACACCAGATCCCAGCCACGGGCGCGCCACAGCGCAGGCAGTTGCGCCATATCATCGAAGCGCGTCACCAGGGGGTGATCCAGTTCAGGGTTGTGCGGGTCAGCGCAGTAGTAATAGACCGGAATGCCGGCGGCGATACCGGCGCGGGCGCCCGCTTCGGAGTCATCCACCAGAATGCAGCGCTCAATCGGCACCTGCATCTGTTCCGCCGCGTGGTACATCAGTTCCGGATCGGGCTTCCAGTGCAGAATGTCATAGCCGCTGTAGAGGTGCTCCGCAAACAGCGGCAGCATGCCGGTTAAGCCCAGCGAGTGCTGCATCTTTTTTACCGTCCCGTTTGAAACCACGCACATCGGCACCTTTATCTGCTCAACCAGCGCTTTCGCGCCCGGGATGGGCTGCAGTTGCTGATCAAACAGCCGCGCGACCTCTGCGCGATAGGCGGTCTCCACCTCTTCCATCGGTAGCGTCACCTGATGCGCGTCGCCAACGTCACGAATAATGTCGTAGAGTTTGACGCCCTTATACTTCTCAAACATCTGCTGCAGCGACAGTTCCAGGCCGTAACGGGCAAAGGTGTTGACGTAGGCCTGGGTACAGAGCAACTCACTGTCCACCAGCGTGCCATCGCAATCAAAAAAGACGCATTCTACTGACATCAGACTCTATCCTTCGATTCAGGGGTATGCTCCACACTCTACCGCACTCAGCGCAGATTGCGAGACTGGCAATCGGTTGCGAAAAATCATTGTATTGCCCCGGTAAAATCGCCAGGATACGCGCCGATGATTTTTTCTTCTGGATGGATGGCATGAGCAAGCAAGGCGTTTTGCAGCGCATCTTCAGGCTGCAGGAACATGGCACCACGGTGCGCACCGAAGTGATCGCGGGTATCACCACCTTTCTGACGATGGTCTACATCGTCTTCGTCAATCCGCAGATCCTCGGCGTCGCCGGCATGGATACCCAGGCGGTGTTTGTGACCACCTGTCTGATTGCCGCCTTTGGCAGCATTCTGATGGGACTGTTTGCCAATCTGCCGGTGGCGCTGGCGCCCGCAATGGGGCTGAACGCCTTTTTCGCCTTTGTGGTGGTTGGCGCGATGGGCTATTCGTGGCAGGTGGGTATGGGCGCGATCTTCTGGGGTGCGGTCGGCCTGCTGATCCTGACGCTGCTGCGGGTTCGCTACTGGATGATTGCTAATATCCCGCTGAGCCTGCGCGTCGGCATTACCGCCGGTATCGGCCTGTTTATCGCCATGATGGGGCTGAAGAATGCCGGTATTATCGTGCCGAATCCCGATACCCTGGTGGCCGTGGGGAACCTGACCTCGCACAGCGTACTGCTGGGCGCGCTGGGCTTCTTTATCATCGCTATTCTGGCATCACGCAATATCCACGCGGCAGTGCTGATCTCGATGGTGGTTACCACTGCTATCGGCTGGATGCTGGGTGACGTGAAGTTTGTCGGCCTTTTCTCTGCGCCGCCTTCCATTACTTCTGTGGTTGGCCAGGTGGATATCAAAGGCGCGTTCAACATCGGCATGGCGGGCGTGATCTTCTCCTTTATGCTGGTTAATCTGTTCGACTCCTCCGGCACGCTGATCGGCGTCACCGATAAAGCGGGACTGACTGATGAAACCGGCACTTTCCCGCGCATGCAGCAGGCGCTCTATGTCGACAGCATCAGTTCAGTGAGTGGCGCGCTGGCGGGCACCTCATCCGTGACCGCCTATATCGAAAGCACCTCGGGCGTGGCGATTGGTGGCCGTACCGGCCTGATGGCCGTGGTCACCGGCCTGCTGTTCCTGCTGGTGACCTTCCTGTCACCGCTGGCCGCGATGGTGCCATCCTACGCCGCTGCGGGCGCGCTGATTTACGTTGGGGTATTAATGACTGCCAGCCTGTCGCGCGTACGCTGGGATGATTTGACCGAAGCCGTTCCGGCGTTTGTGACCGCCGCCATGATGCCCTTCAGCTTTTCCATCACCGAAGGCATTGCGCTGGGATTCATCGCTTACTGCGTCATGAAGCTGGGTACTGGCCGCTGGCGTGAAATCAGCCCCTGCGTAGTGATTGTTGCTCTGCTGTTTGTGCTGAAGATTGTTTTTGTAGACGCGCACTAAGCGCATTCAGGGCCGCAACCTTCGGGTTGCGGCTTTTTACATTTCAGGATGCAGGCTGCGCTCGCTGGGCAGGCTGGTCAGCCGCAAAGCATGAGGCCCGATGTTGGGCTTACCCATCTCTATTTCGCGTAATGCGTGCCACTGAAAGGCGTTATCCATCTCCCACAGATGCAGACGCTGAGTCGCAGACGACAGCGCACACGACCAGACCAGCATGGGCTCCGCGTCGCACACCACCTGAATATCGGGATAGAGTGAAGATCGCAGCCGACCCGCACCGGGCAACAGGCGCAGCGAATCCAGTCCCCGATCGCCCTCTCCCGTCAGCTTGAGAATGCTCTGGCGTAATGTCCAGATCTGCGTCACCGCCTCCATGGCATCCTGCTGGGCATTGATCCAGGCGATCTCGCCCGAGGTTAATCCCTGAATCAGCTGCTCCTGAGTCTGACGGCTTCTGGCATGCACAATCTCCATATCCAGACCGGCACGTCCACCCTCTTCGGCCAGCAGCACACCCACCGTATTGCCCGCATAGGCGATGCTGAAATCGGGCAGATCGCTGTCAGCAAAAACGGGGCGTCCGTTGCCCTGAATAAGCAGGCGCGGCAGTTCACCAATGCCATAAACCCGTAGCATCAGTTGTGCCAGCAGGGTACGCGCGGCCAGAAATCGCCCACGGCGTTTGTCAGCAAACTGCTGTGCCGTGTCGGTGATAGCCTGGGGAATGCGTAAATCATTAGCCGGGAAGCCGGGATCGCCCGTCCAGCGTACAAAATGACCAGCCATCTGTCGCTCCGTGAAAATGGTCAGATAATCATCAGAAGCATTGTAGGAATTTTCTTACCTTAATGCACCTGGCAACGCACAGATAGGGGTAAATTCGGAATAGGATGAGCAGAATCGCGAGGGAGAGCTGACCGGCCAGGAACATCACAATGCCCACCTTCAACAGCTTAAAAGAATTATTGCCGCTGCCTGTCAGCACAGAATAACAGGAGGGTCAGCCATGTTGCTGGACGAAATGGTGAAACGAGAGCGCAGCCTGCACAGTGCCAGGCGACGGGAACTGGCGTGGCTGGAGCAGATACTCCATCCTGACTTTTATGAGATAACCCGTTCAGGACGCTTTGTGACTCGCGCGCAGACCATCGCGGCGCTGATAAAAGAAGATGCGATTCCCGATATGCTTAGTAGTAACTTTCAGCTGGTGAGCACGGGCGAGATGAGTCTGATACTGCACTACCAGAGCTGTGATGCCGATGGCAGCCGGGCCGCACTGCGCGCCTCACACTGGCTGTGCGAAGGTCAGAACTGGCGAATGGTGTTTCATCAGGGGACGCCTGCAGAAAATGCTGCGCCGCTGTGACACGCTGTTTATAAGGTCATCCGCGTCGCGATTCGAATCGCGACGCGGGCAGCATCAGGCGAAACGGCTCGCCTGCTCAAAGCTCAGTCGCGGCAGGCGCGGATGCAGTTTTGATGCATCACCATAGCCGAGGTTAATCAGCAGGTTAACCTGATACTGACCGTCGGGGAAAAAGGCGTCATTGATTTTGGCCGGATCAAATCCGGACATCGGACCGGCATCCAGACCCAGCGAACGCGCCGCCAGAATCAGGTAGCCCGCCTGCAGGCTGCTGTTACGGAAAGCGGTCTCTTTTGCCGCTTCCGGGCTGCCGGTAAACCAGCTGCGCGCATCAGCATGCGGGAACAGGGCGGGCAGCTGCTCATAGAACTCACGGTCCCAGGCCACAATCACTGTGACCGGCGCGCTCATGGTTTTTTCCAGATTGCCGGAAGAGAGTGCCGGTTTCAGCTTCTCTTTGCCTTCCGCCGAGGTCACGAAAACAAATCGCGCAGGCGAGCAGTTCGCCGAGGTCGGGCCCAGTGCCGTCAGGGCATAGAGCTGCTCCAGCAGGGCGTTATCGACGGGCTTAGCCTGCCAGTAACTGTGGGTGCGGGCATCATTAAACAGCGTGTCCAGTGCGGCAGTGTCGAGCGGTGTACTCATGCAACTCTCCTGTTTCAGGCGAAAAAGTTCGACCAACGGTGTTCACGTAGTGGGTTTGCGTCCGGTCCGACGCGGCGGGATGAGGCGGGGATTATTCACCGCAATCCGTCGCCGCATGTCAGATCGGCGCTTCAACCGTTATACGGCAATGCCGTGCCGCCGCAAAATAACATATCAGCAAGAATCAACGCAGAGGCGGGAATAACAGGGGAGCAGCGTGGCAGGAAATCTGGCCTGACAGCAGGACGCTATCAGGCCAGCACGGTTATTTACCGATACAGAAGCTGGAGAAGATGCGACCCAGCAGATCGTCAGAAGTGAACTCGCCGGTGATCTCGCTTAACGCCTGCTGGGCAAGACGCAACTCTTCCGCCAGTAACTCACCGGCCCAGGCACCGAGCAGCTGCGCTTTACCCTGCTGTAAGTGCGTTGCCGCCAGCTCCAGCGCCTGCAGATGACGGCGACGCGCCAGGAAGCCACCTTCCATATTGCCGGCGAAGCCCATGCTCTGCTTCAGGTGATCGCGCAGCTCATCCACGCCCGCGCTGGTGCGTGCCGACAGGCGAATCAGTGAGTGACCATTTACTTCTGTCAGACCGAGAGACTCCCCGGTGACATCCGCCTTGTTGCGGACCACGGTAATCGGCAGTTCGGGCGGCAGACGGGAGACGAAATCGGGCCAGATAGCCGCCGCTTCGGTGGCATCGGTCGTCGTGCCGTCCACCATAAACAGCACGCGGTCAGCCTGTTCGATCTCCTGCCAGGCGCGCTCAATCCCGATGCGCTCCACTTCGTCGCTGGCCTCACGCAGACCGGCGGTGTCGATGATATGCAGCGGCATGCCATCAATATGAATATGCTCACGCAGCACGTCACGGGTGGTGCCTGCAATATCCGTGACGATGGCAGCGTCACGGCCTGCCAGCGCATTCAGCAGGCTCGATTTGCCCGCATTAGGCCGGCCCGCAATCACCACTTTCATCCCTTCACGCAGCAGGCTGCCCTGACGCGCTTCGGCACGAACGGCATCCAGATCGCCGATCACCGTATTCAGCTGCGCTTCGATTCTGCCGTCAGAGAGGAAATCGATCTCCTCATCCGGGAAGTCGATAGCGGCTTCGACATAGATCCGCAGGTGAGTGAGTGCTTCCACAAGATGATTGATACGGGTGGAGAAGACGCCCTGCAGGGAGTTCACGGCCGAACGCGCCGCCTGCTCAGAGCTGGCATCAATCAGGTCAGCAATCGCTTCGGCCTGCGCCAGATCGAGCTTGTCATTCAGAAACGCACGCTCTGAAAACTCACCCGGCTGGGCGATACGCACACCCGGCAGCGCCACGATGCGCTTCAGCAGCAGATCGAGGATCACCGGGCCGCCGTGGCCCTGCAGCTCCAGCACATCTTCACCGGTAAAAGAGTTAGGACCAGGAAACCACAGCGCAATGCCCTGATCCAGCACGCGGCCATCGCTATCGGTGAACGGCAGATAATCGGCGTAACGCGGCTTAGGCAGTTTGCCCAGCAGCTGGCGGGCAACCTCTGCCGCCTGGGCGCCAGAGACGCGCAGAATGCCTACGCCGCCGCGTCCGGGCGGCGTCGCCTGGGCAACAATGGTATCGCTGTGGCTCATAAATTTTCTCTCGCTACAAAAAACACAGGCGGTCGCTTTGACCGCCTGAGAATAGACTATTTTAGGGCGGGATTGCTCCCGCTCTGGATCGCTTACGCTTTCTTCTTGTCGCGGCTATGCAGACCACGTTTTTCCAGGCCGCGATAAATCAGCTGCTGCTGGAGAATGGTGACCAGGTTGCTGACGATGTAGTACAGCACCAGACCTGACGGGAACCACAGGAAGAACACGGTGAAAATCACCGGCATATACGTCATGATCTTCTGCTGCATCGGATCGGTCACGGTGGTCGGTGACATCTTCTGAATGAAGAACATGGTGATGCCCATCAGAATCGGCAGGATGTAGTACGGGTCCTGCGCTGACAGGTCATGGATCCACAGAATAAATGGCGCATGACGCAGTTCAACCGAGCCTGACAGCATGTAGTAGAGCGCCAGGAAGATTGGCATCTGAATCACCAGCGGCAGACAGCCACCCAGCGGATTCACTTTCTCTGCTTTATACAGCGCCATCATTTCCTGGCTCTGCTTCTGCTTGTCATCACCCAGACGCTCACGCATCGCCTGAATTTTCGGCTGCAGCATGCGCATCTTCGCCATCGAGGTGTACTGCGCTTTGGTCAGCGGGTACATGATGCCGCGCACGATGAAGGTGATCACGATAATGGAGAAGCCCCAGTTACCGATGAAGCTGTGAATAAATTTCAGCAGTTTGAACAGCGGCTGAGAGATAAACCACAACCAGCCGTAATCCACGGTCAGATCAAGGTGCGGCGCAATCGCTGCCATCTTGTCCTGAATTTCCGGACCGACCCACAGCGTTGCACCCAGATTCTGCTGTGCGCCCGCGGCAATGGTGACCGGTGCAGATTTATAGCCAATCGCCGCCACGCCATTACCCAGGTTGCTGGTGTAAAGGGTGTTGGTGCCTTCGGTACGCGGAACCCATGCCGTTGCAAAGTACTGCTGCAGCATCGCAACCCAGCCATTGCTGGTGGTGGCGTTCAGGTTCTCGTTATCCGCGATGGTGTCGAATTTATACTTCTCATATTTCGACTCGCTGGTGGAGTAGGCCGCGCCACGGAAGGTGTGCAGAGCAAAGTTGTTGCTGCCGGTATCACGATGCTTAGGCAGATCGATGGTCTGCTTCAACTGGCCAAACAGCGACACTTCCAGCGGCTGCTGGGTGGTGTTGTTGACATGATAATCGACATTAACGGCATATTCGCCACGCTTGAAGATGAAGGTTTTGGTGTAAACCACGCCATTTTCAGCGGTGTAGGTCATCGGCACACGCAGTTCGGACTGGCCATCAGCCATCTCGAAGTGATCCTGCGCAGCGTTGAACAGCGGACGCGCGCCGTTGTTCGGGTTATCCGGGCCATTACGACCGGTCAAACCACTCTGTGCCTGATAAAGGAACGCTGGCGTTGTTTCAAGCAGCTGGAACGGCTGGTTAGAACCCAGTTTGTCCGGGAAAGTCAGCAGCTGTGCTTGTTCAACATCACCGCCTCGGGTGTTGATATTCAATGACAGGACATCAGTCTTAACGGTGATCGTCTGGCCCTGACCGCTGGCCGGTACACCCTGACTGGCGGTATCACCCGCTACGCTGTTTGTGCCTTGTGTGGTCTGCGTCTGCTGTGGCTGCGGAGCGTGGTCCGTCTGCCAGGCTTGCCAGATCATAAAGGTCACGAACAGAAAAGCGATGAGAAAGAGATTGCGTTGCGAATCCATCGTTAATGTTCTCTGGTATCAAAGGTTTTTGGCGGCACAGGATCGTCACCACCCGGGTTCAAGGGGTGGCATTTTAATACGCGTTTTAATGTCAACCAACTGCCTTTTATCAGGCCGAACCTGCGTAATGCCTCAATTCCGTAATGAGAGCAGGTCGGGTGAAACCGACAGTGTGGTCCCAGTAATGGACTGATGCCGCGTTGATAGACGCGTATCAGGACGATCAGGAGCCGCGCGCCAGGCGACAGTGACGACGCCATAATTTCTCCAACGCTTCCGCCAGCATACGGTTATCCAGATCGGCAACCCCCTTCTTCGCGACCACCACGAAGTCCATCGACGGCAGTTCATGTTGACGCAGACGAAAGCTTTCGCGGGTCAATCGCTTGATCCGGTTGCGTTCATGAGCGCGTTTCACATGTTTTTTAGCGACGGTGAGACCGATGCGGGGATGCCCCAGCGCGTTAAGGCGGCCGAGAATAGTAATTTGCGGCGTGCCAGCCCGTTGTGGCTGCTGGAAGACGAAAGTGAAATGAGTGGGAGTTAACAAACGTAACTCCCTGGGAAATGCGAGCTTACCCATCAGGGCTTGCTTTATTACTTAGAAACGGTCAGACGAGAACGGCCTTTAGCACGACGACGTGCCAGAACCTGACGACCATTTTTTGTTGCCATACGAGCACGGAAACCGTGTGAACGGTTGCGCTTCAGTACGGACGGTTGAAAAGTGCGTTTCATGGCGGTTTCTACCTAAACTTGAAAATTTTCACTGGGTGACGCGTTTCGGGCCAGAAAATCGACCTACGCCTCAATGTGTCTTTAATAAAGAGGCGGGATTGTAATAATTGTACAGTCCCGAGTCAATTTACTTCGCGTGTCATAGTGCCTGAAAACCCGCATACAGCCCGCAGAGTCCCGACTTTGCGCCTGATGGCTCAATGTCGGGTGGAGAATTATACGGGCTCCGCACTAAAGCGCAAGGATCGCACGGGATCTTATTGCGATCGGCTTGCCGGATCCTGGGGATAAAATGAGATGTCGCCCGAAATTTTAATGGATTGCGCCAGATCCCTGCTGGTTTTTCCCGCAACTGGCGTAAACTTCTTTGCGCGCCTCTGGCCTGTGGATAAAAAGGATCAAAACTGTGTAGAAAGGGAAGATCTCTGCCTCGCTTTGCGCTATGATCCGCCCTTCCGCTGACGATCCTCCGGTGATTGCAGGACGGAAAACCGCTGATAGCGGTCGCAGGCGCTTTCTTAGCGTCTGTGTCAAAAATGAACGTTTCTTAGAGTAACGCCTACTATTCTTTTCGAATTTGTACGAGTGGAGTCCGCCGTGTCACTTACGCTTTGGCAACAGTGTCTTGCCCGTTTGCAGGATGAGCTTCCTGCCACCGAATTCAGCATGTGGATCCGTCCACTACAGGCTGAGTTAAACGACAATACGCTTGCCTTGTATGCTCCAAATCGCTTCGTACTCGACTGGGTTCGGGACAAATACCTTAATAGTATCAATGCACTGCTGAATGAATTCTGCGGTCCAAACGTGCCCGCCCTGCGTTTTGAAGTGGGAACGCGCCCGGTTCAGCAGCAGGCGGCAGCGGTCAGCCAGCCCGTAATGGCCAGCGTCAGCGCGCCCGTGATGCCCGTACAGAGCCATATTCGTCCGGCCCCGACGCAGATCATGCGTCCCAGCTGGGATAATGTCCCGGCTCCGGCCGACGTCACCTATCGCTCAAATGTGAACAACCGTCATAACTTCGATAACTTCGTCGAGGGTAAATCTAACCAGCTGGCGCGCGCGGCGGCACGTCAGGTGGCGGATAATCCAGGCGGCGCTTATAACCCGCTTTTTCTGTATGGCGGCACCGGTCTCGGTAAAACGCACCTGTTGCATGCGGTGGGCAACGGCATCATTGCCCGTAAACCCAATGCAAAAGTGGTTTATATGCACTCCGAGCGCTTCGTACAGGACATGGTTAAAGCACTGCAGAACAATGCGATTGAAGAGTTCAAACGCTACTACCGTTCGGTAGATGCGCTGCTGATCGATGACATTCAGTTCTTTGCTAATAAAGAGCGATCGCAGGAAGAGTTCTTCCACACCTTTAATGCCTTATTAGAGGGCAACCAGCAGATCATCCTCACCTCAGATCGCTATCCAAAAGAGATCAACGGGGTGGAAGATCGTCTTAAATCACGTTTCGGCTGGGGTTTAACGGTGGCAATCGAGCCGCCTGAGCTGGAAACGCGTGTGGCGATCCTGATGAAAAAAGCGGATGAGAACGACATCCGTCTGCCGGGTGAAGTCGCCTTCTTTATTGCCAAGCGGTTACGCTCTAACGTGCGTGAGCTGGAAGGCGCGCTGAATCGCGTGATCGCCAATGCCAACTTTACTGGCCGGGCGATTACCATCGACTTCGTGCGCGAAGCGCTGCGCGATCTGCTGGCGCTGCAGGAAAAGCTGGTCACCATCGATAATATTCAGAAGACCGTGGCTGAGTACTACAAAATTAAGGTGGCGGATCTGCTTTCCAAGCGCCGTTCGCGCTCGGTGGCACGTCCGCGCCAGATGGCGATGGCGATGGCGAAAGAGTTAACCAACCATAGCTTGCCAGAAATTGGCGATGCTTTTGGGGGTCGCGACCATACGACGGTGCTTCATGCCTGCCGCAAGATTGAGCAGCTGCGTGAAGAGAGCCACGATATCAAAGAAGATTTCTCTAATCTCATCAGAACATTATCTTCCTGACGCTATGAAATTTATTGTTGAACGTGAGCAGCTGCTGAAGCCGCTGCAACAAGTAAGTGGCCCCCTGGGTGGTCGTCCGACGCTGCCGATCCTCGGAAACCTGCTGCTGCAGGTAACTGAAGGTTCGCTGTTGCTGACCGGTACCGATCTTGAAATGGAGATGGTCGCACGCGTGGCGCTGACTCAGGCACATGAGCCTGGATCCACCACCGTTCCGGCGCGTAAATTCCTCGATATCTGTCGCGGATTGCCGGATGGCGCAGAAATTACTCTGGCACTGGAAGGCGATCGCATGCTGGTGCGCTCTGGCCGCAGCCGTTTTTCGCTGTCGACCCTGCCCGCCAGTGACTTCCCGAATCTTGACGACTGGCAGAGTGAAGTTGAATTTACCCTGCCGCAGGCAACGCTGAAACGGCTGATTGAAGCGACCCAGTTTTCGATGGCGCATCAGGATGTGCGTTACTACCTCAACGGCATGATGTTCGAAACCGAAGGGGAAGAGCTGCGCACCGTGGCCACTGACGGTCACCGTCTGGCTGTCTGCTCCATGCCGATTGGTCAGGCGCTGCCGAGTCATTCGGTGATTGTGCCGCGTAAAGGCGTGATTGAACTGCTGCGTCTGCTGGATGGCGGCGATACCCCGCTGCAGGTTCAGATTGGCGGCAGCAATATCCGTGCGCATGTCGGCGACTACATCTTTACCTCTAAGCTGGTTGATGGCCGTTTCCCCGATTATCGTCGCGTATTGCCGAAGAATCCGGACAAAGCACTGGAAGCGGGCTGCGATCTGCTCAAACAGGCCTTTGCCCGCGCCGCTATCCTCTCTAACGAGAAGTTCCGCGGTGTTCGCCTCTATATCACCGAAAATCAGCTGAAGATCACCGCCAATAACCCTGAACAGGAAGAAGCGGAAGAGATGCTGGATGTCAGCTACAACGGCACAGAACTGGAGATTGGCTTCAACGTCAGTTACGTGCTGGATGTGCTGAACGCGCTGAAGTGCGAAAACGTCCGTCTGCTGCTGACCGATTCGGTGTCAAGCGTGCAGATTGAGGATGTGGCGAGCCCGGCAGCGGCCTATGTCGTCATGCCCATGCGCTTGTAGAATATATCGGCCTGGCTTACTTGCCATTCTGATTCCGGGCAGTGCTCACCCCTGGTCACATACTTCAGTATGCTCCCAGGGCCTGCGCGCTGGCCGGAACCAGACTGGCGGCGACGCCGACGGCCTGGTGACTGGGGTATCGGGCAAACCTGCTTTGCCGTTGACGCCCTGGATCGCCAGGCCAAAAACTTTATTGCCCTTCACGCTGGATTGATTCATGGCTTTAACCCGCCTTCTTATCAAAGATTTTCGTAATATTGAGCAGGCTGACCTGCAGCTGGCACCCGGCTTTAATTTCCTGGTCGGCGCCAACGGCAGTGGTAAAACCAGCGTTTTAGAGGCGATTCATACTCTGGGGCATGGCCGTTCGTTTCGCAGCCTGCAGGCGGGGCGCGTGATTCGTCACGATGAGGCGGCGTTTGTGCTGCATGGACGTCTGGAAAACAAAGAGCGGGAAATTTCAGTCGGGCTGACAAAAAACCGGGCCGGTGACAGCAAAGTGCGCATTGATGGCAGCGATGGTCACAAGGTCGCGGAGCTGGCGCAGCTGTTGCCGATGCAGTTAATCACCCCTGAAGGCTTTAGTTTGCTGAATGGCGGCCCCAAATATCGCAGAGCCTATGTCGACTGGGGCTGCTTTCATAACACCCCCGGCTTTTTTAACGCCTGGAACAACATGCGCCGCCTGCTTAAACAGCGGAACGCGGCGCTGCGCCAGGTCTCACGCTACAGCCAGATTCGTCCCTGGGATCAGGAGCTGGTCCCGCTGGCTGAACAGATCAGCCAGTGGCGGGCGGAATACAGTGCGGCGATTTCCGCGGAAATCACCGCCACCTGTGGCCAGTTTCTGCCGGAATTTGAGCTGCGCTTCTCATTCCAGCGTGGCTGGGACAAAGAGAGCGACTACGCCGAACTGCTGGAACGTAACTTCGAGCGCGATCGCGCACTGACCTATACCGCCAGCGGCCCCCATAAAGCGGATTTTCGTATTCGGGCTGAGGGGACGCCGGTAGAAGATTTACTCTCACGCGGGCAGTTAAAACTGCTGATGTGTGCATTGCGTCTGGCACAGGGCGAGTTCCTGACAAGCCAGAGCGGACGCCGCTGTATTTACCTCATTGATGACTTTGCTTCTGAGCTGGATGAGAGCCGCCGACGCCTGTTGGCGGAACGGTTAAAAGCCACTCAGGCTCAGGTGTTTGTCAGCGCAATTTCTGCCGGACATGTAATCGACATGACCGACGAAAAGGGCAAGATGTTCCGCGTGGAACAGGGTAAAATAGCGGTTCAACCTGAAGATTAAAATGAGCGAGAAACGTTGATGTCGAATTCTTATGACTCCTCAAGTATTAAAGTCCTGAAAGGACTTGATGCGGTACGCAAACGCCCGGGCATGTATATCGGCGATACCGATGACGGTACCGGTCTGCATCACATGGTATTCGAGGTCGTGGATAACGCAATCGACGAAGCGCTCGCTGGTCACTGTAGTGACATTGTGGTCACCATCCATGCCGATAACTCCGTATCGGTGCAGGATGATGGACGCGGCATTCCTACCGGTATTCACGAAGAAGAGGGCATCTCTGCCGCTGAAGTGATCATGACCGTGCTGCATGCTGGCGGTAAGTTCGATGATAACTCCTATAAAGTCTCCGGCGGCCTGCACGGCGTGGGCGTCTCCGTGGTTAACGCCCTGTCGCAGAAGCTGGAGCTGACCATTCGTCGCGAAGGCAAAGTGCATCAGCAGATTTACGTCCATGGCGTACCGCAGGCACCGCTGGCGGTGACGGGTGAGACCGACATTACCGGGACCCGTGTGCGTTTCTGGCCGAGCCACGAAACCTTTACCAACGTGCGCGATTTTGAGTATGACATCCTGGCGAAACGCCTGCGTGAACTCTCATTCCTGAACTCCGGCGTGTCGATTCGTCTGGATGATAAGCGTGATGGTAAAAGTGATCACTTCCACTATGAAGGCGGTATCCGGGCGTTTGTTGAGTACCTCAACAAAAACAAAACCCCGATTCACCCTACCGTATTCTATTTCTCTACCGAGAAAGATGGCATTGGTGTGGAAGTGGCGCTGCAGTGGAACGACGGCTTCCAGGAAAATATCTACTGCTTTACCAACAACATCCCACAGCGCGATGGCGGTACACACCTCGCCGGTTTCCGTTCAGCGATGACCCGTACCCTCAATGCCTATATGGAAAAAGAGGGTTACAGCAAGAAGGCTAAAGTCAGCGCCACCGGTGATGATGCCCGTGAAGGTCTGATCGCTGTGGTTTCGGTGAAAGTGCCGGATCCTAAATTCTCCTCGCAGACCAAAGATAAACTGGTCTCCTCCGAGGTGAAAACAGCAGTTGAGCAGCAGATGAATGAACTGCTGGCTGAATACCTGCTGGAAAACCCATCAGACGCCAAAATTGTAGTCGGCAAAATCATCGACGCCGCCCGTGCCCGTGAAGCGGCACGCCGTGCCCGTGAAATGACCCGCCGTAAAGGCGCGCTGGACCTGGCGGGTCTGCCAGGCAAACTGGCGGATTGCCAGGAGCGCGACCCGGCGCTGTCTGAAATCTACCTGGTGGAGGGTGACTCCGCAGGCGGCTCGGCCAAACAGGGCCGTAACCGTAAAAACCAGGCGATTCTGCCGCTGAAAGGTAAGATTCTTAACGTTGAGAAAGCGCGTTTCGACAAGATGCTCGCCTCCCAGGAAGTGGCCACGCTGATCACCGCGCTGGGCTGCGGTATTGGTCGCGACGAGTACAACCCGGACAAACTGCGCTATCACAGCATCATCATCATGACCGATGCCGACGTCGATGGTTCGCACATCCGTACCCTGCTGCTGACCTTCTTCTATCGTCAGATGCCTGAAATCATTGAGCGCGGCCACGTTTATATCGCCCAGCCGCCACTCTATAAAGTGAAGAAAGGCAAGCAGGAGCAGTACATCAAAGATGATGAAGCGATGGATCAATACCAGATCGCTATCGCCCTTGATGGTGCGACGCTGCACACCAATGCCAGCGCGCCGGCGCTGGGCGGTGAGCCGCTGGAGACGCTGGTCACTGACTTCAACAGCACCCAGAAGATGATCAAGCGTATGGAGCGCCGTTATCCGATGGCCATGCTGCGTGCGATGATTTATCACGACACGCTGAGCGACCTGAGCAATGAAGCGGAGGTTACAACCTGGCTGAATGGTCTGGTGAGCTATCTGACTGAACGCGAAGCGCATGGCAGCACCTATCTGGCACAGGTGCGTGAAAACCGCGAATCAAACCTGTTCGAGCCGGTACTGCGCGTCCGTACCCACGGTGTAGATACTGACTATCCGCTGGATGCTGATTTCATTCAGGGTCCTGAGTACCGCAAAATCTGCGCCCTGGGCGGCAAACTGCGTGGTCTGCTGGAAGAAGATGCTTACATCGAGCGTGGCGAGCGTCGTCAGCCAGTGGCAAGCTTCGAACAGGCGATTGAGTGGCTGATTAAAGAGTCGCGTCGCGGCCTCTCGGTCCAGCGTTACAAAGGTCTGGGCGAGATGAACCCGGAGCAGCTGTGGGAAACCACCATGGATCCAGACAGCCGTCGCATGCTGCGCGTCACCATTAAAGATGCGATTGGCGCTGATCAGCTGTTCACTACCCTGATGGGCGATGCGGTCGAACCGCGCCGCGCCTTCATCGAAGAAAATGCGCTGAAAGCCGCCAATATCGATATTTAACCGGCATCAGAGATGAAAGGCCATCACCCAGGTGATGGCCTTTTTTTTGTGCCGTACGAGCGGAAACCTGCCAGGCCGCGTCCTGCTGCCCACAGGCTGCGATCAAGATCACGTTTTAACCCGGTCAGCTCCCTTACTCTTGCCCCTCTTTGCGCATTTACCGCGCACCATTCAACACAGGGAGTTACACCATGATTGTTTGCGATCGTCACGACTGGGACAGAGAACGTCACGCCTTTCATCCGGTGGTCGATCAGGCGATAAGCTGGATTGCCAGCACAGATTTCAGCCAGCTGGAAACCGGCAAATATGAGATCCTGCCCGACAACAAAATGTTCTGTCTGGTGCAGGAGATGATGACCGAACCGGCCAGCGCACGCAAAGCGGAGTCCCACTTCAACTACATCGATATTCAGTATCTGCTGGCAGGCACCGAAAATATTGGCGTGGCCCGCGCCCATCCCGACCAGCAAATCACCGAAGATTTTGCCCAGCAGCGAGACGTCGTTTTTTATCAGAAGATATTGAATGAGTCAGTGATTACGCTGATGCCCGGCATGTTCGCGCTCTTTTTCCCGCACGATATTCATCGTCCCTGCTGCGCCCCTGGCGAACCCGCAACAATCCGAAAAGCCGTGATTAAAATCCACCGCGATCTCTTTACCGCCTGAAGCTGGCTATCAGCTGGCCGTTCTCGCCTGCCATGAAACTGGTCAATGTGCGCTGAATCGCGCTAGCATTGAATAAAACCCAGACGCTACGAGGACTCTATGGCTATTAAATTGATCGCTATCGACATGGATGGCACCCTGCTCAACCCGCAACATGAGATCACACCGGCGGTGAAATCCGCCCTGGATCGCGCCCGTCAGCAAGGGGTGTCGATTGTTCTGACCACCGGCCGGCCATTTGTGGGTATCCAGCGCTATCTCATGGAACTGGATATGCAGACGCCCGGCCAGTACGCGATCAGCAACAATGGTGCGCTGGTTCATCAGGCCGAAGATGGTGAGTGCGTGGCGGAAGTGACGCTGACCTTTGACGACTACCTCTACATCGAGAACCTGGCACGTGAGCTTGGCGTACATTTCCAGGCATTCGACAAAACCCATCTCTATACCCCTAACAAAGACATCAGCGAATACACCATCCATGAAGCGAGCCTGACCGGCATTCCGGTGCGCTACCGCGCGGTGGAGGAGATGGATCGTGCCATGCGCTTCCCGAAACTGATGATGATCGACCGGCCCGCTCTGCTCGACGCGGCAATTGCCCGCCTGCCCGGGCATGCTCAGCAGACCTACACCATCCTGAAGAGCGCGCCTTATTACCTCGAAATCCTCGATCGTCGGGTGAATAAAGGCCAGGGCGTTAAAATGCTGGCTGAGAAGCTCGGCCTGAAGCAGGAAGAAGTGATGGCGATTGGCGATCAGGAGAATGACCTGGCGATGATTGAATACGCAGGAACGGGTGTCGCAATGGGGAATGCCATTGACTCTGTTAAGAAAATTGCTCAGTTCATCACCAAAACCAATATGGAAGATGGCGTCGCGCATGCCATCGAAGAGTTAGTGCTGTAACGGCCCGTTCTCTGCCGGGCCACTACGGCCCGGCTCCCTTAACCCGGCAAAAAAGCTGCACCGCAAAACAGAATCGCGTAATTTGTCGGGCAACTCTTTCTCCGCGGGTTTCATCATGTCAGAAAAACAGATCACCTTTGCTGCCCGTCAGCATCAGCTCACCAATATTAATGTCTGGACTGCCGACAGTCAGTGGCTGGCGTTTGACGTTCGTCCATCGGGCGCGTCGTTTACCAGCCAGACCATTGAGCGGGTCAATGTGATGACCGGTGAGGTGGAGGTGCTCTATCAGGCCCGGCATGGTGCCCATGTCGGCGTCGTCACGGTCAGTCCCGATCTGCCACCGCGCTACGTCTGCATTCATGGCCCGGAACATCCCGATGCCAGCTGGCGGTATGACTTCCACCACCGGCGCGGGGTGATCGTTCAGAGCGGTGTGGCGGTGAATCTGGATGCCTGCGATATCACGCCACCGTTTACTCCTGGCGCGCTGCGTGGCGGCTCGCATGTACATGTCTTCAGTCCCGACGGTTCTCGCCTGAGCTTTACCTACAATGACCACGTGATGCACGAACTGGATAGCCGGCTCGATCTGCGCAACGTCGGCATCGCGGTGCCCCTTTGCGCTGTAACGCCTGAAAAGCAGCATCCGCGCGAATATGACGGCACCTTTTTTTGCCTGCTGGTGAGCCAGACGCATGCGGAACCGCTGCCAGGCAGTGACCAGATTAATCGTGCCTGTGAGGAGTGCTGGGTCGGTGAGCGTGGCTACCAGAAGCCGGACGGCAGCTGGCAGCGCTGGGCGATCGCCTTTATTGGCGACACGCTGACGGCGCAGGGTGAAAAACGGCCTGAAGTTTTTATTGTTGATCTGCCTGATGCGCTGGAGGATTACGCCCGCGCCGGAGAGATGCCGCTGGAGGGCAGCAGCCAGCAGCTACCTGCGCCACCGGCTGGCGTGCAGCAGCGTCGCCTGACGCACAGCCGTGGTGTGGCTCTGCAACCTCGCCACTGGCTGCGCACCGCACCGGATGGCAGCCAGATAGCATTTCTGATGGCGGATGCCGCAGAGGTGATCCAGCTCTGGACGGTCTCCCCCAACGGCGGCGAACCGCGTCAGATCACCCGACTCAGCCACAGCATTCAGTCCGCCTTTAGCTGGCATCCTGACGGCCAGGCGATCGCTTTTATCTGCGATAACAGCGTGATGCGATGTGACGTTGAGAGCGGCGCATGTCAGCGTCTGACCCGCAGAACGGAAGAGGCGCCATCAGGTGACGCGGTGGTCTGGTCACCTGATGGTACACAGATTGCTTATATGCGTGAGGTGAATGGCTGGCGGCAACTCTTTACGGTTGCGGCAGTGACCGCATAGGAGGCATAGGCTGCGCCTGCGCCAGGCTTTCCTGCGTATGCGCCAGCCTTTCGCTCTGCAGGATGCGTTCACGTGGAGAGTCGAGAGATTTATCTTTGTCGCTGCGGTAGTAGTCCCACGGCAGCAGCAGCGTATCCAGCACGGCAGAGAAAGGAAGATCGATTAACGCCAGCGGCTTCAGCGCCCAGCTGGTATCACCATCGGACAGCATATCAGCACTGGCACGGGTGCCTGGATAGTAGCCCTGACTCGCACCTGTGTGAGACATCACGCTGGAACAGCCGGTTGTTGCCATTGCGCAGCACACCACTCCAGCCAGAGGTAAGGTCTTCATCAATTTCATCATCATCATCCCTTCAGTCATGGCATAAGCCTGGCTGAGTTTGCTTGCCAGACAACGTCAACACTCTGGGGCGAAGTCCGTCTGGGTCTGGCAAAAGTAGTCCTGAGTGTATGCCATTTCCACAATTTGGCGAAAAAAATTGCATTTCGCCCTCTTGAAAATGGTCTTGTGGCACCCATTTTTAGTTTACGGACGCACTCACCGTTGCCGCAAGGGACAGTGGGGTGCCGTATCCAGCCTGTCCAGTAGTGGAAGGTTGCCAAAACTTGCTGAAATTCAGGAGTCTTAATATGCGTAATTTTGATCTCACCCCACTTTATCGCTCTGCTATCGGTTTTGATCGCCTGTTTAACCTGCTCGAATCTAATCAGAATCAGAGCAATGGCGGCTATCCTCCCTATAACGTTGAACTGGTCGATGAAAATCACTATCGCATTACTATTGCGGTGGCCGGTTTTGCTCAGAGCGAACTGGATATCACGGCGCACGATAACGTGCTGATCGTGCGGGGTGCCCATCCTGAAGAGCAGACCGAGCGTAAATACCTGTATCAGGGTATCGCCGAGCGTAACTTCGAGCGTAAATTCCAGCTCGCCGACCACATTGTGGTGCGCGATGCCCGTCTCGAAAATGGTCTGCTGAGCATCGATCTTGAACGCCTGGTGCCGGAAGAGGCGAAACCACGCCGTATTGAGATTCTGAAGTAACCATGACAAACGCCGCGTTAGCGGCGTTTTTTTTGCCCTTATATCTGAAGGCGGACTTGTCCTTACGACTGCGTTCGCATCGCTAAGCGCTGACCCAGCACGCCACCAAACACATTGACCAGCAGCCCCAGTATAATCACCACCGCACCCAGCATCTGCTGCCCGGAGAGATGCTCATCCAGCACCAGCGCGGCGGTAATAATCCCCACCACCGGCACCAGCAGCGACAGCGGCGCGACGCGCCAGGTTTCGTAGCGACTCAGCAGATTCCCCCAGATAGCGTAACCCACAATGGTGGCGACAAACGCCAGATAGAACAGCGCCAGCACGGTCTGCAGGCCGATATGCAGCAGGCTGTTAACGATGGCGGCCTGACCATCAAACAGCAGCGAACAGGCAAAGAAAGGAACGATCGGCACCAGCGCACTCCAGACCACCAGTGACATGATCGGTACGCTACGGTTTCGCATAATAATCTTATTGGTGATATTACCCAGCCCCCATGAGAGCGCCGCCGACAGCGTCAGCATCATGGTGGTCAGCGTAATACCGGCGCTGGTCTGCCCTTCCATGCCTGCCGTCGCCAGCAAAAACATCCCCAGCGTAGCGATGATAATCCCGACGATATGATTCCAGCGCAGCTTCTCCGCCAGCAACAGCGCGCCCAGCAACAGGGTAAAGAATGCCTGCGCCTGCAGCACCAGTGAGGCCAGACCGGCAGGCATGCCGAGCTTGATCGCCAGGAACAGAAAGGCGAACTGACCAAAACTGATGGTCATGCCATAAACCACCAGCCAGCGCAGCGGAATCGGCGGGCGGCGCACAAAGAAAATGGCGGGAAAGGCGACCAGGGTAAAACGCAGCCCGGCGAGCAAAAAAGGCGGCATACCCTGTAGCCCCAGCTTAATCACCACAAAATTGACGCCCCACGCCACCACCACGCACAGCGCTAACAGCATATCTTTTACCGACATCAGAAACTCCTTGTCCTGCCGTCAGGCGGTGACCGCAATCGGGGTCGCGATATCGGCACAGCAGCCTTCACCCACGATGCGAAAATAATCATCTACAGCCAGCGCGATCGACTTATCCAGCTCGCCCGCGTTAAACCATAACGTTCCGACCTGTTGCAGCCGGGTATCCACCCGCAGCGCCAGCCGGTCATCAAAACTAAATGGCGGCACCGCGCCCATCACACAGCCCGTCAGCGCCTGCGCCAGCTCCGGAGCGGCGAAAGAGGATTTTTTGCCGCCGATGGCGCGCGCCGCACTTTTGAAATTGATCCGGCAGTCGCCCGGCACTATCGCCAGCAGCTGACGCGACGGCGCACCATCCGGCATGCTGACTTCCAGCACCATCGCTTTGGCCGCCTGACCCAGCAGGTTACCGCGTATCTGGCTGATCTGTTCGGTCTGCCCTATCGCCTCATGTTCCACCACGCGGTAGCTGGCCTGCTGCTGATCCAGCAGCGCAGTGATTTTTTCAAACGTCGTCATTCCCTTCTCCTGTTCTGGCACAGCCCGGCTTAGCTCCAGGCGATAGCGTGTTTCATTTTTTTATCGGTCAGCCCGAAAAAGAAACCCATGGTGATACGGGTATCGCCTTCGACCCGATCGATCTCATGATAAAACGCAGGATTAAACAGATAGATATCGCCACTGCGTGGTGAAAATTCGCAGATCTCGCTGTTTTCGATCACCCCACTGCGATAACCCAGCTCCCCGACGGTTTTGAACTGCTCATCCTCCGGCGACCACTTTTTGTTGTAGATACGCAGTGCCCCACCCGCGTTGCACTCCTGCAGGCAGACCACGCAGCTGAGCTGATGCAGGATTTGCGTCACCACCAGCGAAGTCTCTGCGGCGTCGCGCACGATATTGTCGTTATGCAGCGGGTTCGCGACGCCATTGGCATGAAAGCGCACGATAGAACCGGCGTAGTCTCCACAACCCGGTTCGTGGGCGATGCGTAAGCTTTCCAGCCGCAGCGCATGCTGAACCCAGCGGTAAATCTGTTCGCGCAGCGTATTCAGCGATGGCGGCAACGCCGGCTGGATATCGCGCAGCTCAGTAAAGTAGTTATCGGGAGCCGCAGTATGACGCGCCAGATAGGGGCCGAGCGTGGTCAGCGCGCCATTGGGATAGTGGGAGACACGGATCTTTTCCCGGCAGCTCTGCAGGTCAGTCACCACCGCTTCCCGCACCTCTGGCGTCAGGAAATTACGCAGCACCAGCAGCGGCACCCGTGCGGTGACGATGTCATCCAGCCAGGTCGATTCCACAAACATGTTGGGATTAATCACGCGGAACTGATTGAAAATTGCCATGTTTATCACTCCCTAAACGGTATTTCATAGAGTTCATGATTGTTCATTCGCCGCCAGTTGCCAGCGCTGCCTGGTATTGCCACGGGTTCAGAGGCGATCAGCGTGCAACCATCCTGTTGCTGAAAATGCATCGTAAAATAGTCGGGCCAGGGCGTGTCGTGCGGATACCACTGCCACGCCCAGGCTTTGTCACGGGTGACGAAAATGGCATTCCCTGCGCTGCCGCCCGGCTCTACCTGCGCCATCTTTGCGCGCAGATAGTCGCGGGTGAAATCGGCGGGCGTGGTCTGATCAACCAGATAATGCAGATACTCTTCTGAATCGAAGCGCGATTCCGCCAGACCGAGCTGGCGGTAAATCGTCGGCAGAAAGCCGTTATGCATCATGTACCACTGATGTCCGGCGCTGTTGCGCCACAGCGGATGAGAAAACGCCAGTCCCTGATTTTTACTCAGCGTGGCGTGCCGCACATGCACCGCCAGAAACCGGCTGTGCAGGCGATCCACATCGATACCCGGCAGCGCTTCTGCGAACGCGCCGGTGCCGTGCAGGGTACGAATCTCACCCTCTTCGAGCCACAGACAGCCCCAGCCGTTAGGGTGTGATTTGATCGGGCCATCGTGTTCGGCGCTTTCACCGCAGCTCATGGCGCGCGCCGCCTCCAGAATCTCTGCGCTGTCGAACCGGCCATGCGCCAGAATCATCCTGCACATACTTTATCTCTCCTGGCCGCCACCGGCTGCGCGGCAATCACCTGCTGGAAAATGGTCATAATCGGCTCACGCGCTGTGGCCGTCAGGCTGAAAGTGGCCAGAATGCCCGCGTGACGCGTCAGGTCGGCATAGAGCGATGAGCGTGACGAAACCTGTAACGCAGGCAATCTGAGTGGCGGTAACAGCGCGCCCTGCTGATGCTGATCGATCCAGCGTTCGGCAGCCTGCAGCTGCGCCGGTTGCCGCAACCGCAGCTGGCCGACCGCACCGGGTGTGGTTAAGGCAAACGCGGGCAATGCGCCACCCGCCTCCAGCCGGAAGGTGACTTCCGCCCAGTTGATGCCCGTCGCCTCCTGCACCAGCGTCGCCACGCCCATGCCGGAGAGCCGGAACCCCATCTCCAGGAAATGCGGCACGCCGTTGACCACAATAAAATCGATATGAAATGCACCCTGACGGTAGCCAAAGGTTTCGCAACAGAATGTCATCAGGCTGCTGAACGAGGCCGGCAGGGCCGCTGCCGCCATCGCCACATGCCCCGACTCATAAAAGCTGACGCAGCCCTCAGCATCCCGGTGCTGCTCAATCACCTTCTGGCAGCAGGTCAGTGCCTGGGGGTGTCCCTGATGCACCACGCCCTGCAACGAAAACTCATCGCCGATCAGGGCGCTTTCCACAATAAAGCCGCTGAAGCCGCGGCCGCCGTAGTTCATGGTCTGTACCAGCTGTTTCACCACGCTATGCAGCTGATCGGCATGCTCAATCAGCCAGATGCCCAGGCCGCCGCCGCCATCCACCGGCTTCACAACGCAGGGATAGATCAGCGCCTCTCCGGCATCCAGAATGCTGAGCGGCGAGGCGAAAAAGCGGAACTCCGGCTGCGGGAAGCGCGGCCAGGCTTTCTTCAGCGCCATGCGCTGCGCATATTTATCCAGCGGAATAAAGGCAGCGGGCGCATCCGGCCCGGCCAGCATCTCGCGCAGTCGTCCGGCGCTAGCGTTGTAGGCTTCAAAGCCCGCCAGCACCACCAGCGGATGCGCCAGTAAACCGGCGTGCAGATAGGCCTGCATCACCTCCCACGGATTCTCAGGGCGATCGAGGCGAATGATCAGATCAAACGGCAGAGCCAGGCTTAACGACTGGTAATCGACAAAATCACCCATTTCAGCCAGCACGGTAAAATAGCCGTCGCGCTTCGCCACCGCGCAGTAAGGATTTTGCCCGTCGCGGGTGGCGCCAATTTGCAGAAAAATCTTTTTCATCGCCTCGCCTTACCGGGTTATCGCCCGGAAATGATTTCTGTCACGATGTCATTGAGCACACCGTTATTGACCTGAATCACCGCTTTGTGGGGATCAAAACGCAGCACGCGCGACAGCGGATCGGCACTTTTGCCCTCCAGCAGCGAACTGACCGGCTTGCTCTGCCAGCAGTGCCGCATCTGCGTCAGCGTCATGCCGGAGAGCCGGGTTAACTGCTGTGCCAGCGCGCTATCCTCGCTGCGTTGCTCAAGCAGATCGCGGACGGCCGCCTCATCCAGCGTAATCTGCTGCTGCATCAGCCAGTGTCCGAGCTGCTCTCCCTGCGCCAGGAACGGGGAGTAGATCATGCAGATCAGCTGATCTTCGCTGAGGTCAAACGCCTGTATGGCAAAGTCTGCTGCGCGCTGCCGCTGCTGCTGGATCGCGGCGTCATCCTGATAGCGCGCCGCCATCTCATCGATTAGCGCGGGTGGAAAATCTTTCTTCACCATCAGTCCCAGCGCAAAGCGCACATATTCGCGGATCCCTTCGGCATAGTGGCGTTGCAGCAGCGTTTCTGCCCGCAATCCGCGCAGGTGTGCCATCAGCGTCGGATTACCGCAGTCGGACTCGGAGAAGCTGAACATCAGCGCATCAAAACGGAAGCGCATAAATTCGCTGAGCAGCGCCCAGTGCGCGCCCGCTTCATAGGCGGTGTCCTGATAGATGTTGAAGAACAGTGGATTGCGCGCCAGCTGGTGGGTGATGCGGTGCGCAGGCGTCAGCTGATCGGCGCCATAAACATCGCTGAAGTAGCGCTCTGCCACGCCATCCAGCGTCTGCAGAAACCCGCTGAAGCCCCGGTTTTTATCCGCCACCGGAGCATCAAACAGCCGTGAGAGGTGCCGCGCCCAGGCGACATAGGCGGCCTGCTCCTGTGGCGAGTCGCCGGTGATAATCAGATCCACGCCACCGTTGTAGTCTGCCGCCAGGCCAAAGGAGTTCACCATGCTGAGATTACAGGCATTGCAGAAGGTCGAGCGCGCGTCGGCGCGAAACCGGTGGCCATTCATCAGCACATCATTACGGTTCTGCTGCCGCACGCTCTCCGGCATCGGCAGGTCGCGGTCAAACGGTCGGATAAGCAGGCCATCCACCACCAGGCACTCCACCCGTTCATCGTCATGCATCGCCAGCGACTGATAAACGCGGTGAATATTCTCCATTACGCTCTGATTCATCGCCGTATGACGGTTGGTGCTGATCCGCAGATGAAAGGTGCTGCCCTGCTGCTGCCAGATCAGTCCCTGGATGTAACGCACGTAAGCCACCATGTAGCTGCTGTCTTTTCCCCCGCCATAGGCGAGCAGCACACGGTTATTCTCCAGTTGCTGCTGATCCGGCAACGCTGCCAGCAGGCGAAGAGAGCAGCGCTGAGCGGACTCAATGATGGCGGGTGACAGATACGCTTCCATCTCCTTCATCATGGCGGGCAGATTATTCATTTCTCACGTATTCCTCAGGTGAACAGAATCACTTTATGGTCTGAAGCCCGGCGGCTGACGGGGTCTGCGGGCCGTTTAGCGTTATGAATAATTAAGAGATGCAGCCTAAAGTACTTTGAATGTACTCTGTTGAATATGCACAGATCAGCGCGATATGGGGTGGAACAGATGGCCGATATTATCGGGGAACAGGAGAGTCAGCGCAGTCGTTACCGCCAGATCGCAGAACAGATCAAGCAGGCCATTCATGCCGGTTCACTGGCACCTGACAGCCGTCTGCCGTCGGTGCGCACGCTGGCGACGCAGTACAATGTCAGCCTCACCACCGCCCTGAAGACACTGCGCACGCTGGAAGATGAGCGCTACGCCGTTGCCCGCCCCAAATCGGGCTTTTTTGTTGCGCCGCAGCGGCCTTCTTCCCGTCAGCTGCCCGCCGTCAGCGAACAGCCGCGCGCCATCGCGCCGCTTGATGAGCAGACAGAACTTCATCTGGCGATGCTTGGCTCAGACTGCCGGGTGCGTCTCGATCTGGCCAACGGCGACAGCGCACTCTATCCGGTCAAGCGCATCGGCCTGCTGATGCGTCAGATGGGCTACAGCAAACCGGCCCTGCTCGGGAATACGGTGAAGGGCACCGGTTATGCGCCGCTGAAAACAGAGATTGCCCGTCGGGCAGTGGGTTACGGCTGCAATATCAGCGCTGACGATATTCTGATCACCAACGGCTGCATTGAGGCGATCTCGCTGTCGCTGCGCGCCACGACCCAGCCGGGCGATGTGGTCGCCGTGGAATCACCCTGCTATTTCGTGCTGCTGCAGATGCTGCATAACCTCAATTTACGGGTGATTGAAGTGGAAGCCGGGCCGGAAGGGTATGTCGATGTCGCGAAGCTCACCGGGCTGTTTCAGCGCAAGGCAGTGCGGGTCTTTCTCACCCTGTGCAACGTCAACAATCCGCTGGGCAAGAGCATTCCCAACGAGCATAAGGCCTATATTGCGCGGCAGGCGGATGAAAACGATGTGGTGATCATCGAGGATGATATTTTTGGCGATACCGCTTTTGGTGAACGCCGCCCTTTCCCGATGCGCGCCTTCAGCCCCAACGCCATTCTCTGCAGCGGCTTCTCTAAAACCGTGGCGCCAGGCATTCGTATCGGCTGGGTTCACAGCGTCAACTACATGCGCAAAATCGCCTCACTGAAATATACCTCAACCATGGGCACCTCGGTGTTGTCGCAGGCGGCGGTGGCGGAACTGCTGCGCAGCGGCGGCTATGATGCTCATCTGCGTAAGCTGCGGCGTGAGCTGGCACGACAAATCCGTGAAATGCGTCAGTCGGTGTTACGAGAATTTCCGGTGGGAACCCGGGTGTCCGATCCGGAAGGAGGCTATGTGCTGTGGGTTGAGATGCCCCGACAGGCGCTGAACGTGCGCGAGCTGTTTCTGAAAGCGCGTAATGCGGGCATCGGCATCGCGCCGGGCCATATTTTTGCCACCGATCAGCGCTACGATCACTGCTTCCGGCTGAATGCCGGTTTTGGCTGGAATGCGGAAGTGGAACAGGCGATTCAGCAGCTGGCACAGTGGTGCCAGCTGTCGTTAACCGATTCGCAGGATTAGCTGTCGCGCCAGGCGTTCTCAACCTCTTCCGCCAGAATCTGCACCGCCCGCTCGATGTTCTCTGCGTCCGGCACGTAATTCATCCGCATACATTGATGGGTGTGCGGCCACGCCTGTTCCAGTCCCGGGAAGAAGAAGTGTCCCGGCACCATCAGCACGCCGCGCGCTTTCAGCCGCTGATAAAGCAATTCGGTGGTGATCGGCAGATCGCGGAACCAGAGCCAGAGGAAAATCGCCCCTTCCGGCTTGTGGATCAGGCAACGGTCTTCCGGCAGATAGCGCCGCAGGATCGCAATGGTCTGCTGCACCTTCTGCTGATAGAACGGCTTAATCACCTCTTCGGAGAGCCGCAACAGATCGCCGCGACGGATCATCTCATTGGCAATGGCCGGACCGATACTGCCGGGCGCCAGACTGATGATGCCGTTCATATTGCTCAGCGCGGTGATGGTATTCTCGTCAGCGATAATGATGCCGCAACGCGCACCCGGCAGGCCGAGCTTCGACAGACTCATGCAGAGAATGATGTTGGGATTCCACAGCGGGCGCACCTCGCTGAAGATGATACCGGGGAACGGCACGCCATAGGCATTGTCGATCAGCAGCGGCACATCATGCTGCTGTGCCAGCGCATCGAGCTGCATCAGCTCATCATCGGTGATCACGTTGCCGGTGGGGTTGGTCGGACGCGATACGCAGATCAGCCCGACCTCCTCGTTCATCGGCAGATGCTCGAAATCGACATGATATTTAAACTGACCTTCCGGCAGCAGCTCAATGTTCGGCTTCGCCGATACAAACAGCCCCTCTTCCAGGCCGGCATCCGCATAGCCAAGATACTCAGGCGCCAGCGGGAACAGCACACGCTTCTTGCTGCCATCGGCCCGGCGACCCGCATACAGGTTAAACAGATAGAAGAAGGCGCTCTGGCTGCCGTTGGTCAGCGCAATGTTCTGTGCGGTGATGGGCCAGCCAAGCTGATCGCTCAGCAGCCCGGCCAGCGACGCCAGCAGCGTCGCTTTACCGCGCGGGCCATCGTAATTGCACAGCGCCTCGCTGAGTTTGCCTTCCTCATGCATCTGCTGCAGCAGTTGCTGAAAGTAGTCGTTCATGGCCGGGATCTGCGCCGGATTACCGCCGCCCAGCATGATGGTGCCGGGCGTTCGCAGGCCCGCGCCCATATCTTCCATCAGACGTGAGATGCCGGAATGTTGGGTAAATTTGTCGCCGAACTGAGAAAAAGACATAGCGGTTAAATATTTGTGATAGCGAATCGGGGGTCCACCATAACGCCCGCCATGGGCGGGCGCAATGGAAAGGCGAGGGGATTACTTCAGCGCCTGCGGGTTCACGCAGTTTTTCTCGACGCTTCCGCCGAGTGCAGCAAGGAGATTTTCTACCGCATCCTGCATCATGCCGTAGCGGGTTTCATGGGTGGCAGAACCGATATGCGGCAGCGTCACCACATTGGGTAGCGACAGCAGCGGAGAGTCGGCAGAGACCGGCTCCTGCTCAAACACATCCAGCCCGGCGGCATGCAGTTTGCCCGCCTGCAACGCGGCGATCAGCGCATTCTCATCCACCACCGGCCCGCGGCCGGCGTTGATCAGCACCGCATCCGGCTTCATCAGTTCAAGCTCGGCGGCACCGATCAGATGGTGCGTCTCTTCAGTCAGCGGCAAACTGATGCAGACGAAATCACTCTGCTTTAGCAGCGCCTCCAGCTCACAGCGCTGTGCGCCAAAGCGCGACTGTGCCTCTTTATGCTCGCGGCGGGCGTTGTAGAGGATTTTCATGCCGAAGCCAAAGTGGGCGCGCTGCGCCAGTGCCATCCCGATACGTCCCATGCCGAGAATACCCAGCGTTTTATGGTGCACGTCGATGCCGAACTGCGCCGGACCGATGCTCTTCTGCCAGTTGCCCGCTTTGACCCAGGCATCCAGTTCCGGCACCCGACGGGCGGTGCTCAGTACCAGCGCCATCATGGTGTCCGCCACGGTTTCGGTCAGCACGGTCGGCGTGTGCATCAGCACCACGTGACGCTGATTCAGCGCATCCACATCAAAATTGTCATAACCTACAGAGACGCTGGAGCAGACGCGCAGATTGGGCATCTTCGCCAGCAGCTCGCCATTCACTTTACCGCCCGATCCCAGCAGACCTTCTGCCTGCCGGAACGCCGCAGCATGTTCCTGCTGGCTTTCCGGCGAGAGATCGCTGATTTCCGTCACGTCACACTGTTCAGCCAGGCGAGCATAGAGATCGTCGGGCAGTTTTTTATAGAGAATTACAGCGGGTTTCATTCGGTGGCTCCCGGTCAATAAGTAGCGGGCGGCTTGCAGGCCGCCCGGAGAAATAGAGGCTAACGTTTACGCTTTCAGGCGGGTTTTGCACCCTGCAGCGGCGGCGCTTTGTTCTGCGCCGGTTTCACAATCAGCGTCAGCCACACCGAAACCAGCAGGGCCGATCCCATAAAGATGTAGGACGCGGACGGACTGCCGGTGGCTCCATTAAGATAGCCGACAATCCATGAACCGATAAACGACCCCAGCGCACCCATACTGTTGATCAGCGCCATTGCGCCACCGGCGACATTGCGTGGCAGCATTTCAGGAATAATGGCGAAGAACGGCCCGTAAGGCGCATACATCGCGGCACCGGCAATCACTAACAGGGTGTAGGACATCCAGAAATTGTTCGATCCCACCAGATAAGAGCCGAGGAACGCCAGCGCGCCCACCAGCAGCAGCGGCCAGACGAACAGCTTACGGTTCTGGGTTTTATCCGACGCCCACGAGACCACCACCATCGCAATGGTCGCTGCCAGATAAGGCACCGCGGAGAGCCAGCCCGCCTCTACCATGCCCATCTGCGTGCCGTTACGCAGAATCGACGGCAGCCACAGCACAAAGCCATAGACGCCGATGCTCCAGGCAAAATATTGCAGGCAGAGAATGATCACGTTGCGGTTACGGAACGCTTCGCTGTAGTTGCGCACCGCTTTAATATTTTCCTGCTCTTTCTGCAGTTCGGCCTGCAATGCCGCTTTCTCGGCATCGCTCATCCAGCGCGCCTGCGCCGGCTTATCCTGCACCAGGAACCACCAGGCGATCGCCCAGACCACCGCCGGAATGCCTTCGAAGATAAACATCTCACGCCAGCCAAACGATTCGATCAGATAGCCTGACACGACCGACATCCACAACACCGTGACCGGATTACCCAGAATCAGAAAGGTGTTGGCGCGTGAACGTTCCGATTTGGTAAACCAGTTGCTGATGTAGATCAGCATCGCGGGCATCACCGCGGCTTCCACCACGCCCAGAATAAAGCGAATGGCCGCCAGCATCGGAATGTTGCTGACCACGCCGGTCAGTGAGGCACAGCCACCCCACAGGATCAGGCACCAGAAGATCAGTTTCTTGACGCTGCGCCGTTCGGCGTAAATTGCACCCGGGATCTGGAAAAAGAAGTAACCCAGGAAGAACAGCGCACCCAGCAGCGAGGACATGCCTTTGGTGATGCCGAGATCGTCATTAATCCCGGCAGCAGAAGCGAAGCTAAAATTTGCACGATCGAGATACGCCAGGCTGTAGGTGATAAACACGATGGGCATGATGAACCACCAGCGTTTTGGCGCGATTGTCTGCTTTTTCATCGGGAACTCCTGTGACTGTAGAGGGGCGCGAACTACACGTCGCCCAGTTGCTGACGCGTCGGCAGACCTTCGCTGTCACCAATGACCTGAATCGCCATCGAACCAATTTTGTTGCCGCGACGAATCGCCTGCGGCAGCGACTGACCTTCCAGCAGGGCGCTGATGACGCCAACGGCAAAGCCGTCTCCGGCGCCCACGGTATCCACCACGTTGTCGACTTTGATCGCCTCAACCTGGCCCTGCTCGCCCTGCGCCGTTTTATACCAGGCACCGTCACAACCGGTTTTAATCACGACCGCTTTCACGCCCTTATCGAGATAGAAATCCGCGATCGCTTCTGGCTGACGATAGCCGGTCAGAATCAGCCCCTCTTTTTCGCCCGGCAGTACCCAGTCGGCATACTCCGCCAGCAGATTGAGCTGCTTACGCATCTCCTCTTCGCTGCGCCACAGTACCGGCCGCAGGTTAGGGTCAAACGAGATAGTTTTACCGCGCGCGCGCATCTCTTTGGCCGTGTGCTTCAGCAGCTCCAGCGAACTCTCTGACAGCGCCGCCGCCACACCGCTCAGGTGCAGATGACGCGCCGAGCCAAAATAGTCCGCGTCAAAATCGTCGACCGACAGATGGCTGGCCGCCGAGCCTTTACGAAAATATTCCACCAGCGGATCAGAGCCGTCATCGACTTTGGACTTGAGCTGAAAACCGGTGGGATAGCGCTTATCTACCGTCACCCGGGCGTGGTCGATACCCTCTTTTTCCAGCTGCTGGCAGATAAACCGGCCAAACGCGTCATCGCCAATACGACTGACCCAGCCCACTTTCAGGCCAAGACGAGCCAGGCCGGTCGCCACATTGAGTTCAGCACCCGCCGCGCGTTTAACAAAGGTCTCTGCTGCGGCCAGGTCGCCGGTTTCACGGGCGATGAACATCGCCATCGCTTCACCGATAGTGACAACATCAAGCGGACCGTTGTGATGCATAGTGTGATGCGTGGTCATCTTCACTCCTTACACGTTACGCAGCAGCGACACATAGTGGCGTGTCACCGCAGTCAGATCGTCGCCTTCCAGCGGAAATTCAATACCGCGCGGTGCCTGTGCGGGCAACTGTTGCAGCAGTGTGCGCCAGTGGTCATCAGCCTCATCCAGCGCAATCGCGCGGTAGCTATCCTGGTGCGCCACGGCGGCTTTGACATGCACATAGCCCACCTGCGCAGCCAGCTGCTGCGCCGCCTGATCGGCATCCTCACCGGTCCAGCACCAGTTACCCATATCAAAGGTCATGCTGATCGACAGATCCGCTTCCCTGACCGCGGTGAAAAAGGCGACTGACGGAGCCAGTCGGCCATGCTCAGTCTGGTCATTTTCCACCGTCAGCTGAAACGGCAGATCCGCCAGCAGCGCCTGCAACGCTTCGCGAGGCAGCGCACCGGTGAACGCTCCCAGCGCCACTTTCAGCCGCTGAGCATTTAACTGGCGTGCTTCTTCAACGTAGTGGGTTATACGAGGATTGATTTCGCCGCCGTCACAAAACAGCGTATCGGGCACCGAATAGCTGCTGTGCAGCTGATGCTGCTCCACCGCCCGGGCCAGTGCTGGCAGATCGGCCAGCGCCGCGTCATCAAGCAGTTCGCGGCGGATTTCGACCCCGTCAGCGCCCGCCTGCTGGATAATTGGCAGCAGCGCACGCTGACCGCCGAGAGCGGCGATCTGTGCGTGGCCATATGCTGCGGTCACCACGATGATGTCAGGTTTCATGTTCTACTCCATGGCAGGGTTCTGCCCATAACGAATACAAAAACCCTAAATGGAACCGGTTCCAAAGCAAAGCAGCAAACAGTGAAATTATGATCGTGCTCACGAAGCGAGCACGTAAACGGAAGGTTAAATCTGAAATTCAGTTAAGAGGCTGGCTGGAGCCGCGAACGATAAGTTCGCCAGAGAAGACCTGCTCGGCAACCGGTAATCCGCTGCCCTCGATGCGCGCAATCAGGCGTTCCAGCGCACTGTAGCCAATCTGCCAGGTGGGTTGTTTCAGCGTGGTGATACCCACACCGGCCAGCGCCGCCCACTCCAGTTCGTCAAAACCGAGCAGGCCGATATCGCGGCCCCAGTGCAGATTGAGTCGCTGTAGCGATCGTGCTACCTGCAATGTCAGCGCCCCGTTGGCGACCATCACCGCGCAACGTTTGCCGGTGTGACGCTGATGAAAGGCCAGTAGCGCCTGATCCAGCGCAGCGGGCTGGTGCAGCGCCACCTCGGTATTCTCATGCTCAACCTGCGGATGCTCCGCCAGTAGCTGGCGGAAGGCCTGCAGGCGCTCACGGCGCGTGTTGACGCTGCCCAGCGGCTCGCTAAGAAAAAGCAGCGCATCGTAGCCATTGTCGACCAGATGCCGCGTTGCCGTTTCGGCTGCCTCGGCGTTGTTCAGGCCCACCACATCGCAGGGAAAATCGGGGATTTTACGGTCAATCAGCACCATCGGCAGCAGGGATTGTTGCAGATGGTTCAGCACCTCTTCACGCATCCCGACGGCGTTAACCACAATGCCCTCAACCTGATAGCTGCTCAGCAATTGCAGATAGTGCTGCTCCAGATCCACTTCGTTATTGGTGTTACACATCAGCAGCGTGAAACCCTGCTCGCGGCAGGCGGCTTCAATACCGCTCATGACATCAACAGAATAGGGATTGGTGATATCGGCGATAATCAGCCCGATCAGGCGGGTACGTCCGCGCTTCAGGCCGCGCGCCATCTGACTCGGGCGATAGCTGAGATCAGCAATAGCCTGTTCGATCCGCGCTTTCAGACCGGCAGAGAGCAGATGCAGTTCACCATTGAGATAGCGTGAAACGCTGGTTTTACCGGTTCGTGCCGCGTGAGCAACATCGCTGATGGTGGCGCGAGGCGGCCTGATTTTCATGAGATATCCTGCGTAATAAGAAACCAGGCAGAGACTAGCACAAGCAAAGCCCGGCGCAAAAAGCGCTACGCCGGTAATTGCAGCCAGGGTTGCCACAGAGTCTGTAACGTCTCCGGCGGTGCGCCATCAATCAGCTGGATGACCATTTCAGCCACCTGTTCACCGGCCTGATGCGGCGTCGCCTGACGAATGGCGACAATGGGATGATCGAGAATCGCATCTCGCGGCAATCCTTCCCAGCCCGCCAGCAGAATGGCACCCTCGCCCGCTGCACGCCCGGCCAGTTGCAGCGCCAGAGCCGCGCCTTCAGCCAGCGCAGCGCAGTCGGTGATGATCACTTCCGGTGCTGGCCCCTCTGCCAGCCACTCCCGGGTTTGCTGATAGCCGGCGCGGCGCGACGGCGCCACCGCCGCCATCGCATAAGGCGTAACCTCCCCCAGCGCCGTCAGATAACCCTGACGCCGGTCACGCACCCGCGTACTGTTTTCATTGCTGCCAAGCCAGGCTATCCGCTGCCGTCCCTGCGCCAGCGACCAGCCCACCGCCAGCTGTGAACCGGCAAGGTGATCAACATCAAACCACGCATAGGTCGATGGCAGATCGCTGCGGCCCAGCGCCAGAAAACGAAAATTGGTCTGGAGCAAAGCATGAAGCCGACTGTCTTCTGGCATGGTGTGGCCGACGATCAGGGCATCAACTACGCCACTGCGCAGCAGGCGTGTCAGAGTCGACTGACTATGCTGCTTATCCGCCAGCAACAGCAGGTTAATGTCATAACGGGCAAGGTGATGCTCCAGCGCCAGCAGCATGTCGCTGAAGTCGCTGCCATTCAGGGGAGAGGCACTGATCGGGTAGACGAATCCCACCGCGTTAGCACGGCCGGTTTTCAGACGCCGGGCCGCCGCATTAGGCCGGTAGCCACGCCGCTGCGCTTCTTCTTCGATGCGTTTACGCGTCTCCTGAGCGACATCCTGATAACCGTTGAGGGCGCGACTGACGGTCGTTACGGAAAGACCTAAAACCGCAGCGATGGCTTTAAGAGACATGGGAAGGCATCCATTGATCAATTTTTGATCAGACTATCATAAAGCCTCTGCTGGCTCTATTCGCAGAAACATTACTGATACTTTTAACGCGCTGCTTTACAGAAAAAAGGTGCCCCCAGGCGGGGGCGACCGCGTTTATCCCAGCGGGCTGAGCGTGATCTCAACACGACGGTTTTGTGCTTTGCCTGCTTCGGTGCTGTTGCTGGCAACCGGGTTATCCGGGCCTGCGCCCTGCGTGCGCAGGCGATCGCTGGCGACACCCTGCACGATCAACGCGCTGGCGACGCTTTCAGCACGCTGCTGTGACAGACGCATGTTCAGTGCGCGGGTGCCGGTGCTGTCGGTATAACCCACTACGTTTACCGCGGTTTTTGGATACTCTTTCAGCACCATTGAAACACCCGTCAGGGTGTTCGCGCCGGCAGGTTTCAGATTGCTGCTGCTGGAGTCGAAGGTGACATTGTTTGGCATATTCAGGACGATGTTATCGCCATTACGGGTCACGCTGACGCCCGTACCGCGCATCTTGTCGCGCAGTTTCGCTTCCTGCACATCCATGTAGTAGCCCACGCCACCGCCCAGTGCGGCTCCGCCTGCAGCACCAATCAGCGCACCTTTACGGCGATCTTTCTTCGACGAGGAGAGTACGCCGACACCGGCACCCACTAACGCACCCAGGCCTGCGCCCACACCTGACTTACCCGCCTGAGATTCGCCGGTGTAAGGATTGGTGGTACAACCTGGCAGGGCCAGACTGCCGCTTAGTAACAAGGTGATGGCGATTAATTTCTTCTGCATTTTTGTTCCCTTACATTCGACACACAGGGGAAAACCTTTCCCATAAGTGGCACGATTATGCCGCCTGGTGGCCGGGAATGTAGTGAGGAAAAATCCTGATTTAGCGGGAATTACGCCTTTTGATTGTCAGGATGGCAAAAACAGTTGCTCTGATGATCGTTTATCAGCCCGCAGGCCTGCATAAAGGAGTAGCAAATTGTGGGGCCGATGAATTTGAAACCACGCTGCTTTAGCGCCTTCGAGAGCGCAATGGCCTGCTCTGAGGTGGTGGGAGCCTGGCTATAGTCAGGATAATGGTGAACGATTTGTACGTTATCGACAAATTGCCAGACGAAGTGGCTGAAATCCTCTCCTTGCGCTTCCATCTGGAGATAAGCACGGGCGTTGGCGATAATTGCCGCGATTTTACCGGCGTGGCGGATAATGCCGCTGTTGAGCATCAGCGTGTCGATCTCTGCCGCATCCATCTGTGCAATCGCCTGCGGATCAAACTGGTGAAACGCCGCCCGATAGTTTTCGCGCTTTTTCAGCACGGTTATCCAGGATAACCCCGCCTGCTGTCCTTCCAGACAGAGCATCTCAAACAGCGAACGCTTGTCTCTCTGCGCCACACCCCATTCCCTGTCATGATAAGCCAGATAGAGGGGATCCTGCGTTACCCAACCACATCGTTGCATCGCTCTGTTCCTTTATAACGAGAATATTTTAGCGGTCCGCTTGATCTTAGAATTAATCGGTTGATAGTTAAACGATCACCGGTTAAATAACAGAGACGGGCCGAAATTTAATTTAAACGCCGGATAATAACTTCAGCCTTGCCTGGAGAAGCGATGTTGCCGAGAAGCGGTTGGAAAGGTCTGCGGATCTGCTGTGCTGTATGGCTGTTAATCTTAACGCAACCGACTTTTGCGCGCGGCTGCATCTCTGCGCCTCAGCATCCCGACTTTCTGCCCGACTACGATACGATTCTGGCGGAGAAGATCGCCCTGACGCCACTCGCCTTCAGCGATGAGAGCCGCGCCCTGTTTGAAGCCGCCATCAACTCTCCCACCGCGTCCCCCATCGCACTCCACAGTGAAACCGGCAGCGTAGGCACTACCCCGCTGGGAAAACGCTATCGGGCTGGGGTTGACCTGCCCATTGCCCCGTCATTTACCACCGGGCCGGTGGCGCAGTATGCCGTTGATCCGCAGCAGATGAACTGTCTGCAATGTGACTACAGCGATCAACAGAGTCGTGAGCAGAGCGCCAGCGTCGGCTGGCGCATCGATTCGCAGCAGGGATGGATATCGCCCTGGGCGCAGCTGAGTTATCACTATCTGCTGGCAGACACGCCGCAGAATCCCCGGCGTGAGGCGACGAACGGCACCGATCAGTCCGAAGGCATCGATCTGAGCATCGGTGCACAAATGCCTCTGAACGATAATCTGGCGGCTTTCGCCGCGTTTTCACAAAGCGAAGCGCTGAATAACCAGGAGCAGCAACTTTACACCTTTGGCTTCAGCGCCAGCTTCTGACCGGGGCATGAAAAGAGAAAGGGAATCGGGCGTTTAAAATATAATGAGTCCGCTAATCATTATACTGGTAACACTATGCGCAACGATTTGACAATTATTGGCCGCGAAATGACGGTCTTCATACTGGCAGCACTCTTTCTCGCTCTGATGATATTGCCCATCTATATTGATGTGGCCTGGATGAATGATGCGCTGCACGAAACCTCTTTTACTGAAACTACCCAGGAAATCATGCTGGCGGTGATTGCCGCCCTGTTCTTTATTGCTGCCCAGCGCCGTCCGGCTCAGCGCGGCGCGCTGACCTTAGTGGCGGGCTTCTATAGCTGTATGCTAATCCGTGAGCTCGACTTTGTTTTTGATGCCATCCAGCATGGCAGCTGGATCTGGTTCGCCCTGGCGGTGACGGCCGGTTGCCTGGCCGTCGCGCTGCGAACGCCGAAAAAAACGCTGCACGCGCTGGCCAGGCTGCTGCAACACCGCAGCTGGCCGGTGATGGCCTCCGGCTTTTTAGTGGTGCTGGTCTTTTCACGACTGTTTGGTATTCATGCGCTGTGGCAGCACCTGATGCTGGGGGATTACAACCGCGTGGTGAAAAACATGGCCGAAGAGGGTACCGAACTGCTGGGTTACGGCCTGTGCTGGCTGGCCTCGGTTCGCTATCTATGGCAGACCCGCCCGGCCGCCGCGGCTGTCAGCGTGCGGGCCACCGAATCTGCACCGGCCCGTCACGCCACTTCTCCGGTCACCTCGCACTGATCCGCACTCTTGCTTTTTAAGCGATCCGCATCATTAAAAAAGGTACAATAAACACTTCTGCGTCGGCGACGGGTTCCCGGCGCAAGGTGTTCGTTAACCTCAGGTCTTTTCATGTCAGCTAAAATCTTAACTTCAACGCTCATTGGCCTGGATGCCTTCCGACAGGATCCGCTGACTGCCCTGCAGCAGGCGGAAAAGGGCACGCTGGCGGTGTTAGATAATTATGCGCCGGTGATGTACGCCATCACCCCGGCGCGTCTGGCTGAGCTGCTGGCGCTGGAAGCCGCCGCCCGGCAGCCGAATGATGTGGCGCTGGATGACAGCCTGTATGACGATTCCCCCGCCGCGATCCATACGCCGGCAGGTAAGTTCGCCATGTATCAGGGCTGGCAGCCGGATGCCGACTTTACGCGCCAGGCCGCGATCTGGGGTGTGTCGCTGGGTGAACCGGTGACCCCCAGCGAGCTGGCGGCCTTTGTGGCCTACTGGCAGGCGGAAGGCCGGATGTTCCATCATGTACAGTGGCAACAGAAACTGGCACGCAGCATTCAGATGAACCGTGCCGCAAACGGCGGGCAACCGAAGCGTGATATCACGCAGTTGCCCGATCCTGACCGTACCATTCCCGATGGTTTCCGAGGTGAATGATGAAAACGCCAAACGATCTCTTTAACCGTCTGAAAAAAATGATGCCCGCAGGCACCCGTCCTAAATTTGCCAATGGCGAAGAGCTGCTGGCGTGGAATCAGGAGCAGGGTCGCCTGCGATCAGAGGCGATTGTGCGTGAGAATCGCGCAATGAAAATGCAGCGCGTAATGGGCCGTTCCGGCATTCGCGAGCTGCATATGAACTGCTCATTTGATAATTACCGGGTGGAGAACGAGGGGCAGCGCAAGGCGCTGGAACTGGCGCGTCAGTATGCCGCTGAATTTGATGGCAGCATCGCCAGTTTTGTCTTTTCAGGCCGTCCCGGCACCGGTAAAAACCATCTTGCAGCCGCGATTGGTAATGACCTTATCCTGCGCGGTAAAAGCGTGCTGATCGTGACGGTTGCCGATCTGATGTCGAGCATGAAGGGCACCTTCAGCGGCAGCAGTGGCATTACCGAAGAGCGGCTGATTCAGGATCTCAGCAGTGTTGATCTGCTGGTGATTGATGAGATCGGTATGCAGAGCGAATCGCGCTACGAAAAAGTGATTATTAACCAGATTGTCGATCGCCGTTCTTCATCGAAACGCCCGACCGGCATGTTATCCAACCTCGACCATGCGGGCATGAATACGCTGCTGGGCGAACGTGTCATGGATCGTATGCGCCTCGGCAACAGCCTGTGGGTGCGCTTCGACTGGGAAAGCTATCGTAGTCGGGTACGCGGCGACGAATATTAAACAGTAACCCGGCAGCGCCGGGTCACTGCGCTCATCGGGCCTGAAGCCCCTCGTCACAACGACGAGCAACACCGCTTTTGTCCTTCCGCCCATGCCGGCGCAGCCGGACACGCTGAGTCAGGATCATCCCGACGCCCGGCCACTGGTGCAGCAGAAAACCCGGTATTAATCCCACGATCTGATCGCGGTCACGATCTTAGCCACAGGCGATCGGGTTGTGTGAAACCGCCCGCAAAAGTGTGGGATGTGGAATACGTATGGGCTGATACACTCAATTCTTACTCCTCTGTTGAGTGAACCCGTAATGAAAACGAACGGCAAAGGCCCTGCACTACTGCGACTGAATAACCAGAAACGGGTGATGACTCAGCTGCGTAAGCTGCGCGTGACGTCGCGTCAGGATCTGGCGGAGACGCTGACACTCAGCAAAAACACCGTATCCTTAATCATTGATGACCTGCTGGAGCAGGGCCTGATAGAGGAGCTGGGGCCGGTCAGCGTGGCGGCGGCCGGACGGCCTAAAATCGGGATTACCCTGCGGCCGGAAAAGCTCAAGAGCGCAGGCATCATGGTGGAACGCAACGTCATCCACTGGCGGGTCTGCGACTATTTTTCACAGGTGCTGGCTGAAAAGACGCTGCGCACCGATACCAGTAACCCGACCCGACTGCTGGCTGAGCTGGCGATGCTGTGCCGGGAACTGGTGAAAAGCTATCCTGATTTGCTCGGCATTGGCCTGGGTTTTCCCGGGATCGTCGATCCCCGGCGCGGCTGGATGCATATTTCATTGCCCCTCGAATGGCAGGATGTTGACCTGCTGGGCGCGCTGAGTAAGCACGTCAGTCTCCCCATCCGCATTATGAATAATGTCAAAGCCGCTGCGCTGCTGGCGGTACAGCAGCGTGGATTATCTGTGGAGAGCGGTCACTTTTATCTGCGTATTTCCGAGGGAATTGGCGGCGCACTGGTACAGCATGGCGAAGTATTTACCGGGCACAGCTGGACGGCGGGCGAGGCGGGACATCTGGTTGTCCAGCCCGACGGCCCGCGTTGCAGCTGTGGCCGCCGCGGTTGCCTGGAAGCGCTGGTCAGCCAGCCTGCGGTTAAACAGCAGCTGGCGCAGCGTCAGCCTGGCCTGAGCTGGCAGAACCGCGACAGCGCGCCGCGCGTGGTGGATGAGGTGATGGCGCAGGCGGGTGGCTATCTGGGTGCGGCGCTGAGTCAGATTATGCTGCTGCTCAATCCCGCCACCATCATCATTGATTGTCCGTGGAACGCCAGTGAGGTCTTCTGCAAGGCGGTGCGCACTACCGCACACGGCAACGCGCTGGCCTTTACCGCCGCACATACCCTGCTGCACTTTCCTGAGCAACGGATCGATCCGGCCAACGGGCTGGCGCTGGCGGTGCTGGAGCAGAGGGAGCAGCGGATGATCTAGTGGCTCAAGCCGCCCCAGTTCATCCGGTATCCATCCACCTCAGACTGAACGCTTCCTGCTACAACACATTCTCCCCAAAATGCTGGCGATACTCTTTTGGCGTGGTGTCGTAGCTTTTGCGGAAGACCGAATAGAAGTATTGCAGCGAAGGATAGCCGCACATCTGTGAGATCTCATTGATGTTGAGCGATGATGAAGCCAGCAGCTCGCGCGCTTTTTCCAGTTTTTCACGGTGGATCATCGCATGGAGGGTGTCGCCGGTCTCATCCCGAAAGCGTTTTTCCAGATTAGAACGCGACAGCCCGACGGCATCCAGCACCTGCTCCACTTTGATCCCCTTACAGGCGTTGAAGCGGATGTAGTGCATCGCCTGAATCACCGCCGGATCGCGCAGCGAGCGGAAGTCGGTAGAGCGCCGGGCGATGACTTTCACCGGCGGCACCAGGATGCGCTGAAGCGGTAAGGGTTGCTTATCCAGCAGCCGATGCAGCAGTTTGGCCGCCTGATAGCCCATCTGCCGTGAGCCCTGCGCCACGGACGAGAGCGCCACGCGTGACAGATAGCGGGTCAGCTCCTCATTATCAATCCCGATCACCGTAAGCTTCTCCGGCACCGGTATTTTCAGATGCTCGCACGCCTGCAGCAGGTGTCGCGCCCGTGAATCCGTGACGGCGATAATGCCGGTTTGCGGCGGCAGCGTCTGCAGCCAGTCGGCGAGACGGTTCTGGGCGTGTTGCCAGTTTTCCGGCGCGGTTTCCATGCCCTGATAGACCACGCCCTGATAACGCTCACGTCCCACCAGCTGGCGAAACGCCTGTTCACGCTCCTGTGCCCAGCGCTTGCCGCTGGAGACCGGTAAACCATAGAAGGCAAAGCGGTTGATGCCCTTCTCTTTCAGATGCAGAAAGGCTTTTTCCACCAGCGCGGCGTTGTCAGTCGCGATATAGTGCACCGGCGGATAATCCTCCTGCCGGTGATAAGAGCCGCCAACGCCGACAATCGGCACGGAGACATTGGACAGCAGGGTTTCGATGGAGCGATCGTCGTAATCGGCGATCACCCCATCGCCCAGCCACTCCCGGATGTTGTCGATGCGGCAGCGGAAATCTTCTTCGATGAAGATATCCCAGTCAGTCTGCGACGCCTGCAGATACTCACCGACGCCCTCCACAACCTGACGGTCATACACTTTGTTGGCGTTAAACAGCAGGGTAATGCGATAGCGTTTCTCATGCATGATGGCGCGTTCCCTTAAATCCTCAGCGCATTGCATAACACGGCTGAAAGGGGCAAAAAAATTGTTTGCGCCACAATGTGATCGCCCGCGCGATTACACCCGACGCCGCGTTGCCGTATCCATCCACACCGCCAGCAGCAGAATCGCGCCTTTAACGATGTACTGCCAGAAAGTCGGCACATCCATCATGCTCATGCCGTTATCCAGCGAGGCCATAATAAACGCCCCCATGACTGCGCCCGCCACCGAACCCACGCCGCCCGCCAGGCTGGTGCCGCCGATGACACAGGCGGCGATGGCGTCGAGTTCCGCAATGTTACCCGCCGACGGCGAGCCTGCGCCCAGTCGTGAACTGAGGATCAGCCCGGCAATCGCCACCATCACACCATTGATGGCAAACACCGCCAGCTTGGTACGCGCCACGTTAATGCCAGACAGGCGCGCAGCATCAATGTTGCCGCCGATTGCGTAGATACGACGGCCAAACGCGGTGCGGGTTGCCATAAACATGCCCGCCAGCAACAGCACGGCCAGCAGTAACACTGGCGTCGGCACGCCGCGATAGTCGTTGAGCAACCAGATGGCACCCAGCACTAAGATGGCGGTGATCGCCTGACGCCCGACAGTGCCGCTGGCTGCGCCCTGCGCCAGTCCGAGCTGCTGACGACGCAGCCGCAGCCGCCACTGCCACAGCGTAAACAGCGCCAGACCGGCAACGCCAAAGCCGAAACCGACGCCGCCCGGCAGATAACTCTGACCAATCTGCGACATGCCCGGCGTGATCGGCGCAACCGTAGTGCCATCGGTAATCCCGACCAGAACACCGCGGAAAGCCAGCATCCCCGCCAGCGTCACAATAAACGAAGGCACTTTACGGTAGGCCACCCACCAGCCATTCCACGTGCCAAGCAGCAATCCCATCACCAGCGTTACCACGATGGTCAGCGGCAGAGGCCAGCCGAGCCAGACGTCGAATATCGCCGCCGCGCCACCCAGCAACCCCATCATGGAGCCCACTGACAGGTCGATCTCCGCCGAGATAATCACAAACACCATACCCACGGCCAGAATGCCGGTGATGGCGGTCTGGCGCAGCAGGTTGGAGACGTTACGCGCGCTGAGCCACGAGCCGTCTGTGGTCCAGGTAAAGAACAATGCAATCAGCACAATTGCGCCCAGCATCACCAGAACCTGCAGATTGGGCAGTGTGAACCTGCCCGGTGACGGTTTGCCCGGCGTGCCGGCGAGGCGGCTTTGGGTACTTTCACTTTTAAGCATAATGTTCACTCCGCAGGGCAGCTTCCATCACCTGCTCCTGAGTCAGGTTATCGTTAATCAAATCGGCTTTGATCTGCCCTTCATGCATCACCAGCACCCGATCGCTCAGGCCCAGTACTTCCGGCAGCTCAGAGGAAATCACAATCACCGCGATACCCTGCTGAACCAGCGCATTGATCAGCAGGTAGATCTCCTGACGTGCGCCCACATCAATGCCGCGCGTCGGTTCATCGAGGATCAGGATTTTTGGATTGAGCAGCAGACATTTCGCCAGAATCGCTTTCTGCTGGTTGCCGCCGCTCAAACGACCAATCGGCAGTTCTGAGGAGGAGGTTTTCACCCGCAGGCGGGAGATCGCGTCGTTGATCGCCTGCTGCTCCTGCGCTTCATCCAGCGTTGAGAGTCGGTGGCTGAACTGGTCCAGCGCTGCCAGGGTAATATTTTTGCCCACCGCCATCAGCGGCACGATGCCATCTTTTTTACGATCTTCCGGCACCATGGCGATGCCGTGCGCAATGGCGGCGCGGCAATCGGTGATGTTGGCCGGTTTGCCATTGATCCAGATATCGCCCTGCCAGCGCCCCGGCCAGACGCCAAACAGACACTGCACCGTTTCAGTCCTGCCCGCACCCACCAGCCCGGCGATGCCGAGGATTTCACCGCGTCTGAGCGTGAATGAGACATTGTTAACGCGGCGAATGTGGCGGTTGATCGGATGCCAGGCGGTGAGGTTTTCAACTTTCAGTATCACGTCGCCAATCTGATGCGGCGCGTGGGGATAGAGCGCGGTCAGCTCACGCCCCACCATCATGGTGATGATGTCATCTTCGCTCAGGCCCGCTGCCGGACGGGTAGCAATATGCTGACCGTCACGAATCACGCAGATGGTGTCGGAGATCGCCTTAACCTCATTCAGCTTGTGCGAGATGTAGATGCAGGCGATGCCGTGTTCACGCAGATTACGGATGATGCCGAGCAGCACGTCCGTTTCCTGCTCCGTCAGGGAAGAGGTCGGCTCATCCAGAATCAGCAGCCGGACCTGTTTGTTAAGGGCGCGGGCAATCTCCACCAGTTGCTGCTGCCCAAGGCCTAACTCACCGACCCGGGTGGCGGGAGAGACGTTCAGCCCGACCCGCGCCAGCAGTTGCTGGCAGCGCAGGGTCATGGTTTCATCATCCACCATGCCGAAACGGCTCAGTTCGGCACCGAGGAAAATGTTCTCCATCACCGTCAGTTGCCGCACCAGCGCCAGCTCCTGATGAATAATCACAATGCCTTTACGCTCGGTATCGCGAATGGTCTGCGCCTGAATGTCGTCGCCAGAGAAGTGAATCTGCCCTTCAAAATCGCCGTGCGGATAGAGTCCGCACAGGATTTTCATCAGCGTCGATTTGCCCGATCCATTCTCACCACACAACGACATCACTTCGCCCGCCTCAAGTTGCAGGCTGACATCATTCAGCGCCTTCACGGCACCGAAACGTTTGGTGATATTTTTCATTTCCAGCAGCATCGACTGTTCTCCCTCACGCTATGCGCAGTCAGAGTTCGCTCTGTTTGTGGAAACCGTCTTTCACCACGGTGCTTTCAATATTGTCTTTGTTGACCGGAATCGGCTTCAGCAGCCGTGACGGAACCTCTTTCAGACCATTGTTCAGCGTGCTGTTGCTGGCAGGTGTTTTGCCCTCGCCCAGCTCGACGGCAATTTTCGCCGCTTCGGTGGCGAGCTCAGTGATCGGTTTGTAAACCGTCATGGTCTGGGTGCCCGCTTTGATACGCTTTATGGCTGCCAGATCGGCATCCTGACCGGAGATCGCCACTTTTCCTGCCAGCCCCTGCGCGCTCAGAGCCTGAATCGCGCCGCCTGCGGTGGCATCGTTAGAGGCCACCACCGCATCAATATGATTGCCGTTGGCGGTCAGGGCATTTTCCATAATTTTCAGGGCATTTTCCGGCAGCCAGGCATCGACCCACTGGTCGCCAACAATTTTAATGCTGCCGTTATCAATATAGGGTTTTAACACCTTCATCTGTCCGGCACGGAACAGGCGTGCGTTATTATCCACAGGCGATCCGCCCATTAAAAAATAGTTACCCTTAGGCACCTGTTTCACAATGCTTTCGGCCTGCAACTCGCCCACTTTTTCATTATCGAAAGAGATATAAAAGTCGATATCGGCGTTATTTATCATTCGGTCATAGGCCAGCACTTTAATGCCTTCCCGTTTCGCTTCAGCGACAACGTTACTCAATACCTGACCGTTGTAGGGAATAATCACCAGCACATCGACACCGCGATTGATCATATTTTCAATCTGCGACATCTGTGTCTCTTCGTTGCCGTTGGCTGACTGAACAAACACCTTAGCGCCCAGCGTCTCAGCCTGTTTTACGAAAATATCGCGGTCTTTCTGCCAGCGCTCGAGTCGCAAATCGTCAATCGCCATGCCGATCTTCACTTCTTTTGCCACGCTGGTCTGGCTGAACAGCGCCAGCGCCGCACAGGCGGCGAGCAGTGCATGTTTCATCTTCATTGTGATCATCCTGTAGGTTGAGGCTATTGTCGTTTCAGGCCTATAAACCAGGCGGATGAATTGTTGCCCTTATTTTCCTGTTACAGCAATTACTGATTTTTATCCGGCTATTACGTTTTTTGGTTTATTTCATTTTTTATGAGCGCGATCGAGGTTTCATCTTTTTCGGACAAGAGAGCGATAATGATAAACCACCCCGTAAATAACATTATTTTGCGAGCCAGCGCACAAATAATAATTATCTGACACCCGTAGTGAAATATCGTAATTGAGATGAGACAGCAGCCAATATCAAATATTGCTTCAACGCAGGCCATCCGGGTACTGATGCTAAGGAGCAAACCATGCACGCTTATTTCGATCAGATCGATCGGGTTCGTTATGAAGGCACCCAGTCGACTCATCCTCTCGCTTTCCGCCACTACAATCCCGATGAGGTGATCCTCGGCAAGACCATGGCGGAGCATCTGCGCTTTGCCGCCTGTTACTGGCACACCTTCTGCTGGAATGGCGCGGATATGTTTGGTGTCGGCGCTTTTGATCGTCCGTGGCAGAAAAGCGGAGATGCACTGCAGCAGGCAAAACTGAAAACGGATGTGGCCTTTGAATTTTTCCACAAGCTGAATGTGCCGTGGTACTGCTTCCATGATGTTGATGTCTCTCCAGAAGGCGATTCGCTACACAGCTACAAAGAGAATTTTGCCGCCATGACCGATAAACTGCTGGAGAAACAGCAGGAGACCGGCGTGAAACTGCTGTGGGGCACGGCCAACTGCTTTACCCATCCGCGCTACGGAGCCGGGGCTGCCACCAATCCCGATCCTGAAGTCTTTGCCTGGGCAGCGACGCAGGTCTGCAGCGCCATGCAGGCGACCAAAACCCTGGGCGGTGAAAACTATGTGCTGTGGGGCGGACGCGAAGGGTACGAAACTCTGCTGAATACCGATCTGCGCCAGGAGCGCGAGCAGATTGGCCGCTTTATGCAGATGGTGGTCGAGCACAAACACAAAATTGGCTTCCAGGGAACGCTGCTGATCGAACCGAAACCGCAGGAGCCGACCAAACATCAGTATGACTATGATGTCGCGACGGTTTATGGCTTCCTGAAACAGTTCGGACTGGAGAAAGAGATCAAGGTTAACGTTGAGGCGAACCACGCCACGCTGGCGGGTCACTCTTTCCATCATGAAATTGCGACGGCCATTGCGCTGGGCATTTTTGGTTCAGTGGATGCCAACCGCGGCGATCCGCAGTGCGGCTGGGATACCGATCAGTTCCCGGTCAGCGTGGAAGAGAATGCGCTGGTGATGTACGAAATTCTCAAGGCGGGCGGCTTTACCACTGGCGGCTTAAACTTTGATGCCAAAGTACGTCGTCAGAGCACTGATAAATACGATCTCTTCTACGGTCATATTGGCGCGATGGATACCATGGCGCTGGCGCTGAAAGTCGCCGCTCGCATGATCAGCGATGGTGAACTCGATAAGCGTGTGGCACAGCGCTACAGCGGCTGGAATGGTGAGTTCGGCCAGCAAATTTTGAAAGGTGAGTTTTCACTGGAGGCGCTGGCGGCGCATGCTCAGCAGCAGCAGCTCAATCCGCAGCATCAGAGCGGACGTCAGGAGCAGCTGGAAAATCTGGTGAATCACTACCTGTTTGATTTCTAACCCTTCAGGAGCAGAGCATGTTTATCGGGATCGATTTAGGCACATCTGGCGTCAAAGTGGTGCTGATGGATGCACAAGGCAACGTGGTGGCGACGGAAACAGCGCCGCTGCAGGTTTCGCGTCCGCAGCCATTGTGGAGCGAGCAGGATCCCGAAAGCTGGTGGCAGGCGCTGGATTTGGCCATGCAGGCGCTGAGCGCGCAGCAGGATCTGCGCGCGGTGCAGGCCATCGGGCTGAGCGGACAGATGCATGGTGCAACGCTGCTCGGCAGTGCAAACCAGGTATTACGACCGGCCATGCTCTGGAATGATGGGCGCAGCGAGGCGCAGTGCCGGGAGCTGGAACAGAAAGTGCCGGATTCGCGGGCGATCACCGGCAACCTGATGATGCCCGGCTTCACGGCTCCCAAGCTGTTGTGGGTTCAGCAACATGAACCGGCAATATTCAGTCAGATTGCTCACGTGCTGTTGCCCAAAGATTACCTGCGCTGGCGATTAAGTGGCGACTTCGCCACTGATATGTCAGATGCAGCAGGCACAATGTGGCTGGATGTGGCGCGGCGTGACTGGAGCGATGCGATGCTGCGCGCCTGCGACCTCAGCCGCGATCAGATGCCACAACTCTATGAGGGCAATGCCCTGACCGGCACCCTACATGCTGAACTTGCCGCGCGCTGGAAGATGAACGCTGTACCGCTGGCGGCGGGTGGTGGCGACAATGCTGCGGGTGCGGTTGGTGTCGGCATGACCGAACCGGGCCAGGGCATGCTGTCGCTGGGTACGTCGGGCGTCTATTTCGTGGTGAGCGACGGCTATCTCAGCAATCCGCAGCGCGCTGTGCATAGCTTCTGTCATGCGTTACCCCAGCGCTGGCATCTGATGTCGGTGATGCTCAGCGCAGCTTCCTGTCTGGACTGGGCAGCGACGCTGACCGGTTGCAGAGATGTTCCAGAGCTGCTGGCTGAAGCTGAACGTGCGCGCGCTGACGTGCCCGGGCTGTGGTTTCTGCCCTATCTTTCCGGTGAGCGCACACCGCACAATAACCCGAATGCCCGGGGTGCTTTCTTTGGTTTTACCCACCAGCATGGCCGTCCCGAGCTGGCGAGAGCGGTGCTGGAAGGCGTAGGGTTTGCGCTGGCGGAGGGCATGGATGCGCTGCACGACTGCGGCGTTCAGCCAAAGAGCATTATGTTGATCGGCGGCGGCGCACGCAGTGCACTGTGGCGTCAGATGCTGGCAGACATCAGTGGACAGACGCTGGATTACTGCCATGGCGGGGAGGTTGGCCCGGCGCTGGGAGCCGCCAGGCTGGCACAGCAGGCGCTGGATGCAGAGGTCACCGTGCCGACCCCGGTTCTGGTGCAGCGACACCAGCCGGATCCAGCCCGGGTAGCGCACTACCAGCCGCGTCGGGAGACCTTTGCAACGCTGTATCAACAGCTCCTGCCGCTGATGAAGTAAACAAGCCCGGACGCTCTGCCTGATAACAGGCTTCGCGTCCGGTTCTCCCTACTTAACCTGGTGGGGCAGACTTTCAGAGACAGGCATATTCTTTATTTCACCTGCGGGCAGAATAATAAAAAAGTTCCTTTTTCTCTAAGAGATCTTTAATATTTTAAGATTATTCATGCAGGACAAAATGCGTCAGGCAACAAACATTGACTTACTTTAAAATATCTGTGCAGCCTGAATTTAAAAATGGATTTTTTACTATCTCACAATCCCGTTAATTAGCAATTAATGCTGACAAACTTACGCTTTATTTATTTGATGTTTACTTATTTTTTGATTGCGTTATAAATAAGCCACTCCACTTCAGGAGATAACGCAAATAAGGATATAACAATGAAAGAATTAAATAACAGCGAAATCGAAATGGTGAGCGGCGCTGGTCTGACCGAGTTTCTGGCTGGCCTGAATAAGGCGATTGGTCATGTTAACACTGCACTGACTGACACCACTACAGCGCTTGAGGCTTCCACCAGCACCGGTCAGACCATCGGACTGAGCCATAAGCAATTTGGCCTGAGCATCGCCTCTGGTCATATGACAGGTCTGTATAACTTTCTGTCTTCATTTAACACAGCAGCATAATAGATAAATTATCACCATTATCTAATTGGTAACACTGATAATTAAGGTTGTTATAAGCTAACTATAACAACCTGATTTATTATTTAACACTATTCCATCCCTGGTCGATTCTTCCCGTTTTAAATGCCCTTAAAACGCAAAACACGCCTCTCCTGTATCACTTAACAGTAGCGTTCAGCAAAACTACTCGTCTACTTTTATCGCGTTAAAGCATAACGCTTTCAGGTTAAATTTATGCCAGGATTTTATCTGTCACATAAAGTCAGGCGTTCAGGTGATGAAAACGCTAATAGCAGAAGTGTCACTGATCCATAATTGCTGGGATCACGAGTATCCCAGCATCACTCTCACGGCAGTATCAGCCAATCGCGCCCAGCGTATCTTCCTGACCCTGTTTCTTCGGCAGCAGGAACAGCGTCGCCGCAATATCCAGCAGATAAATCAGCGCCAGCAGGGTAATTGCCGCCGTAAACGAGAACTGGCTCGCCAGCAGACCAATCACCACCGGGCCGAAGCCGCCCACACCGCGGCCAAGGTTGAACAGGACGTTTTGCGCGGTGGCACGCACCTGCGGCGGAAAGGTATCGGAAATCAGCGCGCCATAACCGCCAATCATGCCGTTAACAAACATCCCCATGATCGCGCCGGTAAATAACATGATGTTCGGGTCGCGCAGCTGAGCATAAACCACCACCATCACTACTGCGCCAAACTGATAGAGCAGGAAGATTTTCCAGCGTGCGAAGCGGTCGGCGAGTACGCCAAACAGCCAGATGCCAAAGGTCATCCCGACCACGGTCACCGCGGTCCAGAGGCCCGACTTCGTCAGGCTGAAGCCAAAGCTGGAGGAGAGGTAACTCGGCATCCAGATCATCAGCCCGTAGTAACCAAAGTTCTGTACTGAACAGAGGATAAAAATGCCCAGGCTGGCTTTGGCGGTGGCGCGATCGCGCACCAGCAGTTTCAGGCGCGCCGGAAAAGAGAGTGATGGCACATGTTTAACCTGCCGTTGATACGCCTCCGGTTCACCCATGCCGCGACGAATAGCAAATGAGACCAGCGCAGGCAACAAGCCGACCAGAAACATGCCGCGCCAGCCGATGATAGTCAGCAGCGGCGGTGTGATAAAGGCCGCCATCAGCACCCCGAGTTGCCAGCCGATGCCGACCCACGCTGATGCGCGGTTGCGCTTCTCCGCAGGCCAGGCTTCGGCAATCAGCGCCATACCGATACCAAATTCGCCACCCAGACCGACACCCGCCAGCGTTCGCCAGGCGAGCAGATCCCAGTAGCCCTGCGCCACCGCGCACAGCCCGGTAAAGACCGAGAAGACCAGAATCGTGACGGTGAGCATGCGGATGCGACCATAGCGGTCGCTGAGATGACCAAATACGATGCCACCGATAACCGCGCCAATCAGCGTCCAGGTCACCAGCGATCCCGCCTGTGATGGATTGAGCGCCAGCGAAACACTGATAGCCGGCAGCATAAAGCCGAGTATCAGCAGGTCAAATCCATCCATGGCATAACCGCTGACCGCAGCCAGCATCGCTTTGCCTGGCGTTACGCCGGGCTTAGATTGGGGAGAAGGGGACATTGTTGCGCACCTCATAATGAAAAGTGCCGCAATTATAGAGAGAGTTCAGGATGTGACCAATTGAAAAGGCTTATCCCTGCGCCGATCAGGCGCAGGAAGAAGATTTATCAGGAAGGTCTGTTGCTGCCGTCATCGCCCGACAGTAATTCATCGAGCCGGTCACCGCCAACGTGACGGAAATCCTGACCTTTGACGAAATAGAAGATGATTTCGCAGATGTTCTGGCAACGATCGCCGATACGCTCAATGGCGCGGGCACAGAACAGCGCCGTCAGCACGCTGGGAATGGTGCGCGGATCTTCCATCATGTAGGTCATCAGCTGACGCACAATGCCTTCATACTCTTTATCCACCTTTTTATCTTCACGGTAGATAGTGATCGCTTCATTGAGATCCATGCGTGCAAAAGCGTCCAGCACATCATGCAGCATCTGCACGGTGTGACGACCCAGCGATTCAAGGCTGACCAGCAGCGGCAAATGCTGCTGACCAAATTTCTCCAGCGCCGTGCGGCTGATCTTCTCCGCCACGTCGCCAATGCGCTCCAGCTCAGAAATGGTTTTGATGATCGCCATCACCAGTCGCAAATCGATCGCGGTTGGCTGACGTTTGGCGATGATGCGCACGCAGGCTTCATCAATCTCCACTTCCATCATATTGACCTTCTGGTCACCGTCGATCACCCGCTGCGCCAGTTCGCCATCCAGATTATGCATGGCGGTAATCGCATCGGTCAGCTGCTGCTCGACCATACCGCCCATGATCATCACCTGGGTACGGATATGCTCCAGCTCGGCATTGAACTGACCGGAGATGTGCTTATTCAGATTAAGATTATCCATGTCGATCTCCTGTCAGATCAGCCGTAGCGGCCAGTTATATAATCTTCGGTTTGCTTCTGGGCGGGTTTAGTGAACAGCGTGTCGGTATCGCTGAACTCAATCAGTTCGCCCAGATACATGAAAGCCGTATGGTCAGAGCAGCGTGCAGCCTGTTGCATGTTGTGCGTCACGATCACCACGGTGTAATCCTGTTTCAGCTCGGTGATCAGCTCCTCAATACGGCCGGTGGAGATAGGATCAAGCGCAGAGCAGGGCTCATCCAGCAACAAGACTTCCGGGCGAATCGCGATACCACGGGCAATGCACAGACGCTGCTGCTGGCCGCCGGAGAGACTGTAACCGCTCTGATGCAGCTTGTCTTTGGTTTCATTCCACAGCGCCGCCTTGGTCAGCGCCCACTGTACGCGCGCATCCATATCGGCGCGCGACAGCTTTTCAAACAGGCGAACGCCGAAGGCGATGTTGTCATAGATCGACATCGGAAACGGCGTAGGCTTCTGAAACACCATGCCGACCCGGGCGCGCAGCAGCGCGATGTCCTGCTGAGTCGCCAGAATGTTTTCGCCATCCAGCAGAATGTCCCCTTCAGCCCGCTGATCCGGATAGAGCGAGTACATTTTGTTGAAGGTCCGCAGCAGGGTCGACTTACCACAGCCCGATGGCCCGATAAACGCGGTCACCTGATTCTTAGCGATATCCAGATTGATGTTCTTCAGCGCATGATATTTGCCGTAATAGAAGTTCAGATTACGGACCTGAATTTTATCGGCTGATGCTGTCGCGATACTCATAATTCATCTCTCTTATACGGCGCCGCACAGGGCCGCGCCGGAAATTAACCGTGTTTACCTTTGGCGAAAATCACCCGCGCCACGATGTTCAGCACCAGCACGCACAGGGTAATAATCAGCACGCCCGCCCAGGCCAGGCTCTGCCATTCTGCGAACGGGCTCATGGCGAACTTAAAGATGGTGACCGGCAGGTTCGCCAGCGGCTGCATCATGTCGGTGCTCCAGAACTGGTTCGAGAGCGCCGTAAACAGCAGCGGTGCCGTTTCACCTGCAATGCGGGCAATCGCCAGCAGCACACCCGTGATGATGCCGGAGACCGACGCTTTCAGGGTGATAGACGCGATCATCTTCCACTTGGGCGTACCCAGCGCGTAAGCCGCTTCACGCATGCTGTCTGGCACCAGTCGCATCATGTTTTCGGTGGTACGAATCACAATCGGCACCTGTAGCAGCGCCAGCGCAATCACCCCGGCCCAGCCGGAGAAGTGCTGCATCTGCGACACCACAAGGGTGTAGACGAACAGGCCGACCACAATCGAGGGTGCCGAAAGCAGAATGTCGTTAATAAAGCGGATCACTTCTGCCAGTGGCGACTTGCGCCCATATTCCGCCAGATAGATACCCGCCATGATGCCCAGCGGTGTGCCGAAGAAGGTAGACCAGAAAATCAGTAATCCGCTGCCCGCCAGGGCGTTAGCCAGTCCGCCGCCCGCAGTATTGGGTGGCGGCGTTGATTCGGTGAACAGGGACCAGGAGAGCCCATCCACGCCGCGCGATACGGTGGTGAACAGGATCCACACCAGCCAGAACAGGCCAAAAGCCATGGTCAGCAGCGACAGCGTCAGCGCAATTTTATTTTTAGTGCTGCGCCAGGACTGCATTTTACGGCGTGATGCGTCCAGTTCGGCGCGCGCCTGAATTTCAATTGTGGTCATGAGCGCGCTCCTTCACTTTTCGCCAGCCGCATAATCATCAGCTTTGAAATCGCCAGCACGATAAAGGTAATCACAAACAGGATCAGTCCCAGCTCCATCAGCGCGGCGACATGCACGCCCGATTCCGCTTCAGCGAACTCGTTGGCCAGCGCCGAGGTGATGCTGTTACCCGGCATAAACAGCGACGGGCTGTCGAGCTGGTAGGTGTTGCCGATAATAAAAGTCACCGCCATGGTTTCACCCAGCGCACGACCCAGTCCGAGCATCACACCGCCAATCACGCCATTTTTGGTAAAGGGCAGTACGATGCGCCAGATCACTTCCCAGGTGGTGCAGCCGATGCCGTAGGCTGACTCTTTCATCATCACCGGGGTCTGCTCAAAGACGTCGCGCATGACCGAGGCGATATAAGGGATGATCATGATCGCCAGAATCACACCCGCCGCGAGGATGCCGATACCGAAAGCGGGGCCGGAGAAAAGCTCGCCGACAATCGGAATGCCCGATAGCACGTCATTGACCGGTGTCTGGAAGTATTCGGCAAACAGCGGCGCGAAAACAAACAGGCCCCACATGCCATAAACAATACTGGGAATGGCCGCCAGCAGCTCAATGGCGGTGCCCAGCGGGCGACGCAGCCAGCCTGGCGCGAGTTCGGTCAGGAACAGCGCAATACCAAAACTCACCGGTACTGCGATAATCAGGGCAATAATGGAGGTCACAAGGGTGCCGTAGATCGGTACCAGTGCACCAAATTGTTCGTTGGGCGCATCCCAGGTTTTGGTCCACAAAAAGGCGAAACCAAACTTCTGGATGCTGGGCCACGAGGAGATGATCAGGGAGACAATAATGCCGCCCATCAGTAACAGGACAATCAGCGCAGCCAGCCTGACCAGCGCGCCAAAAATTCTGTCACCTTGTTTGCCTGGGGCTTTGAATGCCGGCTTCGTTGCAGCCATAGAAGTCTCAGTCTTCAGAAGTTATCAGTACGGCATGACGCCGCCCGTTGAGTCTGACCGGACTGCTGTCCGGTCAGGGTCGGTCAATTACTGATAAAGCGCTTTACCAGAACTGTCTTTGATGTTGGCTTTCCAGGCGGCGCGAATCTGTTCAGTCACGCTCTCTGGCAGCGCAGCATAATCCAGCGCTGTGGCGGTTTTGCTGCCGCTTTTGTAAGCCCAGTCGAAGAATTTCAGTACTTCAGCGCCTTTGGCCGCATTAGCCTGATCTTTGTAGATCAGAATAAAGGTGGTTGACGAGATTGGCCAGGCATCAGCGCCCTTCTGGAAGGTCAGATCCTGCGCGAACGATTTACTCCAGTCAGCGCCTTTCGCGGCATTACTGAAGCTGGTTTCGCTTGGGGCAACCGCTTTGCCATCGGCATCGATCAGTTTGGTGTAGGTCAGGTTGTTCTGTTTAGCGTAGGCGTACTCCACGTAGCCGATTGAACCCGGCAGACGCTGAACAAACGCGGCGACGCCGTCGTTGCCTTTACCGCCCAGACCGACCGGCCAGTTAACGGTGTTACCTTTACCAATTTTGCTGTTCCAGTCCGGGTTCACTTTCGCCAGATAGCTGGTGAAGACGAACGAGGTGCCTGAACCATCAGCACGACGTACCACGTTGATGTTGGTCTCTGGCAGTTTCACGCCTGGGTTAAGTTTGGCAATCGCCGGGTCGTTCCACTTTTTGATGGTGCCAAGGTAGATATCACCAACGGTTTTGCCATCCAGCGTCAGCTGACCTGACTTGATACCCGGCAGGTTAACCGCCAGTACCACGCCACCGATCACGGTCGGGAACTGGAACAGGCCATTTTTCTGCAGATCTTCATCTTTCATTGGCGCATCGGACGCACCGAAATCGACGGTTTTGGCGATGATCTGTTTTACGCCGCCAGATGAACCGATACCCTGGTAGTTAACTTTGCTACCGGTGGCTTTTTGATATTCTGCTGCCCACTTGGCATAAACCGGCGCCGGGAACGTCCCGCCTGCGCCAGTGAGATCGGTTGCCGCAAAAGCAGATACCGCGCTTACGGCGAAGGTGGTGGCGAGGATTCGGGCTACGGTGCTACGCATCAGTGTCATATTCCCTCCAGGGGAGAAAAGTCAGGCTTGGGGCCGTTTTAGTAAGAATCTGTGATTGCTGCAGGAGGGAAAATAGGACAGTTTGATGACAGTGAAATGTACGAAATATGACAGTTATATGACAAAGGGCCGGAGCAAAGTGGGCCCGCGACGGGGCCCACCCGGTTATTCCACAGTAACCGATTTTGCCAGGTTACGTGGCTGATCGACGTCGGTCCCTTTGATCAGGGCGACGTGATAGGAGAGTAGCTGTAGCGGCACCGTGTAGAAGATGGGCGCAATGACCTCTTCGACATGCGGCAACGGGATAATCTTCATTCCGTCACTGTCGCTGAAGCCCGCATCCTGATCGGCAAAGACATAAAGCAGGCCACCGCGTGCGCGTACCTCTTCGATGTTGGATTTGAGCTTCTCCAGCAGTTCGTTGTTAGGTGCCACCACGATCACCGGCATGTCCGCATCAATCAGCGCCAGCGGGCCATGTTTCAGCTCGCCTGCGGCGTAGGCTTCCGCATGAATGTAGGAAATCTCCTTGAGCTTCAGCGCCCCTTCCATGGCAATCGGATATTGATCGCCACGACCCAGGAACAGCGCGTGATGCTTGTCAGAGAAGCCTTCTGCCAGATTTTCAATCAGCTTATCCTGCGCCAGCATCTGCTCAATCCGGTTCGGCAACGCCTGCAGTGCATGAACGATCTCATGTTCAGTCTCGGCAGACATCCCTTTCAGACGGCCCAGTTTCGCCACCAGCATCAGCAGCACCGCTAACTGGGTGGTGAACGCTTTGGTAGAGGCGACGCCAATTTCGGTGCCCGCTTTGGTCATCAGTGCCAGGTCAGATTCCCGCACCAGTGACGAACCGGCCACGTTGCAGACCGCCAGCGAGCCCAGGTAGCCCAGCTCTTTAGAGAGACGCAGCGCCGCCAGGGTATCTGCCGTTTCACCCGACTGCGACAGGGTGATCAGCAGGCTGTTTTTGCGAACGGCTGATTTGCGATAGCGGAACTCCGAGGCAATCTCGACATCACAGGGCAGGTTTGCCAGCGACTCAAACCAGTAGCGTGACACCATGCCGGAGTTATAGGAGGTGCCGCAGGCGATAATCTGGATATGCTCAACCTGGCTCAGCAGCGCTTCTGCGCCCGCGCCCAGTTCGCTGAGATCAACCTGACCCTGGCTGAACCGACCGCTCAGGGTACTTTTCAGCGCCATGGGCTGTTCGTAGATCTCTTTCTGCATGTAGTGACGGTAAATGCCTTTGTCACCGGCGTCATATTGCAGGTTCGATTCGATCTCGGCACGGGTCACGGTGTTGCCTTCACGGTCGATCACCGTGACATCGCGACGGCTGATCTCGGCGATATCACCCTCTTCCAGATAGATGAACCGACGGGTCACCGGCAGCAGAGCCAGCTGATCCGAGGCGATAAAGTTTTCGCCCATGCCACGACCAATCACCAGTGGGCTGCCGGAACGGGCCGCCACCAGCAGTGACGGATCGCGGCTGTCCATGATCACCATGCCATAGGCACCGCGCAGCTGCGGAATCACACGCAGCACCACTTCACGCAGCGAACCGCCCTGCTTCTGCTCCCAGTGAACCAGATGCGCCACCACTTCGGTGTCCGTTTCAGAGGCAAAGACGTAACCGCGCGCGATCAGTTCAGCGCGCAATGGCTCATGGTTTTCAATGATGCCGTTGTGCACGATGATGATGTGCTCTGAGACGTGCGGATGCGCGTTCGCTTCCGACGGTTCGCCATGGGTAGCCCAGCGCGTGTGCGCGATGCCGGTGCCACCAATCAGCGGTTGCTGCTCAGCGGCTTCCGCCAGTTTCTGCACTTTCCCTAAACGCCGCAGGCGCGTGACGTGCCCCTGACGATCGACCACGGCCAGACCGGCCGAATCATATCCGCGATATTCAAGACGACGCAGACCTTCCAGCAGAATCTCTGCGATATCACGTTGCGCTACTGCACCAACAATTCCACACATAATGATGTTTTCCTGACTACATGGCTTTTCGCCACTTCTGTTGTCATGCGACCTGATATCCGGCTTTGCCGGTTCCCCGAGCCTTGTAGAGAGAGGGGATTATAGTTTTGGCACTGCACTGCATCGGCCCGCATTAAAGCGGGCCGTTAAAAATTTATTTTTTCTTCACCGGACGCTGCCAGTCCGCTTTGTGATTCTGCTCTTTACGGTTATAGACCAGACCGGCCTGGGTCACATCTTTCATGATGGTCGTGCCCGCCGCAATGGTGGTCCCTGCCGCGATGCTGACCGGCGCCACCAGCTGAGTATCCGAGCCCACAAACACATCATCACCAATCACGGTTTTAAATTTGTTCGCACCGTCGTAGTTGCAGGTAATGGTGCCTGCACCGATATTTACGTTGTCGCCAATCTCCGCATCACCGAGATAGGAGAGGTGCCCCGCTTTCGATCCTCTGCCCAGACGCGCTTTCTTCATTTCGACGAAGTTGCCCACGTGGGCGGCATCGGCCAGTTCGCTGCCAGGACGCAGACGGGCAAAAGGTCCGACGGTGCAGGCAGTGGCGAGATTCGCATCCTCGATCACCGAATAGGGACTGATTTCACAGTCATCTCCAATCACGCTGTTTTTGATAATGCAGCCTGCGCCGATTCTGACGCGTGCACCCAGCGTGACCTGGCCTTCAATAATGACGTTCGTGTCAATTTCAACATCCCGCCCGTGCGTCAGCGTCCCGCGCAGGTCAAAACGGGCCGGATCGCGCAGCATCACGCCAGCCAGCAGCAGTTTTTCCGCCTGTTCAGCCTGGTAAGTGCGCTCTAATGTCGCCAGCTGCAGCCGGTTATTGACGCCATCAGTTTCACTGATGCGTGCAGGATGAACCGCGTTGATCACCCGACCTTCCTGATGCGCCAGCGCGATAATATCGGTGATGTAATACTCACCCTGCGCATTATTGTTGGTGAGCTGCGCCAGCCAGCGTTTTAAATCGCCGCCGTTGGCTATCAGAATGCCGGTGTTGATCTCTTTAATGGTGAGCTGCGCCGGACTGGCATCTTTCTGTTCGATAATGCCGGTGATGGTGTCGTTCTCACGCACAATGCGGCCATAGCCGGTTGGGTCGTCCAGTACCACGGTAAGTAAGCCAATGCCGCCCTGCGGTTTGGCTTCGCGCAGCCGCTGTAGTGTCGCCTGAGAGATGAGCGGCACATCACCGTAAAGCATCATGATATCTTCATCATCAGCGAATGCGGGCGCTGCCTGCTGCATCGCATGGCCAGTGCCGAGCTGCTCGGCCTGCAGCACCCAGTTGAGCGTGCTGTCAGTGAGGGTCGCCTTCAGGCGATCGCCGCCGTGACCATAAACCAGATGAACCTGCTGTGCACCCAGCCCCTTAGCCGCGTCAATCACATGCTGAACCATGGGTTTGCCTGCCAGCGTATGCAGAACTTTAGGCAGATCGGAATACATACGGGTGCCCTTGCCAGCAGCAAGGATCACCACACTCATCGCACTGTTAGACATAACTATCCTGAGTGAATTTTTACGGGTGAAAGTAAAACGGTTTGGGATTGAGATTACTACATTTTTCTCAGGCCGAAATTAGGCGGACAGGCAGATCAGGCGCAGCAGACAAAAAAAATGCCAGCCCGAGGGCTGGCATTTCATGACGCATAAAGCTGGATTACATCGCTTTTTTGGTCAGTTCGATCACGCGCAGTTTAGCAATGGCTTTCGCCAGCTCGGCAGAGGCCTGAGCATAGTCCACGTCGCCGTGGCTGCTGTTCATATGGTCTTCTGCTTTGCGTTTTGCTTCCAGAGCGCGCGCTTCATCCAGATCGGTACCGCGGATAGCGGTATCGGCCAGAACGGTGCTGCTGCCCGGTTGCACTTCCAGCACGCCGCCAGAGAGGTAGATATACTCCTCTTCGCCATGCTGTTTCACGATACGGATCATTCCAGGCTTAATGGCAGTCAGCAGCGGCGCATGGCCAGGGAAAATCCCCAGTTCACCTTCGCTACCTGACACCTGAATTTTCTGTACCAGACCAGAGAACAACTGCTCCTCTGCGCTGACCACATCCAGGTGATAAGTCATAGCCATAATCTTCCTCCCGGGAAACCGTTATTACAGTTTCTTCGCTTTTTCCACGGCTTCTTCGATGGCGCCAACCATGTAGAAGGCCTGCTCTGGCAGGTGGTCAAACTCACCTTCCATGATGCCTTTAAAGCCACGGATAGTGTCTTTCAGCGTCACGTATTTGCCCGGTGAACCGGTGAATACTTCTGCAACGAAGAACGGCTGAGACAGGAAGCGCTGAATCTTACGCGCACGTGCCACCAGCAGTTTGTCTTCTTCAGACAGCTCATCCATACCGAGGATGGCGATGATGTCTTTCAGTTCCTGATAACGCTGCAGCAGTGACTGAACGCCACGTGCAACATCATAGTGCTCCTGACCGACAACCAGCGGATCCAGCTGACGGCTGGTAGAGTCCAGCGGGTCAACGGCCGGGTAGATACCCAGAGAGGCGATCTGACGGCTCAGCGTTACCGTTGAGTCTAAGTGCGCAAAGGTGGTTGCTGGTGATGGGTCAGTCAGGTCATCCGCAGGGACGTAAACGGCCTGTACGGAGGTGATTGAACCGGTCTTGGTGGAGGTAATACGCTCCTGCAACACACCCATCTCTTCTGCCAGCGTTGGCTGGTAACCTACCGCAGATGGCATACGACCCAGCAGTGCAGAAACTTCTGTACCGGCCAGGGTATAACGGTAGATGTTATCGATGAACAGCAGAACGTCGCGGCCTTCATCACGGAATTTTTCCGCCATGGTCAGACCGGTCAGTGCTACGCGCAGACGGTTACCCGGCGGCTCGTTCATCTGGCCATAGACCAGCGCAACTTTATCGATAACGTTAGAGTCAGTCATTTCGTGGTAGAAGTCGTTACCCTCACGAGTACGCTCACCCACACCGGCAAACACTGAGTAACCTGAGTGTTCAGCCGCGATGTTACGGATCAGTTCCATCATGTTGACGGTTTTACCTACACCCGCACCACCGAACAGACCGACTTTACCGCCTTTGGCAAACGGACACATCAGGTCGATAACCTTGATGCCGGTTTCCAGCAGTTCCTGCGAGTTAGACTGATCTTCATAAGAAGGGGCGGCGCGGTGAATAGAGGCGATCTCTACTGCGCTGCCATCTTCTTCTTTCAGCTCGCCTTTCATATCGATTGGCTCGCCGAGAACGTTCATGATACGGCCCAGGGTCGCTTTACCGACGGGTACCTGAATCGGTTTCTGCAGGTCGTTGACGCTCAGACCACGCTTCAGGCCGTCAGACGTACCCATTGCGATGGTACGTACTACGCCGCCGCCGAGCTGCTGCTGAACTTCCAGCACCAGACGCGCATCACCATTCATAACCTCGAGGGCGCTGTACACTTGCGGTACCGCGTCCTGAGGGAATTCGACGTCAACAACGGCGCCGATAATCTGGACAATCTTTCCAGTTGCCATCTTGAATCCTCTACCTAATTCCAAACCTGGTTAAACCGCGGAGGCTCCACCGACAATCTCGGTAAGTTCCTGGGTGATGCTGGCCTGACGAGCTTTGTTGTACACCAACTGCAGCTCTTTGATCAGATTTCCGCCGTTATCGGTTGCGGCTTTCATCGCCACCATACGTGCGGCCTGCTCACTGGCCAGATTTTCCACCACACCCTGATAAACCTGCGATTCGACATAACGACGCAGCAGGGTATCCAGCAGCGCTTTCGGATCGGGTTCATACAAGTAATCCCAGGTCTTCGCCTTCATCTCTTCTTCACCTTCCGCTGGCGGTAACGGCAGCAGTTGGGTGATGGTCGGAGTCTGAGACATGGTGTTATTGAATTTGTTATTGACGATCATCAGCTTGTCGATGCGGCCTTCATCATAAGCCTGCAACATCACTTTTACCGGGCCAATCAGATCAGACAGAGCAGGTTTATCGCCCATGCCGCTGACTTGCGCCACAATGTTGCCACCCACAGCATTAAAGAATGATGCCCCTTTCGAACCGATAATCGACAGATCGCTCTGCACGCCTTTATCGGACCAGGACTTCATATCCGCCAGTAACTTTTTGAACAGGTTAATGTTCAAACCACCACAAAGCCCGCGGTCAGTTGAAACGACCAGGTAGCCGACGCGCTTCACGTCGCGCTCTTCCAGGTAAGGGTGCTTGTATTCCAGATTACCCAACGCAAGGTGACCAATCACTTTGCGCATGGTTTCTGCATACGGACGGCTGGCCGCCATGCGTTCCTGCGTTTTACGCATCTTGGAGGCGGCGACCATTTCCATCGCTTTGGTGATCTTCTGCGTGTTTTTCACGCTTCCAATCTTGCTTCGTATCTCTTTTGCGCCGGCCATTAGCTTCTCCTCAAAGCCTTGCGGCCTGCCTTTTCAGACAAGCCGCCAGACATTACCAGGACTGGGTTGCTTTAAACGTCTCGACCAGGCCTTTCAGCTTGGCTTCGATATCGTTATTAAAGTTACCCGACTGGTTGATTTCAGCCATCAGCTCAGCGTGGTCGCGATCGGCGAAGGCCAGCAGTGCAGCTTCGAAGCTGCCAATTTTTGCCAGTTCAACGTCGTTCAGATAGCCACGCTCTGCAGCGAACAGAACCAGACCCTGCTGCGCAACAGACATCGGCGCATACTGTTTCTGCTTCAGCAGCTCGGTCACTTTCTGACCGTGGCTCAGCTGTTTGCGGGTTGCATCATCCAGATCAGAGGCGAACTGCGAGAATGCCGCCAGTTCACGATACTGCGCCAGCGCGGTACGGATACCACCGGACAGTTTCTTGATGATCTTGGTCTGTGCAGCACCACCTACGCGGGATACCGAAATACCTGGGTTAACGGCCGGACGAATACCGGAGTTGAACAGGTTCGATTCCAGGAAGATCTGACCATCAGTAATCGAGATTACGTTGGTCGGAACGAACGCAGAAACGTCGCCCGCCTGGGTTTCGATGATCGGCAGCGCGGTCAGTGAACCAGTTTTACCTGTCACTGCGCCATTGGTGAAACGCTCTACATAATCAGCGCTTACGCGTGATGCACGTTCCAGCAGACGGGAGTGGAGATAGAACACGTCGCCAGGGAATGCTTCACGGCCTGGTGGACGGCGCAGCAGCAGAGAAATCTGACGGTACGCGACAGCCTGCTTAGAAAGGTCATCGTATACGATCAGCGCGTCTTCACCACGGTCACGGAAGTATTCGCCCATCGCACAGCCTGCGTACGGAGAGAGATACTGCAGTGCAGCAGATTCAGAAGCAGACGCCACAACAACGATGGTGTTCTGCAGTGCGCCATGCTCTTCCAGCTTACGAACCACGTTAGAAATGGTTGAGGCTTTCTGACCAATCGCAACGTAGACACACTTGATGCCTGAGTCGCGCTGGTTGATGATCGCATCGATCGCCATCGCGGTTTTACCGGTCTGACGGTCACCGATGATCAGCTCACGCTGGCCACGGCCGATTGGAATCATCGCATCGACCGACTTATAACCGGTCTGAACCGGCTGGTCGACTGACTGACGATCGATAACGCCAGGTGCAATGACTTCAACCGGTGAGAAACCGTCGTTGTCGATTGCGCCTTTACCGTCGATAGGAGCACCCAGGGTGTTTACTACGCGGCCCAGCAGGCCACGGCCTACCGGTACTTCAAGAATACGGCCAGTACACTTAACCTTCATGCCTTCGGCGAGGTCAGCGTAAGGGCCCATCACCACTGCACCAACCGAGTCACGCTCGAGGTTCAGGGCGATAGCGTAACGGTTGCCCGGCAGGGCAATCATCTCACCCTGCATGACATCGGCCAGGCCGTGTACGCGGATGATACCGTCACTTACAGAAACAATCGTACCTTCGTTGTGAGCTTCACTCACGACATTGAACTGAGCAATGCGCTGCTTGATCAGTTCGCTGATTTCGGTGGAATTCAGTTGCATATGCTCCAGTCCCCTTAAGACTGCAAGACGTCAGCCAGACGGTCAAGACGGCCGCGTACGCTGCCATCAATAACCAGATCACCCGAACGGATGATCACGCCTGCCATCACAGACTTATCAATTTTGCAATTCAGCTTAACTTTGCGTGACAGACGTTTTTCCATCGCGGCGCTGATTTTATTCAGCTGGTCGTCACTCAGCGTACTGGCGGAGATAACATCAACTTCAGCGGTGGCTTCATGAGCGTCACGCAGTTCGATGTATTGAGCCAGTACAGCCGGAAGCGCTGTCAAACGTCCGTTTTCCGCCATCACCTTAATCAGGTTCTGCGCGGGTTCATCCAGTTGATCACCACAGACTGCGTTAAACGACGCTGCCAGCGCTTCGGGTGCTAATGCACCTGAGAGAAGATCAGCCATCTGTTCATTGCGAGCCACTTCTGCGGCAAACGCCAGCATCTGTTGCCAGCGTTCAATACTTTGATGCTCAACAGCAAAGTCAAAAGCTGCTTTGGCGTAGGGGCGAGCTACAGTAATCAGATCAGACATCAGCCCCTCCCTCCTTACAGTTCAGCGACCAGTTTATCAACGATGTCGCTGTTAGCAGCTTCATCCACGGAGCGTTCGATGATCTTCTCGGCGCCAGCCATAGCCAGCAACGCGACCTGCTTACGCAGTTCTTCACGCGCACGTTTGCGTTCAGCGTCAATTTCAGCCTGCGCTTGTGTCACGATGCGATTACGTTCGTTTTCAGCTTCGGTTTTGGCTTCGTCCAGAATCTGCGCGCGACGCTTGTTCGCTTGCTCGATAATGACCTGAGCGTCTTCTTTGGCTTTTTTCAGCTGGTCGGTCGCATTAGCCTGCGCGAGATCCAAATCTTTCTTTGCACGTTCAGCAGAAGCAAGGCCTTCAGCAATTTCTTTCTGGCGCTTTTCGATAGCAGCCATGAGCGGCGGCCATACGTACTTCATGCAGAACGCGACAAACAGGATGAACGCGATAGCCTGGCCGAGGATTGTTGCATTAATGTTCACAGCACAATGCCTCTAGATTGAGTATTTAACTTTTCTGCCGTTATCAACGATAAGCGGCAGAATCCGTTCACCCTTGCACATTGTGCGCTGAGTGAACACAGGGCTTTAGGCGACAGCAAACATCACGTACAGACCCAGACCAACAGCGATCATCGGGATTGCATCCACCAGACCCATTACAACAAAGAACTGCGTACGCAGCAGAGGAATCAGGTCAGGCTGACGAGCAGCGCCTTCCAGGAATTTTCCTCCGAGGATGCCGATACCGATCGCAGCACCGATTGCCGCCAGGCCCATCATCACAGCGGCAGCCATGTACAGCAGATCCATATTCAGGTTTTCCATGACAGTCTCCAGTTTGTTTCAGTTAAATGCTCCCTTCATCTTCCGGGCTTCAGCGGTTTGCGCTGCAACCCGAAATCAAGAGGGAAAGTAGTGTTGAGAAAAAAATCAATGTTCTTCAGATGCCATCGACAGATAGACAATCGTGAGGACCATGAAAATGAAAGCCTGTAGCGAAATGATCAGGATGTGGAAAATGGCCCACGGCACATTCAGCACCCACTGCGACCACCACGGCAACAGACCGGCAATAAGGATAAAGATCAGTTCACCCGCATACATGTTACCGAACAGTCGTAAACCCAGTGATACAGGCTTAGACAGCAGGCTCACACCTTCCAGAATCAGGTTGATCGGGATGAAGATCGGGTGGTTAAAAGGCTGCAGCGTCAGCTCTTTAGTGAAGCCGCCAATGCCTTTCATTTTGATGCTGTAGAACAGAATCAAAATAAATACGCCCAACGCCATAGATAGCGTGATGTTCACGTCTGCAGATGGTACGACGCGCAGCGCCGGTAACCCCAATACGTGCTCGCCAATATATGGCAGCAAGTCGATTGGCAGCAGATCCATGAAGTTCATCAGGAAGACCCAGACAAAGATTGTCAGAGCCAGCGGGGCGATAAGTTTGCTCTTACCGTGATACATGTCGCGCACGTTACTATCGACGAAACCGACAACCAGTTCGATAGCCGCCTGCATTTTCCCTGGCACACCGCTGGTGGCAGATTTCGCCACGCTACGGAACAACACCAGGAAGATGATTCCCAGCACCATAGAGAAAAACATGGAATCGATATTTAATACCCAGAACGTCGCGGGAGCGTCGTGCGGATTCACTATCTCGAAGGTACGCAGGTCCAACTGAAGATGAGTCAGGTGGTGACCAATGTACTCTTGCGGAGTAGAGATTTCTCCTGCAGCCATGATGCCTCTTACCCTTTGTTGTTAATTACCGCCGGTGCCAGCATTTGTACCACCAGCACCGATAACCAGGTTATTCCGACCGGCCAGAAAACCGCTCCGAATAGACCCAACGCCACAATGAGCAAAATGATGGTCGCAAACACTTTGGCTATTTCACCCAAAGCGAAGCTCCACGCGACTCGCCCCGAAGCTGGGGTTTGCCCCTGCAGGCGCCAGGCTAAAAACAAAAACAATACGTTTGGCAGCCAGGCTGCCGCACCGCCAGCAAGAGCAGAGAGACCCCAGATGACATCTTTAAGAGCAAAGAGTGCACCGATGATGACTATCGTCACCAGCTGAATCATCAGCACCGTTCGGGCGTATTTTACACTGTAAAGAGACACTGACATGACGCTGATACTCTCCTGCCCCGTTAGGGGTATGTCGCGTGTCGTATAAGACTGCCTTTGCGCAGTTGAGTCAAGCAGCAAAAGCCGTGCAAATTATACGGGCCGCACCTGCGATTTCAATCGGTAAGTAGCGAAAAGGTGAACAATTATTTAAATTTCTTTCCGGAGGGCTATTTTTCCAAAGATTACCCTGCAGAGATTCACCCTAATCTGACTGAAAATTCTCTCGCAACTTGCTTTTAAAGCGTGCTTTAGATCACATAATAAGCACTTTCACTGCACTGAGTTTTATCTGCGCTCTATTTAAGAACAATCTGTATTACAAATTAATTCAATAAAATCAAAACATTGAAATTATAAAAATGCATCTGCAAGACTATTTTCACAGAAAACACGCTATTGACATCGAACTGTGCTTAAGAATCGTGTAATTGATATTACGCACGCAAAGTTATTACCGCGATATATTTTCTGCCGTGACTACTTTTATTCAGCGACCCGCCTATACAAGTGATATTTCTGATAACTGAATGTGAATTAAACGTTAAATGTAACAGAGCTTTTCGGATAATTTCCGTCAGCGTTTTAACGTTTGGTCAGCAAGGGCTTAATCAAAATCTTTTATTGATAGCGCATCATCTGCACTTTTTTCATCCCTTAACTGACGAAAAAAGCTGGCTGATAAACGCTAAATATCTGCCAGTTGAAAGCCTACTGGTGACGAAGAATGACCAGATGGCGGTCACCTTCCAGCTGCGGTACCTGCAGCTTAATCACCGCGTCAGAGACATAGCCTGCCGGTAACTCCGCAATTTCGTCGTCCGGGCGCACGCCTTTCAGCGCGAAGAAGCGCCCTTCTCTTCCCGGCAGATGATGACACCAGTTCACCATGTCGGTCAGCGAGGCAAATGCACGACTGATGACGCCATCAAAGGGCGGCTCAGCCGGGAACGCTTCAACCCGGCTCTGCACCGGAGTAATGTTAGTGAGTCCTAACTCATGCTGAACCTGACGCAGGAACCGCACCCGCTTGCCCAGGCTGTCGAGCAACGTAAAGTGCGCATCAGGCATCACGATAGCCAGCGGAATGCCAGGCAGTCCAGGTCCGGTTCCCACATCAATGAAACGTGAGCCTTGCAGATGCGGCGCCACCACGATGCTGTCGAGGATATGGCGTACCAGCATCTGTTGCGGATCGCGCACTGATGTCAGATTGTAGGCTTTGTTCCACTTATCCAGCAGGCCGACATAGGCAACCAGCTGCTGTTTTTGTTGATCGGAGAGGGAAATACCGGCTGCCTGTAGCAGCGACGTGAGTGTGTTGATCACAGCATAAGTCCATTCAGCGGGGGCGAGTCTCCTCGCCCCGTTTTCAGATCAGGCGCTTTTACGCAGCAGACCCTGTTTTTTCAGATAGATAAGCAGAATTGAGATGGCCGCCGGCGTAATGCCGGAGATACGCGTCGCCTGACCGATCGAACTCGGTTTGTGATCGTTCAGCTTGGCGATCACCTCATTAGAGAGGCCGTTGACCTGGCGATAGTCGAGCTCCACCGGTAACAGTGTGTTCTCGTTACGCAGCTGGCGATCGATCTCTTCCTGCTGACGGGCGATATAACCTTCATATTTAACCTGAATCTCAACCTGCTCAGCGGCCTGCTCATCAGCCAGTGCCGGACCAAAGGCATCCAGCGTCATCAGCTTCAGATAGGTCAGCTCAGGACGGCGCAGCAGATCTTCGCCGCTCGCTTCTTTGGTCAGCGGCGCGCTGAGTACCGTATTCACTTCCGTCACGTGCTCTGACTTCGGATGGACCCAGATATCGCGCAGACGCTGACGCTCCTGTTCAATCGCTTCCAGCTTCTGATTGAAACGCGCCCAGCGAGCATCATCCACCAGACCCAGTTCACGACCGGTTTCGGTCAGACGCAGATCGGCATTGTCTTCGCGCAGCATCAGACGATATTCAGCACGGGAGGTAAACATCCGGTACGGCTCTTTGGTACCGAGCGTGCAAAGGTCATCAACCAGTACGCCCAGATAAGCCTGGTCACGACGTGGTGCCCAGCCCTCTTTGTCCGCAGACTGACGGGCGGCGTTCAGCCCCGCCAGCATCCCCTGCGCAGCGGCTTCTTCGTAACCGGTTGTGCCGTTGATCTGGCCGGCAAAGAACAGGCCGTGAATAAATTTGCTCTCCAGCGTCAGTTTGAGATCGCGTGGATCGAAGAAGTCATACTCGATGGCATAGCCCGGACGCACGATCTTCGCATTCTCCATGCCCTGCATGGAACGAACGATCTGAATCTGCACGTCAAATGGCAGACTGGTTGAGATGCCATTCGGGTAGATCTCATTGCTGGTCAGCCCTTCCGGCTCCAGGAAGATCTGATGCGAGTTACGATCGGCAAAGCGCATCACTTTGTCTTCGATCGACGGGCAGTAGCGTGGACCGATCCCCTCGATGATCCCGGCGTACATCGGGCTGCGATCCAGATTATTGCGGATCACCTCATGGGTTTTCTCATTAGTGTGAGTGATCCAGCACGGTACCTGCTGTGGATGCTGAGACGCATTGCCCATAAACGAGAACACCGGCATCGGGTTATCGCCGTGCTGCGGGCTGAGCACTGAAAAATCGATGGTGCGCGCATCAATACGCGGTGGCGTACCGGTCTTGAGGCGGTCTACCCGCAGCGGCAGCGCACGCAGTCGTTTTGCCAGCGGAATGGACGGGGGATCACCTGCGCGACCGCCACTGTAATTATCCAGACCGATATGAATTTTGCCGTCAAGGAACGTGCCGACGGTGAGGACGACGGTTCTCGCGCGGAACTTCAGTCCCATCTGGGTGACTGCACCCACCACACGATCGTTTTCCACGATAAGATCGTCGACCGCCTGCTGGAAGATCATCAGGTTGGGCTGGTTCTCCAGTGCCGTACGCACTGCCTGGCGATAGAGCACGCGATCCGCCTGAGCACGGGTCGCCCGTACTGCCGGACCTTTGCTGGCGTTTAGTATCCTGAACTGGATACCCGCCTGGTCAATCGCACTGGCCATCAGACCACCCAGGGCATCCACTTCCTTCACCAAATGTCCTTTGCCAATCCCACCAATCGCCGGGTTACAGGACATTTGTCCAAGCGTATCAATGTTATGGGTGAGTAACAGGGTTTGCTGACCCATTCGGGCTGCCGCCATTGCGGCTTCGGTGCCCGCATGACCACCACCAATTACGATGACGTCAAAAGGATCCTGATAAAACATGAAGTGGTACCTCGGTTGATGAACTTGCAGGATCGTCGTCCTGGGGCGTGGATTCTACTCAAATTCCGTCTGGGGTGAAAGCCGCGGGATCGTCCGGTTTTAAAAGAAAGGATCTTAGATCTGTATATGATCTTTCTGTTAGATCTCTTATTAGGATCCCGCTTTTCTGTGGATATGTGCCAGAAGCACAGCAGAAACAACAGGATGAAGAGGATCACTACCTGTTAGTGATCGGTGATCCTGATCCGTATAAGCTGGGATCAAAATGGCATGTTATCCACAGCTCAAAAATCATTCTACGGTTGTTCTTTGGATAACTACCGGTTATACGCAGTAAAAGAGGGTAGTTATCCACAAAATAAACGAGCGGAAAAGGATAAAATCAGCATCTTCCACTGGGGATCGTCACTATTTCGCGATCCCCAGCCCCCTTCAGATCGCCTTTTTCCAGCTTTCCAGCCAGGCTTCCGCGGGATCTTCAGGGATCTCATGCTCCAGCACGTCAATCTCCAGACGATCACCTATCTGGCGGGCACCCTGAGCAATTAACAGCGCTTCAATCTGGCGGATCGCGCCACAAAAGAGATCATATTCATGATTGCCGAGTCCGATGGCACCAAACCGGACCTGCGAGAGATCGGGCTGGCTTTCCGTGATGGCTTCGAACAGCGGCAGTAGATTGTCAGGAATATCGCCTGCACCGTGAGTTGAACAGACCACCAGCCAGATACCCTCATGTGGCACTTCATCCAGCTCCGGGCCATGCAGCATCTGCGTTGAGAAGCCCGCTTCCTGTAGTTTTTCTTCCAGATGTTCAGCCACATACTCTGCGCTACCCAGAGTACTGCCACTGATTAAGGTGATATCGGCCATCTTGCTCTCCCGGACATTAAGGCGAGCATTGTACGCTGTGATCAAGCGGTGATCCACCTGTGGACAACAGGGTTAATAGATTAAGAGAAGCGAACGCAGCCGTTGTCAGCCGCCACATTCGTCAGGGATAAGATTATGCACAAGGCGGAGAAGGATCAGGGCTTGATAGTGCGCATGATCGGGTTTTGCAGTGAGATCAGCGTTTCCGTCGACTGAATTTCATCTATGGTCTGGATCTTGTTGATCAGCACCTGTTGCAGGGCATCAATAGACCGGCACATTACTTTAATAAAGATGCTGTAGTGGCCGGTGGTGTACCAGGCTTCAACTACTTCATCCAGCGCATCCAGTTTGCTCAGCGCCGCCGGATAGTCACGCGCGCTCTTAAGGATAATGCCGATAAAACAGCAGACATCAAACCCCAGCTGGCGCGGATCGATATCAACCCGGGTGCCCAGGATAATGCCCGCCTGCTTCATCTTCTCCACGCGGACATGAATGGTGCCGGGGCTGACGTTAAACTGTTTTGCCAGCTCGGCGTAAGCAGTGCGCGCGTTGTCGAGCAGGGCATTCAGAATGCCGCGATCCAGGTTATCGAGCTGCAGATGTTCGGCCATGGCCATCCTCTTTATTGGTCTGCTGAAGTAAACAAGGATGAATGTGCAGCAAAATAGTGGTTCAGGCAACTCCCGGCAGCGACGGGCGCCGCTGCCGGTTCACTTAGCGTTTGCGCCAGACGGTGACCTGCGCCAGCGTGTGCTGGAACTTGCGGGCCGTTTCGCGGATCACAAACGGTTTATCCTGCGGTTCATCGACCAGGTCGAAGTCGGCCGCCAGCAGACGTTGCAGTGCCTGCAGCGTCGTCAGTGCCTCACCGTTTTCACGCACGCCGCCCAGCCAGTTCTCCTTCGGCGTGAAATCCTCCAGCCAGGTATAGGGCGATGAGAGCACCAGAATGCCGCCCTGACGCAGCATCGGCGTGACATCCCGCAGGAAGCGTGCGGGCTGACGCAGGCGATCGATCAGGTTGGAAGCGAGTACCAGATCGTAACGGGCGGGTTGCGGCTTAAGGTTACAGGCGTCGCCCTGAACAAACTGAATCCGCTGCGCCAGTTCGCTCTCCAGCGCGAAATCTTTCAGGCGAACCTGGCGATACTCCACCAGATCGCCTTCCTGTGGCAGGAGATAACGGAAGTCTTCGCCGCTGGCCAGCTGAAGCGCCACATCGATGAAGCGCGCCGAGTAGTCCATACCGGTGACTCGTTCAAAGTGGCGGGCCAGTTCAAAACTGGCGCGTCCGGTGGCACAGCCAATATCCAGTGCCTCGCCGCGTGCCGTGGTGTAATTCAGCGCCAGGTTTACCAGGCTTTCGGCATAGTTATCCACGCCGAAATAGCGCGGGCCATACTGGAAGTCGAGGTATTGCGACACCATAGCGTCAGATTCATACGGGTTCAGCGCCATGGTTTCCTGATGGCTGGAAACCACGTAGCGGAAACCGGCATGCTGGAAAAAGTGGCGGCGGAACGCATAGCGTGCCGATTTCAGCGCTTCGTTGCCGGTCGATATCCAGCTGCCGCCTTTGATCAGCGAATGTTTGCCATCAAAGGTCGGGGTAGAGAAATCATCATAAAGCGGGTGGACTTTAAAGCCTTCAAAGCCATTGGTCGGCGTGGTCGTCCACTGCCAGACGTTACCGACGATATCGAAGAAGTCGCCCTGAGCGAAGAGATCGACCGGTGAAGAGGAAGCCCAGTACGCCAGATTAATGTTGCCCGGTGCCCGATCCCAATCCGGCTGATCGCCCGCTACCTGTTCGCGCAGCTGAGCCCACTCCGCCTCACAGGGAAGCTGAACGCTCATACCCGTCTGATCCGCTTTCCAGCGGCAGAAGGCCGCCGCTTCCAGCTGGTTAACCTCGGCAGGCCAGTCCCACGGCATCGCGACTTCTTCACACATCAGACGCAGTTTAAGCTGATCGGGCATCGCAGGCGTGCCGACCCAGAAGGTGGGCATCTCCGCTTTAGCAAACTGACACCAGCCCCAGCCTTCGTCATCCCACCAGCGAGCGTCCTGATAACCCCCCGCCTCAACGAAGGCCAGGAATTCCGCGTTGCTGACCAGCATTTTGCTCGCCTGGAACGGCTGCAGCGCGATCTGCTGGCGGCCATATTCGACATCCCAGCCATAGGTATCGTCGGTTTTACCCAACGTGACGGTGCCGCCGGGCATCGGCAGCAGGGAATTGGCCGGAACAGCCTCGCGCTGGTGGCGCGCCATCGGGCAGACCGCCCACGCGGGCTGGGGTTTCACCCACCCGACCGGTAACTGGCGTATCAGTACGCTGGAGGTTTCCAGATGAATACGCTCATGCTCAATACCCATCAGGATCACCCAGGCCGGACTCTCCCAGGTGATCGGCAGAGTCAGCGGCAGGGTCTGGATGAGATCGCTGACCAGTGCTTTAACGCGCCCGCGGTATTCGCGGACTTCTTCAATGGTGGGCCAGTCATAGTGGCTGTCGTTGAGATCGTCCCAGCTCATCTCATCCACACCAATCGCCATCATCGCTTCGATACGATCGTCCAGACGCGCGTCGATAAGGCGTCCGGCCATCAGCTTATTAATGTAGAAGGTGGCGGTGTGGCCAAAATAGAAGATTAAAGGATGGCGCAGCGGAATGGCTTTGGTAAACCAGGCCCTGGGATCGGCCAGACAGGTAAACAGACTTTCATACTGTTCCCAGGTCTGGTGGAAATAGGCCAGCAATTCGGCACGTTTTTGTTCAATGTTATGGCCGGAGAGCAGTAGCGTTCGCGTCGGTGCAGGCAGATCGCGATGAGGTTGAGCAAGCGTCACAGGAAGCTCCAGATTGCTGAGTAAGTGAAACGGTAATTTACTATAGCAAATATGCATTTCTGCCCGATGACTTAACGCCGCCAGTGACGCAGCAGACGGCTTTTCATGCCGGTATCGAAACGCCAGATATGGTCGAAGATGCGCAGAATGCCTGGTTTCCCGTGGGCCGACATAGCCACGGCGTGAAAACGTTGCTGATTATTTCGCTGACGCGTTTTAATGGTCCCGATCACCTCTTCCGGCAGACGCTGGGCAATAAAATCGGAGACGATCACCGCATCGGCTTCCTGCCACAGGACGCCTTCCATACGGGTCACAACGGAAGAGAGGCAGGCTGCCAGATCGGTGCCGCCGCGAAAGCGCTGACTGAGAAAGCGAATCGCCTGTTCCAGCCCGTCATCACCGGTCAGTTCATAGCCGATCACCTCATGCGCAAACAGCATGATGTAGCAGCGACGGCGATCGGCCAGCGCGACTTTCAGCAGCGCCAGACAAAACGCTTTGGCGCAGCGCTCATTGAAACCACCCATCGAACCCGAGGTATCGACGCAGACGATGAACGGCCCGCGCGGCTGCTCTTCATGCTGCTGGTGGCTGGCCGGACGCATCGTGACCTTTTCATGCCAGGCATCGCCCTGCAGCTTGTAGGTCAGCAGCCGTTTCTCTACCAGCCGCCGGTAAAACTCCAGCTCCAGTTCACTGATACTTAGCGCAGCTAATTCCGGCGGCAGCAGACGCAGCACGTCATCGCTCTGGTGAATGCCGCTGACCTCCTCCGGCACGGCCGCAGGTTCCTGCACCATATGGTGAAAGGCCTCCATAGGGGCATCCTGCGACGGCACCGATTTTGCCTCGCGGCTGCGACCCAGCTGCTGGGCCAGCTTCAGCAGCTCCGGTTGCTGCGCCAGAAAGTCGCCATATTGCAGCATCAGCTGATAGTCGCCAGGCTGCAGTGACGCTTTGCTCATGTCCCACAGCCGGCCAGCGGCGGCTTCGTCATCGTCGCCGAGAATCGGTGCCAGCTGACCGCTCAGCGCCATACGCTGCTGCAGTTCCGCCAGCAGGCGTTCGCGCTGCTGCTCCAGCAACGCCTGATTCAGCGTCAGGGTCTGTAAGGTCAGGCTCAGCCGCCAGCGCTGTAGAAAAAGCTGGTGCTGCGCGCTGCTGAGATGGCTGATATCGGTGTGCTGCAGCAGCCGGTTGGCTTCATCCAGAAAAGGGGAAGGCAGGCTTTCAAGCGCCTGAAGTGTGGCATTCAGCTGGTGGCTGAATTCACGATCGCTGAGGAGTTGTACCCGCTGGAACAGCTGAAACTCTTCGGCCAGCGTGGCCGGAACCGGCGTGGTTTTGAGTTCAGCGTTGATCTCCGCTCGCCAGCGTGGCACATCGCGCAATAGCGCTTTTTTCAGCCCGGGAAACTTTTCAAAAAACAGCGCCAGCTGTGGAGACGCCAGCAGGGCAATAATCAGCTCTTCAATCAGTTCGGTTTCACCCACGGAGAGCAGTGTGCTGAGCGTCTCCAGTGGGATCATTTACGCGCCTGTTTCAGCTGTTCCGCCACATCCTGCAGGCTGGTTTCAACCCGCGCCAGCCAGTCATCACTGATAAACAGGCAGCGCTGGTGCTGGCTGAACAGATGACGCTGCGACCGCAGTTCACTCTCCAGTGCATCCAGCGCTTCGGTGATCTCACCGGGCAGTGGCTCGCTGTTGCTGACGCCAGGCAGTGTCAGACGCGACGATTGCAGGCTGACATCACGGATAGCCAGGCAGTGCTGCGCATCCACCTGTAAATCCAGACTCTGCGCAAAGCCAATCCCATTGAGCTTGCCGCGAACCTCGCCCCCTTTCTGCAGCCACTGATTCAGTGCATCACGCGCGATAACCAGATGTGTCACCTGCATGTCATGCAGCATCAGCGGCTTTTGCAGCATCAGCGTCAGTTGCTCATCAGTGAAGGTTTCCGGCAGATCGTAATGGGGTTTGCGACTGAACATCCCACTGTGTTTTTCCAGGGTGATCGCCTGTGCGATGCTCTGTTGCTGCTGCAGAGCCATGCGACGCGCTTTTATCTGATGCAGTTTCAGCAGCATCGGCTGCTGCTGCCAGGCGTGCTGCGTCATCAGCTGATCGATTTCACGCTCCAGCAGTTGCATGGACGCGACGTCGTGCCAGAGGCAATCTTTCAGCAGGATCAGGTCTATCGGCGCAATGGCGCTGCGGCCACTGTAAAAGGCGCTGGCCTGCAGCAGATGAATCGCTTTTTTCCAGCGACGATCGGAAATATAGGGCGCTGCGGGCTGGCTTTCCAGTTGCTGGCGCAGCTGATAAATCAGCTCGAACACCGCATCCGGGAGGCTGACCTGACTGATGCCGAGCTGCCACTGCGCATACTCCTCATCACTGATGCGCAGGGATTCCGCGACCGGATTGGTGTGCTCATCCTGCTGATGGGTCAGCATGCTGCGAAAGTTCTGCTTCTCATGCACATTATCCAGCCACAGGCGGATCAGCATCCGATCATAGAGCGCTTCAAGGCCGCTGTCCGCTTCCGGCATTTCATTGGAGGCAGTGACCAGCAGACGCATCGGAATGGCCTCTTCACTATCGCCATTGCGGAAGCGGCGTTCGTTGATAGCGGTCAGCAGGGTATTCAGAATCGCCGGGCCGGCTTTCCAGATCTCATCCAGAAAAACAATCTCCGCGTCGGGCAGATAACCTTTAGTGAGGCGCTGATAGCGCCCTTCATCCTTCAGTGCCTGAATGGATAGCGGGCCAAACACCTCTTCCGGTGTGGAGAAACGGGTCATCAGATACTCAAAGGCGCGGGCGTGCTGAAAGGCATATTTCAGGCGGCGGGCAATCAGGCTCTTGGCGATGCCGGGCGGTCCCAGCAGGAATACGCTTTCACCGCTCAGCGCTGCCAGCAGGCAAAGGCGGATGGCATGATGTCGCTCATACAATCCTTTTTCTAACGCATTGCTAAGGCGAGAAATTCTTTCTGCCAAAAGATGGGGTTGAGCCATAATCACTTCAATGTCCTTACGATCGTCGGGCCGCCGCGCTTCAGCAAGCGCCTTACTCTATAGATCATCATGCGTGAAAGCGTTGATAGCTGTCAGCTTTTTTGTTTCATAAGGTTTGCCTGCTTTGAAAGCGGCGCTGATTGACGCTTTAATGCCTGAAACCACCCTGTTACCCTGACAGACAGGCGAAGCGGGTATAGGAATTTTCGGCAAACCGTGCATACTGTGCGCTTTTTGATGGCCTGAGCGAGGGGTTTTTTGCGCCTCTTAGACTCCAACAAAAGATAACTCTATGAGCTCGGATAATAAGCAGTCACTTCGCGGATTAACGCTGGCCGCTATTGGTGTTGTTTACGGGGATATCGGCACCAGTCCGCTGTATACCTTACGTGAATGTCTCTCCGGACAGTTTGGCTTCGGCGTTGAGCGGGAAGCGGTGTTTGGCTTTTTGTCGCTGATTTTCTGGCTGCTGGTGCTGGTGGTATCACTGAAGTACATCAGCTATGTGATGCGCGCCGACAACGCCGGTGAAGGCGGCATTCTGACACTGATGTCGCTGGCGGGCCGCCATACGGGTGCACGCGCCACGGCAGTGCTGGTGATCATGGGCCTGATTGGCGGCAGCTTCTTCTATGGGGAAGTGGTCATCACGCCGGCCATTTCGGTGATGTCAGCCATTGAAGGCCTGGAGATTGCCGCGCCGTCGCTGGATCCCTTTATTGTGCCGATGTCGATTGCGGTGCTGACGCTGCTGTTTGCGATTCAGAAACATGGCACCGGCATGGTGGGTAAACTCTTCGCGCCGGTGATGCTGGTATGGTTCCTGGTGCTGGCGATCCTTGGGGTCAGCGGCATCATGAAAAACCCGGAAGTGCTGCATGCGCTGAACCCCGCCTATGCGGTCGAGTTCTTCCTGCACTATAAATCTGTCTCATTCTTCGCGCTTGGCGCGGTGGTGCTGGCGATTACCGGGGTTGAAGCGCTGTATGCCGATATGGGTCATTTCGGTAAAGTGCCGATCCGACTGGCCTGGTTCTCGGTGGTGCTGCCGTCGCTGGTCCTGAACTACTTTGGTCAGGGCGCGCTGTTACTCAGCGATCCCAAAGCGATTAAAAACCCCTTCTTTCTGCTGGCGCCGGACTGGGCGCTGATCCCGATGCTGATTCTGGCGACGCTGGCCACGGTGATTGCCTCACAGGCGGTGATCTCCGGCGTCTTCTCGCTGACGCGTCAGGCGGTGCGACTGGGCTATCTGCCGGGGATGCGTATCATCCACACCTCTGAGCGTGAATCGGGCCAGATCTATATTCCGGTGATTAACTGGGTACTCTACTTCGCCGTGCTGATTGTGATTATCAGCTTTGAGCATTCAAGTAATCTGGCTGCGGCCTACGGCATAGCTGTTACCGGCACCATGGTGCTGACCGCGATGCTCTCCTGTACCGTGGCGGTTAAAAACTGGCACTGGAATAAGCTGGCGGTTGCCGTCATCCTGGTACTGATGCTCTGTATCGATGTGCCGCTGTTTACCGCCAACCTGGTGAAAATCTTCTCCGGTGGCTGGCTGCCGCTCTGTCTCGGCCTGGTGATGTTTATCATTATGACGACGTGGAAAAGCGAACGTTTCCGCCTGCTGCGCCGCATGCACGAGCATGGCAACTCCCTGGAGGCGATGATCGCGTCACTGGAGAAATCGCCGCCGGTTCGCGTGCCGGGCACGGCGGTCTATATGTCGCGTGCACTGAATGTGATTCCGTTTGCCATGCTGCATAACCTCAAGCACAACAAAGTGTTGCATGAGCGGGTGGTGCTGCTGACGTTGCGGACGGAAGATGCGCCTTACGTGCACAACGTGCGTCGCGTGACGATTGAGCAGCTGTCGCCCACCTTCTGGCGGGTGGTGGCCAGCTACGGCTGGCGCGAAACGCCAAACGTCGAGGAGATTTTCCACCGTTGCGGGCTGGAAGGGCTCAACTGCCGCATGATGGAGACATCCTTCTTCATGTCACATGAGTCGCTGATTATCGGCAAACGGCCGTGGTATCTGCGCCTGCGTGGCAAACTCTTCCTGGCGCTGCAGCGCAATGCGCTCCGCGCGCCAGACCAGTTTGAGATCCCGCCAAACCGGGTGATTGAGCTGGGCACCCAGGTCGAAATTTGATCTGCAGCGCCCGCCTTACGGGGTGGGCGCTGACCAGCACAGCGTAACGCATAATCCGCCGCCTGAGCGCTGGCTGAAGCTGACCTGCATCCCGTGCAACTGGGCGATATTGCGGACTATCGATAATCCCAGCCCGCTTCCGCTCTTCTCCTGACCTGGCGGTCGCCAGAAACGTTCACCAAGCCGTTGCAGATCGGCTGCACTCAGACCTTCGCCGTTATCCTCTACCGACAGGCTATTCGCCTGAAGCCGCACATCAACTTCGCTGCCCGCTGGCGTATAGCGAATGGCATTATCCAGCAGATTACGCACCAGCAATGACAGTAACAGCGGATGCCCCTGAATCTGCGGATCGGCGTCAGCATGCAGCCGCAGCGTGACACCCGTTTTATCCGCCAGCGGCAGCTGTGCAGCCAGCGTCTCCTGGACCGTGCGTTTCAGCGCCACCGTTTCGAAGGCGCTGCGTGCATCATCTGCTTCAACCCGTGAGAGCGTCAGCAGCTGATCCACCAGCCGGGTTGCGCGGATAATGCCGGCATCCAGTTGCTGCAGCGCATGGGTTCGCATCACTTCATCATCTGCAGTCAGCTGGATCACCTCGCTTTGCACCTGCAGCGCGGCCAGCGGACTGCGCAGCTCATGTGCGGCATCAGAGGTAAAGCGCCGTTCACGCTGCATCATTGCGCTGATGCGGCTGAACAGACCGTTGAGCGCGACCATCAGCGGCTGCACCTCTTTCGGCACGCGGTCTGCCTGCAGCGGCGTATCATCATCGGGCGCGCGCTGCGCCAGCTGCTGTGCCAGCGTCTTCAGTGGGCGCAGTTCAGACCAGACCAGACCGATCAGCAGCAGCAACATAAAGGGCAGCGCGATCAGCCAGGGCAGCATGCTGGCTTTCATCAGATCCCGCGTCATGTCGTCACGGTATTCGGACTCCTGACCCACTACCACCCGGAACTGCTGGTCGGGCGTAGTCAGCCAGACAAACCGCCAGCGATCGTCATCATTGGTAAGCTGACCCTCATGAAATCCCTGATACTCCGCCTCAAACGGCAGGTAGCGGCCATTGTCACCATCATTCATCACCTGCCTGCCGTCACGCGTGAAGACGGCAAAGGCCAGGGCGTCGTCATCCTGATCGCCGCGATGGTGGCGCAGTATCTCTTTGGTTCTGGGTAGAGTGGCGTTGTCCAGTGAGGAGAAATCCAGCGTCAGCAGACGCTTGGCCAGCAGCATTTGTTGGGTATCGAAGAGCTCATCAAGGGTTTCACGTGTCTGATGCCAGGCACTCAGGCTGGCGCTGGCCCAGCAGATCCCGAGCAGCAGCACAAAACCGATACCCAGCCGCAGAAACAGGCTCATTGATCGCATTCGGCGGCCCCCAGGGTATAACCGACGCCGTGCAGCGTGCGGATAAACTGGCTGCCCAGTTTTTTACGCAGATGATGAATGTGAACTTCTACCGCATTGCTGGAGACATCGGCGTCCCAGTTGTAGAGCTTCTCCTCCAGCTGGCTGCGTGTCAGCACCCGGCCAGGGTTTCGCATAAACAGTTCCAGCAGCGCCAGTTCACGGCTTTTCAGCGCAATCGCCTCACCTTCACGCATCACACTGTGGCTGCCGGGGATCAGCACCACATTACCGTGCCGGAGTTCGGGCTGCAGCTGGCCATGACGGCGGCGGATCAGCGCCTGTAAGCGAGCAGCCACTTCAGTTAAGGCAAAGGGTTTACACAGATAGTCGTCGGCTCCCAGTTGCAGGCCTTCGACCCGCTGATCGAGCGCATCGCGGGCGGTCAGTATCAGTACCGGTACATCTTTCCCCTGCTGTCGCCACTGCCGCAGAATATCGAGCCCATCCCGCTCGGGCAGTGAGAGGTCCAGGATCACCGCATCCCAGGGCGCGGCCTCCAGCGCGTTAAAGCCCGCCTCACCAGAGGTAAACCAGTCAACGCTGAAGCCCAGTTTACTCAGCCCCGCCTTGATACCGTCGCCAATTAAACGATCATCTTCAATCAGTAAAATACGCATCACGTCTCCCTGTTCCGATAGCGCTTTATACGAAGCAACTTCCTGCTTGTACAGCTGATTTCGGCGAAAATAGCTTATTTTTTCCTCTTAAGAAGCTGTTAAGAACTTTATGGTCAACTAAGCTCAACAAGACGAACCACATCATGGAAAAGAGGTGACAAAATGAAAAAGCACGCTGCAATTCTGGCCGTCGTAATGCTGGCTTCTGCCCCGGTTTTCGCTGCACAGCAGGGTGGATTTGTTGATCCCAGTGCGCCAGCCGCACAGTCGCAGGCAGCAGCCGGTCAGGGCGGTTTCAGTGCCGATCACACCAGTGTGGTGACCGTAAAGCAGGCTGAAGAGATGAAAGATGACAGCTGGGTCACCGTGCGCGGTAAGCTGGAGAAACAGATCGGCAACGAAGATTATCTGTTCCGCGACCAGACCGGCACCATGAAAGTCGAAATCGACCACAAGCACTGGAACGGCCAGACTATCTCACCTAAAGACAACGTCGAGCTGACGGGGGAACTGGATAAAGATTTCAACAGCATTGAGATGGACGTTAAGCAGGTTAAGAAACTGCCTTAATCCTCTCCTCCGGGGCCGCATTCGCGGCCCTTTTTTCTGCCCGTTCCCCGACTTAATACAAATTTCCCCCCGCGTGAGCGAAACGTTTCGATAACGATCACAGATTTCTTCTTTGCCGGTTGAGTTGATGGCGGCTTTTCATACACTCCTGACAGCGAAACGTTTCGCTGTGGAGTGAAAAGATGAAAAAAGGTCGCTTGTTAAACGCTGAACTCTCTCATGTGATTGCCCGCCTGGGACACACGGATACGCTGACGATTGCTGATGCAGGCTTGCCGATTCCGGCCGGACCGCAGCGCATCGATTTAGCGCTCACGCCGGGTACGCCCGATTTTATGCAGGTGGTTAATGCTGTCGTACTGGAGATGCAGGTAGAGAGCGCCCTGATCGCGGGAGAGATTAAGCAGCATAATCCGCAACTTCATAGCGCGCTTGTCGCCGTGCTCGAAGCCTTGCAACAGCACCAGGGCAATATCATCACCATCAGCTACACCAGTCATGAACAATTCAAACAACAAACGCAGCGTAGTCAGGCGGTCATTCGCAGCGGAGAGTGCTCTCCGTTTGCGAATGTCATCCTCAGCGCCGGTGTGACCTTCTGAGGCCGCTATGCAACCTTTACTGCAACTCGACGGCATTGAAAAATCCTTTCCGGGTGTGAAAGCCCTCAAGGGGGCGTCGCTGAATGTCCGGGCAGGACGCGTGATGGCGCTGGTGGGCGAGAACGGCGCAGGCAAGTCCACCATGATGAAAGTGCTGACCGGCATCTATCAATATGATGCCGGTACGCTGCGCTGGCTGGGCAAAGAGACCCGTTTCAGTGGGCCGAAAGCGTCTCAGGAAGCGGGTATTGGCATCATTCATCAGGAACTGAACCTGATCCCTCAGTTAACCGTGGCGGAGAATATTTTCCTCGGCCGCGAATATGTCAGCCGTTTTGGCCGTATCCAGTGGCCGCGTATGTATGCCGAAGCCGATGCGCTGCTTAAACGGCTTAATCTGCGCTTCAACAGCCACAAGCTGGTGGGGGATTTGTCGATTGGCGATCAGCAGATGGTCGAAATTGCCAAAGTCCTGAGCTTTGAGTCGCAGGTGATCATCATGGATGAGCCGACCGATGCGCTGACTGATACCGAAACACTGTCGCTGTTCCGGGTGATCAACGAACTGAAAGCGCAGGGCTGCGGCATCGTTTATATCTCGCATCGCATGAAAGAGATCTTTGAGATCTGCGATGACGTCACGGTGTTCCGCGACGGTCAGTTTATTGCTGAACGCCCGGTCAGCGAGCTGACGGAAGAGAGCCTGATCGAAATGATGGTCGGCCGTAAGCTGGAAGATCAATATCCCCATATTGATCAGGCACCAGGCGACGTGCGGCTGAAAGTGGAGAACGTCAGCGGACCGGGCGTGGATAACGTCAGTTTCAGCCTGCGTAAAGGTGAAATCCTCGGCGTTTCCGGCCTGATGGGCGCGGGCCGTACCGAACTGATGAAGGTGCTTTACGGCGCCCTGCCGCGTCGCGAGGGCACACTGTGGCTCAATGGTCGGGAAGTGGTGACGCGCTCACCGCAGGATGGGCTGGCTAACGGCATCGTCTATATCTCCGAAGATCGTAAGCGCGATGGCCTGGTGTTGGGCATGTCAGTAAAAGAGAACATGTCGCTGACAGCGTTAGGCTATTTCAGTCACGGCAGCGGCACGCTGAAACATGCGGCAGAGCAGCTGGCGGTGGGCGATTTTATCCGGCTGTTTAACGTTAAAACGCCTTCAATGGAGCAGCCCATTGGTCTGCTTTCGGGCGGCAACCAGCAGAAAGTGGCGATTGCCCGCGGTCTGATGACCCGGCCTAACGTACTGATTCTGGATGAACCGACACGCGGTGTGGATGTCGGCGCAAAGAAAGAGATCTATCAACTGATTAACCAGTTTAAAGCCGAAGGGCTGAGCATCATTCTGGTCTCCTCGGAAATGCCGGAAGTGCTGGGCATGAGCGATCGGATTCTGGTGATGCATGAAGGCCGTATCAGCGGCGAATTTACCCGAGAAGAAGCCACTCAGGAGAGCCTGATGGCAGCCGCCGTAGGCAAGCAACACAGCGAGGATTTAGTGGTATGACGACCCAAACTTTACCTGCCAGCCGTCGCTGGTTTAGCAAAAGCTGGCTACTGGAACAGAAGTCGCTGATTGCGCTGATGGTGCTGATCGCCGTGGTGGCCAGCCAGAGCCCGAACTTCTTTACCGTGGCGAACCTGTTCAACATTCTGCAGCAGACCTCGGTTAACGCCATTATGGCGGTAGGGATGACGCTGGTGATCCTCACTTCTGGTATCGATCTCTCTGTGGGATCGCTGCTGGCCCTGACGGGCGCGGTGGGTGCATCGCTGGTGGGCATGGAGGTGAATGCCCTGGTCGCGGTGGCGGCGTCGCTGGCGCTGGGAGCGGCAATCGGTGCCCTGACCGGCACCATTGTGGCGCGCGGCAAGGTGCAGGCGTTTATCGCCACGCTGGTCATGATGCTGCTGCTGCGCGGTGTCACCATGGTCTACACTGACGGCAGTCCGGTTAACACGGGTTTTAATGCCAATGCCGATCTGCTGGGCTGGTTTGGTATTGGTCGTCCGCTGGGTATTCCTGCGCCGGTCTGGCTGATGGCGCTGGTCTTTATTGCTGCCTGGTACATGCTGCAGCACACCCGTCTGGGTCGCTATATCTATGCGCTTGGCGGTAATGAAGCGGCAACGCGTCTCTCCGGCATCAATGTGAATCGCGTCAAAATCATCGTCTATTCACTGAGTGGCATGCTGGCGGCGCTGGCAGGCACCATTGAAGTGGCGCGTCTTTCTTCGGCACAGCCGACAGCGGGTACCGGCTATGAGCTGGATGCGATTGCTGCGGTCGTGCTGGGCGGAACCAGCCTGGCAGGCGGTAAAGGGCGTATTTTCGGCACCCTGATTGGCGCACTGATCCTCGGCTTCCTGAACAACGGCCTGAACCTGATGGGCGTCTCTTCGTACTACCAGATGATCGTTAAGGCGGTAGTAATCCTGCTGGCGGTGCTGGTAGATAATAAAAGCAGTAAATAACTCTGACCTTACACAGGATGACATGATGAAAAAGTTAACCGCACTGGCCGTGATCCTTGGCGCAACGCTCAGTACCAGCGCTATGGCCAAAGATACTATCGCGCTGGTGGTTTCAACCCTGAACAACCCGTTCTTTGTTTCGCTGAAAGAGGGTGCGCAGAAAGAAGCGGACAAACTGGGCTACAACCTGGTGGTGCTGGATTCACAAAACAACCCGGCGAAAGAGCTGGCTAACGTGCAGGATCTGACGGTTCGCGGCACCAAACTGCTGCTGATCAACCCAACCGACTCTGATGCTGTGGGCAATGCGGTGAAGATGGCTAACCAGGCGAACATCCCGGTTATCACGCTGGATCGCGTTGCGGCACAGGGTACCGTTGTCAGTCACGTCGCCTCCGATAACCGTTTCGGCGGTAAAATGGCCGGCGACTTCATCGCCAAAAAAGTCGGCGAAAACGCCAGAATTATTGAACTGCAGGGCATTGCCGGGACTTCTGCCGCCCGTGAGCGTGGCGAAGGCTTCAAACAGGCCGCTGATGCGCACAAATTCCAGATCCTCGCCAGCCAGCCTGCCGATTTTGACCGTACCAAAGGTCTGAACGTCATGCAGAACCTGCTTCAGGCACACCCGGACGTTCAGGCCGTATTTGCTCAGAACGACGAAATGGCGCTGGGTGCACTGCGTGCGCTGCAGACCGCCGGTAAAACCGGTGTGATCGTCGTTGGTTTTGACGGTACTGCCGATGGCGTTAAAGCGGTAGAAGGTGGCAAACTGTCTGCGACCGTGGCACAGATGCCAGACAAAATTGGCATGATCGGCGTAGATACCGCTGATAAAGTGCTGAAGGGTGAAAAAGTGAAGGCGATCAACCCGGTCGACCTGAAGCTGGTCACTCAATAACTCAAAGAAAAGCAGGGCACTGCGCCACCCTCCTGGTGGCGCACTTATTCCGGACTCCCCTAATGAGCAAAAACGCAAAACTGGCCGTTCTTGGCAGCATTAACGCTGACCACATCCTTAATCTGGCGCACTTTCCTCGTCCCGGTGAAACGGTGATCGGGCAGAATTATCAGATTGCGTTTGGCGGTAAGGGTGCGAATCAGGCTGTCGCCGCCGGTCGTGCTGGTGCCGATATCGCATTTATCGCCTGTGTGGGCGCTGACGACATTGGTGAACGTGTTCGTCAGCAACTGGCCCGGGACAATATTGATACTACGCCGGTCGAAGTGGTTGAGGGTGAGTCGACCGGTGTGGCGATGATTTTCGTCAATGGCGACGGTGAGAACAATATCGGCATTTACTCCGGTGCAAACGCGGCGTTAACCCCCGCCTGCGTGACGCGCCATCAGCAGGTTATCGCCGACGCCAATGCACTATTGATGCAGCTGGAATCACCGCTGGAGAGTGTGCTGGCTGCCGCGACGCTTGCCCGACAGCATCAGACGCAGGTTATTCTCAATCCTGCACCCGCCACTCAGCTTTCAGATGAACTGCTGGCGTTGATCGACATTATTACCCCGAATGAAACCGAAGCCGAGAGTCTGACCGGCATTGCGGTCAGCAACGATGAAGATGCCGCCCGCGCTGCGGCAGTGCTGCATGCGAAAGGTATCGGCACGGTACTGATTACTCTGGGTCGCCGCGGTGTCTGGCTGAGCGAGCAGGGAGATGGTCAGCGTATTGCTGGCTTCAGCGTTAAAGCTATCGACACCATCGCGGCGGGCGATACCTTTAATGGCGCCTTTATTACCGCGCGGCTGGAGCAGAAAACGATGTATGACGCGGTGCGGTTTGCCCATGCCGCCGCTGCTATCGCCGTTACGCGCTCGGGTGCGCAGCCCTCCGTGCCGTGGCGCGCGGAGATCGATGAATTTTTGCAGCAGCAGGGCTAAGCATTTGAGCACTATGAAAGATGTCGCTCGCCTGGCGGGCGTCTCTACCTCCACTGTCTCGCACGTTATCAATAACAATCGCTTTGTTAGTGAAGGCGTGCGCGAAAAAGTTGAGCAGGCCATCCGCCATCTGAACTACGCCCCCTCTGCGCTGGCGCGCAGTCTGAAAATCAATCAGACGCACACGATCGGTATGTTGCTGACCACCAGTAGTAACCCATTTTATGCCGAAGTGGTGCGGGGCGTGGAGGAGAGCTGCTATCAGCGTGGCTACAGCCTGATTCTCTGTAACACGGCAGGCGATGAAGAGCGGATGAACCGCAGCCTGGAAACGCTGATGCAGAAGCGCGTCGACGGTTTATTGATCATGTGTACGGAAAGCCACCTGCCCTCGGCCGATATTCTGAACCGTTATCCCTCTATACCTGCCGTTATGATGGACTGGGCGCCGTTTGAAGGCCGTGGTGACATTATTCAGGATAACGCGCTGCTGGGCGGGGAGATGGCGACTCAGCATCTTATCGACAGTGGTTATACCCGCATCGCCTGTATCGCCGGTCCACAGGACAAAACCCCGGCTCGTATGCGTCTGGAAGGTTATCGCAACGCCATGACAAAGAGTGGCCTGACGATTCTGCCCGGCTATGTGGTGAATGGTGACTTTGAATTCCAGGGAGGCTACAACGGGATGGTCGAACTGCTGGCGCTGGAAACGCCGCCGGAAGCGGTTTTCACCAGCAACGATGCCATGGCGGTGGGCGTTTATCACGCACTCTATCAGGCCGGCATGCAGGTTCCGCACCAGATGGCGGTAATGGGATATGACGATATCGAACTGGCGCGCTATCTCACTCCGCCACTGAGTACCATTCATCAGCCGAAAGATGCGCTGGGTGAACTGGCGATAGACACCCTGCTCTATCGTCTCAGCAATCCCGACGCCAGTCAGCAAACGCTGGTGCTGACGCCGGAACTGGTGGTACGTGGATCGGTTTAGCGCTTTTTCTTTTTGTCGCGATTACTGATTAGATTACGACCATCGCCGTTTTTCAGCAGCATAAAGGTCAGCGCCGACAGTACTGTTACCACGCCCATGGTCAGAAACGTGGCGTGGAATTGTGAAATGGTGCTGGTTTCAAACTCCTGGTAGAAGCGCAGCACCGCGGCGCTGACGGCCACACCAAAACTGATCGCTAGCTGCTGAGTCACGGCCAGCACGCTGTTACCGCCGCTGGCGTTATCATCATTCAGATCGGCCAGGGTGATGGTATTCATGGCGGTAAACTGCGTAGACATGGCCATGCCGAGAATAAACAGTGGAAGTAATAGCACAATGATGCTTTCAGCGGGCGACTGCAGAGAGAAGCTGGCGATCAGAATGCCAATAATGGCGGTAATGCCAACCAGCAGGCGGCGGTAACCCAGCCAGCGCAGCAGTTGCGTCACAGTCGACTTCGCCAGTATTGAACCAATGGCGATGGGTGCCATCATGCAGCCCGCGATAATCGCTGAATAACCAAAGCCGACCTGCAACATGAGCGGCATCAAAAAGGGCACACAGCCGGTGCCAAGACGTGACGCGATGTTGCCACCGATGCCCACTGAGAACGTCCGGGTTTTAAACATCGGCAGATTGATCAGTGGCGAAGGGTGATTTCGGGCATGCACTATATAAAGAAGCAAAAGCACAATCCCGCTGAGTAATATCCCGCCAGCCAGCCAGGCGGAAACAATCCGCTCGCCAAACAGCTCAATCCCAATCGAGATCATCACCAGTCCGGCCCCAAACAATAAGAAGCCGAAAAAGTCGAAGCGGCGCTTCGGCGTGGTGAAGTCCGGCATATATTTGCGTGCGTAGATAATGCCGAGAATGCCAATCGGGATATTAATCAGGAAGATCCAGTGCCAGGTCGCGTAGGTCACCAGCACCCCGCCCAGCATTGGACCCAGTATCGGGCCAACTAATCCCGGCATGGTGACAAAGTTGAGCACCGGCAACAGCTCACTGCGCGGATAGGCGCGTAACAGCGCCAGCCGCGCGACCGGCATCATCATTGCACCACCGACGCCCTGTATGATGCGCGAGATGACCAGTACCTGGAGTGTGGGAGAAAGTGCACAAGCCAGCGAGCCGAGGGTGAACAGCGAAACGGCAACGATAAACACCTTGCGCGTGCCGTAGCGATCGGCGAGCCAGCCGCTGACCGGAATCAACATAGCAACAGTCAGGGTGTAACTGATGACGGCGGATTGCATGGCCAGAGGAGAACGGTCAAGGCTGGTGGCGATAGCGGGCAGGGCTGTATTCAGTATGGTGGCGTCGAGTGACTGCATGAAAAAGGCCATGGCAGCTATCCATGGCAAACCAGCCATGCTGCGCGCGGATTTTATCATTGAGTGTCCTTCCTGGGGTTATCCTGCGACAAGAAGCAAAATAATAGCACCCGCATTAAGCAACGGCAGGTCTCTTTACAACGTTTAATGGCGATTTTTGTGCGTTATTCCGTCATGAAACGTCTCTTTTTAAGCCGTTCGTTTAAAAAAGATGCGCTCAGCAAATTAATTCAAAGAAACGCTTGTCAGCCCGCGGAAACTCCCTATAATGCGCCTCCATCGACACGGAACACCGGCAACGGGAAGCGGGTTGAGAGGCACAGGAGACTGCGCCGCCGGAGAAAAACTTCTGAGAAAGAAGTTGACTCTGCAGGAGG
>NZ_SBFD01000006.1:314663-341794 GCF_014156615.1 Pantoea pleuroti | reverse complement strand
CGCTCGCCCATAAAAAAAGCTGCCACGTTTGACCGTGACAGCCTTTACAAATCTAATCTTAACCGCTCAGCAATACAGCAAAAGCTGGCTTAACAGAAAAGCGAATTTAGCGTAGCCAGGCGGGCAGATCATTCAGGCCCATCGCCTGCTTCAGCATCATGGGTTTAACACCCGGCAGGCGATCAGCCAGTTTCAGACCCACGTCGCGCAGCAATTTTTTCGCCGGATTATTGCCTGCGAACATTTCACGGAAGCCCTGCATTCCCGCCAGCATCATCGCGGCGCTGTGCTTACGGCTGCGCTCATAGCGTCGCAGATAGAGGTGCTGACCAATATCTTTGCCCTGCTGATGCAGGCGGCGAATCTCACCGATCAGCTCGGCGGCATCCATGAAGCCAAGGTTAACGCCCTGACCCGCCAGCGGATGAATGGTGTGAGCCGCATCGCCCACCAGCGCCAGACGGTGTGCCGCGAAATTGCGGGCATAGCGCGCCACCAGCGGAAACGATTTGCGCTCGCTTTCCAGCTGGCACAGGCCGAGCCGCATATCAAACGCCACCGAGAGCTGCTGATTGAACAGCGCTTCAGGCATGGTTTCCAGACGGCTCGCTTCCTGTGGCGAGAGCGACCAGACGATGGAACTGAGATGCGGATCCTGCATCGGCAGGAAAGCCAGAATGCCGTCGCCGTGGAACACCTGGCGCGCCACCGCATCGTGCGGCTTCTCAGTGCGGACATTAGCCACTAACGCATGGTGATCGTAATCCCAGAAGGTCAGCGGGATATCGGCTTTGTTGCGCAGCCAGGAGTTAGCGCCGTCAGCGGCAATCATTAATCGCGCACTTAACATGCTGCCATCCTGCAGGGTAACAAAGGCTTCGTTGTCACCAAACGCGACCTGCTGTAACTGCGAGGGTGCCATTATCGTCACGTCGCTGCAGGCGCTGGCACGTTGCCAGAGCGCATTGTGGATCACCGGATTTTCGATGATATGGCCCAGATGCGACAGGCCCTGCTGCTCATCATCAAAGGCGATGGAGCCGAAACTGTCCTTATCCCACACTTCCATGCCGTGATAAGCGCTGGCGCGCAGCGAGAGAATGGTCGACCAGACATCCAGCTTCTGCAGCAGCCGTTCGCTGGCGGCATTGATTGCCGACACGCGAACTGACGGTGACGCACTCAGCGCCAGCGGTGGCTCCGGTGATTTTTCCAGTACGGCGATGCGCAGTCCGCTGCCCTGCAAGCCGCAGGCCACCGCCAGTCCCACCATACCGCCACCGGCAATCACCACATCAAAAGTTTGCATCTGAGCCTCTTTATTAACGCTTAACCCAGCCAAGCGTGCGCTCAGCCAGTTGATTTCTTAACCACGGCAGATGATCCATCGCCAGCAGGCCCAGGTTACGTCCTGCCACCAGCGGGCCATAGCGATTCGCAAAGATGCGAACCAGTCCGTCGGTGATACCGATGGTGGCGGCGCGGTCGGGCTGACGACGCTGCTGATAATGATGCAGCACCGCATAGCTGCCGGGGTCCTGCTGCTGCCGATGGGCGGCTGCCAGCGTTTCAGCCAGCGACATCACATCGCGCAGACCCAGGTTGAAGCCCTGCCCGGCAATCGGATGCAGCGTCTGCGCCGCATTGCCCACCACCGCCACGCGATGCGTCACTGGCGACATCGCCCGGTGCAGCGCCAGCGGGTAATACTCACGCTGGCCGGTGTGGGTGAATTTACCCAGCCGCCAGCCAAAGGCACGCTGCAGCTGGCTGAGGAATTCGGCCTCGCTCCACTGCTCAATGCGTTCACGCTGCGAAACCGGATGACACCAGACCAGCGACAGGCGATTGCCGGACATCGGCAACAGCGCCAGCGGGCCATTTTCGGTAAAACGTTCAAATGCCCGGCCCTGATGAGGCAGCGCGGTGGAAACATTGGCAATCACGGCAAGCTGTTGATAGTCGTCTCTTTGCCACTGAATGCCGCACGAAGCCGCCAGCGCAGATCGCGTGCCATCCGCCGCCACCAGCAGTTTGCCGCTGAGTTGTTCGCCACTGTCCAGCGTCACCTCAACCTGCTGCTCACGGCGGTTAGCCTGGGTAACACGAGCCGGACAGCGCAGCGTTACACCGGGTGCTTTTTTCAGCTCAGCAAACAGACGCTGACCGACGTCAAACAGCTCGACAACCTGTCCCAGCGCCGGAATAGCGTAGTCAGCCGCCGCCAGCGACACAAAACCGGCGTGACCGCGATCGGAGACATGAATGTCGGTAATCGGCGTGGCACAACGGGCGATGTGCTGCCACAGATTGATGTCCGCAAGCTGCTGGCAGGTACCGGCAGAGAGCGCAATAGCGCGGCCGTCGAAACCGGGATGCGCCCGGCTGCCGGGCTCGCTGCTTTCAATCAGCGTTACCGGCAGTGTGCCCTGGGTCAGATGGGAGATCGCCAGCGCCAGCGTCGCCCCGGTCATGCCGCCACCGGCAATCAGAATCGTCATGCCTGTTTTGCCGCCGCCATCAATGCTTCAATCTCATCCGCCTCTTTCACGACGCTGTCGGTGAGATTTTCAATGCCATCTTCAGTGATCACAATGTCATCTTCGATTCGGATACCAATGCCGCGATACTGCACGGGCACGTCGGCATCCGGTGCGATATAAAGACCCGGCTCGACGGTTAACACCATGCCCGGTTCCAGTACGCGGTCGCGGCTCGGGGTGCCGTAGTGGCCGACATCGTGAACATCCAGCCCCAGCCAGTGGCCCAGGCCATGCATATAGAACTGACGATGGACTTCCTCGGCGATAAGCGTATCGACGTCGCCCTCCAGAATGCCCAGCTCCACCAGCCCGGTGACCATGATACGCACCACTTCATCATTCACTTCACGAATGCTGATGCCCGGCCGGAACAGTTCAAGCGAGCGGTTGAGGCAAGCCAGCACGATGTCATAAATCGCGCGCTGCGCCGGGCTGAATTTACCGTTAACCGGGAAGGTGCGGGTGATATCGCCTGCATAGCCGTGGAACTCACAGCCTGCATCGATCAGCACCAGATCGCCGTCGCGCATTTCGCTTTCGTTTTCGGTGTAGTGCAGAATGCAGCCGTTAACTCCGGCACCCACAATGGTGTTATAGGAGGGAAAACGCGCGCCGTGACGGTTAAATTCGTGTTGAATTTCCCCTTCGAGCTGATACTCGAACAGGCCTGGCCGGCAGGTTTGCATGGCGCGGGTATGCGCCAGTGCACTGATTTTCCCGGCGCGACGTAACAGTTCAATCTCATCCGCATCTTTAAACAGGCGCATCTCATGCACCCAGGGACGCCAGTCAGTGAGGGTATCGGGTGCACTAAGATGCTGGCGGAAGCCGCGACGTAGCTTATCCAGCGCGCTGAACACCAGTGTGTCCGCGTGGGCATATTCGCCCTGCGCATGGTAAACCACATCCAGGCCATTCAGCAGCAGGTGCAGCTGGTCACCAATATCATTCCAGGGTAAAGCGCGATCGACGCCCAGTTTGTCGGGTGCGGCCTCCTGACCCAGGCGACGGCCAGACCAGGTTTCCGCCGCAGGATCGCGCACGCGGTTAAACAACACGCTGTGGTTATGATTCTCATCGCTTTTGATCAGCACCAGCAACGCCTGCGGTTCGTTAAAACCGGTGAAATACCAGAAGTCGCTGCTCTGGCGGAACGGATATTCGGTGTCATTACTGCGCATCACTTCTGGCGCAGCAAAGATTAACGCTGCGCTGCCAGGCACCATCTTCGCCAGCAGCGCCTGACGACGCTGCAGGAATCGTTCCAGTGAAATCATCTCTGCACTCCCTGTAAACTGACCGGTTAAACTCGTTGACCTGAAATTAGTGTAGCGTCGGTTTTTGCACTTCTGGCGCGGTTGGCTGCGGGCGGGTGAACGTATCGTGGCACAGCAGTGCGGCGACACGTACATACTCAATCACCTCCTCCAGCGACTGCTCCAGCTCCTCCTGGTCTTCATCTTCTTCGTAACCGAGCTGTGCGATAGTGCGCAGATCATCGATTGCTTCGCCGGTTTCGCCGGTGACTTTATCCAGTTTAGGCTGTGTTACGCCCAGGCCGAGCAGAAAATGGTTAACCCAGCCCGCCAGCGCGTCGGCACGGTCAAAGACGGTGATGTCGTCGTCAGCAGGCAGCAGCAACTGAAACAGGAAGCCTTCATCTTCCAGCGTAGTCGCCGTATGCTCGTGTAGCTCCGCCAGCGGCACGGCAAGAGTGTGTGAAAACGCCATGCCTTCGTTAGCCAGATCGTGTACCAGCGTCTTCCAGCTGGTGTCCTGGTTACCACCGCAGAGGATCCCGCTCAGCAGGCCATGCATTTCCGCGGGCGTCATTCCAACGCCCTGCTGTGAGAGCACCGCCGCGAGCGCGTTATAATCGGGGGTTGCGTTCTGTAAGGACATAAGTTTTCATCGTCGTTGGCAGAATAAGTTCGTGTTATGCTACCACTAGCTGCCTCAAGGTTTCCAGAAAAGGGGTTGTATCTTATTTCGTGGGTCTATATAGTTGCCCGCCTCCCAAGCCATTGACTGCTAAGGGAGTTGCGAGCGAAGTAATCAGTCAGGAAGGTGGCATGTCTGCACAACCGGTAGATTTACAAATTTTTGGTCGTTCGTTGAGAGTAAATTGTCCGCCAGAGCAGCAAGATGCGCTCAATAGCGCGGCTGAAGATCTCAATCAACGGTTGCAAGATCTAAAAGTTCGCACTAGAGTCACCAATACAGAACAACTGGTGTTCATCGCCGCGTTAAACGTCTGCCACGAGCTGGCGCAAGAGAAAGTGAAAACGCGCGATTATGCTGCTAATATGGAACAGCGTATCCGTATGTTGCAGCAGACGATTGAACAGGCATTAGTTGAGCAGGGTCGCATCTCTGAGCGTGAGGGTGCGAAGTTCGAATAAAACTTCATGGTTGCTATACTTAAGTAACGGTGAGGTAAATTTTCTCTGAGATGTTTGCATGTGGGCCAGTCCCCTGAGCCGATATTTCGAAAAAACAGAATGTGACGCTCGTAACCTGTGTGCATGCTCGGTTCGTCCGAGAAGCCTGATGGTTATGACGGCATGTTCACCTTGAACCAAGGGTTCAAGGGTTACAGCCTACGGCGGCATCTCGGAGATCTCTCTTCCTGTAGTCCTGCTTTTTTCCCCTGACTGACATGTTATAGTCGCTCAACAGCGACTTATCCGGCGGGGAAATCATGTCTGAACCTTCCATGTCTGAACCTTCAATGACCCAGCGTCAGGCGATTCGCCAGCATGTGCGACATCTGCGACGGGCACTTACCGATGAGCAGCAAACGCAGGCCGCTGAGCAGCTCGCTGAACATGCGCTCAACTACGCCCCGGTGACCGAAGCGCGCAATATTGCCCTGTTTCTGTCGGTGGATGGCGAACTCAATACCCGTCCGCTGATTGCCCGCCTCTGGCATCTGAAGAAAACAGTCTGTCTGCCGGTTTTACACCCCTTCTCTCCCGGTAATTTGTTGTTTCTGCGCTACTCGCCCGATACCCCATTGCTCAAAAATAAGCTGCGCATTCCTGAACCGCCGCTGGATATCCGGCAGTTGATCACCCTTGATCAACTGGATCTGATGATGGTGCCGCTGGTGGCGTTTGATCAGCATGGGCAGCGTCTGGGGATGGGCGGCGGCTTCTACGATCGCACCCTGCAGAACTGGCGGCAGCACGGTTTTTTGCCGGTGGGCCTGGCACACGATTGTCAGCAGGTCGATAGCCTGCCGGTGGCAGAATGGGATGTGCCTTTGCCGGCGGTAATGACGCCGTCAAAACTCTGGCAGTGGGAGTAGAAGAGTCGCTTTTGCAGACAAGTGAAAACCCACATCCGGGCGCATCTGGCTGCAATGAAATAGCTCAACGCGCAGGGAACATGGTCATAAGAGGAAAGCGTCCCGCCGCCCGGATAAAAACGCCGGGAGCGTTTTTGAACAACGCCACGCGTTGGCCCGGTTACGGGCGCACCTCAGGGATGATGTGCGTAATCGCGCGGGCCGGGCATGCCATGGATGGCGGCTTTTGCGTCTTTCCGATCTGACCGTGTTCTCTTCGCAGTCTCGGTCTTACAGCAAATCGGGACAGCCTGTATTAACTACCTGAAGAGACGCGACTAAGCGCCTGTTCAGGTTGGTAGCGCTTAGTAAAGCAGACGAGCGCGGATGGTACCCGGAATCGCCTTCATCAGCTGCAGCGCGTTCTCGGCCACTTCCGGCTCTGCATCAATGTCGATCACCACATAGCCCATAAACGGCGAAGTTTGCAGATACTGGGCAGCGATGTTGATGCCCTGCTCGGCAAAAATCTGGTTGATGGCCGTCAGCACGCCAGGGCGGTTCTCATGGATATGCAGCAGACGACTGGCGCTGATACCGTGAATCGGCAGTGACACTTCGGGGAAGTTAACAGCCGAGAGAGTCGAGCCGTTATCGGAGTATTTCGCCAGCTTGCCCGCCACTTCAATGCCGATGTTCTCCTGCGCTTCTTCCGTCGATCCGCCAATGTGCGGCGTCAGGATCACGTTGTCGAACTCACTCAGTGGAGAGATAAACGGCTCGCTGTTGGTTGCTGGCTCGCTCGGGAAGACGTCGATGGCTGCGCCACCCACCTGTTTGCTGGCCAGCGCATCGCACAGTGCCGGAATATCTACTACGGTACCGCGTGAGGCGTTAATCAGCAGCGCGCCAGGCTTCATCTGCGCCAGCTGCTCTGCACCAATCATATCCTGTGTAGAGACGGTTTCCGGCACGTGCAGGCTGACAACGTCGCTCATGTTGAGGAGATCGGCCAGATGGCGTACCTGCGTGGCATTACCCAGCGGCAGCTTGTTTTCAATGTCGTAGAAGAAAACATGCATACCCAGGCTTTCTGCCAGCACGCCCAGCTGCATTCCGATATGGCCGTAACCGATAATACCCAGTTTTTTGCCACGCGCTTCAAATGAGCCTTTGGCAATCTTATTCCAGATGCCACGGTGTGCTTTCGCATTCGCTTCCGGGATGCCACGCAGCATCAACAGCATCTCACCAATCACCAGCTCCGCAACCGAGCGGGTATTTGAGAACGGCGCATTGAACACGGGAATACCCCGGCTGGCAGCCGCCTGCAGATCAACCTGGTTGGTACCGATACAGAAACAGCCAACGGCGACCAGCTTTTCAGCCGCCGCAAAAATCTCTTCAGTGAGCTGGGAGCGGGAACGGATACCAATAAAGTGTGCATCACGGATCGATGCTTTTAACGTGTCGGAATCCAGTGCGCCCTTATGGAATTCGATGTTGGTATAGCCTGCAGCCCGCAGGTTCTCCAGCGCGCTCTGATGGACACCTTCCACCAGCAGGAACTTAATCTTATCTTTTTCCAGTGATACCTTTGCCATTTCCCGATCCTATTCAGCATTCAATGAGGACTACCATAAGCCAGCCTTCTGTCAAAATATCAAAAAAATCGCGTCGGGCAATACAAACGATTGCCCGGCCGCCAGCACGGCAGCGGCTGACGACAGCACATTGCCGGACAAAATAAGGAGGTCAGCCTGGAAGAGAGAACGAACCCGCTGCGGATGACGGTTATGTGACATAAGTCACCAAATTTCACCACAGCGAGAAAAGATGATTTGCGGGCAGAAATAACCGACGCCGAATCGACGCCGGACAGATCATTTTTTGATGGTTTTCACGCCATCAGGCCCGCCAATTAGCGCAATATCGGCACCGCGCGCGGCAAAAAGGCCCACGGTAACGACACCTGGCAAGGCGTTGATGGTTTTTTCCAGTTCAATGGGATCGAGAATGCGCAGATTATGCACATCGAGAATAATGTTGCCGTTATCGGTGACCACGTTCTGACGATACTCAGGCAAGCCGCCCATTTTCACCAGCTGACGCGCCACGTAACTGCGCGCCATTGGGATCACCTCGACCGGGAGCGGGAAACGGCCCAGCACATCGACCTCTTTTGAAGCGTCAGCGATACAGATAAAGGTTTCAGCCACGGCGGCCACGATCTTTTCGCGCGTCAGCGCTGCGCCGCCGCCTTTGATCATCTGCATCTGTGGGTTGATCTCATCCGCGCCATCGACGTACACCGACAGCAGGTCAATCTCGTTCAGGTCGAACACCTGAATACCCAGGCTCTTCAGCTTCTGGGTTGAGGCATCCGAGCTGGAGACGGCACCTTCAATCTGATGCCTGACCGTGGCAAGCGCATCGATAAAGTGGGCAGCGGTGGATCCGGTACCCACACCAACAACGGTGCCCGGCTGCACGTACTCAAGTGCAGCCCAGCCAACGGCTTTTTTCAGTTCATCCTGGGTCATGGTATGTTTAAAACCTGTGCGACAACGAAGTGCGCGTAGTATAAAACAAGGCTTGCTGAAAATGCTCGGCTGACCGACGTGGATTTATCGCTTTGGAAGCCAGCCCACAAAAAACAAGAGAGCCATCACAGGTGATACTTTTGTGGCATAGTGACATCCATCCTGAAGGAGAGAGAAGAATAATGAAACGCCCGGATTATCGAACGCTTCAGGCGCTGGATTCAGTGATCCGCGAACGCGGATTTGAGCGTGCCGCTCAAAAATTATGTATCACCCAGTCAGCGGTTTCACAGCGTATCAAGCAGCTGGAGAATCTGTTTGGCCAGCCGCTGCTGGTGCGCACCGTGCCACCACGTCCGACCGAACAGGGTCAGAAACTGCTGGCATTGCTGCACCAGGTGGAACTGCTGGAAGAGGAGTGGCTGGGCGATGAGAACAGTGGCACCACGCCGCTGCTGCTGTCGCTGGCGGTCAATGCCGACAGTCTGGCGACCTGGCTGCTGCCTGCGCTGAAAGATGTGCTGGCAGATTCACCCGTACGCCTGAATCTGCAGGTCGAAGATGAAACCCGCACCCAGGAGCGTCTGCGTCGTGGTGAAGTGGTGGGTGCGGTGAGTATTCAGCCGCAGCCGCTGCCCAGTTGCCTGGTGGATCAGCTCGGCGCCCTCGACTACCTGTTTGTGGCGTCGCGCGACTTTGCCGATCGCTTCTTCCCTAACGGCGTCACCCGCTCTGCTCTGCTGAAAGCGCCTGCGGTGGCGTTTGACCATCTTGATGATATGCATCAGGCCTTCCTGCAACAGAACTTTGATCTCTCACCGGGCAGTGTGCCCTGCCACATCGTGAACTCCTCTGAAGCCTTTGTGCAGATGGCGCGACAGGGTTCGACCTGCTGTATGATCCCGCATCTGCAGATTGAGCGTGAGCTGGCGAGCGGTGAGTTAATTGATCTGACGCCAGGCTTGTGTCAGCGCCGGATGCTCTACTGGCATCGTTTTGCACCGGAAAGCCGGTTAATGCGTCGGGTGACCGATGCGCTGATTGCGCATGGACATCGGGTGCTGCGTCAGGATGACGTCGCAGCCTGAAAACAAAAACGGGGCGAAAGCCCCGTTTTTACTGCTGACAAATTATGCCCCGAACAGCTGTAAGGATGGATTGGCTCAGGGAACAAGGTCAGATCCTGAGATTCATCGGCAGTCTTAACGGGGCATCAGCCCCGTTTTGCACTATGGCGTATTGGGCTTGATCTCAAACACCACATCAACCTGATCGTCAAAGTTAATGCTCTGCTGATCGTAGGTCTCCTGCGCCGAGGTATCTGCCGCTGCAGCCGCTTTATACATACGGTTCATCGGCATTGGCTGATAGTTAGCGACCTGATAACGAATGCTGTAGATCGATCCCAGCTTCGCGTTAAAGCCTTCAGCCAGCTGTGATGCCTGCTGAGTCGCATTTTTAATGGCTGCTTTACGCGCCTGCTCTTTGTAGCTCTCCGGATTTGCCACGCCTAACTCGACGCTACGCACCTCATTCAGACCGGACTTCAGCGCCCCGTCCAGCAGATCATTCAGCTTGTCCAGCTGACGCAGGGTTACCTGCACCTGACGCACCGCACGGTAGCCTTTCAGGACGGATTTACCCTCTTTGGTGTAATCGTACTCTGGCTGGGTGCTCAGGTTTGCCGCATCAATATCTTTCTTCTCAATGCCGTTTTTCTGCAGAAAATCGAAATATTGTGCAACCCGGTTATCCGCCTGCTTTTTCGCATCTGCGGCATCTTTTGACGACACGTTCACCACGATAGAGAGCGTGGCGATATCGGGACGGGCATCGACCGTTGCCTTGCCTGAGGTCACCACGTGTGGCCCGTTCGGTAACTCATCAGCGTGTACGCCAGGCAATGCCCCGGCGCTCATGATTGCGGCCAGAGCCAATGCTTTCAGTTTCATGAAAGTCCTCCTTGAAAAGGTACTATGACGGCTTCCAACCGGCGAAGCCCAACAGCGCATCGGTATGCGCCATGCTTTGAGTGGTCATTATGGCAAAAGTTCGGCCTTCGCGCGGCAATAACCGCATCGGATTGACGTTGGGATCAAAATCCGGCAATGCCCTGGCGCGCCAGCTGCAGGGCGATAAACCACATCACCGCGCCCACCAGCAGGTTAATGATACGCTGGGCTTTGGCGGTGCGCAGGCGTGGTGACAGCCAGGCGGCCAGCAGCGCCAGACCAAAGAACCACAGGATAGACGCGCTGATGGTGCCCAGCGCAAACCACTGACGCGCGGTGGTGGTCGGCAACTGACCGCCAAGACTGCCCAGCACCACAAAGGTATCGAGATAAACGTGCGGATTGAGCCAGGTCACTGCCAGCAGCGTCGCGATAATGCGTCCCCTGCTCTGCTTTAATGGCTCACCATCCGCCAGATCGGCGTCGCCGCGAAAAGCGCTACGCAGTGCGCCCCAGCCATACCACAACAGAAAGGCTACACCCGCCCAGGTGATCACCATCAGCAGCAGTGGAGACTGGCTCAGCAAGGCGCTGCCGCCAAAGATCCCACCGCAAATCAGCAGAATATCGCTCAGCGAGCAGAGGGCCGCCGTCATCAGATGATACTGACGCTTCACGCCCTGATTCATCACAAAAGCGTTCTGCGGCCCCAGCGGCAGAATCAGCGCGGCGCCCAGGGCAAGTCCCTGAAAATAGAGAGATAACACAGGATTAGTTCCTCACATCGTTAGAGGAGGAGAAGTATAAAGAGAGAGGATGATTAGCGGAAATTGAAAGAATTAATCTGCGATTAGCAAAATGAATGGGCGACGGAAGCCGCCCACTGAAAGATTACTGTGGCTGAGTCTCTGGCGTAGTTGCGTCGGACTGTCTGACACGGTGCAGATGCACATCCATCTGCGGATAAGGAATACCAATCCCTTTTCCATCCAGCGCACGTTTAAAGTTCTTCAGCAGATCCCAGTAAACGTCCTGCAGGTCGCCGCTGTTGCTCCAGCAACGCACCACAAAGTTCATTGAAGAAGCCGCCAGCTCATTCAGACCGACCTGCACGCCTTTATCCTGTAACACACGACTGTCGGCGTCGACCACTTCACGCAGCAGCGTCAGAACCTGATCAACATCCGCATCGTAAGAGACGCCAATGATAAATTCATTGCGGCGTACCGGCTCACGCGAGAAGTTGATGATGTTTCCGGCGATGATTTTACCGTTAGGCACCACCACTCGCTTGCCGTCGGCTGACTTGAGCGTGGTAGAGAAGATCTGTACGTTCATTACCGTACCCATGATACCGCCCAGATCAACAAACTCACCGGCACGGAAGTGACGGAAAATCACCAGCAGCACGCCCGCAGCAAGGTTTGACAGCGAATCTTTTAATGCCAGACCCACAGCCAGACCGGCCGCACCGAGGATGGCGATGACCGAGGTTGTCTGTACCCCGATGCGCCCAAGTGCCGCGATCAGTGTGAATGCGATAATGCCGTAGCGCACCAGCGCCGACAAAAAGTCAGCAACGGTCGTATCAATGTGGCGTGCCTGCAGCAGACGATTAGCGGTGTTGGAGATGATGCGTGCAATCATCATCCCCACAACGATAATCGCAATGGCTGCGACAATGTTTACCGCATAGCTAATCAGAAGCTCCTGATTACGTACTATCCAGTTTCCCGCGTTATTGAGTTCACCGAGCATACCCGTATCCTGCATGTAACCATCCTGTAATTAAATTCCCAAGGGAAATGACACCACATTGTCAGAACCGCTCTGACAATCCCTGACAAAAGGGTAAACAATAAATGGCGGCGTGCCAAACCTGCATGACCTTTGACGCCATTCTGGCGAAAAAAGGTCAAAAAAAAGGCCCTTCCGGGCCTTTTTTGTACGGTAACGACTCTTCAGTTACAGCACGTCGACAGCGTTAAGCTCTTTGAAAGCCTGCTCAAGACGCACCACCATAGAGGCCTGGGCTGAACGCAGCCAGACGCGTGGGTCGTAGTATTTTTTGTTTGGCTTGTCAGCGCCTTCCGGGTTACCCAGCTGCGACTGCAGATAGCCTTCGCTCTTTTTGTAGTACTGCAGGATGCCGTCCCAGGTTGCCCATTGGGTATCGGTATCGATGTTCATCTTGATCACGCCGTAGCTGATAGACTCTTCGATTTCTGCAGCAGAAGAACCTGAACCGCCGTGGAAAACGAAGTCCAGCGCGTTGTGCGGCAGGCCATGTTTTTCACACACATATTTCTGCGAATCGCGCAGAATGGTCGGAGTCAGTTTCACGTTGCCTGGCTTGTAAACGCCGTGAACGTTACCGAATGAGGCCGCAATGGTGAAGCGCGGGCTGATAGCATTCAGTTTTTCGTACGCGTAGTTCACATCTTCTGGCTGGGTATAGAGTGCAGATGCGTCCATGTGGCTGTTATCAACGCCATCTTCTTCACCACCGGTGCAGCCCAGTTCGATTTCCAGCGTCATGTCGAGTTTCGCCATGCGTGCCAGATATTTGCTGCTGATCTCGATGTTCTCTTCCAGTGACTCTTCTGACAGATCGATCATGTGAGAAGAGAAAAGTGGCTTACCGTTTTTCTGGAAGTACTCTTCACCTGCGTCCAGCAGACCGTCGATCCATGGCAGCAGTTTCTTGGCACAGTGGTCAGTGTGCAGGATAACCGGCACGCCATACTGCTCAGCCATCAGGTGGACATGGTGCGCACCCGCGATAGCGCCGAAAATTGCCGCGCCCTGTGGTTTGTCAGTCTTGAAGCCTTTACCCGCGATAAATGCAGCACCGCCGTTAGAGAACTGGATGATGATTGGCGCTTTAACTTTCGCCGCTGCTTCCAGTGCCGCATTGATGGAGTCAGTGCCGACGCAGTTTACGGCTGGCAGTGCGAATTTGTTCTCTTTCGCAACTTTGAAGATCTTCTGTACGTCATCACCAGTGACAACGCCGGGTTTTACGAAATCAAAAATTTTAGACATGATTGTGTCCTGTTTCGTGACCGTTGTTCCCCTTGAGGAACGTCGATTTAAACGCCCAGACGGGCAAGACTTCAGGCGATGCCGTCAGGCATCGCCCCCAAAGGATTACTGCTTCGCACGCTCTTCCAGCATGGCAACTGCAGGCAGTTTTTTGCCTTCCACGAACTCAAGGAACGCGCCGCCGCCGGTAGAGATGTAGGAAATTTTGTCTTCGATGCCGAACAGGTCGATAGCCGCTAAGGTATCGCCGCCGCCTGCAACAGAGAAGGCATCGCTGTCTGCAATGGCGTTAGCCACGATTTCGGTGCCTTTACGGAAATTAGGGAACTCAAACACGCCCACCGGGCCGTTCCACAGGATGGTTTTGGCATCCTTCAGGATGGCAGCCATCGCCTGTGCAGTTTCATCACCAAAGTCCATAATCTCTTCGTTATCCGCAACTTCCGAAACCTTTTTCACGGTAGCGGTCGCAGTTTCAGAGAATTCTGTGCCGACACGTGAGTCAGTTGGAACCGGAATGCCGTGCTGATCGCGCAGGCCTTTAGCCGCTTCAACGAAGTCTGGCTCATACAGAGATTTACCGACGTTGTTGTCGATAGCGACGAAGGTGTTGGCAATGCCGCCGCCCACAATCACGGTGTCCGCGATTTTGACCAGAGATTGCAGCACGTCAAATTTGGTAGAAACTTTAGAGCCCCCTACCACAGCCACCAGCGGACGCTCCGGGTTGCTCATGACTTTACCCAGCGCTTCCAGTTCTGCAGAGAGCAGCGGACCCGCACAGGCGATAGGGGCAAATTTGCCGACGCCGTGGGTAGAAGCCTGTGCGCGGTGCGCAGTACCAAAGGCGTCCATCACAAATACGTCGCACAGAGCAGCATATTTTTTAGACAGCGCTTCGTCATCTTTCTTTTCGCCTTTGTTAAAGCGAACGTTTTCCAGCACAACCAGCTCGCCAGCGCCGACTTCAACGCCATCAAGGTAATCTTTTGCCAGGGTCACGGTGGTGCCGCTAAGCTTGTCTTTCAGGTAGTTAACTACCGGCAGCAGCGAGAACTCTTCATTGTATTCACCTTCGGTCGGACGACCCAGGTGAGAGGTAACCATTACTTTCGCGCCCTGTTTCAACGCCGCTTCAATGGTTGGCAGAGAAGCACGGATACGTGCATCAGACGTCACTTTACCTTCTTTAACCGGTACGTTCAGATCGGCACGGATCAGAACACGTTTACCAGCCAGATCCAGATCGGTCATCTTAATTACAGACATGGTGAATCCTCTCGTTGATTCTCATAAGTTTTGCCAGACGCATACCGCGTCTTACCTGAAACCGCTTGCGGCCATCGCTAACGTCGTGTCGAGCATTCGGTTAGCAAAGCCCCATTCGTTGTCACACCAGACCAGGGTCTTGATAAGGTGTTGACCGCTGACCCGCGTTTGTGTTCCGTCCACAATGGCACTGTGCGGATCATGGTTAAAATCTACTGAGACTAACGGTAATTCCGTATAGTCAACTATACCACGAAATGTCCCTTCTGCCGCGCTTCGCAACAGGGTGTTAACTTCACACGCCGTCACCGCCTGATGCACGGAAACGCTGAGATCAATGGCCGTCACGTTAATCGTCGGGACGCGAACGGCTATCGCCTCGAAGCGATCGTTGAATTTCGGAAAAATACGGGTAATGCCTGCCGCCAGGCGAGTGTCCACCGGGATGATCGACTGACTGGCTGCACGCGTACGGCGCAGATCGCTGTGATAGGCGTCGATCACCTGCTGATCGTGCATCGCTGAGTGGATCGTGGTGACGGTGCCGGATTCGATGCCAAACGCATCATCCAGCAGTTTAATCACCGGGATAATGCAGTTAGTGGTACAGGAAGCGTTGGAGACGATGCGGTCACTGGCGGTGAGTAACTGCTGGTTAACGCCATACACCACTGTAGCGTCGAGATCGTTTCCGCCGGGATGAGAGAACAGCACTTTTTTGGCGCCAGCCTGAAGATGCGCTTCGCCATCAGCGCGCGAGCCATAGACGCCGGTGCAGTCCAGCACCACATCCACATCGAGTTCACGCCACGGCAGATCGGCAATGGCTGCACGGTGCAAAATGCGCAGAGTATCGCCACCCACCCACATTACATCGCGCTCCTGGCGGACATCGAAAGCAAAACGGCCATGACTGGTATCGTATTTGAGCAGGTGCGCCATACCGGTGGCTTCTGCCAGCTCGTTAATCGCGACCACAGTGATCTCTGCACGTCGCCCCGTTTCATACAGCGCGCGCAGGACGTTGCGTCCAATCCGGCCAAAACCATTTATCGCTACCCGTACCGTCATTTCTCTCCTGCCACGTCAGACTGAAAAAAACGTGCCGTTAGCCTGAGCGTTTCACTGCATTTTGTACAGGAGATTCTTACCCGGCATTGTCCGAAACCAGGGCGATTCGCCTGGCGACTGAAACGGTTCAGCTACAATAATAGAAGGAAGGAATAACAGGAATGATTGTGATCAATCTGACTGCTTAAATTTGGATCTGCGTCACAAATTAAAGCAAAAGGCGGTTATTACTGCAGGAATAAAAAAGTAAAAGGGACGAAAAGTTCGTCCCTCTGTTTTTACAGCCGGGCGGGAACAGGCCCGCCTGACCGGTTTTACGCCAGCAGCGCTTTCGCTTTCGCGACGACGTTGTCGACGGTAAAGCCAAACAGTTCGAACAGCTGATCGGCAGGTGCCGATTCGCCGAAGCTGGTCATACCCACGATAGCGCCGTTCAGGCCGGTGTATTTGAACCAGTAGTCAGCGATGCCCGCTTCGATTGCGACGCGTGCGCTGACCGCTTTTGGCAGCACGGATTCACGGTACTCATCGCTCTGCTTGTCGAAGGCATCCGTTGATGGCATAGAGACCACGCGCACTTTGCGGCCTTCGCTGGTGAGTTTGTCCCAGGCACCGACAGCCAGTTCAACTTCGGAACCAGTGGCGATCAGGATCAGCTCAGGCGTGCCATCGCAATCTTTCAGCACGTAACCGCCGCGCGCTACGTTAGCCAGCTGTGCCGTGTCACGCTCCTGCTGCGCCAGGTTCTGACGAGAGAAGATCAGCGCAGTCGGGCCATCTTTACGCTCAATGGCATATTTCCACGCTACCGCGGATTCAACCTGGTCACATGGACGCCACAGGCTCATGTTTGGCGTGGTGCGCAGGCTCGCCATCTGTTCAACCGGCTGGTGCGTCGGGCCATCTTCGCCCAGACCGATAGAGTCGTGGGTGTAGACCATGATCTGACGGATCTTCATCAGTGCCGCCATACGCGCTGCGTTACGCGCATATTCAACGAACATCAGGAAGGTCGCGGTGTAAGGCAGGAAGCCGCCGTGCAGCGCCAGGCCATTAGCGATTGCGGTCATACCGAACTCACGCACGCCGTAGTGGATGTAGTTACCCGCAGCATCTTCGTTGATCGGCTTAGAGCCCGACCAGATTGTCAGGTTGCTGGGTGCCAGATCGGCTGAGCCGCCCAGGTATTCCGGCAGAATTTTACCGAAAGCTTCGATAGCATTCTGTGAGGCTTTACGGCTGGCGATCTTCGCCGGGTTCGCCTGCAGCTGTTCAACGAACTTCTGCGACTCTTCCTGCCAGTTAGCTGGCAGTTCGTTGCTGACGCGGCGTTTAAACTCGGCAGCCAGTTCAGGATGAGCCTGTGCGTAAGCGGCGAATTTCTCATTCCATGCAGACTCTTTCGCCTGGCCCGCTTCTTTCGCGTCCCACTCAGCGTAGATATCAGAAGGGATAACGAACGGCGCGTGGGTCCAGCCCAGCTGTTTGCGGGTCAGTGCTACTTCGTCATCACCCAGCGGTGCGCCGTGCGAATCATGGGTACCCGCTTTGTTCGGTGAACCAAAACCGATAACGGTTTTGCACATCAGCAGTGAAGGTTTGTCGCTGACGCTTTTCGCTTCCTCGATCGCTTTCGCAATCGCATCCGCATCGTGACCATCGACGCCGCGCACCACGTGCCAGCCGTAAGCTTCAAAGCGCTTAGCGGTGTCGTCGGTGAACCAGCCATCAATGTGACCGTCGATAGAGATACCGTTGTCATCATAAAACGCCACCAGTTTGCCCAGCTTCAGCGTACCGGCCAGTGAGCAGACTTCATGCGAGATACCTTCCATCATGCAGCCATCACCCATGAAGACATAGGTGTTGTGGTCTACGATGTCATGACCCGGACGGTTGAACTGTGCTGCCAGCGTGCGCTCAGCAATGGCAAAACCTACTGCGTTAGCGATGCCCTGCCCCAGCGGACCGGTAGTGGTTTCAACACCCACGGTGTAGCCATATTCCGGGTGACCTGGAGTTTTTGAGTGCAGCTGACGGAAGTTTTCCAGTTCGCTCAGGGGCAGATCGTAACCGGTCAGGTGCAACAGGCTATAGATCAGCATTGAGCCGTGACCGTTAGAGAGCACAAAACGGTCGCGGTCAGCCCACAGCGGGTTGGTTGGGTTGTGGTTCAGGAAGCCGCGCCAGAGTACTTCAGCGATGTCCGCCATGCCCATTGGGGCACCCGGATGTCCCGATTTCGCTTTCTGTACTGCATCCATACTTAACGCACGAATGGCGTTGGCAAGCTCTTTACGAGAGGGCATTTTCTACTCCAGGTCGGATTAATGCTTCGCACCTTAACTTATTGTTATTAATGAGTTACCGGGCAAAACAAGGAAAAAGTTGCCCATCAATGTACATGAGAAACGGGGCAAAAGTACATGCTGTAAAACGCTAAATGCAGCCGCTTCGTATGGCTTTTCCAGCCATATCTGCTAGCAAAGTGCAGACTGGCACGCTATAACCAAATCGTTTATTCACCTGGCTGAGTTTCAGGTGTTTGTTTTTCTTACCTTGTTATGAATGGGATACAGCATGAAAATCAAAAAAATGGTGTTAGCGCTTGGACTGACGACGCTGCTGAGTGGCTGTCAGGGTTTAGACAACAATGCGCTGATGCAGTCGGGCGCGCAGGCGTATCAGGCTTATACCCTCAGCGACGATCAGGTAAAGCAGCTGAGCGATAAATCCTGTGAGCAGATGGACAAAGATAATCAGATTGCGCCTGCTAACAGTGATTATCAGCAGCGTCTGAACAAGATCGCTGCGGCGCTGGGCGATAACATCAACGGCGTACCGGCTAACTACAAGGTTTATCAGACCAAAGATGTCAACGCCTGGGCGATGGCAAACGGCTGTATTCGTGTTTACAGCGGTCTGATGGATATGATGACTGACAATGAAGTGGAAGGCGTGCTGGGTCATGAGATGGGCCACGTCGCGTTAGGGCATACGCGCAAGGCGATGCAGCTGGCATATGCCACAACCGCAGCCCGCACCGCAGCCGCCTCGGTTGGCGGCGTGATTGGTTCACTGTCGCAGTCGCAGCTGGGTGAAATGGGTGAAAAACTGGTGAATGCGCAGTTCTCCCAGACGCAGGAGTCACAGGCGGATGACTACTCCTACGATCTGATGAAGAAGCGCAATATCGACCCAATGGGCCTGGCCACCAGCTTTGAAAAGCTGGCGAAGATGGAACAGGGACGTCAGAGTTCGATGTTTGACTCGCATCCCGCCTCTGAAGCGCGCGCAGCGCATATTCGTGAGCGAATTGCTGCCGACAGCAAGTAATCCTGCCTTTGAGCGCGCATGCATCCGGCGTGCGCGCTTAGCCGTGCGAAGTCCGCTAGCGCTTAAATATCTGATCCACCATCGAGCCCAGATCCAGCTTATTGTCATGCAGCGCCTGTTCATCCATGTGTCCCTGCGGTGACAATTTATCAATCAGCTGCGGCAATAGCGCGGCCAGCGTACCCGATGCCCCTTTCACATCGGTGCCGAGTTTGTCAGCCAGTGACTGCAGTTCATCCTGACCAAAAGCAGACTGAATCTCACTGTGGCCAACCGGATGGTTATCACCGGTGCCGATCCAGGAACCAAACACCTCACCCAGCCCGCCCTGCTGAAATTTTTGCAGCAGCACTTCAATACCGCCCTGCTCCTGCACCCAATGCCAGACAGCCTGTAACTGTCCCGGCGGATGCCCTTCACTCTGGTTGCCATCCAGTGCGCCAGCCAGTTCATCAAGAAAGCCCATGATTATCTCCACTACGCCATTTTTACGCTGTAAGTTTAGTTGCAGATAGGGGTTCGCGCCTGACGGTTACCCGTCGGGGTCAGAAAGGAATCAATCGGATCATGGCAAAGAAAGGAACATCACAGCAGCGGCCCGCCCGACGGACAGGACGCCGCGTTCAGCGCCTGCCGGACTGAAGCCGGCAGGCAGCAGGCATCAGCCTTTGTTCACAGCCTGAACATGCAGCATATCCAGCGCCAGGGTAGCCGCCGCCAGTGCCGTCAGATCAGCATGATCGTAACCCGGTGCGACTTCCACCAGATCCATGCCGACAATGTTCATGCCCTGCAGGCCACGGATCAGTTTGGTCGCTTTATCGGTGGTCAGGCCGCCAATCACCGGCGTGCCGGTGCCAGGCGCATGCGCCGGATCCAGACAGTCGATATCGAAGGTCAGATAGACCGGCAGATCGCCCACTGTGCGTTTCACTTCGGCGAGGATATCGTCAACGCTGCGGTCGTTGACCTGCGCCGCATCCAGCACGTTGAAACCCAGGCTCTTGTCGAATTCGGTACGGATACCAATCTGCACTGAGTGCTGCGGATCGATCAGACCCTCTTTCGGCGCGGTAAAGAACATGGTGCCGTGGTCAAAGGTCGGGCCGTTGGAGTAGGTGTCGGTATGCGCATCAAAGTGCACCAGCGCCATCTTGCCGAAGTGTTTTGCATGGGCGCGCAGCAGTGGCAGTGTGACGTAATGGTCGCCGCCAAAGGTCATCATGCGCTTGCCATTGGCCAGCAGTTTTTCAGCATGGGCCTGCAATTTGTCGGAGAGATCCTGCGAATCACCGAAGGCGTAAACCAGATCGCCGCAATCGACGACGTTCAGACGCTGACGCAGGTCGAAATCCCACGGCCAGCGGCAGCCTTCCCAGGCCAGATTGGTGGAGATCTGGCGAATCGCGCCCGGACCCAGGCGGCTGCCCGGACGACCCGAGGTCGCGGCATCAAACGGCACGCCGGTGATAACCCACTCGGCGTCGCTGTCGTAAGGCTGAAAATTCAGCGGAAAACGCATGAAACCAAAGGCGTTAGAAACCAGGGAGTTGTCGTACTGATTGCCAAGCGTGTTATACATAATTGCTCTCTCTATGTGCGTAAGTCGGGCCAGCCCGCAAACCATTAAGGTTGAGATGAAAAAATCCCCTCCGCGTCGTTAGGCCCGACGAGGAAGGGATTGAGTGAGTCAGATTATCGACATAGTTAACGGCAACTGCAATATGCGATTACCGGTCGCCAGGATCGATTATTCATCTTCTAAATAGGTATAGCCGTAGAGGCCGCTCTCGAACTCTTCCAGGAACTGCGCACGCAGCTCTTCGTCGAGATCGGATGCCTGAACCTGATTGCGGAACAGCGCCATCAGCTCGTTGGGATCAAGCTGCACGTAACGCAGCATGTCCGCCACGGTGTCGCCTTCATCGGAGAGCTGCACTTCCACATCGCCATTTTCGCGTGCGTAGACATCCACCGCTTCGGTGTCACCAAACAGGTTATGCATGTTGCCCAGAATTTCCTGATAAGCACCCACCATAAAGAAGCCCAGCATGGGTGGGTTATCAAGGTCATATTCCGGCATCGGCATGGTCGTCGCGATACCGTCGCCATCCACGTAGTGATCGATGGTGCCATCGGAGTCACAGGTGATGTCGAGCAGCACGGCACGGCGCTCCGGCTTCTTGTTCAGCCCTTCCAGCGGCAGTACCGGGAACAGCTGATCGATACCCCACGCATCCGGCATTGACTGGAACAGCGAGAAGTTAACGTAGATCTTATCCGCCATCCGCTCCTGCAGTTCGTCGATGATTGGACGGTGTGCACGGTTGCTCGGATCGAGATGCTGCTGAATATAGTGGCAGATGCTCAGATAGAGTTGCTCAGCCCAGGAACGCTGCTTGAGATCGTAGGTACCTGACGAGTAGCCGGTATGGATATCAAACAGATCCATCTGGCTGTCATGCAGCCATTCACGCAGCGAACGGCGGGTACTTGGCTCGTGCATCTCCTGCCAGGTTTCCCACATGCTGAGGATCGGGCGCGGCGCATCCGCATCCGGCGTTTCAGGTTCGCTGAACTCGTTGCGCTCCACACCAATGATGTTGGAGACCAGCACCGTGTGGTGCGCGGTTACGGCACGGCCCGACTCGGTGATCACCGTCGGATGCTCCAGACCGTGCTCATCACAGGCAGCACCAATCGCCCAGATTACGTTGTTGGCGTACTCATTCAGGCCGTAGTTGACCGAGCAGTCAGACTGCGAGCGCGTTCCTTCGTAATCGACGCCCAGACCGCCGCCGACGTCGAAACATTTGATGTTGACGCCCAGCTTAGCCAGTTCGACATAGAAGCGCGCCGACTCACGCACGCCGGTAGCGATGTCGCGGATGTTGGACATCTGCGAGCCCAGATGGAAATGCAGCAGCTGCAGGCTGTCGATGCGACCTGCTTCACGCATGATCTCAACCAGTTTCAGCACCTGGGTGGCTGACAGGCCAAACTTCGACTTTTCGCCGCCGCTCGACTGCCATTTACCGGAGCCCTGCGAAGCCAGACGCGCACGGATACCAAGACGCGGCACCACATTCAGACGCTCTGCTTCTTCCAGCACCAGCCGCACTTCGGTCATCTTCTCCAGCACCAGATAGACCTTGTGGCCCATCTTCTCGCCAATCAGCGCCAGACGAATATATTCGCGATCTTTATAGCCGTTACAGACGATCACCGAACGGGTCTGACCGGCGTGCGCCAGCACCGCCATCAGCTCGGCTTTTGAGCCCGCTTCCAGTCCCAGCGGTTCGCCGGAGTGGATCAGTGACTCAATCACGCGTTTGTGCTGGTTAACTTTAATCGGGTAAACCAGGAAGTAGTCGCCTTTGTAACCGTAGGATTCACGCGCACGTTTAAAGGCGGCGTTAATGGAACGCAGACGGTGTTGCAGGATCTGCGGGAAGCAGAATAAAGCGGGCAGACGCTGGCCCTGCGCTTCGCGCTCTTTGACCAGACGAGCTAAATCGACGCGCACGTCAGGACGATCCGGATCGGGGCAGACACTGATGTGGCCCAGTTCGTTAACGTCATAATAGTTGTTGCCCCACCAGGCGATGTTGTACGTACGCAACATTTTGCTCGCATCCTGATCGTTCATTGCAACCTCCTGCATGGAGCGGAGTGTACCCTGTTCGCCAGCTGACGAACCTTTGATATTCTTCATGTCGTCAGACATCGCGAACCTCAATTTTCCGTTGAAAGATGAAACTGTTAACCGGCTTTATGGCCGCTAATCTGAAAACCTGTTGCCACATTAAACGCAATGTCCTGTTCACCTGACGTTGCCGTCAGCGCGATTCACGCATGAGAGTTAAGTGTAAAACACCCGGGCCATCTCCGTTTAAACAGAGAACATTTAACTGATCTGTATTGACCATGGATAACCTGCGTCGTTCCGCTGCGCGGGCGCAGAGAAGAGACAAAACCGATCGAGCAGAGATAAAGATTAGCCTGCGCCTGTGTCGGTAAAATTACCGCATCGGACATCGCGTCGGCAGGAAAGAGAAAAAGATGGGAGGCAGGAGAGAGCCAGCGCAGCGCCGCAGCGCAGAGAACCGGAAGAAGAAAAAGCGTGGTTCATTACTTGTATCACCTCCGCATATGCCAGGGGCATATGGAAAACAACCTGGGTGAAAGCCAGACCAGAGTCTGACAGGCGCGACGCAAACAGTGGCGTCATCCTTGCTGCTGCTATCAAAGCAGCGGCGTTTTATACAGTTTACAGCCGTAAAATGCAAAAATATTATCGGGGAATTGCGTGTAGCGTCAGCAAATTATGCCGATAACAGAGACAGGTTAAATGCTGAAACAGAAAAAGGGCTGGTAATTGGTTTATCCTCTATCCTAAAATAGCCGTCCAGATGGTTTTCCATCTAAACAGGTTACTATCCAGGCGGTGTTGGCCTGCTGTGCTGACACAACCTCACTGCTCGCGGCTTTGCCTGAAGGGGCGTCAGGTCAGACCACCTCACTGGCGCTATGCAGTCGTACTCAAACCATATTTAAGGTAAAGAACAGAATGGCTAAACACCTTTTTACGTCCGAGTCTGTATCAGAAGGACATCCCGATAAAATCGCCGACCAGATCTCCGATGCTGTGCTGGATGCGATCCTTGAACAGGATCCTAAAGCGCGCGTGGCCTGCGAAACCTACGTTAAAACCGGTATGGTGCTGGTTGGCGGTGAAATCACCACCAGCGCCTGGGTCGATATCGAAGAGATCACCCGTAAAACCGTACGTGAAATCGGCTATGTCCATTCCGATATGGGCTTTGACGCCAACTCCTGCGCGGTATTAAGCGCGATTGGTAAACAGTCTCAGGATATCAATCAGGGCGTTGACCGTACCGATCCGCTGGAACAGGGCGCTGGCGACCAGGGCCTGATGTTCGGCTATGCCACCAACGAAACAGACGTGCTGATGCCTGCGCCGGTGACCTATGCGCACCGTCTGGTACAGCGTCAGGCTGAAGTGCGTAAAAATGGCACCCTGCCGTGGCTGCGTCCGGATGCCAAGAGCCAGGTCACTTTCCAGTATGACGATGGCAAAATCGTGGGCATCGATGCAGTTGTGCTCTCTACCCAGCATGCTGAATCCATCAGCCAGAAAGATCTGCAGGAAGCAGTGATGGAAGAGATCATCAAGCCGGTTCTGCCCGCAGAGTGGCTGAGCGCCTCGACCAAATATCACATCAACCCAACCGGTCGCTTTGTGATCGGCGGCCCGATGGGCGATTGCGGTCTGACCGGTCGTAAAATTATCGTAGACACCTACGGCGGCATGGCGCGTCACGGTGGCGGTGCGTTCTCGGGTAAAGATCCGTCTAAAGTTGACCGCTCTGCAGCCTATGCGGCGCGTTACGTGGCGAAAAACATCGTAGCGGCCGGTCTGGCTGACCGTTGTGAAATCCAGGTCTCCTACGCTATCGGCGTGGCAGAACCTACTTCTATCATGGTGGAAACCTTCGGCACCGAGAAAATCTCTACCGAACAGCTGACGCTGCTGGTGCGCGAGTTCTTCGACCTGCGTCCATATGGTCTGATCCAGATGCTGGATCTGCTGCACCCAATCTATAAAGAGACCGCAGCTTACGGCCACTTTGGTCGTGAACATTTCCCATGGGAAAAAACCGACAAAGCTGCCCTGCTGCGTGAAGCGGCTGGCCTGTAAGGCTACCGGCTGCTGATAAAAACCCTGCCACTGAGGCCTGATGCTGGTCAGTTAAGATTAGCTTTGTAAAGGCTGCCACGGTCAAACGTGGCAGCCTTTTTTTCCGGGCGAGCGAGCCGCAGTACGGGCCAGCGCACCTCTGCTGCTGCCGGGCCGTCCTCGCGCCGCTCACGCGGTACCTTCGGCTTTGACGTCGTGCCGGCGAACCGTTCGGGGATCGGCCCTCCCTGGCCGGCCCCGAACTGTCCACGCTTCCCGGCGTGGACGTCTGGCCCACCGTCACGCCTCAGCGCTGCGGATAGCCCTTTCAGCAGCAGAGGCGCTCAGGCCTTCACTCTCGTGCCCTTTCTGACAATACACACTGAAGTTTCAGAGCAGGCCGGGGCCGCGCAGCGGCGCGAGGACCGCCAGCCCCTGCCCGGCACCAGACTGCGTTATCACCTGTCGCTTAACTGACTGGCATTATGCTACTGCGGCAGGGTGTTTTATTGCCTTTTCAGCCCCATTGCTAACCGGAGCAATTTTGCTCCCGCTACCCTTCTGAACGACAAGCCAGCGCAGTTTCTGGCGAGCGCGTGACGACAAAAAAACGCATCTGCCCAACTTCTTCTTCTCTCTGCAGCAAATTTTCAGTTCTCAGCTACACTTCTTTTCGCTTTTTCTGACGACTAAATGTTAACGATTACAAATTGAAAGGCTTTGTTTATCCGATATTTAGGAATTAACGCACGTAGTTATTCTGCTGAAAATGCGTTATTTTCAGCGTCGTCTGATAGCCAGTAAATAGAGCATTGTCAGAAACTTAATGAGTGCTATACCTCACTGGTTAATTAATCTTTCCGGGAAAAATATGCTGAATTTCAGGGTTTCAGCGTGTGTAAGCGATTACACTGATGTGATCAGGCTCACTTTTTTCCGGCAAAAGGTTTTTTAACATTGATAAAAACAATGATGGATAAACCTGGAGGCTAAAATGCCTGGCAATACACACAAAAGCAGAACTTCAAATAAGGCGATGACCTTATTTGTCTGCTTTCTGGCGGCCCTTGCGGGTCTGCTGTTCGGTCTGGATATCGGCGTTATCGCCGGTGCTCTGCCGTTTATCGCAAAGGACTTTAACGTCACCCCTCATCAGCAGGAGTGGATCGTCAGTTCCATGATGTTTGGTGCGGCGGTCGGTGCTATCGGCAGCGGCTGGATGTCATCCCGTCTGGGCCGTAAAAAAAGCCTGATGGCCGGTGCGATTCTGTTCGTTATCGGTTCACTCTGGTCGGCGATGTCGCCAAACCCGGAAATGCTGATCAGCGCCCGCGTTCTGCTGGGCCTGGCAGTCGGTATCGCCTCTTATACCGCCCCGCTTTATCTTTCTGAGATCGCTCCGGAAAAAATTCGCGGCAGTATGATTTCTCTTTATCAGCTGATGATCACCATCGGTATTCTTGGCGCTTACCTGTCCGATACGGCGTTCAGCTTTACCGGCAACTGGCGCTGGATGCTGGGCATCATCACTATTCCGGCACTGTTGCTGCTGGTCGGCGTTTTCTTCCTGCCAAACAGCCCACGCTGGCTGGCGGCGCGAGGCAACTTCCGCGATGCACAACGCGTACTGGATCGTCTGCGTGACACCAGCGAGCAGGCAAAACGTGAGCTGGAAGAGATCCGTGAAAGCCTGAAGATCAAACAGTCTGGCTGGGGTCTGTTCACCAGCAGCAGTCACTTCCGCCGTGCGGTCTATCTCGGCATCCTGCTGCAGGTGATGCAACAGTTTACCGGCATGAACGTCATCATGTACTACGCGCCAAAAATCTTTGAAATCGCGGGCTTCACCAACACCACCCAGCAGATGTGGGGTACGGTGATTGTGGGTCTGGTTAACGTACTGGCGACCTTTATTGCCATTGGCCTGGTGGATCGCTGGGGTCGTAAACCTACCCTGATTCTGGGCTTTATGGTGATGGCAGCCGGTATGGGCGTTCTGGGTACGATGCTGCACTTCGGCATTCACTCGGCGGGCGCACAGTACTTTGCGGTAGGTATGCTGCTGATGTTCATCATCGGTTTTGCGATGTCAGCCGGTCCGTTGATCTGGGTACTCTGTTCCGAAATTCAGCCGCTGAAAGGCCGCGATTTCGGTATCACTGTCTCCACCACCACCAACTGGATCGCGAACATGATCGTGGGTGCGACCTTCCTGACGATGCTGAATACGCTGGGCAATGCGAACACATTCTGGGTCTACGCACTGCTTAACCTGTTCTTCATTCTGCTGACGGTGATGCTGATCCCTGAGACCAAAAACGTCTCGCTGGAACACATTGAACGTAACCTGATGGCAGGTAAAAAACTGCGCGACATCGGTTC